>DLHW01000067.1:73776-95157 GCA_002483425.1 Methylococcaceae bacterium UBA7658
CCCGGTCACGGTAAAAAATCGAGGACTTTATTATTTAGAGGGATGGATGTCATTGTTAACGATGCCGTCGTTCAAGGCGGAGCGGTCGGTATGATTGTCGCTTTAGATATTACCGATCCGTTGCATCCCAAGGAACTATGGCGGACGCCGACCGTTACAACCAAACCGGGTACCGATGAAATGTTCGGATCGGGTGTGTCGGCCGGTTCGGGATTTGCTTTCGATCTGAAACGGGGATTGATACTAGGCGGCACGGGACAGTGGACCAGTCCGCCTTATGACGGTTATCCCGAGTCACCGCAACCGGCCGGATTCATCGACAGGAGCGATTCGTTGTGGGCAATCGATTACCGTACCGGTAAATTCGTCTGGTTTAATCAGTTTCATAACGGCGATGTATTTAATTTAAGTGCTCCTGAGCCGTCCGGCCCCAACAATCCGGTTTATCGCGACGCCGATGTGTTGTCTCCGCCGGTATTATTCACCGCTAAATTTAAGCATGGCAAGAACCGGGATTTAGCCGGTAACGGCAGCAAAGGGGGTTTGTTCAGAGCCGTCGACCGGGATACCGGCGCCACGGTTTGGGAGCGTGAAATCAGCAAACGGACCGGTTTAGGCGGTATCCAAGCGGGCGCGGCTTATGCCGATGGCAGCGTTTTTGTCGCGGGCTTTGAAGGCATCGATGACGGTTTTTCGGATGCTAACTTCAATGCGCCGGGCAGCCGGTATTTAAATGCGTTTTTTGCTACGTTCAGCCCGGCTTTCTGGGCTGATGTTGAGGATGTGTCCGCCGACTCCGATCCGGCAACCGGTATGCGGGTGAAGGTTTATTCGCTCGATGCCGCAACCGGTAAATCGAATTGGCATTTCGACGGCGGCAAGGATTATGTCGAACTATTAGCAGGTGCGGCGCTGCGGCACGTATCGACCGCAAACGGGTTAGTCTACGTGACGACCACAGCCGGTAAGTTGTTTGTACTCGATGCGAAAAATGGAGATATTTTATTTACCGATCAAACCCGGGATTTGAATGCTTTATTCGGTCTAGGTTTAGGTAAACCGCACCATGTCGCTTTAGATGCCGGAACGGTTATCAGCAACGGTATGGTCTACGTGCCGTCCGGCGGACAAAACAATCCGTCCGGCGGAATTACAGCTTATAAAGTTAAAAAGGGGCACTGATATGTTTACTCGATCTCACTTTACGGACGGCAATTCGCGCCAATTTCACGGACGGAATCCGGTGCTAAATAGATGTGCGTTCAGTCTAGCCGCTATTTTGTTGTTAGGAATAACGTCAATTGCAACCGCCGGAGCCGGAAATCACGGTCAGCCGGTCCGGACATGGCAAATAGAAGGAAGAGCGACCACTGGACCCAACGATATTTGCGGCGTACCGCAGTGGAAATTACCGGAACCCTTCGGACCGGCGCATTTCACTTTCCTAGGCGAATACAATCCTCAAACGGGGGCGTCCGACGCTATTAAACTCTCTGCAGCGAATTGCGATCCAGGGATATTGCTGGCGACGACCGTGGATCCGAACTTTCAGGCTTTTTTTGGCTTTCCCGACCCCGATCCGCAACTTAAAAATCTGCCGCTCAGACAAGTTTGGACGGTCGCCGGTTTAGACGGTGTGAGATCGCCATTGCCCGTCTTCGGTACGGTGCCGCCTAATCCTTTGCCGCCAACCGGAAATTTTTCGAACAAACCCATTACGTTGGGCGATTGGCTTAAAGCGAAAGCTAAGTTGAAAATCCGTTGTTTGCAAGACGGTGGCGCAAAAGTTGAGGCCAGTTTCAATCGTCTGGTGCCTAATGGCTTATACGGTATGTACGGAATCTGGAAAACTAAATTGCCCGGTTCGACTCAACCCACATTTTTACCGGTTGCGTTCGGCGGTTTTCCACATCTGGTTACGGCAAATGGGAAGGGCGAAGCGGACTTTATCCGTCAGCTCAATTATTGCCCCAAAGACCCAACCCCGGACGGTTCGGTTTTAATGCTGATTGATCTAGCTTATCACGCCGATGGTATTAGCCACGGTGCATTTCCGTTTACACCGGCGGGTGCTGTGCAATTCCGCGCAGCGGACGGTTCGGTTTTTGAAAGCACCGAACCGCCCGGCACGGTTACTCACGTTCAGATCGGTTTTCCGGTCAATGTGAAGGAACTCGATTAGCCCTGTGGCAGGCAGTAAAGCGGGATTAGACATCATAATGACGGCGGAATTGCTCGCTCGTTCAGCGGGCAGTCCGGCCGTTTATAAAGAACTTGTTTACGGAGAAATAACACTATGAAAAAAACAATGACCCGTTATTTATTAGCAGGTTTAGCAATAGCTTTTTTTTTTTATCTTAATACTGCAGCCGCCGATGAAGCCGCCGCTTTTGCGGTTTTCGATGAAATGAATAGCATCGATATCGAAACCGCCCGGCTGGCGCTGAAAAAAGGAAATGCCGAGTTGGTGAAAAGTTTGGCGCAAATGATTGTCGACGATCACGAACCGATCCGGGAAAAAGCGCGGCGTATTGCCGAGACGTCCGGGTTAAAACCGGCCGTAGCCGGTTCCGGCGAACCGGCGGTTTTGGCAAGACTTAAAGAACAAACCGGAGCCGCTTTTGATAAGGCTTATATCGATCATGAACTGCCGTTTTCGAAAAACTTTATCGCCAAGTTGAGAGAAGAGATTATTCCAGCGATTACCAGCGCCGAGCTTAAGACTTATTTACAAAGTTTAGTCCCAAAGTTCGAAGAACATTTAATGCATATCGAGCACAGCGCCATGCGGCTTCAAATGGGATCGCACGAGATGGTTATGGAACATAAATAAGATTTGGGCGAATCGGGAATAGTAGCAGACTGATGAAAATTGCGGAGATTCGATCAACCGATGACTTTGGGGAGATGCTCGGAATCGCTACAAAGCTTGAGCAACGCCTCCCGCAACTGCGCGGCAATCCGATTTACCTCGCATCTATTCCTCATTACTTGTCGAGCGGAGCATATAAGTTCATTACGGTAGGTCCCCGTCCGGCATTAGGCGGGCTTGAGAGTCAGACGGCATTCGGGTTTGTCACCTTCTACCGGGCGCCGATGAGCAACGGAATTGTTCTGGCTGTTGAGGCGTTCTGGTTCGAGGATGAGAGCATCGAAACTCAGTTGCCGGTGTGGTCCTTTATAGTATCGCTTGCCAGGAAAATGGACTTTCATGGGGTATGCATCGCTAAAAGCAGTATTAACACGCCGGCCAGCTTGGAGGAGCTATTAAGGCATGGAGCGCTCGGTGGAGACCCGGTTCTTCCTGACTCCGTTGGGTTGCAGTCCGACGTAGAAGGTATTTACTCAGCGTTCACCGATGGGCCTCTGTCTTTAAAACTCTTTCCGGCCCAATGTATTCGAATTTTCCCGCAAGAGTTCTTCGGCTTCTTCGCAGGTTCTCCGATTAGTGGAGATGCGGTCTTATACCGTGGCGAGGGTCGGCTGGTAAACAAGCCACATTGGAATTGCCAGAACCTAAAGGAGCTCGCCGAGCTGTTCATGGAATACGGTTTTCCAACCCGAGCCTCTGGTAGTTTCGCCGGTACTGTACGGGAACAGATCCTGCAACAGGGTTACGTGAATCAACCGGCTGCATCATTGACGAAGTCGTTTCGCATCGCGGCGGACTACGCTACGCACAATGGGAGTCAAGAGGGAATCGTCTTCAAGATCGACAGTACACGTCTGCGTAAGCATGGCAAAGTTTTCGACGCGTACGCGACCATGGTGAACCACAGCGAACCTATGTTCCATGACAGCGATCTCAAGACTTTATGCGACGTTGTAAAGGTGCTTCGCCCTCTCAAGGCTGGGCGCTTTCTTGAGCGATGCAATGATGAAGCCATTCGAAACGCAGTTAGGCATGGCGGTCTACGCAGGTCTCCCGAAGCCATAGACTGGACTTCCTATATTGGCGAAGATGACCGGAGTTTATTATCGAAGACTGGCATTAAGGAGAATGCCCTTGGTCAGCTTGTTCATGCCCTTGAGTCTTTCTGGATGATGGCGGTCACTCCGATGGGTTCTACTGCCGTTCTAGTAGCTAAGAGCGATGGGACTGTCGAAGAACAACCATTGCGCTTGGGGTACTACATTGCCTTCCGTCAGATGCAAGATAGACTCAAGGCAGCGTTGGAGGGTCACGTAGAGGACTACCGGCAACACGGCTGGGATTTAACACCTTTTGGATACATCGCCAAAACATGCCGGGATGAAGAAGTTTTTTCGAGTGGGCCAATACCGGGTGACTGTATTATCGAAGCCGTGCGAGTTGATAAGGCCGGAAAGGAAACCGGGCAAAAATACTCGCTAGCCGTAAAAAAAAAATATGCATAAATAGACTTGGGGTGAATTAAATACCTAACTTTATCATTCAATAAGGCTGGCGCGATAAAACTGTGCCAGCTGTTTAATTCTGTCATTAATACAATAGCTTGTGTATTTTCTTTAAAAAGACTTCAGACTGAACTGTCACCTAGAGCCTTCTTTAATTTTGCTGGTTATTTCAACCGTGCTGTTGTAAATATTCAAGCAAAACTGTGTGCATCGGTTGCCCCGAGGCTTCCTGATTGACTGAAGCCCAACTCGATACGGTATAGGGTTTACTTGCATCCAGCAGTTCTCCGTTAGAGAATCGAAGTCCGCTGATTCTGTTACCGGTTCCGGCGTTCGGATTACAACGGAAATTCAATCCGCCGGCTCTCGCCATATCGCCGCCTTGCTGATAATAAGGGTCGGGATTGAAAACATTATCGGCGGCGTCTTCCAATAATGTTTTGATGTCATACCCTGTCAACGTGCGCCGGAGCGTGTTGGGATAAGTAATAGCCGTATGATTCATGATGTCTTCATAGGTGATGATTTGACCGGGCAAAATGGTAGTTCCCCAGCGAAAACCCGGCGATAAGGCAATTTGGACGTCGTTGACTGTCCGCTGAGCCTCCAGCAGTAACCGGTCGAAAGTACCTTCGAAGGTGTCGCGGCGGTAGAGTAACCGGTCGGCAACGCTTATGTTTTGTTGTAAGCGCGCCAAATAAGGTTGTCTGATAGTGGCAATTAAATTTTCCATCGCACGGTCGGGTTCTAAAAGATTGGAAAAAACCGGCAATAAACGGTAACGTAGATCGTTTAAACGATGATTCCGGATGTCCAAATCCAAAACGGCTAGAAATTTGCCGTGACTGCCCCCATTCGTCACACAAGTGCGTCCGCTGCTGTTTTTGACCCAAACCGGATTCGGAACGGCGTCGTGGGTATGCCCGCCTAAAATGATATCGAGACCAGTGACGCTGGCGGCCAGTTTTAAGTCGATCGCCATGCCGTTATGGGATAGCAGAACGATGACGTCGGCAATTTTTTGTTGTTTGATCTTCTCGACGAGCTGTTGCAAGCGCTTTTCCTGTATACCGAATCGCCAATCGGGAATAAACCGTTTGGGATTGGCTATCGGCGTATAAGGGTAGGCTTGACCGACGATAGCGATACGGCTATCGTTAAACTCCTTTATAACATAAGGTTTAAAAACTTGATCGGAGTTTGCGTTGAAGGCAAATTGCGACTCTTCGGATAACAAAACGTTTTGAGCGATAAAATCACCCTTAAATACAGCGCAATTTTTTTGGACTTGTCCGCTACCGTAAGTGAACTCCCAATGTCCGGTCATCACATCCACACCTAACAGATTGCAGGCTTCGATCATATCTCTGCCCTGGGTCCATAGCGAAGTGGCCGAACCCTGCCAGGTATCGCCGCCGTCCAGTAATAAAATATTGCCGTGCGTACTGGATTCTTTTAGTTGTTTGATTAATGCCGCTAGATGCGCGAAGCCGCCCATCTTTCCGTAAACCGCCGCCGCTTCGGCAAAATCCAGATCCGTGAAAGCATAGGCTTCTTTAGAGTCCGGTTTGATGCCGAAGAAGTTCAGAAACGCGAGTCCGGTCACATGCGGAGGGCGATTATTGGATACGCCGGCTCCGGTATTGATCGAAGGTTCGCGGTAATAAACGGGTAATAATTGTGCATGGCAGTCGGTTAAGTGAAGCAGTGTTGCATTACCGAAACTCGAGGCAGGATAAAGTTGTTCTGGAATGGATGATAAACAGCCGTTCAGTCCGGACGAAAGACCTATCAGACTTAAATAATGAAGGAACTGCCGGCGGATCATGAAGTTTTGGAATATGCGGCGTATGAAATAGACGTATGGGATAGTTATTATAATCCAGTGTTCCGTTCGCGCACTGTAACGAGCAATGAAATGCAGTCGTACAATAAGATAACAATAGGCACAAATCTTTGGTAATAGATTTGACATACATTGTCCTTATCATGAAGGAAATGGAATTACTAAAATTGTAAAGGCTTACATAACAAGGCGTATAAACGTTTTATAAACCGTTGCATAAAAAACGGATAGCGGGGGATGGTGAAACAACTTATCAGCTTTTTAAACCGGTATTTTGTCTACATTTTGACAAGCGTGTTTTTTTTGCGCGCCGCTTATGTGGCGGTGAGCGGCTTGGATTTAATGGGCGATGAAAGTTATTACTGGGACTGGTCGCGCAGATTAGACTGGTGTTATTTCAGCAAACCGCCTATGGTCGCTTGGCTGATTGCCGTTTTCACCGCTATCGGCGGCGATAATGCGGTTGCCGTGCGCTTGCCTGCGGTTGTTTTAGGGACAGTATGCCTTAGCTATGTTTATGCCACGGCAAAAGAATGTTATTCGCCAAAAGCGGGAGCCTTATCGATTTTACTCCTGCTCGCCATGCCGTTTAATGCTATCGCTAATTTTGTTATGACCATCGATGCGCCGCTGGCTTGCTTTTGGATGATGAGTCTTTATTATTTGCGCAGGGCTTTGTTTGTTAACGAAGGAAAAGCTTGGTTTTGGGCCGGCGTTTGGACAGGGGCGGCGATACTGAGCAAGCAAGTAGCATTATTTATACCGTTGCTGCTGGTTGTTTATTTGTTGCTGGATAAAACGCGCCGGCGTTATTGCAAGCGCGAGTTTTTAGTGTATCTACTACCGGTGCTTATTAGTCTAATACCGGTCATCTATTGGAATTTCGAACATAATTGGGTGATGTTCGCCCACAGCCAAAGTCATTTCGTAAATAAAGAGCAGGTTGCTTTAACAACCCGGTTACAGGAGGGCGCTGTATTTATTGGTTTTCAACTGCTGCTAGCGACTCCGGTAATTTTTGGCATGATACTGATTGTGACGATTAAAAAAACCGGCCGTTTTACTCTTCTGACGGCGCAAGAGCAGTTTCTATTTCTGATGGGGCCTGTGTTGCTGATCGGCATTATCGGGTTAAGTTTTATCCAAAAAGTGCAGGGTAATTGGCCGATGCCGTTTTACTTGACCGGAGTGATTTTGCTAAGCGGACAAAATTTCGGAGGCATTTGGCGAACTGGTTTAAAGACCGCTTTGTCGACCGGATATTTTATGGTATTGCTAGTCTATGGGTTGCCTTTGGTAATACAAACGCTTAAATTTCCCAGCGCCGCATTGGATCCAACCGGCCGATTCAGACATTGGCGCGAATTGGCGCACTCGGTCGATGCGGTGCGGCAAAAGATTTTGTTGGACGATAGTCGGGACATTTTATTGATAACATTGGGTCATCGTTATTTAACGAGCCAATTGGCTTTTTATTTACCCGGTCATCCTAAGGTCTATCGCTACGAAGCGAGCGGACAAGTCGTCTCTCAATATGAAATATGGGACGACCCAGCGCAGTTTACCGGTAAAACGGCTTTAATTGTGTCCGAGCAACCGCCTCCGAAAATCCCCCCCAGCTTAAAAGCCGCTTTTGCTGATTTTAAACCGGCCGGTACGATTGTTAATTCTGCGGATTTGAAACGGCCTTACTTCTTGTTTCTTGGTGAAAAACTAACCGATAGCTTAAATCATTATAAAACATACGGAAATTAGAATGACACTTTCAAAACTCGAACTGCGCCAACGCGAGCTAATCGTTTTATTCGGCTTGATTTGTTTCACAACGCCTGTGTTTTGGCTGACTAATCTCGACTGGCAAGCCGCTGCATTGTTCTATAGCGCCGGTAAGACCGGAAACCCTTGGCCTTGGCGCGATTGGTGGCTGTGGGACGCGCTTTATCGCTACGCGCCTTTGATATCGGCTTCCATTTTAGTCGGCGCATTATTGGTTGTGTTGTTGAGTTTTGTTTTATCCTCGTTGCTGGCCTGGCGCAAACCGGCGTTATACATCGTGATGGTGATCGCCTTAGGTCCAGGTTTGGTTGTTAATCTTGTGTTTAAAGATCATTGGGGGCGGCCTAGGCCGGTTCACATCAACGGATTCGGCGGGCAATACGCTTATGTTCCGCCTTTGTTAAAAGGCCATACCGATGATAAATCGTTTCCCTGTGGGCATTGCACTATCGGGTATATGTTTTTTGCTCTTTACTTTTTGTCCCGTAAACGCAAGCGGTTTTATTTAACGTTATCGCTGGTTTTTGCGGTGATGATGGCGCTGGCGCGAATGTCGGCGGGAGGTCATTTTGTTTCGGATGTATTGTGGTCGGGATATCTGGTTTTTTTTGTCGCCTGGATGCTGTATTACGGCTGGTATGTGCGGCAATTCAACTGAAAAGTGCTAAGGAATGCCTGCATTAAGCGGGACGGAGGAGGTTAAGCAATCCGGAGAGTTACAAATAGTTGTGCTTTTAATAGTCTGGTCGTATGATTCTCCAACCCATCCGATGATTGGTAGCCAGATGAGGAAATAAGATGGAAACATATCAGCATATATTGTTGGCAGTCGACTTTTTTGAACAAGCTCATAAGGTTTCTAGTAAAGCAAAAGCATTGGCCGATGCTTATCGAGCAAAAATGAGCATGATTCATGTGGTCGATAGTATGCCCGTTCCGGATGCCGGTTTTGGTTGGGATGCTTCCTTCGATGTCGATTTAACGAACGAAATGATCAACGCTGCAAGAAAAAAATTGCTTGGTTGTGCCGATCAATTTGGTGTTAGCCATGATTGTGTTTATGTCGAATTAGGGAGTCCTAAATACGAAATTACCCGGGTTGCGGAGGAAAATAACGCTGATCTTATCGTGATGGGATCGCACGGGCGGCATGGGTTATCGCTCCTTTTAGGCTCGACGGCTACCGGTGTGCTGCACCATGCAAAATGCGATGTTTTAGCGGTGCGGTTAAAAGACGGCGGTTAGCGGTTTGAACTGAGAAAAATTTATCTTAATGGTTATCGGCATCATATTTTATAAATGTGATCCGGTTTAAAAATAAGGCGAACAAGTGTGATAGGTGTTATACAGAATTACGATCCTGAGTCTCAAAGCGGGACTATCAATACCGGTAAAGAACAATTTACTTTCGATATGAGCGTGTGGATAGCGGGCGCTCCGCCCGAACCAGGCGATCATGTTAAATTCGATCTGAGAGGGGTAAAACCTTATAACGTCAATCTTTATGCGGCAACGCTCGATAAAGGTGAAGCGGTTAAACGTAAGGTTACCGCGTTTCTTCTTGCCTTGTTACTCGGTTACTTAGGCGCGCACCGGTTCTATTTGGGTTTCTACCGCATTGGTGTGACCCAAATTGTTGTTAATTTCTTGCTTTGGCGGGTCGGATTGCCCGGTTACGCTTTCCTATGGGGCTTTGTCGAGGCTATTTTGATTTTGGGCGGTCATTTCGATAAAGACGTCAAAGGCCGACCCTTAAAATAACCGGCTAAAGTTACTAACGGCCTGCAAAAAAGGGCTTTATGGCTGCCCATAAAGCCCTTTTTTAATGGGAATGCCGCTTATTTAGGTACAACATTAACTGCGGTTAAACCCTTTGGTCCCGATTCTACATCAAAATTGACGGGCTGACCTTCATTCAAGGTTTTAAAGCCTTTACCCTGAATGACGGAATGATGAACGAATACATCCTCACCACCTTCAGTCGGGGCAATAAAACCGAAACCTTTGGTGTTGTTAAACCACTTTACAGTACCTGTGGCCATATCGAAAACTCCTCATATTTAAACTTACGGTTAACACAGAACGACAACATTGATAACCGGGCAACCCTTGTTTAGTGGTCATACCTTCTCAACATCCCATTTCTGGTCGGGCGCTATTGTACTGATATTTTTTGCTAGATGCTATTTATTGAATAATTTTGTACAAACCGTCCAATACCAGCGAATTGGGGCTGACAATTCCAATGACGGCGCGGTTTTCAATTACCGGCGCACGGACGAGATTGTAGTCGGCGAACAAGCGGGAACAATGGCGAATATCCATCTCGGGATGGACGGAAATGATCGGTTTACTCATAATTTCGTAGACATTGACACGGTTCGGCGCCCGGTCTTTCGCCAGCACATGCCGGGCAATATCGCCGCAGGTTATCATGCCGTATTCGTCGTTGTCATGACGCTTGTTCACTATCAAAACGGCGGTTTTAAGCGCTTTCATTTTTTTTAACGCGTCGTCCACGGTGGCAATGCCGTCTATCGTTCCGAAATCGGTTTTCATGACGTCTTTCACACGGATCAATGGTATTTTTTCGCTCATAGTTTATCCACCAGTTCTTCTGTTAATCGCGCCAATTGGTGTGAAACGCCGATGGCGTCTTCAACATCAATCTGAAAAGCAATGCCGGCACCCGGTTTATTTTCGAATTCACCGGCTTTTGCTATTTTCTCTAAAATCAACCGGCTAAGATGTTCTTCCACTAGAAACAGCAAAACATCCCGCTGGGCTTCCAAGGTTAAACCGAAGAAAGTTTTCGATTGCTTGATGCCTTCGCCGCGTGCGTTATTGATTACGGTTGCGCCCTTGGCGCCATGGGCGCGGGCAGTATCCATGACCAGATCGGTTTTATTGTCTTCGACAAAAGCGATAATTAGTTTAAAGTGCATGGCGCTCCTTACTGTTTTGACCTCAGATGTTTTCCGCCTAGCCAATGGGCAAGCTGGGCATAGCCTAATACTGATATGACCGGAAATAAACTGGCAAAGGCTATCATACCGAAGCCATCCAAAACCGGGTTGCGTCCGGGTACTGCTTCAGCCAGCCCTAAACCCAATGCAGTGACCAGCGGAACAGTAACCATTGAGGTAGTGACTCCGCCTAAATCAAAGGCTAATCCGATAATCATTTTAGGGGTGAACAAAGTTTGGATAATCACTACCATATAACCACTCAGAATAAGAAGGTAGAGTTCTATTCCGGTAACAATCCGGAAAGCGCCTAAGGCTAAGCCAAAACTAACCCCGGTTGCAACTGCTATCCGTAAACCCCATGGCCGGATTGTTCCGCCTGAGATTTCTTCGGCTTTGAGGGCGACTGCCAATAAAGCAGGTTCGGCCAATGCCGTTGCAAATCCGATGCTGGCGGCGAAGCCGTAAACCCAAGAATACGTTTGCCAGCTGATGGTTTGCGATAGCGAATTGATTCCTAAAAACTCGGGTTTGGTTAACTGGGACGCCATTAGGCTTCCAACCGGAAAGAGCGCCATTTCCAAACCTTCTAAAAAAAATACAATACCTAATAAGACATAAAAGAAGCCCGCGAGTGTTTTTTTGCAATGAGGTAAGGATTTGCGGATCACTAAAAGCTGAAAAACGATAATGACGCTAGCAATCGGCAAAACATTTTTAGCTGTTTCCAAGAGTTTTAATGCAAAATGGATTGCGAGCTCCATCATACGGCCATGCCGTAGGCCATAACAAAAACCACCGGCGTTAAAGAAGCAAAAACCACCAGTCCAAAACCGTCCGTCATTGGATTACGGCCTTTGATAGCAGTGGCGAGACCGACGCCGAGCGCAGTTACCAAAGGAACTGTGATGGTTGAAGTTGCAATACCGCCGATATCGTAAGCAATACCAATGATTTCCTTGGGCGCAAAAGGCGTCATTGCCCCAATGCACCCGTAGGCGCAAAAAACCGGATAATAAACCGGCCAGCCTTTGATAATTCTCAATACGCTAATTAAAATGGCTACACCGACGGAAAAAGCGACCGTTATGCGTAAACCTAATGCGTAATGAGTCTTGGCGGTTTGGCTTTGCTCGATAATCTCGCCGGCGCTTGCCGTATCCGCTGCTTTTTCTGCAACGGCAATCAATGCCGGTTCCGCAATTGCCGCGCCAAAACCTAGACAAAATGCAAATGCCAGCAACCAAAATAAACTGCCTTTACGGGCAAAGGCATACGCCATCGCTTCGCCTAGCGGAAACAGACTTTGTTCTAGTCCTTGGATGAAGAGGGTAAGCCCTAGTACGACGAATAAAGTGCCAGTGAGTAAACCGGCGGCGTCGGGTAACGGTTGCCGGATGACTAAAACTTGAAAAATTAAAATAACAGTCAGTATAGGGGCTAAATCTATGAAGCTGCCGAGAAGTTGTTTTGCAAACGGGTTATTAAGCATAAGTAGGCACAAAGATATGTAAGTGTAAGTCTTTGCTTAAGTAACCGTTTAGCCGTTCCGGTAGTTAGACTTGTTTATAAAAGACGCCTGATAACAATTTAGAAATAACCAATATTGTTTTGCCGGGTTTAAACCAAAATCGAATTCATAAAAACCGACAGATGGTTGATTTCTTCCGCACAAACCGCATGTTCCATTAAATAATCATGCCACTCAACGCAGTATCCCATCGCCGATAATGTATCGTAAGCCGACTTTCCCGTCTCGATAGCGATAATGGCGTCGAGAATGCCGTGCGCCATAAATACCGGTGTTGTCTTCCCAGCGGCGGAGCCTTCGTTAGCCAACGTTTCTAGCGTAGGTAAATAAGTCGAAAGCGCTAGAATGCCGGCCAATTTTTCCGGATAGCGAAGCCCCGAGTGCAAAGCTATAGCGCCGCCTTGCGAAAATCCCGCCAGCATGATGTTGCCCGCGGGAATACCTTTGTCGAGTTCGACAGCGATCAGCTGATTGACCTGTTCCGCCGATCGGTAAATTCCGGCGCTATCGACAGCGTGTTCCTCCCGGGACATGTCCGTAATATCGAACCAGGCGCGCATCCTCATTCCGTTATTGATGGTGACCGGTTGCACGGGAGCATTCGGGAAAATAAAATGGATATTGGCGTCGGCTTGCAGGTGCAGACTCGGCACGATGCTTTCGAAATCGTGCCCGTCCGCGCCTAAGCCATGCAGCCAAATGACCGAGTATTTATGGGAGGAGGCTGGGGCAATGTTGATGGTGCTAAGTTCGGCGTGCATAAAGTCTCCGGGTCTCGTCTCGAAATGGTTTAAACGAATGATAGCTTATTTCCAGGGATTACCCGGAAATTTTGGCAAGTCCGGATTCATGAAATCCCAAGGCTGAGCGTCGTCCGTCCACATGTCTTTTTCAGGGTTATACAGACTAGGATCATCCAGCGAAACCGCGGATACCGGCCTGATTTCGGTAAATTGACTGTTCCGGCCAAATAGCGATGTCCCGCACTCTGGGCAAAAACCGCGATATAGTGTGTTTCCGCTGGCGGCAATGCTGGCGAACTCCTTATATTCGCCGGTGATTTTAAGACTTTTCGCCGGTACGAAAAGCGCCGCGAAGTAAGGCGCCCCCACGGCTTTCTGGCATGTCCGGCAATGACAATTGGCAGTGCCGGTAGGTTCGGCGGTAATCTTATATCTAATTCTGCCGCATAAACAACCGCCCGTAATTGGAAGTTTCATAGAACACCTTCTTCTGCTAATGTTTAATTTTTAGTCTTTGCAGAGCGTTGAAAAGTTCAAGCAAGATGCCTTGTAAGCGGCTTTGATTCGCTTGGTTTAAAATGGCGTATTTGTTCTGGCGCGTACCTCTAGTGTAATATGCCGGTACGATTACAATTGCCGGAAATCATGAAATCCGAAAGCGTAGAAATAGCAAAACGATACGATAGAATTGCCCCTTTTTTCGATCTGTTCGAGGCGCCGTTGGAGGGGCTTTTTTTTAAGCGCTGGCGGGAAAATTTATGGGCTAAAGCCGAAGGTAGGCACATCTTGGAAGTCGGCGCCGGCACCGGCAAAAACTTCGATTTTTACCCCAAAAATGCTCGTATTACAGCGATTGATTTCAGCCCGGAAATGCTAAAACAAGCGGCGCAGAAAAAAATACGGAAGAATATTAACGTTGATTTATCCCTAATGGATGTACAATCTTTAAGCTATGCCGATAATTGTTTCGATATCGTCATCGGTTCGTTTGTATTTTGTTCCGTGCCTATGCCCGTGAAAGGCTTAAAAGAACTGCGCCGGGTGTGTAAACCCGGCGGACGTGTGCTTCTGCTGGAACACGTTATTAGCGCAAATTCGTTCTATGCTGACCTCATGAATTGGCTTAATCCGGCAGTGGTTAAGATATTCGGCGCCAACATTAACCGGGATACCGTTAAAAACATTAAATTAGCAGGATTCTCGACCGTTAAGATTGACAGCAGATCTACCGGAATTCTTAAGTTGATCGAAGCAATTAAATAAAAATAGCCGTTTTTTAGTTTGAATGTTTGTTAAAAACGTTTTAATACTGACTGTTTAACGTGCATTCGACACCGACTCGTTAAAAAATTGCCAATTGAATTAATCGATTTAGGTAAAATAGACATGAATTTATTGCTTTAACTATTCCCGTGAAGCCACACCTAGAAGATTTAGTCCAAACGCCCATTCCTACCCGGCACGGCGGATTTATCCTGCATTATTACAGTAACAATATCGATGATAAGGAGCATATCGCTCTAGTCAAAGGCAATGTTGCTGGCAGAGAAAACATACCGGTACGCATTCATTCCGAATGTTTTACCGGGGATGTGCTGGGTTCGCGCCGCTGCGATTGCGGCGAACAGCTCGAGATGGCTTTGCACATGATTAGCGAATCGCAAGCTGGAATCTTAATCTATCTTCGTCAAGAAGGCCGCGGTATTGGATTATTGAAAAAACTGCAAGCCTATAATCTGCAAGACGAAGGCTTGGATACGGTAGACGCCAACATCCACTTAGGACACCTCGCCGATGAACGCGAATACAATATTGCCGCGTTAATGCTGGAAAGTCTGCAAGTCAAATCCATCCAATTGATTACAAACAATCCCAAAAAAATAGATGCCTTGACAAAATTGGGCATTACGGTGAATAAGCGAATTCCTATTGAAGTTGTAGCGCATCAGCATAATCTCGGTTACTTGAAAACCAAAGCGAAGAAAATGGCGCACATGTTGTTTGAAGGAAAAAAATAGCGTGGTTTCGTCCTCTTCAATAAATAGCAACCGGGGTTGCGTCATTTTAATCTGCCGGAAAATATTAAAAGCTAACGATTTACCTTAATGTTGAAAAGATTATCGTTTTTCAACAAATTCAACTGCTTTGACTCCGAGTTAATCCCCATCTCAATCTTTCTTAAAATGCGGCTAACAGTATTTAACCCGGAAGCTCCTATTTCTGGCTAAATAGGCAAATTCACAGCGATATTGGCAGCCGCCATCAAAGCCATGGCGATTGCAACAACGTAAATGGGTTGTGTGGTGTTTTTACGTGCAACTGCTGTTTTTGCTTTAACCATGACGTATCTCCTAAAAAATGGTCAATCAATCATAAAATCATACTTTTAAACTTTAGATAGCATTTATTCAACCGTACATGAAATTAATGAAGCAATTGTTATTCCAAAAATTTAATTCATGTTAAAAATTATAAGCAATCTATTTATTTACAATAGCTTGAGAATGGTTAATTAATCGTACGCTTAAGTTACATATTGAAAATCAGTTTAATTGCCGGATTAAATTTGTCAAATGCACTAAAAATTACAAAATTTTGTAAGTTTTGGTGCAAAAATTACACGTCTTAAAAAGTAAAAAAATCATAGACATCAAACTTAAGCAAAACGGTATAAAATGATTCGAAGTCGAATCGCTCCAGAGTTACATTTTCTAAATCGGATATTTTGAACCAAAGTCAAAGAGCAGCATCGGTATTTAAGCGCTTTCATCCTATCGTTGCGGCGTGGTTCCGGTCTGAGTTCAAAACGCCGTCCGAAGCCCAGCGTCAAGCTTGGCCGGTTATCCAATCCGGGCAATCAGCCTTGATTGTGGCGCCGACCGGCTCGGGTAAAACGCTGGCGGCATTCTTGGCGGTGATCGACCGGCTGGTGCAACAAGGCTTATCGGCGGGACTGCCGGACCAAACTCAAGTACTGTATGTTTCGCCGTTGAAAGCGCTCTCCAACGACATCCGGAAAAACCTGGAACAGCCGTTGGAAGGCATCGGCATGGCGCTTTTGGAAGCCGCTTTGCCGGGCGTCGTCATCCGGGCGCAAACCCGCACCGGCGACACCAGCCAGGCTGAGCGCACCACGATGAGGCGGTCTCCCCCCCATATTTTAGTCACCACTCCTGAATCGCTGTTCATCCTGTTGACATCGGAATCCGGGCGCGACATGCTGCTTACCGTTAACACGGTTATCGTGGACGAAATCCATGCTCTAGCAGGCAACAAGCGCGGCGCGCATCTGATGTTGTCGCTAGAACGTCTCGAACAATTGACCAGACAGCCACCGGTTCGCATCGGACTTTCCGCCACCCAAAAACCGCTCTCGACGATAGCTGATTTTCTCACTGGTAACCGGCAAATGGCTTGCAACATTATCGATACCGGTCACGTCCGGCAACGCGATCTTGCTGTCGAAGTAACCGGTTCGCCGCTGGAAGCGGTCATGGCCAATGAGGTTTGGGGGGAAATTTACGACCGGCTCGAACAATTGATTAACGAACACCGGACGACGTTGATTTTCGTCAACACGCGGCGCTTGGCGGAGCGCGCCGCCGCTGCACTTGCCGGCCGGGTTGGCGAAAACGCCGTTACCGCCCATCACGGCAGTCTTGCCAAGGAACACCGGTTGTCGGCGGAACATCGTCTGAAGCAAGGCCAACTTAAGGCGCTGGTGGCGACGGCGTCATTGGAACTCGGCATAGACATTGGCGATGTCGATCTGGTTTGCCAATTAGGCTCGCCGCACGGCATTGCCGCTTTCCTGCAACGGGTCGGACGTTCCGGCCACCGTCTCGACGCTATCCCGAAAGGCCGCTTGTTTCCGTTATCGCGCGACGACTTGGTGGAGTGTACGGCGCTGCTGGCGGCGATAGCGAAAGATCAACTCGACACGATTCGGATTCCCGAGCATCCACTGGATGTGCTGGCGCAGCAAATCGTTGCCGAAGTCGCTTGCCGCGAGTGGAACGAGCTCGCGCTTTTCGACACTTTCACAAAGGCTTGGCCTTATCGCAGTTTAAGTCTGGCACAATATACAGCAGTCGTTCTTATGCTGAGCGAAGGTTATCATACCCGGCGGGGACGGCGCGGCGCTTACCTGCACCGCGACGCCGTACATGAAATGCTGAGGCCGCGCAAAGGCGCGCGGTTGACCGCGATCATGAACGGTGGTGCGATTCCAGACCAGTTCGACTACGATGTCATTCTGCAGCCGGAGGGTCTGTTCGTCGGCACGTTGAACGAAGATTTCGCTTTTGAAAGTCTGCCTGGCGATATTTTTCAGCTTGGCAATAATTCCTATCGGATGCT
The DNA here is from genome assembly GCA_002483425.1 of Methylococcaceae bacterium UBA7658. Classification (GTDB taxonomy): domain Bacteria; phylum Pseudomonadota; class Gammaproteobacteria; order Methylococcales; family Methylomonadaceae; genus Methyloglobulus. The sequence continues at coordinate 91,375 of DLHW01000067.1, forward strand.
CAAAATCGAACAAGGCAAAGTCTATGTTGAAGATGCCCACGGCCAGCCGCCCAATATTCCGTTCTGGTTCGGCGAAGCGCCGGGACGCAGTTTTGAGCTTTCGGTTGCCGTTTCGGAGTTGCTCACGTTGATGGATAATTGGTTAGAACACGGGGAAGATGCCGCCAGGCAATTTGTCGACCAAGAGCTGGCTTTACCTTCAGCGGCAGCAGAACAGTTGCTGCATTATCTGGCAACATCGAAAGCCGCGCTGACGGTGTTGCCGACCTTCAACAATATCGTCTTCGAGCGTTTTTTCGACGAAACCGGCGACATGCATTTCGTCATCCATTCGGTTTACGGTTCGCGCATCAACAAGGCGTGGGGGCTGGCGTTGCGGAAACGCTTTTGCCGCCGCTTCAATTTCGAACTGCAAGCCGCCGCCAATGAAAATACTATCGTCCTGTCCCTGGGACCTACGCACAGTTTTCCGCTCGCCGAACCCGCCGGTTATCTTAAAGCCGATACGGTAACGGGGGTATTGATACAAGCCTTGCTCGCTGCGCCGATGTTCCCTACGCGCTGGCGCTGGGTCGCCAATACCGCTTTAGCCGTGCCGCGCAACCGCGCCGGTAAGAAAGTTCCCGCTATTTTTCAGCGGAATGACGCCGAAGACTTGATCGTAGTCATTTTCCCCGATCAACTCGCGTGCTTTGAAAATCTGGCGGGCGACCGCGAAGTGCCGGATCATCCGCTGGTCAACCAGACTTTATGGGATTGTCTGCATGAACTGATGGATATCGACGGTTTGAAACACGTCTTGACAGGCATTGAAGACGGCAGGATCAAAGTGATTGCGCGGGATTTAACCAGTCCATCGCCGATGGCGGAGGAAATCATCAATGCCAAACCTTACGCCTTTCTCGACGATACGCCGGCGGAAGAGCGGCGGACGCTGGCGATCCAGCAACGCCGCCTTAGCAATCCGCAAGAAGCCGCCGAACTCGGCCGGTTAAATCCCGAAGCGATTACCCAAGTGAGTATCGAGGCATGGCCGGAAATGAGGAATGAAGACGAATTGCACGATGCGCTGGTGATCTTAGGGTTTATGACCGGGCGCGAAGTGCAGCGGGGCGGCGCAAAATTAACCCGTCCGGCACACGAAAATTTAGACGCGATGTTCCAACAACTGCAGCAAACCCAACGAGCAACCCGTATGACTTTACCGCATGGCGAACAGCTATGGGTTGCGGCGGAACGCTTGGAAGAGTTACTGATATTATTTCCCGGCGCGCCGTTAACGCCGCCGATTTCGCCGGTCATGACAAATAAACCTGGATCGAACGAAGCTGTGTTGCAGGAAATTCTGCGCAGCCGTCTGGAAGGTCTTGCCATTGTTACCGCCGAACAATTAGCTCAAACGTTGGGTTTACCCGCTCCCGAAATCGACATCGCCTTGTTAGCGCTCGAACAACAGGGCGTTGTGTTGCGCGGCCGTTACACGCCCGGCGCGCAAACGACCGAATGGTGCGAGCGGGGTTTGCTGGCGCGAATGCACCGCTATACCTTAAAACAACTGCGCAAGGAAATTGAACCCGTAGCTCCCGCTGATTTTATGCGCTTTTTATTTCGCTGGCACGGTTTACACGATCCGGTTTCGGGGGAATCCGGCTTGTCGAAAGTTTTGCAGCAGCTTGAGGGTTGCCATTTGGCGGCGGCTTCTTGGGAGCCGGACATATTAGCCAAGCGGGTAAAACCTTATCATACTTCGGAACTCGACCAGATATGCACGGCAGGCCGTTTCATCTGGCTGCGGTTAAAGCCGTCGGGTGAGAATTCGCCGAAATCTATTGGAAAATCCACGCCGATTGCTTTGATCGCCCGCAATCATATCGACTATTGGCGGNNTTATCAGCCAATGCCCAAAAAGTGTATGCGGTGTTGAAAGAGTGGGGCGCTAGTTTCTTTCAAGAAATCGTCCGCGAAACCGGCTTATTGAAAACCCAGATCGAAGAAGCGTTGGGCGAGTTAGCGGTGTGCGGTTTGATGACCTCCGACAGTTTTCACGGTCTTCGGACCTTGGTCACGCCGCAAAAAATCCTGCACCGGCGCGGCAAGCGCTACCCTAGCCACGACCCGATGGCGGCGGCGGGCCGCTGGTCGCTTTTGCGGCCGTCCAGGGTGGAACTCGAGGATAAATATCAGCACGTCGAACATATCGCCCGGACTTTATTACTCCGTTACGGCGTGGTGTTCCGCAAGGTGCTGGAACGGGAAGAGGGCATCCCAAGCTGGCGGGAGCTGCTTTATGTTTATCGTAGGTTGGAAGCGCGCGGCGACATCCGGGGNNAGCAGTTCGCCTTGCCGGAAGCGCTCAGTTTGCTCAAGGACATCCGAAAGCAAGAAAAAACCGCCGAACTGACCGTCCTCAGCGCCGCCGATCCGTTAAATCTATGCGGCATCATCACGCCGGGCGAGCGGATTCCCTCGTCATCCAGCCAGCGGGTCGTTTACCGCGACGGTATTCCGGTGGCCCGCGGATCGGGCAAAAAGGTGAGTTATCTTCAGGAGTTTGACGCCGATCATCAATGGCGGTTTCGCTGGGCGTTGCTAGGNNCGATAACTGGTAATAGTCCTCCACTGCCGGACCGGGCATGTCGCCCTGTTATTGCTTCGGCCTTGAAAGTTTTAACCTTCGTTCGCCTGGTACCAAGAGCATAAAAGCCTGTCGAAAGGTGCTTGTGCTTCGATAAGGCTCTCCTGAGTATATCGAAGGGCTCAGCACGAACGATTCAATCATTAACGGACCGAATCGATAATAACGTTGGCTCTAGACTAGCATTGAGTCTTATGATGGTCTGAGCCTAGGCAATTATGATCCAGGATCGATCATGAATTATTGTAATGATTGGAGGGGTTTCAAGTCATGGTTAAGTGACACAGACCAAGCCAGGCTTCTCGCCTTTTATGGGCGAGTGCCGTGGGAAAGCACGGACTTGGGGTATTCCGTAATTACCATACCAATTGTTTTAAACGGCAGCGCAGAAACCCCCAACAACTTAATATTAACCGACCAAAACAGTGACGGGCGCTATACTTATTGCTGTTTAAGTGGTGTTAAAGCTTCGGGTAAAACTAGCGTTGAAGTTACCTAAAACACCAATGGAGATCGTGTTTTGAATATTCCGTTCCTATTCAGGACGACGACTATTAGCGGTATCAGGACAATTACGGGCATTGATAAAATGACAATGACGAGGGATTCCTTATCTGACACGTTTAAAGATGTATCCAACAGCAGGGTTGAGATTTTCCCAGTGAAAACTCAGCCATGATGAATGATGCGAACAGTATAGATTGGCTCGATATTTGGTTGAGTACATTCGAAATTGGGATGCTAATAACCGCAATCCTGTTTATACTAAAAGTATTTGAAAGTTTTAATATCTATAAATATTACTATCGATTTTTTAAGGGTATCTTATCGTTGCTATTTTTGTGGACGTTTTTAGGGGTTGATGGAATGTTTTATGGTTGGCGATATATCGATATTGATCGAGTCTATTTTATTACAATTTTCATTTTCTCTGGGTTGCGAAGCGTTATTGGTGCAAATTTGATTACCATCGCCCCTGCCACTTACCAATATCGCAAAAAAGCAGGGATATTACGCCGAACTGATCCCCCACTTTTTTGTGGCGGCTTGATTTTATGTGTTCTTTATATTCATAACAACATGTATATTTATAACGACCTATCTATTTTCTGGTTTTGACCTGTGTTAGCTCGTAGGTTGGGGTGAGG
>DLHW01000067.1:95193-95578 GCA_002483425.1 Methylococcaceae bacterium UBA7658
TTCGTTCCTCACCCCAACCTACGGCCCTAACAGCAGGGATGAGATTTATCTGGTGACAACACAGCCATGATTGAGACAATACAGGCATGGGATGGAACGATCCAAATTTAGGCATCAATATCGAATGGACTAGAAATTGGTTTTACGCGATGGATATTGGGATGCCGGCAAGCCTGATTCTGTTCATCCTGAGGGTCTTTGAAAATCCCCGAAACTATAACTATTACCGTTGGTTTTGGCTGTTTACCCTATTGTTGCTTTATTGGACTACATTAAAAAAAGAGATGGATTATTTTGGTATCGGTGGCGCGGTACCTTTTGTTTTAAGAGGTATTCTTCTTTATTTGGCAACCATTACACCAGCCACTTACCAATATCGCAAAAA
>DLHW01000060.1:0-15599 GCA_002483425.1 Methylococcaceae bacterium UBA7658
AAGAATAATTTACCATTCTGTTGTATACGTGACAGTGATCTGCAGCCGGTTTTAATACCGGTTCGATGTCCGTCGAACCGGTATTTATGTTAGCCGCTCGACTGCTCCAAAAATATATACCGGTATTATGTTATTTTTTATCGGTTTTCGGACGGCCGGTTTTAACCCGCTCGATTTTTCCCACCGCTTTAATTAATTCGGATAACTTCATTTCCGTTAATAAATGTAAGCCCGCACGTAAAAGCTCGCCTTTTTTTACATGCACACCTGCCGCCAGGCAAATTTTTTTAAGTTCCGAGATTTTATGATAATCCTGCTGCGGAAATGAAAAGCTATCCCGAATCACTTTTTTATCGTTTTTTTTCTTTTTAACCTGGAAAGGCGCGATTTGATTTTGCACCGGAAATTCTCCGGTAACCGTGACGACCGGCTTCGGGGACGGTATTTCGCTGCCGGTTTTGGGCGTTGTTTGTTTAGCCGCCGCTTTTGAAGAAGCCGGTACCGAAGATGGATTGGAAGAAGGGCTTTTAGTTGTTGTTTGCGTTGTTGTCATAAGAACAGTCTCCATAAAATTAAAACGGTATATACAGTTTATACCGTTTTTCGCGGAGCCGGGTTTATTTTTGAAATTTATTTAAATATAAGTATTTATCGAGAATTCAAGAAGATTTACCCGCAGAAATTTGTCATGTGAATGTCATGGAAATGTAACAAAAGAGGTTTATTGTTTAACAACATTCACCTTAATAATTCAAGAATCAGACAGCTTATGAAATTAAATAACAAAGTATTGCTCGCTCTAATTCCGGTTCTTTTCGGCGGTATAGCTCAGGCTGAAAGTAACCGGGATTACATCTCTATCGTCGGTTCATCCACGGTTTATCCGTTTTCAACCGTCGTTGCCGAACAGTTTGGTAAATCGAGCAATTTTAAATCACCCAAGGTGGAATCGACCGGTACAGGTGGCGGCTTTAAGTTGTTTTGCGGCGGAGTGGGCGTGCAACATCCCGACATTAGTAATGCTTCCCGGAGGATAAAACAATCCGAAGTCGATACCTGCGCGAAAAACGGCGTAAAGGCGATTGTTGAAGTTAAAATCGGGTACGACGGTATTGTTATTGCCCATTCCAGTCAAGCAAAGCCGATGGAATTAACGTTGAAAGAATTGTTCGACGCCTTGGCGAAGGAAATCCCCGATCCTAAGGGCGCGGAAAAAACCGTGGCGAATCCTTATAAAACCTGGGACCAAATCAACGCTAAGTTACCGGTCGTCAAAATTGAAGTGTTAGGTCCTCCGCCGACATCCGGTACCCGTGACGCTTTTGTCGAGCTGGCTATGGAAGGCGGTTGTAAAACCTATCCTTGGCTTAAAGCGCTGAAAGAAAAAGATGAAAAAGCGTATAAAAACATTTGTCACTCTATTCGCGAAGACGGCGCTTATGTGGAAGCGGGTGAAAACGATAATTTAATCGTTCAAAAGTTGCAAGCTAACGCAGATGCTTTAGGCGTGTTCGGGTACAGTTTTTTGGAACAAAATAGCGACAAAGTAACAGGCATTAAAGTTGACGGTATTGTGCCGACGTTTGAAAGCATAGCTTCGGGCGAGTATTCCGTTTCTAGGCCGTTGTATTTTTATGCGAAGCAAGCACATATTGGCATCGTGCCGGGGATTGCGGAATTTTTAGAAGAATTCACTAGCGAAAAAGCGTGGGGTAACGAAGGCTATTTATCCGATAAAGGACTCATTCCAATGCCCGATGCGGAACGTAAGCAAGTCGCCGCGGATGTCAAAGCCCAAAAACTTCTGGCCTTATAAAGCTTAAATCCCATTGAGCCTATCGCCCATCGGTTATCGATTTTGCCGAAGCGTATGTGTACTTCGGCAGAGTCGGCATTCATAACTTAAAGGTGCAAGTCCAAGATGGGACGCAGGTTGTGAACAGTCTATGACCGATCGATAATAAATATGTAATATATGTCACCTTCAGTTTTGTTGCTTACCTTGCTAGCTTTAAGCTTTGCGGGCTATCAAACCGGAAAACGCAGGTCGTTAAAAATAGCCGGGGGTAAAATAAGCGAATTACATTCCCTTCCCAGCTTCTACGGCTTATACGCTAGTTTATGGTGCCTGATCCCGCCTTTGTTTATAGTGGTGGTATGGTTATCGCTGGAAAGTTCTTGGTTGGCGAATTCGGTAATTTCGGGGCTGCCGGAAAACTTAAAAGTACAATCCAACTCAGACCGTTATGTCACGCTTAACGACATCAAGAATGTGGTTAGCGGAACCACGCTAGGGACTCAAACCGACCCCGCTATATTAAACGCTGCTGAACACTACCGCGACTTGCAACAGATCAGCCGGGGATTGTTGAGTGTCATTGCTATCGCGCTTGCTCTAGCAGGGATTTATTTTTCCAGCCGCCGCATTAATAAAAATCATCGCGCCCGCAACGCGGTTGAAAGAGTGATGACGGGCGCGATGGTTCTTTGTTCGACGATCGCCATTTTTACCACCATAGGCATTGTTTCCTCGGTCTTATTCGAAGCCATTCAATTTTTTAAATCCGTACCGGTAACGGATTTTTTGTTCGGTTTGGATTGGAGTCCGCAAACCGCAATGCGCGCCGATCAAGTCGGGTCATCGGGCGCTTTTGGCGCGGTGCCGTTATTCACCGGGACTTTATTGGTTTCGTTGATTGCAATGATCGTAGCGGTGCCGGTCGGTCTCATGTCGGCGATTTATTTATCAGAATTCGCCAGTCCCGGTTTCCGCGCGGCGGCAAAACCGGCTTTAGAAATTCTCGCCGGTATTCCTACTGTGGTTTACGGGTTTTTCGCAGCCTTAACCGTTGCGCCGTTTGTCCGCGATCTCGGTCAGCAGTTCGGTTTAACGGTATCTTCCGAAAGCGCGTTAGCGGCGGGTTTAGTCATGGGCGTGATGATCATTCCTTTCGTTTCGTCATTATCGGACGATGTGATGAACGCGGTGCCGCAAGCCTTGCGCGACGGCGCTTACGCGTTGGGCGCAACCCAAGCCGAAACCATCCGGCAAGTTATTTTTCCGGCGGCTTTGCCGGGGATAGTCGGCAGTATTTTGCTGGCCGTATCCAGGGCGATCGGCGAAACCATGATATTAGTTATGGCGGCAGGATTGGCGGCTAATTTAACGTTTAATCCGTTTGAAGCCGTTACGACAGTCACGGTTCAAATCGTCACTTTGCTCGTCGGCGACCAGGAATTCGACAGTCCGAAAACCTTAGCGGCTTTTGCGTTGGGACTGGTTTTATTTATCGTAACGTTAATCTTGAATGTTTACGCCTTACATATCGTTAGAAAATACCGTGAACATTATGAATAATTTGACTCAGACTTCGAGTGAGAATACTAGGACGTTATCGACCTTTGATATGGTCCAAAAAAGTTTGCCTAAACGCAGGGCCGCCGAACAACGATTCCGCTTATTCGGCTTAATGAGCATTCTCTTAGGGCTGATAGTCCTTTTGGTATTATTTGCCGATATCACAAGAAAAGGCTATACCGCATTTCTTCAAACTCAGGTGCGGCTCGATATTTATTTCGATCCTGCCGTTTTAAATCCTAATAATTCGCCGCTCGACCGGAGTAGTCTCGGTAAAGCCGATTACAACGCTCTCATTAAGGGAGCTTTATCGGCAACATTCCCGGACGTGCAAATACGGCGCGAAAAAAACGAACTCAATGCCGTCATGAGCAGCGGTGCCGCTTATGAATTACAAGCTCGCGTATTAGACGACCCCGGCTTAATCGGTAAAACACAAAGTTTGTGGTTACCGGCGAGCGATGACGTAGACATGTTCATGAAAGGCAATATCGATCGGAACGTGGAGGAAAGCGGACGCCGAATTAATAACCGTCAATTGGGATGGCTGGATTATTTGACAGCCGATAACCGGATCGCTAAACACTTCAATAAAACTTTTTTCACCGCAGGGGACTCACGCGAACCCGAGCTGGCGGGTATTTACGGCGCGATTACCGGTTCGGTATTAACTCTTGTCGGGACGTTTTTTTTATCGTTTCCGATCGGTATTGCGACGGCCTTATATCTGGAAGAATTCGCTCCAGTGAATAAATGGACGGATTTGATAGAAGTGAACATTAACAATCTTGCCGCTGTGCCGTCGATTGTGTTCGGGTTATTGGGTTTAGCCATGTTCATCAACTTTTTCGGTTTACCCAGAAGTACACCCGTCGTAGGGTGTTTGGTATTAACCTTGATGACGTTGCCGACGATTATCATTGCCGCGCGCGCCGCCTTAAAGTCGGTCCCGCCGTCCATCCGGGAAGCTGCGTTAGGGATGGGGGCGTCGAAATTGCAAACTATTTTCCACCATGTTTTACCGTTAGCCATGCCGGGTATGTTAACCGGCGCCATTATTGGTATGTCCAGAGCTTTGGGAGAAACCGCGCCCTTATTAATGATCGGCATGGTTGCGTTTATTATCGATATTCCCAAAAATTTTATCGAGCCTGCGACGGTATTGCCGGTGCAGATATTTCTTTGGGCGGATAGTCCCGAGCGGGCGTTTGTCGAGCGTACTTCGGCGGCGATATTGGTTTTGCTGGTTTTTCTAATTTCAATGAACGGCTTAGCCGTTTATCTCCGCAAACGTTACGAACGGCGCTGGTAGGGCAGATTATATGAACAGTTTACAAGAACGCGATACTACTTTAACTAAAGCTATGAACAAAGCAATCAATTTAGATTCACCTCATGCGATTAAAATCGACCGCGATTATAAGCAGACGGTGGGCCGGATCACGTCTACCCACGCGCGTATCGTTTGTAAAAACGTGCATGTTTATTACGGTGAAAAACAGGCGATCAGCGACTTAAGCCTGGAAATCGGCAACCATGAAGTGATTTCTTTCATCGGCCCTTCCGGATGCGGAAAATCGACTTTTTTGCGAACGATCAACCGGATGAACGATACAATCGCCGGTTGCCGTGTGGAAGGAGAAATTACCATCGATGAGACCAATATTTACGATAAAGGCTTGGACGTGGTGCCGTTGCGCGCGAAAGTCGGCATGGTGTTTCAAAAACCGAATCCATTTCCTAAGTCTATTTACGACAATGTCGCGTACGGACCGAAAATACACGGCTTAGCGTCCGATAAAACCGAATTCGACGCCGTGGTGGAATCTTCCTTACGAAAAGCGGGATTGTGGGAAGAAGTGAAAGACCGGCTTAACGAACCGGGAACGGGGCTATCTGGCGGTCAGCAACAACGGCTATGCATTGCCAGAACGATTGCCATTAACCCGGAAATTATTCTGATGGACGAACCGTGCTCCGCGCTCGATCCGATCGCGACGGCGAAAATAGAGCAGTTGATCGCCGAGCTCAGAGAACATTTTACGATTGTGATCGTTACCCACTCGATGCAACAAGCGGCGCGGGTTTCCAATCGCACCGCGTATTTCCATCTCGGCCGCTTAGTCGAGGTAGGCGAAACTAACGACATATTTACCAACCCGAAACATCCCTTAACTGAAGATTATATTACCGGACGTTTTGGTTAGTTTTTTAAATTCACAAGTCTAGCAATCTTTCCCTATGAATCCGGTAGCAAAAGAACATACCTCTCTCGTTTTCGAAGGCGAATTGGATAATCTACATTATTTGGTCTTGGAAATGGCCGGGCTGGTTATTAATCAATTACAGTCGGCGTTAAAAGCCGTGCAAGACAGGGATAGTCATCTGGCCGAAAACATTATTTTAAACGACCGGCTGATCGATAATCATGAGTTAACGATTGACGGCGCTATCGTCACGTTATTGGCTAAGCGTTCGCCGGTCGCCAATGATTTACGCAAAATCATGTCGGTTTCCAAAATGGTTGTAGATTTGGAGTTAATCGGCGATGAAATTGTCAAAATAAGCCGTTTAATCATGGCCTTATTCGATAATGGCAGTAGCGATCCTAACCAGTTATTGTTGCGCGATATTATCAAAATGGGCGAAATGATCAGCAATATGTTGAAACAAGTGACCCAATATTTCGATACCGGCGACCTTGACGGTGCTTACACGCTATTAAATGAAAAATGGGACTACGGCGAGGAATATCAGGCCGGAATCAGGCGGCAATTAACTTTTGTCATCGAAAACCCGCGTATCTTAAGCCGGTTGCTGAATATTTTTCAAATTATGAAATCGTTAGAGCGTTGCGGCGACCATTGCCGCAATATGAACGAATATTTAATTTTCATGTTCGAGGGGAAAAATATAAGACACCGTTATGTTGATTAATTCTTAAGTTAACTGAGTGCAAGTTAAAATCGCCTTTCAACCAACTGGAAGCGATTAATTTTACTGAATCTATCGTAATAATGGACGCTAATCGCTAACGAAATTACATCATAAAGGTATGCCAGCCACCGCTTCTAAAACAACTTCCGGGAGTTACTCCGAAATATTGCAGCAATTGCTTGCCGAGTTGTCCGCGCTGCGTAACGATATAGAGCTTTCCGCCAGCCAGACGCTAAAACAATACCCGCAATATTATACGTCGCGTAGTTTTAATGAAAGTGCGCTCAATCTTGTGCATTATCTTGCGATGCGTCAGTACGATTTACGCGAAATTCAGGAAAGACTGGCTCACGCTGGTTTGTCGTCTTTAGGCCGGGCGGAAGCCTCGGTTTTAGAGTCCTTCGATGCGGTGATCGATTTACTTTCCCGGGCCACTGGCGCCGGTTATCCGGAAAAAACAAAACCCCCGTTCGACCAAGTCATGAAGAACGGCGGTAAACTTTTGCAACAGCATACTGCCGAATTGTTTGGGGAGTTTTACGAACATAGCACTACCCATGTGATGGTGACGTTGAGTACTGAAGCGGCCTTTAATTATGCCCTCGTTAAAGCCATGCTGGATAAGGGTATGACCTGCGCGCGGATTAATTGCGCTCACGATGACGAACCGGTTTGGTTGAAAATGATCGATAACGTGCGCAAAGCCGAACATGAAACCGGGCGTTCTTGCCGTGTGTTGATCGATTTAGCCGGTCATAAATTAAGAACCGGAGCTATTTTTTTGGAAGCTCCGGTTTATCACCTTAAAACCAAAAAAGACAGAAACGGAACGGTGGTCGCGTCGGGTTATCTTGTTTTAACCGCCGACTTGGAGCAATCGCTGGATAACAACGATCTGTTTAAAATTCCGGCACCGTTAGAATTGCTTAAAAGCTTAACGCCAGGCGTCGGTCTTGAATTTTCCGATGTTCAACAAAGAACCCGGTTATTGAAAATTGAAAAAGCGCTTTCGAATTACGAATGGTTAGCGAGCTGCGAGAAAGATGCTTATATCGCTTCAGGATGCGAGGTAAAACTGCATAAACTAGGCTTGCAGAATACTAAACAAACCTTGCAAAAATTCAATTTAGGGCACTTTGCCGGCGAACCGGTAAAAATAAGAGTCGAAAAAGGCGATTCTTTATTGCTTACCGGAGAAAATCTGCAAGGCAAACCGGCGGAATATTCCAGTAGCGGTGTGTTAATCCGTCCCGCTCATATCGGTTGCACACTTTCATCGGTGCTTGGAAAGCTGGAGCCAGGACACAGCGTATGGATAGACGACGGAAAAATCGGCGCGGTAGTTGAAAAAATCACCGAACAAGGTGCGCTGCTTAAAATTACTTCGGCAAAACCCGGCGGGGTTCGGCTGCATAGTGATAGAGGTTTAAATTTTCCCGATACCGATTTGCAATTGCCCGCCTTGAGCGAGAAAGATCTAATCGATTTGGATTTTGTCTGCCGCCACGCCGATCTGATCGGATTTTCATTTGTGGAATCGTTGGCCGATATGGAGTGGTTGATGGCGGAGATGGCGAAGCGTCAAGCGTCCGCTCTTCCCGTTATCGCTAAAATCGAAACGAATAAAGCCGTTAAAAATCTTCCGGATATTTTGTTAGGTACGCTCGGCCGTCATAAAGTCGGCGTTATGATTGCGCGCGGAGATTTAGCTGTCGAATTAGGCAACATTCGTCTCGCTGAAATCCAAGAAGAATTGCTTTGGCTATGCGAGGCGGCGCATGTTCCGGTTATTTGGGCTACTCAAGTGCTTGAGTCGATGACTAAAAAAGGCAAGGCGTCTAGGCCTGAATTTACCGATGCCGCCATGGCGGCGCGGGCCGAATGCGTCATGCTCAATAAAGGACCTTATATCCTCGATGCGATTGAAGCCTTAGTGAATGTTATAAGCAGAATGCAAGAACACCAAAGGAAAAAATTCTCTCGCTTGCGGGCTTTGCATTGGAACAACTGTTGATGTCTATCAAATAAGACAAACTATTCTGACTGGTTGGTAAGTTATTAGTGTTGTTTGTTGCCGGTTGCGTTTTGATTGCCGACAACTGGGTTTTTCTCATTCAATAAAATGATTGGCTCTGTTCCGGTCACAGTAAGCTGGGCGGTTTGTTTTGGCGGAGCAGAAAAAGCGCCTTGCCGGTATTCCCAGAGTAAGACGTAGAGATTCGCTAAAATAACGAGCAGGCATAGAATTTTCATCATGATTGTTCTACCAATTCGGCAAGGCCCAGTAAAACTAAGCCGGGTACGACAATAGCTGGTTTAGATAACTGCGCGGCCACCCTTTCGGCATCGCCGCCGGTTAGTACTAATAAACTTTGTGGGTATCGATTAAAGACAAAGTCTATAAGGCCGCAAGCACTGGCTAAAGCGCCATTAAAAATGGCTGCATTGGTTGCGGTCGCTAAGCCAAAGGCAAAATTAGCCGTAACAGGCGCTATATTGGCAGTCCCTTTGACCAGCGTTTCTGTCATTAAGCGGAGTCCAGGGGCTATCAAGCCGCCCAGATGCGCGCCGGTTCGATCAACCATGTCTATTGTAATTGCCGTGCCGCAGTCGGCAATACAGAGGGATTCCCGGTATTTTCGATAGCCCCCGATAATGGCTAGCCAGCGGTCGACGCCTAATCTTTCAGGTTCATTATAAGCGTTCTTGATCTCAAAAAACTGCTGGCTTGAGGTTGCGTCGATAATTCGAACGTCGGGCCAAAGATCGTTAGCTACCGATACTGCCACGGTATATAAAGAATTAGGCCCGACGCAAGAAATAGCGATCTGTTTCGGCGTGGGCAGGACTTGCCATAACCGAGTTAGCGAAGATTTGTTAATGTCATGATTTTGGAGCGGTAACCCCGGTTTTAGGTCACGTTTCCAGGTCAAAGCCCACTTTAGCCGGGTATTGCCTATATCGATTAATAAATTCATCAGCGATCGTTAAAGCTGATTTCGCCCGAGGCGAAGGCTTTTATCGTACCGTCCGGCAGGGTTAGCAACAATAAGCCATGATCGTCGATGCCGGTTACTACGCCGCCATAACTGTTTTGTCCGGCATAAAGAACGGCGGGTTTGTCTTTAAGGCAATCATAGGCGCGCCATTCGTTTAAATAACCGGCAAGTCCGGTGTCTTCATACTCGGCAATAGTGGTTAAGAGTTCGCTCAACAAGGCCCCGGCCAATTCGTTTCTGTTGCAAGCAGGTTGCCCGGTGATTCGGCTTAAATCCGTCCAATCCTGGTTAATAGTAGATGCCTCCGCCTCCGGTACATAGGTGTTTAAACCTAAACCGATAATGGCATGGCAAGGACCGTCCGATTCGCCTGAAACTTCGACTAAGATACCGCCCAATTTTTTTTGCCGGAAATAAATGTCGTTAGGCCATTTTAATTGAAAGGCATGCGGGTAATGGTTTTTTAGCGCGCGGATGACAGCGACTCCGGCAGCCAGACTGAGTCCGGAAATAGCCGACGGACTTGTTTGAAACCGCCACAGCACCGACAGATAAATATTGTGGCCGTAGGGTGAAACCCAGGAGCGGCCGCGCCGTCCTCGTCCTGAAGTTTGTTGTTCGGCAAGACAGACGCTGCCTGAAACCGCCTGTAAAGAGGCGCGTTTTAATAGATAACTATTGGTCGAATCAATCCGGTCGAAAATCTCAAACGATTTGATTAAGTTTCGAGCCTTATGGCTGGCTGATGTTAAAATCTGGTTTTCGTTTAATAACGCCAATGCTTTTTCCAGCCGGTAACCTTTACCTCTGACGGCTATGAGCTTCAGGCCGAGTTCGGCGAGAATTTTTAATTGTTTCCAAACTCCAGGTCTACTGATCTCAAGTAAAGCCGCTAGTTCCGTACCTGAATGAAATTCGCCGTCGGCAAGCAGCAACAGTAATTTTTTTTGATGTTCTGATAAATGCAACAAGCGGCTAGCGTACGGTGTTGTAGATAAATGGAGGCTTCTAGGCTTTATTAAACAACAAATTCAGTTCGGTTAATACCCTTAAGTATTCTTGTTTCATCGATTCCAGCAGGAATTGAGCATTGCTGAGATCGCGATGTTTACCTCCGGCTTCCATATTCATGCACAGCTCAGTTAACTTTCCGCTGCCTACATTGGCGCTTAACGATTTAAGACCGTGTGCAAGTTTGCGGACTTGTTCGCTATCTTCGTTATCGATACTTTGCTGTAAATTGCTCAGGGTTTGGGCGGCATTTTCCTGAAATACTTGTGTTAATGTAGAAATGAAAGCCATATCCTCAATGCTTTTCATATCGAATTGACGGGTAAAAAACTCCAAATCGATCGCCGTGTTATCTTCGACGACATTGATGGCTTTAACCAAAGTATGGATATCGGTTTTTAACGCCGGTTGATCGGCGATAATCAACCCGGACGGCAGCCAATTGAGTAAAGTTTTACTCAAATCTTGCCGGGTGAAGGGTTTGGTGACCCAGGCGTCCATTCCGGCCGCTTTGCACTTCGCTTCATCTTCCGCCAAAGCATGGGCTGTTAACGCAACAATCGGAATGTTCCGGCCGGTTTGCCGGTCTTGCTCATAGCGTCTAATTTCTTCCGTTGCTTGGTAGCCGTCCATAAACGGCATTTGGCAATCCATGAAAATGAGATCGAAATTCTGGTTTTTAAAGGCTTTCATGGCTTCAAAGCCATTGTTGGTCAGGACGGCCTCGCAGCCTAAATCTTCGAGAAACCGTTGGACCACCAATTGATTGGCGGGGTAGTCTTCGGCGACGAGCACCTTAGCTTTAAAACGGTAATTTGTATTGGTTTTATATGTTTTCGGGAGCGCTTTCGATTTTTCCAGATCGATCCAAAACCAGAAACTGGAGCCGATACCGGGCTGGCTGTTGACGCCGATTTGACCGCCCATCAGTTGAACCAATTGTTTCGATATAGCCAGGCCAAGTCCCGTTCCTTGGTAGATTCGGGTCATAGAATTGTCGGCTTGGGAAAACGCATTAAAAATAAGGTTGAGTTTGTCTTGCGGAATACCGATTCCGGTATCGGTGATTTCGCAGTACAGCCGGATTTGTTTTTCCGACGCGGAGCGGCAAGAAACGTTCAGGCCGACTTCACCTTGCGCGGTAAATTTGACCGCGTTGCTTAATAAATTAACCAATATTTGATTTAACCTGACCGAATCGCCGGTTAAAGTCTCCGGAATTTCGGTTTTAAAATTCAGCTTATAGCGTAAGCCTTTAGATTTCGCTTCAAGTTGCAATAATTCAAAACTATCGCGTAATAAATCGATACAATTGAATTGCTGTAAGGACAATTGTAATTTCCCGGATTCAATTTTTGAAAAATCCAGGATATCGTTAATGATGCTGAGCAATAAAGTCGAGGATTGTCTCATTACTTCGACCGAGCGGCGCTGGTCGTCTTTTAATCCGCTTTGAGACAGGAAGTCGGCCATACCCAGTACCGCGTTCATGGGCGTTCTAATTTCATGACTCATGTTAGCTAAAAATTGCGATTTGGCGATATTCGCCGACTCGGCTTGTTCTTTTGCGGCTACGGTTTCGGCAACGACGTGTTCAAGTTCTATGTTTTTTTTCGATAATTCCGCAGTGCGTTCCTGCACTTGGGCGGATAGTATTCCCCGTTGCCATTCCAGCAATTCGTCCCTGCTATGAATTTCATTCAGCATTTGATTGTAGACATCGACAAGTTGACCGAATTCGTCGTTAGTTGTGTTCTCGACATGACGATTGAATTTTTTTTCCTGAGCAACCGTTCGCATGGCTTGCATTAAATTTGACACAGGATTGAGTAAAATGCGTTGTAAATGGTTTGAAAGAAGAATGGCGAAGGGAAGTGAGAATAAGATCAGCGTAGCGCTAATCAGAAAAAAGCCGGAAATGAAACTATTCAGTTGCCCGATGTCGTCGATTAAATGCAAAGTGCCGACCAGGTCTTGGTCGATAAAAATAGGCCGGTAAAGATGTAAACGGCCTTGCCGGTCGTATTGGATAACCTCCGAATAGCCTTTATTCACAGGCCGTCTTTTCGAACTCTGGATAAGCGATTCAAACCAATTTTCAATACGCTCGAACGGCGTCCAGGTTAGCTGTTCCGGGCCAGTTTGAATAGAGGCTGGCGTATCCTTGACGATTGTTGTGATTTCCGCCAATTCCTTAGGCATGGATAACTGTAACTTAGTAATGTAAGCTGCGGCTAGCTTATTATTGGCGTCGAACAATAGCGCAGAAATACCGGCGTCTTGGTTTCTTAACGATTTTAAAGATTCATTAGCTGAGCCGAATTCGTTGAAAGATAAAGGCGAACGGCTGTTCCACGCCACGATTCCGGCGATGGACGAGAGATATTGTTCGCTAACTTGTCTTTGCTTTACATATTCTCTCAACGACAATGAGGACGAGACGATCAGTAAACCGAAGGCAGCCGATAGCCCGATAGCCCATGTTAATTTGGCGCGGATCGAAGCATTGCGCACATAATTTTTTAGCAGACTAAAGCTCAATTTATTAATGCACCAAATGGTTGTGGTGTTCCCAATAATTCTGAAACGCGGTGATCGGTATGGGTTTAGAAAAGAAATAACCTTGCACCGCATTGCAGGTGGTGTTTTGTAAAAATTTATTTTGCTGAAGGGTCTCGACACCTTCCGCCACCGTTTTTAAATTGAGCGCTTTAGCCAGAGCGAGAATAGCATGCACGATAGCGGCGGCGTCTGTGCTAACGGGTAATTCTTTAACAAACGAACGGTCGATTTTTAAAATATCGAGCGGAAAGCGGTTTAAATAACGCAGCGAGGAATAGCCAGTGCCGAAATCGTCCAACGCGAGCTTAATCCCTAGCGCCTTAATTTCGTTAAGTTTTTTTAACATTTTATCGGTGTCCGCCATAATCATGCTTTCGGTCAGTTCAAACGTTAAAAATGCCGGATTAACCTCATATTCTTCGAGAATATTTGCAATTTTCGGTATGAAAGAGATTTGGTTAAATTGCAGGCTACTTAAGTTAACGGAAATGGTTAAATCGCCAAGTCCCTGTTGCCGCCATGTTTTATGTTGTCTGCAGACTTCTCGAATCGCCCATTCTCCGAATTGATTGATGATGCCGTTTTCTTCGGCAAGCGGAATGAAATCGTTCGGCGGTAAAAAACCTAATTTCGGATTATCCCAGCGTAATAATGCCTCAGCGCCTATTAACCGGCCGGAAGCAAGATCCATCACCGGCTGGTAATATAAGCGTAATTCGTTATTGGGCACGGCTTGATTCATAAAGGATTCCATTTCGAGCCGTTTTTTAGCGCGTAACGCCATTTTTTCATGAAAAAACTGATAAGTGCCTTTACCTATTTTTTTGGCGTGATACATGGCAATATCGGCATTTTTCAACAAAGTTTCGGAATCCAAACCATCCAGCGGATAAACGGCGATGCCGATACTCACATCGATATGCGCTTGGCGCATTCCCATCTGTACCGGCTGGGTAATCCAGCGTTGTATCCGTTCCGCCACTTTCGCGGCGTCTTCCGGGCGCGCCAGGTCGTTAAGCAGAATAATAAACTCGTCGCCGCCTAATCTAGCGATGTCGATTTTTTGATCGAAATGATCGAAAAACCTCGACGCTAAATCGGAACAGCGCAAACCGTCGGTCAATCTTTTTGAAATTTCTCTCAGCATGAGATCGCCGGCTTGATGACCGTAGGTATCGTTAATGCCTTTGAAACCGTCTAAATCCAGAAATAATAGGGCGAATGTTTTTGCGTTTCGCCTCGCTAAGTCGATCGTTTTAGCTAAAAACTTAAGAAAGAAGATCCGGTTGGGAAGCTGGGTAATTTCGTCGTAATAGGCTAAATGCAGAATTTTATTTTCTTGCTGCTTCCGCTCCGTAATGTCTTGCACCGTTCCAATTAAGCCCATCACGTTACCGTTTTCGTCCATTACGGGTTCTGTTAGCTGATTAACGAACCGTTCTTGCTGGTGTGCGGTGCGGACCCTGAATTCAATGGTATCTGGCGCTTTTGACTGCATTGCCTTGATGAAATACCGGTTTACATAACGAATATCGTCTTTATGGATGAAGTTTTTGAAATTATGGGCAGTCGGCACAAACTCATTGCTTTTTTGCTCTACTAAGTCGAATATTTCTTCAGACCAAAATAAACAATTATTATTTCTTTGCCATTCCCAGTTGCCTAAACGCGCCATTGTTTTTGCTTTCTTGAGCCGGTTTTCGCTGTGCGCTAATTTGTACAAAGTATTGTTTGCTCTGATCATGTAGTTCAGACGATGGATCATGACCCGCCAATTGACCGGTTTGACTACAAAATCGGTAGCGCCCGCAGCGTAGGAGTCGGCGATTTTTCCGGCATCTTCGGTTATCGTCATCATCACGATGGGCGTGTCTCGTCCGGATGGTAAGC
This sequence comes from Methylococcaceae bacterium UBA7658, assembly GCA_002483425.1. Lineage (GTDB taxonomy): Bacteria > Pseudomonadota > Gammaproteobacteria > Methylococcales > Methylomonadaceae > Methyloglobulus. The sequence goes on from DLHW01000060.1 coordinate 14,758, forward strand.
TGCGAATCGCCGAACACGTTGCAAAGCCGTTCATGACAGGCATTTCAATGTCGATCATGACGATACTGGACGGATTTTTTTTAAAGATTGCCAGGCCTTCTTTCCCGTTAAAACACGAAATCAACTGAAATTGATTTTTCGGTAAATTACGGGCGGCCCATAAGTGCAGCGATTGATCGTCATCAATGAGCAAAATGACCGGAATTTGAGTTGACGAGCAATCCATTAACAGCGTTAAGCCAGTACTAAAAAAATTCTATTGAAATTAAGATTAGCACAAATGTAAGGGGTGTGTTGTGAGCGGGAAAACAATAAGCGTTACCTGTAAAGACAGCACATTGAGAGGATAAGGTCTCGCCTTTCTACCGGTTATTCGATGGTCTAAAGCTTCAACTGGGGCATATGACATAAATTTAACCGCCGTTTTATAGTTTATATGGATGTGTATTTATATATAAAACATAGTCTTATGTTTAAGCCGAAAAATACTGCGTGCTATCACACACTGACCTGCGGGAAATGATTCAATTTTTTAAGTACATCTGGAAAAGCTTGTTTGTAAAACTATTATTAATCATCGTTTTATTATTCAGGCGTAATTTATGCTTAATAAAAAAATGATTAATTTTGAAAATTTGCCATTCAAACCTTCAGTCATTAATCGGGTTTAACATTCAAGCTTTCCGCAATTTTTAATAGATAAAGCAGTTATCGATCTATCGGGTAGTTAAAAAATTGTCTGGAAGCGGTTACTACGAAAACTATAGAGAACACATGAAAAAAACGCTTTTAATTTTAGTGCAATTGCAACTGTCCTGGCGGCGCCGGCATACGCAGACGCA
>DLHW01000060.1:15622-25088 GCA_002483425.1 Methylococcaceae bacterium UBA7658
CATGACTATGGCGCTTATAAGCTCTGCTCAAAGGTTGATGTTGCCGGTAAAAAAACGGAATGAATTGATTACGCCGGTCTGCCGCGCGTTAGCCCTCTTTTCCGTCGGCTCTAGGCCCGGTTAGTATCGGTCCGTATTCAAATAGAAATAATAAAAATGCCATGAGCCAGGCCATGCTGGATGTATAAATGACAACTTCGTACCAATCCGGCAAAATAACCGGCAGGAAAATTCTGATAAAAGCAGCCAGGTTGATAGTAACAAAACCAATGGCTATGGTGTTGGGCGCCAATAGCCTGCGACCGGTATGACCTAATGCCACTCTTGCCATCATTCCCAGCGTTAACACGCCGATACCGCCTAAAGTAAATGCGTGTAAGGCGATAGAAGATTGAACCCATCCGTAAGCGGTCAGCCCAGTCAATGCGAAACCGAGGATTATCCAGCCGTAACCGGTATAAAGCACCCATAGTAACGGCACATACCAAATTTTTTGCGTATGCCATCCGGCAATACGCACGTAATTAACAAGGCAAGCCAGCACCGATGCCGCTGCTAAAAAGAAACCGGAAATACCGTATATCTGCAATCCGAAAACGAGCACGGCGGAGAGTATTGCTCCGTTATCCAATTGCGGATTCCTGATCGCCAAAGTTCCCGGCAGGCCGCGTTCGGTAAAAAAAGGAAAGACCCGTCCGGCAATAACCAGAATCAGTACAGTGATCGCAGCCACGGTTAATTGCAATCCGGTTTCCGCTACCTTTTCTTTAAGCCCTAGCATTTCGCAATGAATCAGTGCGTTACCAGTCATTAATAGGAGCAATAATACGGTAAAGATCAGATTATGGTACTGTTTAGCCGCGATGACCGGTTTAGTAACTATATAGGCTAGAAGCGGCAAGAAGGCCATATCGGTTAACGCGATTAAGACAACCGGAAGCTGACCGGCGTAAAACGGCAGAATACGGCCATATAGCCATAATAGACATAGACCGGCCAATTTTCCGCCGCGCAAGATTACGTGACCGGTCCAATTGCCTACGGCAGTCAATAAAAATCCTGCAATGACTGCGGAGGTATAGCCCAACAGCATTTCATGCGCATGCCAGTAAATCGGTGTGAAGTAGTTTTCGCTACCCCAACTAGCCCGGTATATAAGGTTCCAAAGCAGTATCAAAATTAAACCGGATAATCCGGCTAAGCCGAAAAAGGGCCTAAATCCCAAGGCAAATAAAGGGTAATCAAACTGATTTTGATTTTTCATTAATGTGAGTTCGTCAAAAAACTTATCTTAAAGCAGGTAAAAAGACATTTATAAAATGTTTTTCCGGCGTTATTGTATTTTTTGCTTGGGGTACGTAGCGAGCGCGCCTAGAAAGGTATTACCGGATTATATCTTTCCTGTGCGGACTATTGAATTTACTGGCGGGGTTGTTACGGCGATGCGGTAATCTCCTACGCAGAAAAATAGTAAGAATGGATTTCAGGGGCCAAAGGACCCCTGAAATTTGAATTAAATTTCTTACTCTAAATTTGCATGCCGATAACGCATTGCTTCCTCAGGAATGCCTTTTTCATGGATGATGTGCGAGATCGCGCCTTCCAGGAAAGATAAGGTAGAAAGCTCAAATACCGTACCCATCGGCATACCGAGGACTTTGCCGTATTGGTCGCTACGGCCGATTTGGAAAGTCAGGTCGGCCATGTCGCCGATAGTAGAGCTGGCTTTGGAACAAATTAGCAATATTTTAGCGCCTTCGGATTGCGCTTTTTTGGTGAACGCAATCAACTGTTCGGTTTCGCCGGAGCCGGAAATCACGATCAACAAATCGCCTTTCCTGATGCTGGGCGTCACGACTTCGCCGACCATGCTGGTATCGTAGCCACTATGGACAAGGCGCATCGCAAAGAAACGTCCGACCAAACCCGAACGGCCTGCGCCGGAAACGAAAATCCGGTTGGCGCTATCGAGCATGTCGGTGAGCTGTTGATAATATTCGTCATGGGTAGCGGCCAAGACGCTGGAGATTTTATCCAGGATCATATCCCGGTGCGTGGTTTTGCCGTCGGCCAATCTACGGATTGTGCGGGCCGCGTCGGCAGGGCAGGGGGCGCCGTAAATCGCCGCACCGACGACGATGATGTCCGCGCCGGACTCAACAACTTGTTGCACGGTGTTGGCGTTAATGCCGCCTGCGACTGAAATCCTAACGTCCAACCCTAAACCGGCAATGGCGTTCAAATCGGCATAAGGGGTATGCCCGGCGGCTTGGGCATCCAGTCCGGTATGCACGCCGATAATCCGTGCGCCTAATTTGGCAGCTTCCTTGGCGCATTCCAATTTGTTCGGAACATTGATTAAATCGATTTGCGCTTCGGCTTTGTATTCTTTGGCGGCTTTTATAACGCCCGCAATCGTTGCTAAACCGGATACGCCCAGCACGGTACAAATATCCGCACCTGCCGCATAAAAAGGTGCCGCTTCGTATTCGCCCGCGTCCATCGTTTTCAGGTCGACGAGGATCAATTTGTCAGGAAATTTTTCGCGCAAGGCTTTTACGATGTCGATACCGTTATGTTTAATACACGGTGTGCCGATTTCAAAAATATCCACGAAAGGCGCCGTTTTTTCGGCAAGACTGAGGGTTTGGTCGAAATCTAATGAATCCAAAGCCATTTGAATTAAAGGTGATGCCATGTGTTAACTCCAAAGAATCCTAGTTATTGTTATGGCTAACATGATAACGCTAAACGGGCTTGAAGTTAACTAGCAAAAACACCATAAAAAATTGGCTGCTTGAGAGATCTTTAAGTGATACAAATTAGTCGTAAATACGCTCAAGATTCCTGCTAATTTCTTCAAGATTTTATGGGATAATCAAAGCTGTTTCCGATTTATCCATTATAAAAATGACCTATCCTACGATTGAAGCCTTTGTCGGCAATACGCCGCTTGTCAGGTTGCAGCGCTTGCTTGCCGATTCCAGCAACACCATTCTTGCCAAATTGGAAGGCAATAATCCTGCCGGTTCGGTCAAAGATCGCCCCGCATTAAGCATGATTAAACATGCCGAAGCCAGGGATGAGATCAAACCCGGCGACCGGCTGATTGAAGCGACCAGTGGTAATACCGGCATCGCATTGGCAATGGCGGCTGCGATCAAAGGCTACAAGATGACCTTGATTATGCCCGACAACATGAGCTCCGAACGGATCGCTTCGATGAAAGCCTACGGCGCGGAAATCATCCTGACGCCCGCCGCAGGCAGCATGGAGGCGGCGATTGATTTAGTTAGGGAAATGGAAGCAAACGGCGAAGGGCGGATTCTCGACCAATTCGCCAATCCCGACAATCCCCGCGCCCATTACGAAGGAACGGGGCCGGAAATCTGGCGCGATACCCAAGGCAAAGTCACCCATTTCGTCAGTTCGATGGGCACGACCGGCACGATCATGGGTACTTCCCGTTTTTTGAAAGAGCAAAATCCCAACATCCAAATCATCGGCGTACAGCCGGAGGGCGAATCCAAAATCCCGGGCATTCGTCGCTGGCCGCAGGAATATCTGCCGAAAATTTACCAAGCCGACCGGGTAGACCGCATTATCGAAGTCGATCAACTCTCCGCCGAGCAAACCACGCGCGAACTGGCCGCAAGGGAAGGTATTTTTGCAGGCGTTTCATCGGGTGGGGCGGTTTCCGCTGCGCTGCGTTTGTCGGAAGAGTTATCCGGTGCGGTCATTGTGGTGATTATTTGCGACCGGGGGGACCGGTATTTGTCTACAGGGGTGTTTCCGAGTTAGCTTGCTTAAATTTTAAGCATAACCCATCTAACTGAGAGTATCCGCGTTATTGAATATTTCGCATTGCTAACATAAATACAGATAGTGTATAAGTTTTGGCGTATTCAGGTGCCTTTAGAGGCCGTATGGATTGTCCAAAATGAGGCAGCTAGACTACCTGCAAAGATAAGCGAGTCAATGTTACTTGTGCAAGGATCGTAATCACCATTACACTGTTGTGCAACGCTCCTGAGCTGGACATCAGGTCTATTGAGTGTTGTGCTTGGGTTGTTTTGCTATGTCACGATCTTGGATTAGACAGGGCGTTTGACGAGCAATAGGAGAGGGTTAAGAGAGCGGCAGCGTTGTGCAGGTAGTCGAGATCGACGAGATCCACAGCCACGTTGTTTTAAAAAAACTATTCTGGCTATACCCGCAGAGCAGCATCAGTGGCTCACTGTGGATCGCGTGGGAAGAGAATCCTCGGTTGCACTGGGAAAACCCTTGGCGTTAAAACCGCGGAAAGCTGTGACAAGCCTAAGCGCCAGTGATAACTGGCGAAGTGATGGCGGATTCTATATCCTTTGGGTATTGCAACCTTTCCATGCCTTTGTCCTTGAAGACCGGCGCGCAATCGAAAACGGAGACCTTTAGCCTTGAAGGCTACAATAGCTTGTACAGGCATTTCCTCGCCAGACTTCGCCGTAAGTTAAAATGCTACGGCAAATGCCAAAGATGTTGGAATATTTCATAAAGCGGCTGACAGCTAAAATACAACATGAAACTAAGTATAGTTAATTAGCACTACTAAAAAGCAACAAAAAGGATTCCGAATGTCTCAAATAAATAAGGTAATTGCTTCCACAATGGTAGGCAATGGCCTGGAATGGTACGACTATGCTTTATACGGCACATTCACCGCGCTGATTAGCAAACATTTTTTCCCCTCCGGTGACGATGCCGTTGCGTTGATCGCAACCTTTGGGATTTTTGCCGCGGGTTTTTTAATGCGGCCTTTGGGTGCAATGTTCTTCGGTTATTTCGGCGATAAATACGGGCGCAAAAACGCGCTGGCTTTATCGATCTTGTTGATGGCGATTCCCACAGCCTGCATCGGTTTATTACCTACGTACAAGGAAATCGGCATCTGGGCACCCATTCTCTTAACGGTCATTCGATTGGTCCAGGGCGTCGCAGTCGGCGGCGAGTTCGGCGGCTCCATCGTTTACTTAGTCGAACATGCCTCACCTAAAAACAAAAACCGGATGGGTAGCCTGTCCATGTTAAGTATGCTGGTGGGTTTATTATTTGGTGCTGGAATTGCTGCGGGATTGGCGCATTTTATGAATCCTGAGGATTTCGACATCTGGGGTTGGCGCATACCTTTTATTCTAGGGTTTTTTATCGGCGTCATCGGTCTGTATATCCGCACTAAACTGAACGAAAGTCCGGTATTCTTAGAAGCTAAGGAAGCCGGCCGCACTTCCGAGGCCCCCATTAAAGAGGCGCTACGGCAGAATCATAAAGAAATATTTCTAGGAATTGGTATTTACCTTGCTGTCACCATACCGTTTTATATTCAAACGGTGTTCATGCCGAGTTTTATGGTGAAGTTTCTTAAATTTTCTTCCTCGGATTCTTTACTGATTTTTACCTTGAGTTTATTAACCATGATGATCGTCGCACCGGTTTCAGCTTGGTTTAGCGATACAAAAGACCGAGAAATCGTGCTTAAAGTCTTATTAATTCTGTATGTTGCATTTGCAGTGCCTTATATCTATCTGCTGGAAATGAAAACATTTACTGTCGTACTGATTGCGCAAATTACTTTTTCCGCTATTTTAGGGGCTTACATAGCGCCGATACCCACCTTGGTCGTCGAAATTTTTCCGACCAAAACACGCTACACCGGCATGTCTTTGGCTTGCAATCTGGCGGCGGCGATATTCGGCGGCACCGCGCCCATTTTGGTGACGAAAATGATTACTCTGATGGGTTCGAATTCCCCTATTTCGTTTTATATCATCGTGGCCGCTTGCGGCTCTTTTTTCTGTGTCGCCTCGGTGCGAACGCGCAAACATCACGATTTATTATATTTGGTGTAAAAACCGTTGTTTAGTTTTTAGCTTACAGCTTTAGGGTTATGAGTTTTAATTGCCGATCTGGTCTACACTTTACACAATCTAACTGTTCTTAATACCGGTAATTTTTTGCCGTTAGCAGAGCGATTGTTCACACAAAAAAATAGAGATTTTAGGGCGGTTTGTCATGAAAATACACTTCTTACCATCATTGTTTGCAGTCGTTTTCGCAACCTTTTCTTCGCCAGTTTGGAGCGAAAAAATAATTTTTAAATGTAAGAACGAAAAAGGCGATTTGGTTTATCAAAAATCGGCTTGCGGAGCTAACGCAGAAACTTTGGATTCTTGGTCGCCCAAAGAACAGCCGGTTGAGGCCGAGGCCGAAAGCGATACGCAAACAGATGAGCAAAACAGCCCAAAAAAGAAGGAGCCGGTAGTCTTAACCTTGCAACAAAATATCAGCGGTCATTACAAGGCTACAGGCAGTATCAACAACAAACCGCTAAACTTCGTCGTCGACACCGGGGCAACTCTGGTTTCTCTGCCTGAATTGATCGCTCACGAGGCATCAATTTATTGCGACGAAAAAATAAAAGTCGACACTGCGAACGGAGCCGTCGATTCTTGCACGGCAAAGATTAATGAGCTTAAATTTGGCCCCTTCATTATTAAAGACGTAACCGCCGTTCTGCAATCTAATTTAGAACAGCCCTTACTCGGGATGAATGTTTTGCAATTATTTAAGATCGAACAAAATAGCGGCGAAATGAAATTGACTGTTCTTGAAAATGCCAAATCGAATAATAACGAAAATTCGCCGCCTTAACGTCTGTAAACGACTCAGCCGGTAGTAATAATTTATCGGCTTATCATCGCTAGTTTTTATAGTATTTTAAGAGCTTTTCGATCGTTAATTAAGGTCCGGAGCCGCCAATGGACGTCCGCCCCTCCGGTTGATGATTGCTGCGTATAGGTTTTTTCCTGTTTTCCGTTTCCGAATTTGCTACTGACTTACTTGCAGCAGATAAATTGTCAGCATCAATAATAGCATTCATTTCGATTTCTATCGGTTCAGGCGGCAGTTTGTAATCGCTCCAATCGTCCAATTCAATCGTTTTCACTTTAATGCCGGCCATCCCGGCGCGTTCGATCATATGACCGATACTGCCTATTCCGGACGCACTTTTGCCGTCGAACAGCGTGATTAAAGTAACTTCGGTGCTTTCGCCCAACTGATTAGCTAGGACGATGGCATGTTGCAGCATCCACAACCGGTTTCTGCGACCGACATCGTAATCGGGGCGGCCTTGCAACCAGCGGGGCAATTCGCTGGAATCGGTAAAACATTTAATCGCCCACGGTTGAAAGGTATTTTCATTTTTTTCTTCACTTTGTCTCCGCATTTCGTCGACATCCCGGTAGATTTTATAAAACCGGTCGACCCAATCCGAACCCGCATCGGTAACGTAACGTCCAATGTATTCAGCTCGCGGTAACGCAAGGCATAGTCTAGTCGGCAATTTCATAGCATGACAGACTTCATGAAACAATAAATCGCCGCCGTAAGCCCCGGCCGCTATCCCGAACACAACCTCGTTAAACCCGCCGGTTCCGTTATCGCATTGCCCGGTTTCCGATAGAATGGCGTTTTTCAATTTAGTTTTAATTTCTTCGATACATTTCCGGGATACCCCTTCTTTTTTCTCCGATTTAGGCGGCAACGGCAAGCGTAGCCCGGCAAAAATGAGTATTCGTTTCGGAGCGCTCGACCCCGTTTTTTTAATGTCGGAACATGACAGAACTTTCAACGCGCGCTTTACATTTTCGCCGATGGCGCCCTCGGTCTTGTAATCTTGGCCGCCGGGCCGATTGCTTTGGGAATTAAAACCTTTAATGTTGAGATCTTGATAGATTTTAAGCGCTCGGCGCATCGAATCTTCGGAATCCATCGGCGCAAAATGCCGGGCATCGGCAAAGAGTTGAGCAACATACTCCGGCTGCTTGGATACAATACACTCCACCGATGCGGACAATAAATTAAACCAAGGATCAATCGTGGTTTCCCGGCGCAAGCGGTCGCGTTCCGATTCGACAGCTAATTCAAGAGTTGCTATTAATTGCCCGATCCGTTCCCGGCGTTTTGTTTGTTCGGTTTCACTGTCGTTTGGGGAACGTTGAATACTCAACCAGACTTCGGACAGCTTATTTGACAATTCAGTTTGGATCACTAAGAGCGTCAAGGCGTTTAAGCCTGCGTAAGCATTATTAAGATCGGCTTTAAAGGATTCTTCATAAGCTTCATACGCTCTCTGCAATAAAGGTGAACTCAGTGCAGCGGCTTGCCAGCCGTCGGGCGGACCGGATTGCCATTGTTTTATCCACGCTTCTTTTAAATTTCTGCCGTTCAAAGAACGCAGTTGCGACAACCGGTTCGAAGTTAATCCGCCCAATCGAGAAACTCTAGCGAGCGCCTGTTCGGAACGGGTGGCTTCATTGCGGCGCTGGTAAATCGTCGATAAGGTGGTATTGGCTTCAATGTCGTCGGGATAACGGTTGACGATCATCTCCCAGGTCACTTTGGCGTCGTCGATAAAATTTGCTTCAAATTGCGCGCGTCCGACTTCCCTCAAACCCTCGGCCTCCCAAAGACTGTCCGCGCATTCGATGGCTAAAATACTCAGATGCTCAGGCAACCGCAGAAACCGAGCGCGCATCACTTCCTCCCGGAATTCGTCGGGCACAGAAATAAACCGGGACCGGTCTTCGGCTTCCAGCTTCGGTAGTAATTTAAAAACCGGACTGTCCGGCTTATTCGACATCACCGTTAACCTGATGGCCTTGGTGAGATCTTTTACCGTATTTTTACAATCTTTAATCAGGTCAACTAAGTCGTATTCGAAATAGCGATCGGTCTTGAGATCAAAAGGATATTCGCTTAAGTTACTGCGGATCAAAAAGGTATATTTATCCCGGAAAGCTTGTCGTATACCCAACTCGTAAAATACGTTGGCGTTATTCATCGATAAATCGGCTATCACCAAATCGTCGGTAATTAAGCGATTAAACATATCTTCGCGAATATTACCCGCCACCACAATAGCGCCTGCGGTTTCACCGCGAATTCGCATGGGTTCCAACGCCGGCATGATTAACAAATCGTGAACTTTATCGAAATCGACGTTGACCTTCCAAGTATTGGTTTCGCCGATCTGGCTTAACTCGTACAAGTTATTGGTATCATTGATGTTCTGGTGTTTTTTAAGCCGTTCGATCAGGGTTGAGTTATTGACAATGAGTTCTTTTTTCCCAAAAGGTCTGACAATAAATGCGTTTAAAGCCATCTGCCGTACTCCTTAATCGAAAAGTTGGATTATTTGTTAGCAATTAATGATTGCTGCAACAGTTCTAGACCTTATCTTTAATTTCTAAACCAAGTGCTACACATTCGGATTATGTTCTTATATCAAGGAGATTTACAGTGAATTATTTCACAACCGATATCAAATCGGTTTTTATAACACAGTGAGGTGGTTGTTTATGTTTAAAAGCCCTCTTAATCAATGCGGGGATTAGACTTTCCGGTAGGCTCTAGACTATCAGGAGAG
>DLHW01000012.1 GCA_002483425.1 Methylococcaceae bacterium UBA7658
AGTAAAATAGGCCGGGCGGCCCAAGGGATTAATAAGGTAAATAAGCCCGCCAAGGCAATAATCAGAGATAATCCGCTACGTTGCGCCCGGTCTGACCAGCATCCTCCGGCAAAATAACCCGAGGCTAATGCGATCATGGTGACTGAAATCAACGAAGACCACACATAAAGACTGGCTCCGTAAAAAGGCGCAATCAGCCGGGTTCCTAACAGTTCTATAACCATGACCGAGGCCCCGGTCAAAAATACAATCAGATAAAGCCAGATTTTACTGGCGGTCTGAGCAGGATTTGCATTCATGTACTATCACCCGTTGTTATAGTTTTAATTAAAGAGAAGTATTATTCATTGCAATAATCTTCGCCGGATACGTTTGGATTGGCGGAGGCTAGATGAGCTTTAACGGCGCTTAGCTGTTCCTTCTCGCTGAGCTTGAGAAATTTTTCCGGGTTGGCTTGCGCAGCTTTTAAACAGCCGCTGCAGCAAAAATAATCGGTGCGGCCAAAATAATCCGCTTTGAGACTTTTTTTAGTGACTTTCTCGCCGGTTACCGGACAAGTACGTATGCCGTCCCCGTGCCTCTGAAATACTGCGGAATAGGCGGTAGGTTTAATCTGTACCTTATCGTTGACGAATGGGTCTAGCGAATCCTTGGTTTCTGCAAAAACGATTGGATCAAAATAACAGCGCGCGGTTAATAAGCCGATTGCGATGATCGTTTTAGTCGTTAATAAATGATGTTTCATGCTTGCGTTATTTAGAAATGACGGAAACCAAACGAAGTTGTATTTCTAGCACCGGTTAAACCGTATCGAAGTCTTTAGCAGGTTTGTTCAATGTTTGGATTTTGCTTAGATCGATCCGCCCGAAGCGCCTTGCACGTCAACCCAAAGATGCGGCAGCCCCAACTCGTGCAGCCATTCTGGCCCCTCGGTTTCTTTGAGCATGGCAATGGTAGACGCGCTTCCGGCCACCACGCAAAAATCGCCGATAACGCTTACTGCGGCCAAATGTTTTACCGGCCATCCCGTTTTCGGATTCAAAACATGACCATAGCGGACGCCATTGATTAAAATACACCGTTCGTAATCCCCGCTGCTGGCGAGTGCGCCTTCATATAATAGCAAGGTATCCAACAAACCGTCCTTGTCGCGCGGGTGACGGATACCTACGCGCCAAGGGCTGCCGTCCGCACGCGGGCCGATGACTTTGATGTCGCCACCTAAATTAATGACTCCATGCCGTATACCGTGGCTGTAGCACAGAGTTGCCGCCCGGTCCACCGCATACTCTTTAACCACGCCGCCGAAATCGATTTCCATACCGGGTACAGAAAACGATAAGACAGGTTTTTTCCAGGTCACATTATGCCAGCCAACCTTGTTCAACAATTCGTCGATCAGGTTTTGATCGGGTAATGCGACTTGATCGAATTTCCACGCGCGCCGTAATATGCCTGAGGTGATGTCGAATAAGCCATCGCTTTGTTCGTAACAGGTCACTGCGTAATCGAGCAAACTTGCCGTTTCGTCATCCACCTCGATTTTGCCCGCCGACGCCGCCGTCCGGTTAATTTCAGACAGGAAACTATCGGTCTTATAACGCGAATACAAATTTTCCAGCCGTTGCACATCCGCAATTGCCATATCGGCGGCGCGCTTGGCTTTCAGTTCGGATTGCGAAAACAGTTGTATATCGCAAGGCGTTCCCATAGCCTTGAATTCATACCGGTAATAGTTCAATTCGGCGGTCATCGTAAGTCTGTTAGCCGTTCATGCCGTTTGCAGTTGTCTTAAGCAGGATAGAAATGAACACGTTATCTCGATGCAATCAATAAGGTTTTGGTTGCCCGGGTTTTTTAATTATTTAACTTTTCGTGCCGACCTTGCCGAAGCTTACTCGATTTTCGAAAAATTTAATACTCAACGGCGCCAAAAGTGCGGCGCACGGAAAATTAAAGCGTCATAAGGTCATCGCAAGAGCCTTATGAAACCTAAGTGCAAAACAGCGGACTAACCTATCCGGCTGTTTTTTCGTTCAACAGTTTTTCCACCAAGACTCGAAGATTGTCCGCTTCGCCCGGACGAAAGCCTAAGTGGATATGATGAATCTTGCCGTTACGATCGATAATATACGAAGAGGGCATCGCTTTGACATCAAAATCCTTTGCGCATTGTTTGCTTGCATCGGCCAAAACGGTAAAGCTGGCCGGGTATTTAGCTAAAAAAGCCTTAGCGTCGTCCGGATTTTCATCCAGATTTACACCGACGATTTGTAAACCCTTGTCTTTGAGCTGTTCGTGCATCGTATTCATAAATGGAAAGGATTTTGCGCAAGGTCCGCACCAGGACGCCCAAAAATCGACGTAGACAACTTGACCGTGGTACTGTTCTAAGTTGGCGGGTTGATTTTCCGGCATACTCGTTAAAGCGCAAGAAGGCGCTGGATTACCTGTCTCTAGGGCTGCGAGCGGCCAGGATAAAAAAATTGAAAACGATAAAATTAAAGTTTTAATAATGTGTTGCTTGAGCATGGTGAGGTTCCTGAAATATAAAATGTAATCGTATTACCCTGTTGTATGCTTACTGACTTTCCGATGTTCTATGCGTTAGTTCTTCCAGTTTCATCCGGGCGTAGTCGCGGACGCTTTCGTCGCTATCGTTCACTGCTTGCTGGAGCAGCGTAATGTCGTTCGTTATGCTGTCGACCGCCATCGTGCGGACGTCGGGAGAGCTGTCATTCAGGGCTTCCCGGATAGCGGGCAAGGCTTCGCTGCCTTCCAAATGCGCGTAAGTCGATAACGCTTGCGCGCGCACATCCGGATCCGTATGGTGCAAATTCGCGTCGAGAACGGCTTTGATTTTAGGGTCGCCTTTTCTTCGGGTTGCTAACAGAGCGCCAATGGCGTCTGCGCGTTCTCCGGCGTTTTGCGATTGCGCCTGGGTTAATAACGCCTCGAACGCCTGGTCTTTAGCGGCTTCTTGTTTTCTTTTCTCGGTTAAAGCCATTTGAGCTTCCGTATTAACCCCGGCGCAAATGGCGGCATTGGCGGGGTAAGCGTCAAGCCGTGAACCCAAAACCCAAGCCTCGGCAATGTGAGAGCCGTGCTCTTCAGTATTCTTTCCATCCGTGTAACGCACAATTAAATCGGCTTTGTTATTTAATAGGCATTCAAGCACCGGTTTTAATGATTTGCCGACGCAGGTCGCCGTAATCAGACCTTCCGGCAACACCGAATAATGGATCGGCACCTGGGTTTGCGAACGGATATACTTCAATACTTTAGACAAAGGCGCTTGGCGCACTTCCAACTGCAACTCCGCGCCAGCGTACCGGGTTGTTTGCAAGGTCACGTTTTCATGATCGATAGCTGCTAGCCCAAACGGAAAAAAACCTGCAACGAATAAAATCCGTTGCAGAGATGCGGGTAGACTTCCCTGTGCTAAGGAAAACGTTTTTAAAAAAGATTCACGCAAGATCGACACTCACTTAGAACGCTACACTCCAAGTTGCCGATAACGCGCCGTCCCGTTCCAACTGATAACCGTTAACATCGTCTTCAACCGGCTGCAGCCATTCCACGCTAACGCGGTTGCCCGCCAAATCGCCGGACGGCACCATTGCGCTTAAACCGAAGCCGATATCCCAGTAGCGCCCGCCGTAGTTTTGCGGATAATCCATGGGTCCGAATTTAAGAATACTGCTGTATTCGCTGGTATCGGGGTCTTGAAATTGATTGTTGGAATTGGGGTATTGCCCTTGTAGTCTACCTTGAACGGTATAGACGCCGCGGAGAGAAGCGCTAAGCCAGTTGTTGATAGCGTAGCCGCCCCATGCCGTGGCTTGAAATAAATCGCCCAAACGATATCCCGATTCATTGTTATTTTCCATCCGGACGATACCGTTCGCTTGCGCGCCCCAAGACCAATCGTCCAAATGACCGGTATAGGTAACGCTCGGCTTGAAATCCCAAGTCCCGCTGCCCAGTTGCATACCGTAATGCTGAAAACCGCCGGCGATTTGATGATTGCCTCTAAACTGAATATCGACATCGCCGGTTGGCGCACTGAGACCCGCAGTCACATGAAAATGGTGCGTATTGTTGTCGAACAGCTTAAACAGTGCATACATCCCCAAGTCGCCGATACCGCCTGTTTGATGGTTATTTTGGGTGTGATGATTTAAATGTCCGCCTACATTGCCGGGAAGCCCTCCCTCGGGACTACCGATGGGTTCTCTTAACGCCATATCCATGTCCATCCACTGCGGCATTAACATCAAGGTCAGCCAATTGGCCGGCGCGTACATCAAATCGAGCATGTGCATGTGCATGGCCATGCTGTCGGGCGTTAAATAACACTGATCGCCGCCGCAACCGTTCGCTACGATGGCGGGATCGGTCACCCGGTCGGCACCGTGCAGCATAGGGCCGCCCTGACTATTCCACATGTAGCGGTAACCCACCATAAAATCGCCCGCTTCCGGCAACATGTGGTCGAACAGAACGCCCGCTGGGGCATGGCCACCATGAACATGATGACTATGGCCGGTATGGCCTGAAACGCTAGAATGATTGCTTGAGATTGTATCTAGGTTGACTTTTAAGGCGGCATTGGCAACCCAAAAGTCGAAGTCGGCGTAAGGCTGTTCACCGCCGCCACCTAATTTCAATGCGCCTTGGTGGGTGTAATATTCAAAGCCGGTTTCCAGGGTCAAGCCCTTGGCAAATTGCTTGGCCACAGTGACTCCGCCGCTGAGTGTGCCAAAACCGGACAGGCGTTGGTCGCTTGAGAAATGGCTGGGTAACTTTTTCGGGTCATAGAGGTTGACTTTTTTCTCAAGGCTTACCGAATCCGGCCTTGGGTTTCCTTGGGCATCAACAATAAGGAATGTGTTGGGGTCGCGGAAATAGTCCTTGCCATCAGATCCGGCAAAGACTTGACGGCCTAAGCCGTCAAAAACATCTTTTGAATAAGCCTGGCCCGAAACCAGGAAAGGCACATAAAAATCCGCCTGATCCTGGGAGTAATAGCGTATCTTGGGGGTAACCGTCCAGCCGCTGTCGCTGATGGGTTGTACCCAATCGGCCTCGAAGGTATGCGCCTGCACACCCCAGTCATCGGCGGAGAAATGGTAGTCAAAGTGCAAGGCGGCATCGAGCGTTTCAACATATTGCACAAAGCGCCCGCCCAGTTGCCATTGGTTGCGTACGTCCGGTCGCCGCTCCAAAAAGGCTGCAGTTCTTGGGGTTGCACGATTGGGAAAGCCTGCATCTCCAAAACTGTCCGGGTCAACAAAAAACACTTCGGTCAACTTGTAGGGATTGCCCAAATAGCCCGTACTGCGGGTGTAATTGAAATCAGCGCCCACCAATGCCGATTTGTTCAGGATTTGATTGATGCCAAGGTGGGTTGACCAGTCTTGTCGATTGCCTACCAAGTTACCGTAACTGGCGTATTGTGGTTCGCCGGTCTCGCTGAGCGTAGTTAGGACATGGTCTAAATAATACTTATCGTTTTCAATATAAGTGACTAAATCATGGTCCAGGATGGCGTTGGTGTCGCTATTTGTGTAACTGAGATCGGCGTTGACGGTCGTTTGCTTGTGGTTAAAATCCCAGCGCGCTCCGATGTTGCCAAAACGGGACTCGTAATCGTCCTCGACCGAAATTCCGCCGCCCACATTTAAGGCAAATTCATCCCAATCGTAACTTAATTTAAAATCCCCTTGCTTGCGGGTTTCCGGGGATGCCGTGGAAAGTATATGGGTGAGTCTTTTGCTTCTAGTCAGTTTTTCTTCAAAACTATTTGGGTTGATTGACAGAACATAAGGTTTTAAGTTTTTTGAGAAAAATAACGAATTGCCGTTAGGGGTTTGGACATAAGGGCTTGCGCCTGTGATGGTATTCCCTGATGCATCAGTCGTCGCATCGTTTCCTCCATATGCGGACGGTGCGGTTGAAATCGGGGTTGCGCCTCCCCACGTGTCCTGGATGTAATTAAATGAAAATTTGATATGGTCAGTCAAGCTTATTCGGCTACTACCGTGTAAGCTTTCTACTTCAATCGGGTTGGAATTTTTTACCTTCGGAAAATCATTTCCTCCGGTTTCTGGGTTTTCTATTGAGATCTGTATTTCCCGCTTCCCCTCCTGGTAATGACTGTACTGAAAATCCACTTCATCGCCTTCGGCGGCATGGGCAAGCGGTGAAATTAAGCCGGGCAGCACTAAGGCGGCGCCGCTTAATGCGCCTAAGCTATTCAGTTTGCTGGCGCGAATTGACGAGGTTGTCTGTCCAGCCCCAATACTGGGGCCGGCTTGTGTCGTGAAGTTCCGCAAAAGGCGTTCTGCCTTGAGGCTACTGAGCTTAATAACAGCCACAACCGCCGCCTTGCGCCGCATTGCCGCCCGCCGCCGCTTCCCGGCTGCCATAATTATGCGCCCGCAACGCGCTTTGCAGCGGATACGGGTCGAGCGCCATTTGCGGCTTGGCTAAATTACCGCGTTCCCAGGGTTGAACGGGAGCACAAGCAGTTAAGAGAATAGCCAAGGTGATTGCTATCGATTTTGCGAGCTTCATTAATAATTTCATAGGTTTATGGCCTCGTCGATTCAGTTGGGTTCAGCAGTGCTGGCAGCGTTTGTTCACGTGTTATAGTTTGTCCGGGTTAACTGGAGCGACCCCCAAAACCTGATAAGCGCCTCTGGCACTCAGCCAGACTGTAACCGGTTGATCGGATTGGTTTTCCCAATACCAACCGAATACGCCGGGAAACGGCACAATAAACAAGCCTTGGCCCTTGGCGAGTTGGTCTTTGGAAAAATCTTTAAAAATTTTCAAAGGCGTATTTTTGCCTTCCCCCCGGAAGGAGAGGTTGACTTTTTTGCCATCGGTCTTCCAATGGTAATTCAAGGCGTAATCACGCAGCATGGTTACCCGGTAAGCCATAGTGCTTTTGGGCGGCACGATTACGGAAACGGTATCTTCCCGTTCAGGCTCTAAGCCGTTATCGATATCCGTGACAATAGGTTTGCTTGCCGTTGAAGCTTGTCCGGGAGGTAGGGTATCTGGTTTAGCCTTACTTGCGGTTCGTGCCAAATTGCCGGGCTGACCCGGTTGCGCCTTTACTAAACCCAGCTTGCCGCCGATTCCGGTCGGGTCAATGCCGTAGGCCGCCGGTAGCACCAAAGCTATCACCAGCAAGACGGCCGTAAGACCGGACAGGAGGGCAACAGTAATGAGGGTAACTAATGAACGGGTTTCCATCTTGTTTTCGAACATCGGTTTTCGATATTAAAAATCATTATAAAAATACTTAATTGCTTAAAAGTTAAAGAATGCTTAAGCCGATTCATAATGAGATTTTGCTTGGTTTTGAGACCCGGGCTAAAGACTAACGTTAGCCCGAGTAAATACGAAAGGACAGGTTATTGATTTTGAATCTGCGAGAAGACTGTTTCGGTATGGTTGCCAGCAGCGTCTTCACAGTGAAATTGCGCGATATAGGTTTCTTTACCGTTCGCAGTCCAAGCGGGTTTAACTACGCTCATCACATAATCGCCATCGCCGCCATCGCAAGAAGCTATCGCGCTGTACAAGCCATCGGTATCGGTATTATCCGTGCTGCTTGCAGTACAGGCGGCAGCGGTTCCGTTGACGGCCGATATGGTTAATTTAGTACCCAGTTCAGGGGCGGTTTTTTTATCCCGCACTTGAATTTGGAGATGGTGCGTGCCGCCGGAGCATTCGACCACATATTTATCGGTCTTGGTGCCGGACGAAGTGGTGTTGCCAAGAACACCGGATTGGGTGTGCGCTAAGGCAGAACCGGAGCAGACCGCGAATAAGACGATTCCGGTCGCAACTGGTAATTTGGTTAATTTTTTCATGATGTTACCTCTAATTTATCGATGAGTTTATCATTCAAGCTGAAAACTATGTTTAATTTGGTTTTTTAAACCTGTTTAGTTATATCCATTTTTCCGGCATCCTGCCGCTGTTAAGTCAATCCCGGTATTCAAGATTGGCGTAATGCCGTTTAATACGACTCGGCTTTTAAGTCAGTAAGCTTAAAGCCGGGCTAATTTACCTCAAATTCTCAAAAGAATAAAAAGCAAAATCCAAACCGCCCCGCATTGCACGGAACGGTCTGGATGGTTGGCTGTGAAATAAGCCTGCGATTATAAATTCCAGCAGACTTATGTTCCTGTTTGTTTTTTACAGCGGACCGCCGGCTTGAGCGAACGGTTTGAGGTTATTGGCGTTCATGTATGCGTCGAAATCGGCGCCGCCGGGTTCTACGCTGACATCAACCGGGGTGCCGCCGCCCGCTACGCAAGCATCGATATCGGCTTTTGAGTTGTTAACAGTCATCGTTGTCCAGTAAGTGGGTTGCAACACTTGCGGGTCGACGTAGAGCGCGCTGCTTGGATAAGGCGCGGTAAACCACCAGTCGGAGCGATTGTTATCGCCGTTGCCGCCCGGTTCATCCGTAAACACGCCCACGCCAGGGTCGTTGACATTCTTTTGAATCGTGTCGCCGTACAGATCGCCGTCCACTAACAACGGAATAGCCCGTCTAAAAGCGTCTTTGGGTTTTCTGTAAGGTCCGGCCGCATCGCTGGCTTCGTTTTTGTTGATATCGCAATGAGTGATAACGCCCATACGAACCATCAAGCGTTTAACGCAGTTATTGGCGATTTGAGGCGCGGTCACTCTAAAAGGCGTCAGGGTGTACAATTGCGGTTGCATCGCGCCGTCCTTGAAAAGCAAGCCATGTACACGGCCTAAGTCGTCGACGATCTCATGCGTGGTAGGGAAGGACGACTGGGCGCCCGCGATACCGGCAACCGCCAAGTTAAGACCAATACCGGTCGCGGGAACGATCGTGCCGTTACCGTCGCCGCCGACTTGCATCACCGCACCGGCTGCATCGCGCCAAACGGCGTTATCGCCGAATGGAAATAAGGCCGATTGCCCTAATGCCGGATAACCCTTGCCGCTGTCGCCGCCGCATCCGTGGGTTAAGGTGAAGGCGTTGTAGCTGGCGCCGTCCGAGATAACGGTGGTGCCCTCTAATTTTCTTTCTAAAGCTTGATCCCGTACTCCGGTGTGAGCAAAAGCTTGGCCCGCGACCAACAATGCCGCAACCGAGCAAAGTGCTAATTTTGTTTTTTTCATGCTGTCCTCCTAGGGACAAATATTGTTGTTAGTGAATTTTTTGCAATGACGAATAAGGTCACCGGATTTATAAAAAGCATTATTCGTGCCATATTTTTAAAAACATTGTGCGTCGTTAGAAATCCGTGAAAACCTCCACAAATTTCTTCGATAGTTGCCTAACAACTTGATAATAAATATTAATAGAAATTGTTTATCTGAACCGTCGCAGGTGGAGGCTATTAGTCAACAGCCGGCAACAAGGTAAGAAAATACTGACAAATCCCACTGTTTAGATCGGAATTTAAAAAAGTGTGTCATATCACACACTTTTGTTTTTTTAAAGGACGGCTGAAAGCCTTGCAATGCTTAGACTTGCAATACAAAAGTGTGTGATATGACACAGTTTGATAAAAAAGTGTGTGATATAACACAGTTTTCAAGCTAAAGATTAGCGTCTAAGCTATGCTTTTTGGTGTGATGGTCGAAAAAACGGTTTTTTGCCGCCGGTTTTTTCTTCCGGAGATAAAGTTTTAAGCCGTGCTGCGAGTTGACATTTTGCCGGTCAACCGGCTGAGTTAACTGACTATAAGGTCTACCCTTGTAATAAGCGCACTAGATCGAACGGGGCTGTTTGAATATTGCGGCAAACCTTTCGTCCGAGCGGCCGGTATGTCTTTTATGATGTATTAATCCGGTGAGTTTTCTTTTATACTCTCGCGCTGTTTAATCGAGGATAACACATGGAAAAACCTTATATATTACACATGTTGACCACGGCGAAAAACCTTAGCCCTTTTGACGTGAATATGGCTATGGATGCCGGTTGGGTTTCTGCCGTACCTTATACTAATGTAGAACTGGACGAAGTTCAGGCTTTAGTGCAAGACGCTATTTTTTCCCGGAGCGCAAAAAACTTAAAACGCACCGCCATTTTCATCGGCGGCCGCGATACAAAACAAGCCATGGATATGTTGAAAGCGGCAAAAAAAGCCATGGTACCTCCGTTCGAGGTATCGGTATTTGCCGACCCGAGCGGGGCCTTTACGACAGCCGCCGGGATGATGGCGGCGGTAGAGCGAGAGTTAGCGGCAAAGTTTGACACCGCATTGGCCGGAAAAAACATGCTGGCGTTGGGCGGCACGGGGCCTGTTGGCCAAGCTGCGGCGGTAATTGCGGCGAAAGCTGGCGCGAATGTGAGGATTATCGGGCGTCAACTCGAGAAAGCCCAACAAATGGCCGAACTATGCAACCAAGAATTCGGCGAAGGAAAAATTACGATTACCGCCGGTGCGGATGCGGATAAAACTGAGTATATTAAGACCGCAGACATTGTGGTGGCGACCGGCGCGGCAGGAATCGAACTGTTAAGCGCTGCTTTAATCGCTGCCGCGCCGCAATTGAAAGTAGCCGCCGATGTAAACGCCGTCCCGCCCGCAGGTATTGCCGGAGTCGACGCTTTTCAAAACGGTACAGTCATTACCGGTTCCACTAGCGGTGCCGTAGGTATCGGCGCGCTGGCAATCGGCAATATTAAATATCAAGCCCAAAACCGGTTATTAAAGCAAATGATCGAATCCGATAAACCTGTTTATCTGCATTTCGAACACGCTTTCGAAGTCGCAAGAGAGTATGTTAGATCGGCGACTTAAGGAAAATCCTCCGGCAAGTTCAAGACGAACAGCTAAGGGTTGCTTCCGTTTTTGGCGAGCTTGTCGAATCATCAATGAAATCGACTTGCTCAGTGATTCCTTAACAGAACTTAACTAAATTTATTTGAGAGCTAAATCATGGAAAAACGCAGCATCCTGCACATGTTCGATCCCATGCCGCACAACAGTCCGTTCGACATCAATATGGCGGTGGACGCTGGCTTCGATGTCATGATCCCGTACAATAATGTCAAGCTGGAAAATGTAAACGGTTTGGTGCAGGATGCGATTTTTTCACGCGGACCGGCCGGTGTTAAGCGTACCGGCATTTTTATCGGCGGGCGTAATTTAGGGTTGGCGGTGGATATGATGGACGCTGCGAAAAAAGCTATGGTGCCGCCGTTCGAGGTGTCGGTTTTTGCCGATCCGAGCGGGGCGTATACCACGGCGGCGGCGCTGGTGGCGTGTGTGGAAAAGCAGCTTAAAGAAAAACACGGCAAAGCATTGAAAGATTGCCATGGCGTCGTGTTCGGCGGAACGGGTTCGGTCGGTATTGCGACCGGTATTATTGCCTCATTGGCGGGCGCCGATATGGTGCTGACCGATCATCTGTCGGTAGATAATGCGTTGGCCGTTGCAAAAGAATATAACACCCGGTTCGGTTGCAATTTAAAAGGCACATTAGCCAGTTCGGATGCGGATAAGGCTAGATTATTGGCGCATGCCGATATTGTGTTTTGTACCGCTAAGGCTGGAATACAGGTTTTGAACGCCGATATCCTGGACGACGCTAAACAGCTCAAAGTAGCCGGCGATGTCAACGCCGTACCGCCGCTGGGAATAGAAGGAATTAAGCGCAATGATATGGGAGCGCCGCTGGCGCATGCCATTCACTCGCCGGGTGCTGCCGGTATCGGGGCGTTAGCCGTTGGAAACGTTAAATATCAATTGCAAAATAACTTGTTGAGATTAATGGTGGAAACGGACAAACCTTTATATCTCGATTTCAGGGATGCTTTTATCAAAGCGCGAGAGTTGCTGTAACCTCTTATTACTCTTTTAAAGTCAATGCGTTATAAGCTTTATTTTATCCAGAATACTTGTATCTAAAGCCGGTTGGGAAGCAGAGGCTTTAAATTAACCCGGCGTCGATATGGCTGAATTTGACGGCAAGCCGGGTTAATTCGACGTCGTTCTTGACTTGGAGTTTTTCATAAAGACGGTAGCGGTAAGTATTAACCGTTTTATCGCTCAGCATCAGCATATCGGCCATTTCCTGAATGCTTTTGCCCTGTAAGATCAGCGTAACAACTTCGGCCTCTCGGTGGGAAAGTTTAGCAAAAGGCGATTCGATATTGCCCGGTAAACCCTGGAGCGCAAGATTATTGGCAACTTCGGTGCAAAGGTAACGTTTTCCAGCTACGACTTTGCGTATTGCGTGGATCATTTCGTCAACGGACGAGCCTTTGGAAATAAAGCCCATGACACCCAGTTTAAGTAATTGTTGCGGGATGGGACCGTCGTTATGGATGGAAATGGCAATAATTTTTTTTTCCGGATTGCGCCTTAAAATCCGTCTACAAGCTTCCACGCCGCCAATTCCAGGCATGTTGACATCCATCAGCACGACATCGGCGGATAAGTGGAACACTAGGTTGACGGCTTCTTCTCCGGATTGCGCCACGCCCACGACAGTCATGTCGTCCGATGCATTCAGCAGAGCTTCCAAACCCATGCGTACCAATTCATGATCGTCAACGAGTAAAATTCGAATCATCGTTTTACTATTATTTTTTACGGTGGCTATCTAATGGTTTAAAAATTGCTTCGTATTGTCATTCCTTTCGGATTGCAATTATACTGCGAAAGCCGCCGGTTGCATCAACCGGATCCAATTATTGCCCCATTATGGTTCATAAACAGGCTAAAAATTGAGCAATTATATGATATTAAAAGATAAAACGTTATAGCATTCTAACGGAAAAATTATGTTTCGCTGAAATAACGATTAAAATATTTGGCTTCGAAAAGGGTGGTTATGCCGCGGTTGTAAGTTAAAATAAGTCCGGTTTACTCTGTTCGTATGGCGAAGAAATCCCTAAATCAAAAGGAGTCAATGTGCAGCAAGAAGTTTTAGCAGGACTTAAAAAAATACCGTTTTTGTCGAAACTCTCCGATGACGTTTTAAATGCGCTTGTGGATAAAGCAAAACCGGCGAAATATCCCAAACATGCCACTATTATCATGGAAGGGGACGAGAGTAGCTCCTTGTATATCATATTGGAAGGGAAGGTTCGGGTATTCGGTTCCGACGACAAAAGTAAAGAGCTTACCCTGATGATGCAAGAAGCAGGCTCTTATTTTGGCGAGATTGCCTTACTATCCGATGAACCGCGTTCCGCCTCGGTCGAAACCGTGGAAAAAACCACTTGCGCGATTATTTCCAAAAGCGACTTTATCGCCTGGCTTAAGCATTATCCCGACGTTGCTATCGATTTGCTGGGCGTATTGTCCAATAAAATTAGGCAATTGACCGAAAAGGTTAAACAAATGGCCTTATCGAATGTTTATGAGCGGATTATTATCGTTTTGCAAGAAATGGCCGTATATGAAGGCGATATAAGGTTGATCCGTAACAAACCCAGTCAGGACGATTTAGCTAAAATGATCGGCGCATCCCGGGAAATGGTTAACAAGGTGATGCAAGAATTGACAAAAGGCGGGTATGTCGCCATTCATGATAAAGATTTAGTGATCAATAAGAGACTGCCATCGTCCTGGTAGAATCTTAATAAAGACCGGCTGAAAGCTTTTTGGATGCTAGCGCGAATCAGAGCGTTGTAATTTTAGCAAGACATAAACGGCCCCGGTTCCGCCCTGTTTTTGCGGCGCCGAACAAAAAGCTTGAACATCCGGGTGCTTCCTTAGCCAGCGATTCAAGTTATTTTTAAGCACCGGATGGCTGCCGGAAGCGCGATAACCTTTACCGTGGATGATATGAACGCAACGGTAACCCGCTATCCTGCTCAGCGATAAAAATTCCAGTAATTGCCTCTTTGCGGTTTCGCTGGTGAAGCCATGCAAATCCAATTCGGCTTGCACACTAAAAAAACCCTTACGTAACTTCGTTAAAACATTGTTTTGAATGCCTGGTGCGGCATAACACAGGCTTTCTTCGTGGCTGACTTGTTCGAGGTCTGGGACGAAAATATCCGTCATATCCTCGTCAAAGAGTTTAGGCTTCGGTTTTGGATAGGGTTTCGGAGAGGTATCCGGCTTTAAAACGATTTTATCGCTTTTAACCGTTTGTACATTGCCGACAGTTTGCCTGAATAAATCCCGGTCGCTCGGGCTGATGATTTTTTTTGTCACGAAAGCTGGTTTAATTGCGCAAAATTGCTACCATTTACGATTTTATAGGGTTATTGGCGGCAAGGCGATGGTTGATGTACATTTTGTTGAGTAATGACGACGGCTATTTGGCTGAGGGGCTTTCGACGTTGGCGAATACCTTAAAGCAGGTTGCCGACATTGCAGTGGTCGCTCCGGACAAAAACCGGAGCGCCGCCAGCAATTCATTGACGCTGGAAATGCCCCTTAGAGCTGCGTTCGGCGAGAACGGTTTTATCAAGGTAGACGGCACACCGACCGATTGCGTGCACTTGGCGATTACCGGTTTGCTGGAAAAGGAACCCGACATGGTGTTTGCCGGGATTAACCACGGCGGTAATTTGGGCGACGACGTGTTGTATTCCGGTACGGTGGCCGCCGCCACGGAAGGACGGTTTTTAGGTTTGCCTGCGGTCGCAATTTCGCTGGCCGGCAATAGCGAAGAATTAGTCTATTTTGAAACGGCGGCGCAAGTTGCGCTAACTTTATTAAAACAATTGATCGACAAACCCTTACCCAAAGACAGCATCCTGAATGTCAACGTGCCGAATATTCCGCTAAGCGAGTTAAAAGGTTACCAAGCCACCCGTCTCGGGCAGCGGCATAAATCGGAACCCGTAATTACCGGCAAGGATCCACGCGGCCGGGTTTTATATTGGGTTGGGCCGCCTGGCGCGGAGCAGGATGCCGGTCCCGGCACCGATTTTTACGCGGTCAGCGCAGGCTATGTGTCGGTTACGCCGTTACAACTGGATTTAACGTGGTACGACCGTCTTAAGGCATTGGACGCATGGCTGCCGCAGGAGACTCGCCTATGAACCCAAGTCTGCAAGGCATTGGCATGACCTCGCAGCGCACCCGCGACCGCATGGTGAACCGCTTGATTGAGCAGGGCGTCCGCAACCACAAAGTGCTGGACATTATGCGGACGACGCCGCGCCATATTTTTGTCGACGAGGCGTTGGCGAGCCGGGCGTATGAAGATACGCCGTTACCGATCGGTTATAACCAAACCATCTCGCAACCTTATATCGTCGCCCGGATGACCGAATTGTTAATCAATAAATTAAGTCATTCCCATAAGGTGCTTGAAATCGGCACCGGCTGCGGTTATCAAACCGCCATCCTCGCGCAATTGGTCGATCACGTCTATTCGGTGGAACGGATTTTACCGTTGCAGAAAAAGGCCAAAAACCATTTGTTCGATCTCAAGATTAAGAACGTCAGCTACATCCACAACGACGGCGGTTGGGGCTGGCCCGAGTATGCGCCTTTCGACGGTATATTAGTCAGCGCCGCACCGGCTGAAATCCCGGACGCCTTGCTCGAACAAATGGCGATGGGTGCTGTCATGATTATTCCAGCCGGCGAAAGCGGCGGGCAAACCTTGCAAAGGGTGATCCGTACCGATAAAGGTTTCGAGGTGGAAGAGTTTGAGGCGGTGAGTTTTGTGCCGTTTTTGTCGGGGAGGGAGTAGGGATGCAGGGGGAATCCGGGGCTTGAACTCCCGGATGACGCGTTGAGAGGCATAACAGGCTATTCTTATGAAACCAACGCCCTTAAGACATCCGTACGGCTAATAATGCCAACCAATTTCCCGTGGTCGAAAACCGGGTAACTTCTTACCGGGGAACCCTGGAAATTTTGCGCTAAATTTACAATGCTGGAATTGGCGTCGACACTGATAATATCGGTGGACATGAAGTCCCCCACTTTCCCTGACATGCCCTGGTCGTAGACGCTTGCTAAAACTACACGCATGCCATCCTTCTCTGAGAACATGCCAATTAATTGGCCATGTTCATCCATCACCGGGGCGCAGGTGATTTTATTTTCCAGCAACTTTTTGATGGCGTCAGACACATTGGTTTGCTTGGAGAGCGAAACCAGTCTTTTAGTCATATAATCGGCAACAGTTATTTTCGACAACATCATCAACTCCTTGGGCTATTATTTTTAATAGGGTTGATTGGGGAAGCCACGTAAGTGAAATCCGCCTACAGGTTACGATTAACCTAAGAGTCTTTTTACTCTTATAAACGCAAGTTGGCAATAGCCTCTATATAGAATGTTCGGCGCGGTTTTTTTATAAACAGAGAACGTATTTAGAAGCAGCTGATGAGGGAAATAAATTTTAGATCGTGTCAAATAGCCCTTATCAAGGGTAACGTGATAGAGGACGTTTAGCAGACGAATCCTCGTATCCCGCAAGTTCCACCTATGCTAACTTGCTTCACTGACACCAAAATCACGTTAATTACATGAAATTGTAGGTTGGTGGTGAGCTTGCGAACCCCAACAAAACATGCTTACCCATTTGTTGGGGTTCGCAAGCTCAC
>DLHW01000031.1 GCA_002483425.1 Methylococcaceae bacterium UBA7658
CCGATAAAGCAATTGTCGCCGATGATCGTCGGATTGGCTTGCAACGGTTCCAACACCCCGCCGATACCGACGCCGCCGGATAAATGCACGTTCTTGCCGATTTGGGCGCATGAACCGACGGTGACCCAGGTATCGACCATCGTGCCGCTATCGACATAAGCGCCGATATTAACGTAAGACGGCATCAAAATCGCACCGGGCGCAATGTATGAGCCTTTACGCGCCACCGCATTCGGCACCACGCGCACACCGGCTTTGACAAAGTCGTCTTCCGAATAACTGGCATATTTGCAATCGACTTTGTCGTAATACTTGGTATTGCCGCCGTCCATCATCCGGTTTTCATTAATGCGGAAAGACAGTAATACGGCTTTTTTAAGCCATTGGTGGGTTATCCACTCGCCATTAATTTTTTCCGCAACGCGCGCTTTACCGGTATCGAGCAAGGTTAAGACTTCATTAACGGCATCTCGGACTTCAACACTCGTATTTCCCGGCGTGATGTCTGCTCGTTGTTCAAAGGCATTATTGATGATGGTTTCTAGTTGGCTCATTGTTATTACTTTTGATTTAAGGTGGTTAAAAAATGTTTAATTCGATGCGCGGCTTCTATGCACTCCGCAAAAGGGGCTACCAATGCGATACGGACATGATTCTGCCCCGGATTAATGCCTGCATTGTAACGTGACAAAAAGCTGCCCGGGAGAACGGTGATGTTTTGTTGCGCAA
Organism: Methylococcaceae bacterium UBA7658; assembly: GCA_002483425.1. Classification (GTDB taxonomy): domain Bacteria; phylum Pseudomonadota; class Gammaproteobacteria; order Methylococcales; family Methylomonadaceae; genus Methyloglobulus. Next base: position 730 of record DLHW01000031.1, read on the forward strand.
ACAGTTTCTGACAGAATTCTGTATCGGAAATTGAAGTTTTCAGCCAAATATAGAAACTTGCGGAAGGTTTAGTAATCTTGCAAACCTCTTTAAGAATCTCGACAAAAACGTCAAATTTAGCTCGGTACAATTGCCTGTTCTCGATAACGTGAGTTTCATCCTGCCAAGCCAAAATACTCGCATGTTGGGTGGGCAAAGGCATGGCGCAACCTTGATAGGTGCGGTATTGAAAATAACTTTTCAAAATGTCGGCATCACCGGCCACAAAGCCGGAACGCAAACCCGGCGCATTGGAGCGCTTAGATAGGCTATGAAAGACAAGACATCTTTTAAAAGCCTTATTGCCCATTGCAAAAGCAACCTGCAACAATCCGGGCGGCGGATTGCATTCGTCGTCATATAGTTCGCTGTAGCATTCATCCGAAGCGATAATGAAATCATAGCGTTCCGCAAGGCTAATAAGCTTTTCCATATCCGCTTGCGCCATAACCACCCCGCTGGGATTACCGGGCGAACAGATATAAATCAATTGGCAGCGTTGCCAAACAGCCTCAGGTACCGCATCAAAATCAGGCAAATAACCGGTTTCGGCTGTCGTATTCAAGAAATAAGGCTTCGCGCCCGCCAATAAGGCCGCCCCTTCGTAAATTTGATAAAACGGATTGGGCATAATCACCACAGGATCTACCGCCGGATTAACAATACACTGGGCGATTGAAAACAACGCTTCGCGGGTGCCGCTAACCGGCAAGACCTGGGTTTCAGGATCAATGGCGTCGGGCGGAATGTTGAAACGGAAACTAAGCCAATCAGAAATGGCTTGCCTTAACCCCAAAATGCCTTTGGTCGTGGGGTAAATCCCCAAGCCTTTAATATTCTCAAATAAGGCTTTCTGTATAAACTCGGGTGTTGGGTGCGCCGGTTCGCCGATGGATAAAGCAATATGTGCCTTATCCGCCGGGGGAACCAAACTTTGCTTGAGTTGCGCCAGTTTTTCGAACGGATAAGGATGGCAATGCGCTAATCCCGGATTCATATTCAGAGACAACGCCTTAAATACAATGGGGCTGCTTACCCATGTTTTGAGCTTGTTGAAAAAGTCCCATTGCTTGCGGCATGTGTTTCTCTAAATCTTGGATACGGGTAGCGTGAGAAGGGTGAGTCGACATAAACTCAACCGGCTGTTTACCCTGGGTTGCTTGATCCATCTTTTGCCACAAACCGATACTGTGTCGCGGATCGAAACCGGCTTTCGCCATTAAATCGACACCGATAATATCTGCCTCGCTTTCTTGCGTACGCCCGTAGGGCTTCAGCACGCCGTATTCCGCGCCGACGCCGAGTAAACCGAAACCCAACTGGCCTAACGGCGATGTCGGCATGGTCATGGCTTGCAAGACATTCATCCCTTGTTTCATTGCCAGTTCTTGGGACGCCCTTTCGTTACTGTGCTTAGCTAAAACGTGACCGATCTCATGACCGATAACCGCAGCCAATTGCTCCTGATTTTCAACTAATTTCAACATACCGCTGTGAACACCGATTTTATTACCGGGCAAGGCAAAGGCGTTAGGGCTTTTGTCTTCAAATACAACAACTTCCCACTTCCCACCCGTCACACTGGTGATAGCGTGAGCGATACAGCGGGTCGCTTTATTGTATTGTGGATTTGAGCTGATTTTCTTATCCCGTTTTAAGGTATTAAATGCCTGCAACCCCATCTGGTCAACCTGAGTTTCAGGCAGCATGATGAACTGACTTCTGCCGGTTGGGCTGGTCGCGCAGCCTGTGAGAAAATAAATGAAAATTAGAATAGGAAATAGTTTGTTAAACATAAACAAAGCCCTGTGAAATTCATTAGGACGGGCATTTTAACGTAATTGGATAGGTATAAACAGTAAAGTTGACGTTAAAATAGACTTTAAGACAATAATCTTCCGCCGAAAATACTGGATCAAACCAAAGGAAATAAGTTGCAGTAAATAGGCTCTTGCTTACTATTTTGCCTTGTTAAATGTTAAAGCTTTAGGCTATCGGCAGTCATACCACCGCCTCGCAAAACTTTATCCCGCCACTTTATCCATAAACGTGCCGAAAGTATCCGCCACAGTAAAATCAACAGTGTCACCAAGCGCCTTGAAATGCTCGCGGCCACAATCGATCTTGGCTTTCTCCATCGGGCGAAGAAGTTCACCAATCATGCTGCCTTTAGTTTCAACAACGAAATAAAGCTTTTCTTCATCATAGCGATTGACCAAAACGGCCCAATCCGGATTGTAAGTGCCTAACGGGGTGTCGATTTTGAACCAGCCCGGCAGCTTGGCGTAAACTTTTACATCCTTACTTTGTTCAAACGACCTGGCGAATTCCGATTCAATGTCTGAATCATAAACCACATGGTCATAGACCGACTTCTTTGCTTCCAGCATATTTTTATTGAGATAGCCGGTTAATTCCTTATCAGCAAAAAGCTCCTGTGCGTAGTAATGGTCATCGCCGATCTTTTCATATTTGATGCCATCGACAATAAAATGACGCATTTGCTGCTTGATGATGGCACTGGCTTCATTCGTAAATTTCTGCGGATTGTTTTTGAAATCTTGTAAACGTCCGCATTGAGTGAGAATTGCCACCACCGTCCGCCGGGTCAGATTGGTTTCGTTCTGGAGATAACTCACAATGTCCGGCAAAGCATAATCTTTCACATCATAAAGATGCCGGGTTTCCCGGATTTCATCCAGTGCTATGCCGCCGCGCTCGATTTTGGCGATGCCTTTTTCATAAACAAACTTAGCTTTTCCAACAACCAATTCAGTCTTAATCCTTTCGGCACAGGCTTTGATAAGGCTATCACTATCAAATTCCACCCTAAATGTGGTTTTGTATTTAATCCTGTCCCAAAGCTGTTTAAATTCTTCACCCAGAAAAACCGCTTTATTCAGTGTCACCGGTTTTCTGTCCCCTGCATATTTGATATTGAGATTGCCCGCCACTTTTTTAAGTGTAGCGGTAATCTGATGGGCATACGCTTGAACTTCTTCCGGCAGATCAACTTTATTCTCTTTAATATCGTTACGGAGTTTGTCCTGAACCTTGCCGTTTTTGTCGATGTAGTGGGCATCATACAAATGCCTCCATATTTGTCCGGACGTGTCCGCCCCTAAAAAGGCAGGTTTATGATCTTCGGTTTCAATCACGATATTGGCAAACAGATGCTTTTCCACCACGCCAAATTTAATGCCTTCTTCGTCTTCGATTTCTTTTTGTAATTGGCTGACAAAATCCTCATACGATTCATTGGCCATGACGGTCAAGGTATTCACATCGAAGCCGTGAACCCGCTCCCCGTCCTGGTTGACGGCAATTCGAAGGCCACGCCCAATTTCCTGGCGTTTTTTAAGCACTGATGCCGTTTCATTCAGTGTGCAAATCTGAAATACATTCGGATTATCCCAGCCCTCTTTCAATGCCGTATGGGAAAAGATGAATTTAAGTTTGCAATCAAAACTAAGCAGCCACTCCTTATCCTTCATGATCGTGTTATAGGTGTCTTCATCCGCTTTGCTATCGCCCTTCGTGTCTTTGAGCTTGCCTTTATCGACGGAAAAATAACCGTCATGCACGGCATCAGCCAAACTCTCAATATCAATTTCCTTAGTCAAAGAATGATACTTCGGCTTCTTGATCAACTGCCGATATTCTTCCTCAAACATCAGCGCATATTTACCTTTTTGGGCATTCCCAGCATCGTCATAAAAACGATAATTGGCGACTTTATCGATAAAGAACAAGCTCAGAACTTTAATGCCTCTGGAGGTGAGTTTCAGCTCCTTGTCCAGATGTTCTTCAATCGTTTTGCGGATTTGCAGCCGCTTGTACTCATCCGGATTGACATCACCCACCCTCTCGCCCAAGCGGAGAATGTCCGGCTTACTGGTGAAGTCGATATATTCATTGCCCGGTTCGCAATAAATGTCATTGATCACATAGCCATCATAAACATCACGACCGCCCGATAATTCCAGCAAATCAGCGCCGCTTTTCACTTTTTGGCTAACGCGCTTCACTTCGCCGTTTTGCATCTTATCGAACTCGATTTTCGCCGTAATTGGGCTAAGCCTGTTATCGACGCTTAACAGTTTGATGTAGGCTTTGTTATGGCCGTCCTTCACCTGGATAGAAGCCACTTCAATCTGCTTGACCAGCTTTTGCTCATAAGCATCGATGGAATCGAGCTTGTACATCAAATTGTATTTTTCTTTGTGCGTGGCGGAATAGCGGATAGTAAACAATGGATTAAGCGAAGCAATCGCTTCTTTAGCCTTGGCGGTATTATCCACGCTTTGCGGTTCGTCAATAATGACGATGGGGTTAGTGTCGCGGATAAACTCAATCGGCTTCATGCCGTTCATGCGGTCGTTAGGCCGGTGGATGATATTGGCTTTATCCTCTTTTTCCGGGTCGGTGAAGCTTTTGCGGAAAGCATCAATGTTGATCACCATGATCTGGATCGTATCATTGGTTGCAAAGCTGCGGACTTCACCCAGTTTTTGCGAGTCATAGATAAAATAATCAATCGGGACATTATCGTAATGCTCCTTAAAGTGCAGTTCCGTCATTTGCAGCGACTTGGAAACGCCTTCCTTAATCGCCACCGAAGGCACCACGATAATAAACTTGGTAAAACCAAAGCGTTTGTTCAACTCAAAAATAGTGCGTAGGTAAACATAGGTCTTGCCGGTGCCGGTTTCCATTTCAATGGTAAAGTCCCTTGAATCCAGCTTTTCAGTTTGCTTCAATCCGTGCTTAAGCTGGATTTTGCGAATGTTTTCCAGCAGTTCGTCATCGAGCAGGTCAAGCTTATTGCCGATGCCCAATTCGGATTGATTGGCAAACATATCCGATTGCAGGCCTTTCTTGATGGTGGTTACCGTAAAATTGGTTTGCAGGGTATCCTGGCCTTCAAAAATATCGGCCACGGCATTGATGGCATCACGCTGAAAGTCCAGGTCATCACTGAATTTGATTTTCATTCAGGATGATTAAAAATATTTTGGAAGCCCGGCTTGTTGCAGGGCGGCATTGGCGGTGTGTTTGGATTTTATTTTACCGTCCACTACAAAATGACGATTTGATAAGGGACTATACCAAATTTCATGATCGCCTTTGCCCTGTCTTACCCAGTAACAGCCTTGCGCCTTAAGCAATTTTTTCAACTGCGGCGTAAAATCCGACATCTAGTGCAAACCAGCGCGGGTTGTAATTTTTCCGGTAAACGTACTTTCCAGAATAAAAGGCACTTCTTCATTCAATTCAATTTGCTGATTACACGCCAATAACTCTGGTATCACAATTTTTAAACGCTCAATTAATGCGTCCATCGTGCTTGCTTCGATTGCCAAGCCTTGCACATCATGGCTGGTTGCCACCCAAACGCCTGCGTCCTCGTCGCGAGTTGCGGTTATTTTTAAGGTATTCATTGTCATCAACTCCAAAAATATTTTATGGTTAACCCAGCCAAAAATCATCGCCCAGTGGTTCATCAAAATCATCGGCGATATGGATTTTGTCCCTATATTCACCTACCGTCCTTTTGGTTAATTGTTGCTTTAATTGTTGTTTTCTTAAAAAAGAAACAAAATCAAAAACTTGTTGTTGCAACTCCGGCGGTAACACTTCAACCTCACGAACTAATTGCTGGCTATTCATCGTACTGTTCTCATTTATTGTAGCTTCGGCCTTATGAAGTTATAAATTACCGTTCGCCCTGAGCCTGTCGAAGGGCGGTATGTGCATCGACAAGCTCAGCATTTATGCCCTTTAGGGTACGAACGGTTCAAATATTAAAAGACCAGATCAATAAATTTAAAAGGTTATAAACTCTTCACGTCGTCAATGCCATATTTCTTCAAGCTTTGGATAGCATTGGTCTTGACCACATCATCTTGAAAGCCGCTGTCCTTGAACACCACGCGCATGGCTTCCGGTGCCAGTTCGCCTTTGAGTTGGCCTATGCCTTCCACAACATCCAAGGTGATGGCATCGGCAAGGCAAATAACCAGCGCGCCAAGGCCGATCACATACACGGTTTTACCGGCAATCTGGCGCTCTGCAATCGGCACGGCCAAGTCAAGGCCGTACTTGAGCAGGATTTCATACAGTACATCGTCTTCGGAGCGGTCATCCTTGATATTGTCCACCGCATTGAGCAGGGAATCTTCCAGATTATCAAAGTCCGCATCCCAGGGTTTAATGTTGGATGAGGCCAGTTTGAGCACTTTGAAGCCGATGTCGAGGGTTCGACCGCCAGGGATGGCGGAAGTGCTGGAAATGCAGGAGCTATTTCCAGTGCCAATGCCTTCTTTTCCGGCGTAGTCTTTGAGGATTTTTTCCCCGGCACGGCGGATGCGTTCCTTGCCGATGTCGGCGATGTTTTTATAACCTGCTTTATAAGCTTCTGTCGCTTCATCGCACGGTTCGGGGAGTTGCACCATGATAAATTTGCGTTTGCCAACTTGTGCTGAGCCTGCCGAAGCATCTTGGGCGTTTAAGTCCATGACGGCGTGGGCGGCGGTCGCGGAGCCAGAAAAGAAATCCAAGACAATATCATTTACGTCAGTTGCTTGTTCGATAATGCTTTTAATTAATTCATGTGGTTTCGGAAATGAAAATATTTCAGCTCCAAATAATCCTCTAATTTCTTGCGTCCCATCTGCTGTATGAATTCCGTCAATAATTGAACGAAACGCTATGAATTCGGCTTGCATTTCTGACCGAAACTTTTTCTCTCTTGGTCTGCCACTATCTTTAGAGGGAAAAAGTATGCATCCAGCATTGATTAACTGATTCATCCTTTCCTGAGAATATCTCCAACCGGTTGCTGGATTTGGCGGAAATATTCTGTCAGTATTGGGGTCGATAACATCATAATGAAGATTAGGCCGTTGATCTTTTGTTGCCAATCCTAAAATACTTCGACTCATCCATGGCCCGCGAGAGTCATTATCTGGGTTAGAAAACTTACTTTCATCTCTTTCTACGCCACGAACAGAAAATTCAGAATTTTTTGCGTAAGCCAAAATATATTCATGGTCAGTTGAAACATTAGTAACAGCTCTTGCATCAGTGAATTTTCGGGCTTTCCAGACAAATTGAGCAACGAAATTTTCTTCTCCAAAAATCTCATCACAAATTTTCCTTAAATTCGTCACCTCATTGTCATCAATCGAGATAAAGATCACGCCGTCATCGCGCAACAGGTTCCGCGCCAGTTTTAGGCGCGGGTACATCATATTCAGCCAATTGGTGTGGTAGCGGCCTGAGGTTTCGGCATTGGTGCCGAACTTGCGGCCTTCGCTGTCCTTTTGGCCGGTGTATTCCAGATAGGTATTGAGGTTGTCCTGATAATTGTCAGGATAGATGAATTCCTTGCCGGTGTTATAAGGTGGGTCGATGTAAATCATCTTCACCCGTTTGTGATAAGACTTTTGCAGCAGCTTGAGCACTTCCAGGTTGTCACCCTCGATAAACAGGTTTTGGGTGGTGTCCCAGTGTTTGCTTTCTTCCTTGCAAGGGCGCAGGGTTCCGGTCGATGGCGTTTGGGCTATGCGGCGGGCCCCAGCTTTGCCGTGCCAGCTAAAATGGTAACGTTCTTCCTGTGTCTCCAAGACATCACCCAACGTCGCCTTGAGTTTATCGAAATCGATTTTGCCTTCCGCAAAGCTATCGGGGAACAGGTTTTTGAGTTTTTCGATATTGTCCTGAACGATATTCAGGCTACTGCCGTCAGTGTCGCGGTTGAGTTTATCCATTAAGTGTCCGTGCTAAGTTGACCGTGTTTTGGCTTTTGATCCGGCATTTTAATATTTGAAGCGTTCGCGCCCGAAGTTCACTAAGGCGAACCGAACCTTAAATCTTCACAAGACCAAATGCTTAATATACTAAGTTATTTGCTGAATTTTACACGGTCATTTTTTTAATCAATCGCACGGGGAACGCTGGTATTTTTCCAACTCCCGCACCGCCATTTTTTGGTAAGAATCATTGAATAACTTGACCCAAAGGTTCATCACAAAATAGCCGTAGGGCAACATCGGGCCTTGGTCTGAATATGGAATTTCGTAAAAACGGCTGTTTTCGTCTTGATGATGACCGATATGGTGGGACAGGCCGATCAAGGCGTAGCGGCTGATCCAGGATGGACAGACCCAGCCGTAGGTATTGCCGAATTGGCCGTCTTCCAAGCCCCAATGCTGGAAATAATTAACGGCTTCCAGAATGCGGACGGCAACCCAGGCTTGATAGAGGAACATAAACGCCGCCAGCCAGCCCCAGTGCGTAACGATGGCGATCAACAGCACTGTTTCAACCGCTATCCCTTGAACGACTTGGTTTTGTAACAAACCTGCCTTATTAGAATTAAGGGCGGCAACACGCTCTCGTTCCGATTGCCAGGCGTATTTGAAGTAGCCGATATAAATCCTGCGCCAATAATCCTTAAAACTTTCGCCCAGTTTAGCGGTGGCAATGTCGTCCGGCATACCTAAATTCAGGTGATGCCCACGTTTGTGCGTAATCACGAAGTGCTCGTAATACACTGTGCAGAGCAATAGCCGCCCCGCCGATTGCCATCCCCGATTCTCCCTGTGGATGAGTTCGTGGGCAAGAACGATTCCAGATGTGCCGGAGCTGGTGCCGACCAGAAATCGTATGCCTATGAGATTGGCCAGCCCGATAAGACTGTTATCGACAGTATCCCATCGTAATAAGGCGACATAGTCGAGCATCAAAAATACATTCAAAAATTGAATAACTGTTAATACACACAAGATGGCATTAAAAAACAACGAGGAATGTTGGGTATCGGCCGCCGCCTTTTCTTGGGGGCAAAACCAATCGGCTATCAAAACAGACCAGAAAGGGACGGTAAAAATAAGGTTAGTCATGATGGATAACGGAGCTTTTTCTATAAATAATCCGGTTATCAGGAATGACAATGTTGTGAGCGGAAAAACCAGACAAAGCAAATGCTTGAAACGGCTTGCCCAAACGCTTAAGCCGAATAACGGTAAATCCCGCTTAAATTGGTTTACCGGCGTCAAATGCTCAACCGGTGAATCGGGAATACTGCTGTTTGGGACTCGGCTTGCCGGCATATCGATTCACCGCGCTTTATGATGAGCGTTACGGACTTCGGGTTTTTTCAAAAAATACTGCCAGATCAACGAAAACTTAAAGCGGGTACCGGCTGTTGGCAAGGAACGGAACCCGGTATAAATCCGCCGCCAATGCCGGTCGACTGCCTGCGCGCCCGAATTCGCGGCTATTTCGTCGAGATACAATTGGATGGCTTTCATGGCCAATGCGGAATGACCGGAAGCTAAATTGTCGATGGACGTATGCACTTCGACAATCGCCGGATTAATGCCCCAATAACGCAGCGCTTGGGACAAACGCAAATATTGGTTGCCTAAACCACTCAATTCGATCGCCATGTTCAAACCCAATAGTTCCGGTAAAAAGGCGCTGGGAAATTTGGCGATTGCCATTAAATATACCGGGATATCGAAGGCGCCGCTTATAAAACCGGGATGAACAACAAAATCCTCGGAATGAACCGGCGGTAAATTAATATTCAAGCTGTCGAGTAAATCCCGGTAAATATAAGGATGATTTTGCTCCCGGATACCGTTGCCGATCTCGTCTTCGTAGATTTTTTCAAGCAATCCGCCCACGGCATGAACCGGGTAGTAAGCAAGCTGGCGGATATTCTGCAACCAACTGCCGTCGGTCAGGATTGCCGGCGCGAACTGTTCAATTCCCCAAACATAGACTGCCTTAGAAAGTTTAGGTTGTTTGATGATTGGCTTATAGCGGGCGGTTTCTTTTTGGTAAATCGACTCGATATAGCTTTTAAAAAGGTCATGAGAATAACGGCGGAACGGCAACCGGCTGAATAATCGAGCACGGCGCAAAACGCTATGCACCTTGCTTTCGGCAGCCGGTAAAACATCAAGGTAAACATCGCTATTGATCAGATAAAAGAAAAGCCGGTTATTACCGGCGCTAGAGAAGTTTTCCCGGACAACCGGCGTACTGCCTGCTTTTTCCGCTTCAAACAAACCTTCAATCCGCACCGGTTCGTGCGGTATTTTTTTTAAGCCGTAAGCATACGACCGGGATTTTAATGTGTTGATCTGGGTTTTTTTAGGATGCGTCTTCTCGGGATTAAGCTCGGATAACAGCCAGTTTTTGAGCACGCCTTTTGCTTTTTCATCGAGCACCCCGAACATGGGCCCGCCGAATTCATACAATTTGACTAATTTGCTATTTTCCGGTTTTGCGCGATCCACCAGCGGCGAATATAACAGGGCTGCAAGAAAATTGTCGCTTTTGAAAGGCGTTTCTTTAAACCATTCATCGATGGTTTTACCCCCTAAACGGATGTTCCCGTGATGCCCGATGGCATGAGGAATAAGGCTATTAAGCAGCTTATGCATAGCCTGCCGCGGCGACATCTCGCTTTGTAAATGCACACTTATACATTGATTGCAATTTTCGGTTTGCAGCCGATACAACCGAAATCCTGTTTGAATCCGTTGCCAAAGCACATCGCTTTGACTCTTAAATTCCTGAAGATAGGCGAGAACGGCAGCTTTGATAGCTGGCAACTCCTGTCTGCGCCGCCGGTTTCTTAGCACGAGAAAACCGGGCAGTTGACCGGCTTCGCCACTGTGAAAAAATCGCTCCGGCAAACTCGCCGAATGACAATACGCTAAGGTAAAACCCAAGATTTCGGGAAAAAATACTCTCGGAAACTGAGCTAACGCCAATTGGATCGCGGCGAAGTCGAATATTTCATCCCCCACATCGGGTTGCGTTGCGAAAGCGAAGGTATGTAACGCCGGTATTTCAATTCCCGGCGACGCCAGCAACGCGCCCGTATAGGCCGCACGTACATTAGCCATGTTCTGCCCGTCACGGGCTAATCTTAACGACATCGCCATCAAATCCACGGCTAACGGCGCTTGGCAGGTAACCGTTTGAGAAATGGCTGCTAACCATGCCGGCGCGGTAAAAAAAACGGGAGCGAATTGTACTAGACAATCGTTTAAACACGTTCCGGACGGCTCGGACAACGGCTGGAAGGATTCGACGGCTAATAATTTTTCCAGATCGCCGGGTTGGAATTTATTGCCTGCGGGAGTTGCGAGCTGCTCACCCGCTTGCTGAAAATGCCCCTTTAAATAACGATATGCGGCAGGCAGCACCGGATAGTGTTCGCTAATATGAACTAAGGTGTAAAAAAGCTCGCGGCTGTTTTTTACAGCGAATGGTTCCTGCTTACCCGGCATTGCGGAAAACACCGGCTGCAACGACGGATCGAAAACGAGATTCGCGTTATCCGGCTTCATTGCGATAAGGCGGTTTGGCTATTAAATAATCGTTGACCACCAGTACATCCAGCCCGGTCGTCATAAACACCGTGAGCGCATCGTCCATACTGTGCACCAGCGGCTTGCCCATCACGTTAAAACTGGTGTTCAACAGAATAGGTACTTGGGTGAGCCGGTAAAACCGGCCGATGAGTTCGTAGAATCGAGGATTCCATTCCTTGTCGACCGTTTGCAGCCGCCCCGTGCCGTCTACATGGCAAACAGCGGCGATTTTAGCCTGCATGCTTTTCCGGATTGTTAACGTTTTATCCATATACGGCGATTCCTGGTAATTCTCAAAATACGCCTCGGCGAATTCTGGCAATACGGAAGGCGCGAAGGGACGGAACATTTCCCGGAATTTAACGGTTTCGTTGATTTTGTCCTGCATCGCCGCGCTTCTCGGGTCGGCAAGGATAGAGCGGTTGCCCAAAGCCCTGGGACCGTATTCCGCCCTGCCCTGCATCCAGCCGATTAACTTGCCTTCCGCCAGCAAACGGGCGGTTTCTTCGACAATGTTGTCGGGCAAATATTGAATGACGAGCGAACGGTTGAACTTTATTAGCCGCTCAAGCGAATTGCTTTGTATGAGAGAGCCGGTGTATGGATTCAATTGCCTGGGTGGTTTGACCTGCCCCGGATTTTCATCATGGCAGGCCAGCCAGGCCGCACCCAAGGCGCAGCCGTCGTCCGCCGGAGCGGGCGGAATATAAACGTTTTTGAAACCGGTGCGTTGGGCGATTTGTCCGTTAAACGACGAATTCAAGGCGCAACCGCCCGCCAGCGCCAAGTTTTCGCATTGAGTCACTTCCTTAAGACGTTGAAGTAATCGTCTGACCAAATCGGCAAAAAACGCCTGTCCCGTATAGGCCACATCGGCCCAAGCTTCCGGCGAACTGTCGGCAGTTCGTTTATATTCATCGAGTTGGCTTAGCCGCTCGAAAAATCCGCTGCCGGGATGTTTGCTGTCGAAATCGTCGACGACAATAAGCGAACTCAGTAAATCATACAGTTTCGGATCGAGCTTACCGTGGGCGGCTAAGCCCATCACCTTCCATTCCTCGCCTTTCAGCCAGTCGAAGCCGCACAACTCCGTGATCTTCATGTAATACAAGCCGATGCTGGCTTTGCCCAAGCCTTTGGCTTCATGCAGACGTTCCAATTTCCGGTTTTTATACCGGTAAAACGCCAGCGCGCCATGTTCGCCGTAGGAGTCGATCACGGCGCAAGCCGCTTCCTCGAACGGGCTACCGTAACAGGCGGCTGCCGCATGGGTCAGATGATGGTCGTAATCTTTAAAGCCGATTTCACAATAAGGATAATGTTCCCGGACGATCCGGACCAAATTCAGCCCGGCGCGTTCGATACTGCTGCGCTGGCAGGCCATCATGTGATGCAATTGGTAATTCGGCAACGGCGACAACAATGATTTAATACCGGTTTTCAGCAAGCCCGGAGCGGACAAAACGCCCAATTGCTTAACGATATTCTCGTAAAGCGGGCGCTTTTTGCGCCAATTTATGGCAATGACGATTTTTTTAGGATCGGGACAATATTCCGTCAGCAATGCCGGAATACGGAACAACTGGTCCGGTTCGGAATTAAGCGCGCGTTTATTCTGTAAAAACCGTTCCGTCGCTTCGGCAAACAATACCTCGCCGTCCTCAGCCACTATAGCTAAGGCCGAATCGTGATAAGTGACCGATAACCCGATAAAATAGGTTGACATACGTTTATTCTTATAATTCGTGTACGGTATATGACCGGTAGTATAGGACTTTTATTTCCATTAGGCTCATGAATTCTCACTGTGTCAAAATGTTATGCAAGCCGGTTTCGATGTTGTCAAATACATTATAAAAATGGCTGATAACGACGATTGGAAAAGCGAACTTATCCTTCTTTAAGCTCTTTAAAGAAACGTTTTCTTTAACCGTCAAGGACTAATTCAACCTTATAAATTATGATTTTTACTTTTATAATCAATAGTATGCTTGTAGCCTGCGCCATCATGATTCATTACGAGGCGCTCAACTTTTTGTCTATTTTGATCCCTAAACTTAACGTTAAACACCGTTTACGTGTGTTGTTCGGCTTATTCGGGGCATTTTTTGCCCATGTGCTGGAAATCTGGCTCTTTGCTTTCGGCTATTACTTCAAGATTCGAAGCGGCAACTTCGGCTCTTTAGAAGGAGAATTTAATAATAGCCTGATGGATTGCAGCTATTTTTCTTTTACCAATTACACGTCATTAGGATTCGGCGACATCCATCCGACCGGCGACATCCGTTTCCTGGCTGGATTGGAGGCTTTAACCGGACTGGTTTTAATCGGTTGGACCTCTTCTTTCATGTTTATTGAGATGCAGAAACTTTGGCGCGACAAATAAACCTTTTATTGCTTAGATAACCGGATTATCAGGCATGTTTTAGCTTTACCGCCGTGCTAAGATATAATTTCGCATTACCCGAACACATTAATTTTCACGGCGGAACATGAGCATTACACTTTCAAATAGAGTCAAATCAGTAAAACCCTCCCCTACCCTCGCGATTACCGCCCGTGCGGCAGCCATGCGCGCGGCAGGCAAAGATATTATCGGCCTGGGCGCAGGCGAACCCGACATGGATACGCCCGACCATATCAAAGCCGCTGCGGTTAAAGCGTTAGACAACGGCTTCACCAAATACACCGCAGTCGACGGTACGCCCGGTTTAAAAAAAGCAGTTATCGAGAAATTCAAGAAAGACAACGGCTTGGATTACACCGCCAAACAAGTCCTGGTATCGTGCGGGGGGAAGCAAAGTTCGTATAACTTAACCCAAGCTTTGCTCAATTCCGGCGATGAAGTGATTATTCCGGCGCCGTTCTGGGTCTCCTATCCCGACATGGTTTTACTGGCGGACGGTGTTCCTGTCATTGTCGAAACGACACAAGCGCAACGCTTTAAAATTACACCCGAACAACTCCGCAAAGCGATTACGCCAAAAACACGATTGATCTTCATTAACAGCCCGTCCAACCCATCCGGTATTGCGTACACCCTGGACGAGTTGAAAGCGCTGGGCGATGTGCTAAAAGAACATCCCAACATCATCATTGCAACCGACGACATGTACGAACACATCCTCTGGGAACAAGGCACGTTCGTCAACATATTGAACGCACATCCCGATTTATACGACCGCACCGTGGTGATGAACGGCGTATCCAAAGCCTATTCGATGACCGGCTGGCGCATCGGCTATGCCGCAGGCCCCGCCGATTTGATCGAAGCGATGTGTACGATCCAGTCGCAAAGCACATCGAACCCGACCTCGATTTCGCAAGTCGCCGCCGAAGCCGCCCTGACCGGCGACCAAAGCTTTATCGATAGCATGTGTGTTGAATTCAAAAAACGCCACGATTACGTCGTCGCCGAACTCAATAGCATCGACGGCGTGGAATGTATCCCTACCGATGGAACTTTTTATGTGTTCCCGAATGTCGAAAAGCTAATCGCAAAGCTGGACGGGATCGACGATGACCTCGCCTTTTCCGAGTACTTAATCGAAAATGCAGGCGTTGCGCTGGTGCCTGGTTCTGCATTTGGAACACCGGGTCATATCCGAATCTCCATCGCTACCAGCATGGCGAATTTGGAAAAGGCGTTAGACCGGATCAAAAAAGCGATTTAACCGAAGACGTTAACCTTTGAACACAACAGGAGTAGAAGCGATGAACCTCGAACATCACGATAAAAGCAACAGCCTGATGCATAAAATCATCACCAGCCGTTACCGTTTCTTTCTGGCCGTTGTACTGCTTCTATTGCTGTTCATGGTCGTGGAAGCCGTTTCTGCCGACGAATCCAAAGCCGGTTTGATCAGGACGCCGTTGCTGGAAAATACCGTCGAACTGCCCGGCAAAAGCGTTAACGCCAAAGTCATCCGCGTCACCTTCCCACCCGCGTTCCGAACACCTTGGCATACGCACGAAGGGCCGGGGCCACGCTATGTGGTCAAAGGTAAACTGAAAGTGACCGAAGACGGCAAAGTCAACACCTACGGCATCGGCGAGGTATTTTGGGAAAGCGGAAAATTGATGCAGGTAGACAATGTCGGGAAGGAAACGGCGGAATTAATAATTTTCGAGATGGCGCCATTGAAATAAAAAGAACGAAATCCGGGATCTTTGAAAACAAAGACACCGGATTCCACATATTCTTAATAATCAATCTTCTTTTTTCAAATGGCTAGTCAATGATTCGTATTCATTGGGTTTTGGAAAAGCGATATGGAATCCATACGGCGTCCGTACTATTGAGAACAGAAGTTCCTTGAAATACGATAGCCCTGCCGGCAAAAACTTGAACCTTTGCTGTTGCCGGGCCAAGCCCATGATCTGAAAAATTGTGGACAAGCACTTTATAAGTACCGGGTTGGGTAACCTTATAAAAAGTAATCTCTTCTTGCTTACAATCCGTTGTACAGTCTTGAAATAAACGCGGGTTATCAGAAGTATCAGCCGCAGTTCCCCAATCAGGGCTTTTATTATAGTAAGCACAATCGTTATCAAAGCGAGGGCCTACAAAACTAAACCCGTCAGGTCCTCTTAAATGCAAATCGAGATCGACACCCAGCTTATTCCAAGTCAAAATAATTTGAATCCCGCACCCTGTTGCGCCAATCCCGCGTTCTGTCAATGCAGTGCAGAGTGCATTTCTATGTTTTCCTGCATATAGAGCTTTATCCGCCTTTAGCAAAGCTTCTCCGCCGTCGGAAAATTTAGGGTTAGCTGGTACTAAAAAATGGCTTTCCAGAATTATTTTATCCGCAACCGGTTTAGATAGCCGGTTTAAAATGTCCCATAAAACCGCAGACCAAATCTCGCCATCATCATGTTCCTCAGGCGGATTGCTCATATTCTCAGGATAATGCTTATTGCCGTTGACCTTTCGTAAGCAACTCTTAGGAGCGATAAAGCCTCGCGCCAACCATTCAGCAAAACATTCGCCCTGGTCAAACCCGGATATAGTACTCTGGATTCTAGTGTTGCTAGCCGCCCAATAATCGCCGAAGCCTTCGCCCATGGCTCTTGCTTCGGCACCCCGAAGATATTTTCCTTTCGTAATATTGTCTTGAATAGCATGTCCATATTCATGCAATATGACATCAGCGTCTTCGGCATGATCAATGTTCCTGGGTGTTTTTCCAAAAGCCAGATAACCTGTACCGGTGACATTGGGTACATAATGCGAATTGTTGGTATTATTAAGACCATGAGGGTCTGCTTCTATACTTCTGCTATTAATTTCTTTGATTGGACCCTTGAATCCCAAACTCTGAATATAACGTTGGTTTCTATCAATAACCGAATAAACCATGACATGTTCAAATGAATCAAATTTTCTATCGTTAATAAACAAAAAGGATGTCGTTAAAGGAGCGATACGACCTGGAATGGGAGCGGAATCAAATATATGAGGCAATTCTTCTAAATCACTTACATTCACATAAGGACCAAAAAGCACATATCGTTTAAATAGCGTATTAAATTTAATATCCAACAAGTTTGTTGTGATATAGGCAACATCTGGAATGATAGAACTTGCTGTAAGGGTTCTATTATTTAGCGTATTGACTGGATTTGGGTTAAATACTTTTCCTTGCCCCTGAAAATTTTGAATTAGGTTTACTGATTCAATCACTTCGCCTGTGTTGGCATCAACTATATACTCAAGCAGCTTTTTAGGCGATTCGATTTCTAGCAGGACTTTATAAACGAGTACCGGCTTTTCCTTAACATTAAACACGCCTAGCTCAAGTTTTGGCTCTTCTTTTAATGTTAAAGCGCTTTTGCTAAAGATAGGCTCTTGCCGACCGGTAATGTCTTCTGTAGTCATATAATGCTGAAAGACATCAAACTTTACTAAATCTTTTATTTCATGATTTGATAACACAGGGATCGTTGAAATATCGATATCAGGCAAATAATAATTATGAATCAGGTTAATGGCTTTGTTGCTGTCGTTGCTGAGATGCACCTCTATCCCGCCATTAAAAACCGGCAACCCGCGATAAGTTTGTTCCATCATGATGTGATAACCAGACAAACTTTCTTTCGTAAACTTTCTCCGTAAGTCTGCACCACTGCTTTTCATTTTGAAAATGGCGTAGTTTTGTTTTAAAAAATCAAATGCAACTTGATCAGGGGACATTGAAGTGAACGCATTTTTTTTTGATTTAGGGAAAGAAAGATTACCGTCTAGTGCTTTTATTCTTGTTTGTTGATCATTCCAAGTAATAGTGAAACTTTTTCCTACTTTATTTTTGAGCGATTCGATTGCTTGTAGTATTTGAGGGTCTTGCGCTTGGGACAATGCCGCGATTGGAAAACCACAAATTGCCGCCATTAAAGCTATATTTGATATTATTTTCATTATTTTTCTCAGGCTGCATTATTAATATCTTATTGTTATTAATGATAATACGTGACAATAAGAGGTATCTTTTTTGCCTCACTGCAAAAGAAAGCCTGTATATGTATACAGCGGACTTTTCTTGAGTTTCCCTTGAGTAGCAATATAACAAAAATTAGATAATAAAAATCAATTATTTAAAATTCTGCGAAGTAGAACTATAGAATGCGGCAAGATGGGTTTGTAACGCGGTAAGTTGGGTTTGTAGGTTGCGGGTGAGCTTGCGA
>DLHW01000056.1:0-5433 GCA_002483425.1 Methylococcaceae bacterium UBA7658
TTTAATGTGAATTGTCAAATTGGAAATCTCTAGTTAAAGAGCAGGTCCAATGAAATGAAACGTTAAATATATCGATTTAATTAACCGAGAAGCTTTCTCCGCAACCGCATGAGCCTGTTGCATTTGGATTATTAAATTGAAAAGCCTCATTAACACCTTCTTTACGGTAATCTAGCTCTATACCATCAATGAATGGCAAATCGTTTTTTGTCACGATAACCGTGACTCCAAATTCCTCGAAAACTTCATCGCCGCTTTCGACGGCATCAGAGTAATCAAGCGTATAGGCATAACCCGAACAACCGGATTTTTTGACGCCTAATTTCAACCCAATACCTTTGCCGCGTTTTTCTAACTGTTTTTTGATTTGCCGCGCCGCGCTTTCTGTTAATGATATTGACATAATTACCTCAACCCTGCTTAACCAGGGCTTCTAATTGATTAATAAAATCGATAACTTCTTCTTCGGTATTGGATTTACCTAAACTGACGCGAATTGCACTTTTAGCAAATTCCGCTGCAACACCCATCGCCGTCAAAACCGGACTCAATTGACCGCCTGCGCTAGCGCAGGCTGAACCACTGGATACCGCAATACCTTTCTGGTCGAGCTTCATCAGTAGCATTTCGCCATCTGTGCCGTCGATCCCGAATTGAACCGTATTCGGCAACCTGTCCGCATCCTTAGAGAAAATTCTGGCACCCGGAATAGTCTCCAAGCGTACCTCCAACTTGTTTTTAAGCTTTAAAAGCATAGTCGCTCTTTGATCAAGTTCCGATCTAGCAAGTTCCGCCGCCTTACCGAAACCGATAATTGCTGGCACATTCTCTGTACCCGATCTTAACCCGCGCTCTTGTCCGCCGCCCAGAATACCCGGTTTTAATGTGGTTTCTTTAGCGGCAATCAACGCGCCGCAGCCTTTCGGTCCGTAGATTTTATGACTGGAAAGCGACATGAGGCTTACATTCAACGCATTAAAATCGACCGGCATTTTACCTGCAGCTTGTACGGCATCGGTATGAACAACAATCCCTTGTTCGTTTAATCGTCCAGCAATACCTGCAACATCTTGGATAACGCCGGTCTCATTATTCGCCAGCATGATCGAAACCCATTGCGGGCGATAGGCAATAACGTGACTCATCGCTTCCTGCGTGATTATGCCGTTAGGATCGACCTCAATCAGTTTCAACGAATACCCTTGACTCGCTAAATACCGAGCCGGCTCCATTACAGAAGGGTGCTCTATCGCGGAAATAGCGACTTTAGAACCCGGAGCGAGCGCCGTAAAGGCAAGATTATTGGCTTCAGTACCGCCACTGGTGAAAACAACCTGTTCCGGCCGGACACAGACTAACGCGGCAACTTGTTCGCGCGCAGTATCGATGGCGCTTCTCACTAATCTACCCTGCCGGTACAGACTGGATGGATTGCCATAAAACGTTTTTAAAAAAGGTAACATCGCATCCTGCACCCGCTCGTCGATGGGCGTAGTCGCATTATGATCGAAGTAGATCATGTTCCGAAATAGACCCAATCACATGGCGATCGATTTGGATGATATGACTAACCTCTAGATCCTGACGCTTAGCAACCGCCTGGACATGCTGTTTTTCGAGCAACTCCGCCAGACTGATGCCGGTCAAATATTGCCGTATTTGCTCACTTAACCCCGTCCACAACTCATGCGTCAGACAAGCCTGATCGCCCTGGCAATTCGATTTGCCGCTACATCGCGTTGCATCGATTTGCTCGTCAACCGCGGCGATAATATCGGCGACATTGATTTCATCCGCATTCCGGGAAAGCTGATAACCGCCCCCTGGTCCACGCACCCCTTGTACCATACCTGCCTTACGCAAACGCGCAAACAGTTGCTCCAGATAAGACAATGAAATCGTTTGCCGGGCTGCAATATCGTTTAATGCGACTGCTTTTTCGCGCCCATGAAACGCCAAGTCGAGCATTGCGGTTACCGCATACCGGCCTTTGGTGGTTAATCTCACAAACTACCCCCATGATGACCCAACAAATTCGCCACTATACTTAACCCATCGTAATAGTCAACTATTACGATATTCACGAAGACTTGAAATGTCCATTCACAATGTTTATGTATATTCAAGGTTGATAAGAAAAATAGCTGGTTTTTTGTACCGTTGAAGTACGGCATCAAAGGGTGTTTTTCTTCCGGTAACGAGAAGCTTCCGGTTGAGGTTTTACAGATAGTGGTGGCGGGAGTTTTTAACTTGTCTACACCAACACACGACTAAAACATTGGAGCCTTCTTTCAGAGCGCTGTACCTATACAAGGCATTGAGTATTTTTTCTCGGATTGTGTACTTGACTGCACTTTCAAGGTCACTTCTGACTTTTTAGGTTATAACTAGCCGTTTTCACCGACTATACGTCCCATAATTTTTGCTCTTTAAGTTCCAAATATCTTAAACCTCGCTAACTACGGAACTAGCAGCTATACCTCTAATCCGATTGCAGTGAATCATCTTTGGCTGGGGTTATGGCTAACATTTAGCTTGCTTATTAAAGAACAACAAAAATATACAACTTGTTTATTTATTTAGTAAATTATTTTTAATATAAAATTTGCCGCATAGTTTATACGATAATAATTTTTGACAGCTTTTCGTTTCATCTATAACATCTAGCCTGTGTTTGTTGGAGAAGTAGAAACACTAAACCCGCTTATAGTGCTCAATCAACCACAGGACATGACCATGTTAAACAAAACAAAACAAAACAAAAGATTAGCGCTTAACATCCTGTTCGCACTGACGTTTTTGTTTTCCTTCGGTGTGCAAACCGCTTCATCTCAAGACAAAACGGTAAAGCCGCGGGCGTTTTACCGCGATGACCAACTCTGGCCGATTAATCCGGCTACCCAAACTTATGACATTGCCATCTGCTGGGAAAATTTGCCCATCATCCAGTCTCATCCCGATTGGGAGGCGCGGCGGAAAACCGTACTGAATTTGTTAAACGCCACCTGGGCTAAAAACACCCGCCTCAGATTTTTCCAAATCGCGGACTTGAAATGCCCGTCCGTCAGCCAAATACCGCCCCATCCTGGCATCCGTATCCGGGTCGACCCCTTCAAATCAGTAACAACCCTGCCACCCGCAAGTATTACAGTTCCGTCTCCCTATGTGTTGGCGTTGGGCACCAAAATAAAAAATAGGTTAAATGGGGTCGTTTTGGATTTTTCCGCACCGACAGGAAGTGCCATTTCACTTGTGTGTCCGATATTAACCCCGACAGATACATGTATCCGGCAGTCCATTATCCATGAATTCGGCCATGTTATCGGGATTTCCCACGAACAAAACCGTAGCGATGCAGTACCGGGAGGAGAGTGCACCGATGTCGCCACACTCGATAAGAAAAAGGATCCGCCTGTGGCAACTCAACCGGACGACTTAATCATCGGCAATATCCGCATCGGCGATTACGATTTAGATTCGATCATGAATTATTGTAAGCAAGATTATTTAGGTACTGTGGCGTTGAGCGCTGCCGATATCACCGGCTCGCAAGTCTTTTACGGCAACATGCCCAGTATCTTGCTGCCGACCGGTTATACGGGCGCGTCCGGATCCAACAAATTCAAAACGTTTGTCCTCCCAACCGTGTATGATAACGGCGTTGCTTACCGCTATGTGCTAAAGCAGCGCAATCAAGACACCACGCCAGCGGACGGTATGTTAGATGAAATTTATTCATACACGCGGACACCGTTGACCCTTAGTCAAAAGCCCTCCATTTATACCCAAACCTTTAATAGTTTGACTCAGTCCATCAACGTGCCAATCTTTAAGCAGATGATTAACAACAGCAATCTCAACGATACTAATAGTGGACGAGTGAATGACATCGCCGAAACCAGTTTCACCCTGCAACCCAATAACACGTTCAAACGTGGTTCAACGACCGCGCTTGGCGGCATCTACAGCAACATTTCATACCAATAATAAGGCTTATTGAACAAGAACTAAGAACCATACAAAGCTATGGCAAAAAATAAAGGCGCAATGCAAATCAGCCATTGCGCCTGGAAACTAGTGGCACTCGAGTAAAATGTATGGGCATACACATCCCAATTGCTGTAATCAGCATTAAATACGCTTGGTTAGCAATTTTAGCTGTTGCACCAATAACTACACTATTTTGCTTGCTATTGAAGCGTTTTCGATATCAAGGCGTTTGCCAATGCTATTGCCGTTTCTGGTGGTGTGTCGATATTGCGATGTATTTAATTACCTTGATCGTTGTCAAACATACTCACTGGATTTTCTGGCAATGCGTTTTTTTCTGGCAATTAAATTGCCATGATCGAATATCAGAACCTAGTATTTTTTTTATTTTTTTGCTTTCGGTAACTATTGTCCCTGCTAAACTGCAATGCTACTTTTATAACTCCTCAAATAAAAAATAGAGATGCAATACGACCCAAACATTCCGCCTTAAGTAATTTACTCGCCTTGCTTTTAGTGACCATCATGCCGCTCACATTTCTCGTTTCCCTTACACGGACACCGTTGACCCTTAGCCAAAAGCCCTCCATTTATACCCAAACCTTTAATAGTTTGACTCAGGCCATCAACGTGCCAATCTTTAAGCAGATGATTAACAATAGCAATCTCAACGATACCAATAGTGGACGTGTGAATGGCATCGCCGAAACCAGCTTCACCCTGCAACCTAATACCACGTTTAAACGTGGTTCAACGACCGCGCTCAGCGGGACAATACAGCAACATTCCTTACCAATAACGAGTTCATTGAACAACATTAAAAGTAGCTTACTCCGGAAGGCAAAAGACAATGAAGACTCAATGTTGGTCAGGTATCGCGTCTTAAGGCGCTAATTAAATTATTAAAATATCGTGATTAACCCACCAACACCACTAGAAAATATTATTATCAAGTACCTTTTGCTAGGCATACCAGGAATTGCCATTCTCACCACATTAGCGGCTTTGTTACTGGGACGCTTTAAGTATCAACGGGTGTACCAAAACTATTGCCGTTTCTGGTGGAATGTTGACGTCATCATGTGTTTAGCCACGGTAGCCGTTGCCCAATACTTTGGCTCGGCTTGTGGTTTTTTCTCGTTATTAAGTTGCAACATTATATTATGGTATGCCGCTATTTTTTTGCTGTTAGTGACCATCGTACCCGCCAAGGCGCAAAATTGGTTTTGTAATTGGCGGAAGGGAAAGTAAGTTAAAACTGCCTAATTTATTCAATCCCAATGATCCGTTCAAACGTGGTTCAACGACTGCGCTAGGGGAATCTACGATACTATTTCATAGCAATAACGGGATTGTCTAAGCAACGGATAATAACCATGCGATGGCAATGCTGAATCCACACTCACTCGGGTTGTTTTTGAGTTCTGATATCGCGTATGAATC
>DLHW01000056.1:5480-21172 GCA_002483425.1 Methylococcaceae bacterium UBA7658
CTCACTTTTTTACTTTCTCCCGGTATGCAGAAGCATTCCGTTCTAGCCATTTTGCCGAAAGAACGGCTAAACGGCTGATATGCGGCATTGCTTTACAAACCAAAACATTCATACCGGTATCGATTGTCAATAACAATCCGTATAAGCCTTTTTTAAGTTTGGTTTTCGTGTTTGTAAAATCGGCGGCGGCAACAGGGCGATCTTTAATCGCACCTTTCTTATGCAGCCATCGCACAATACCGCTGACATAAAGAAAGAATAGGCTCTGTCCGGCCAGAAACCAGCAAAACCGCCCGGCAGGACCGAGCGCCTCGCCGGTATGTAAAGGCCACATCCAAACGATCATTTTTTCCCCAATGCCGAACGCTTTGGGATCCCGGACTTCCCTGATCTGCCCGCTCCAACGGTCGATCCAAACCGTTGTGTAAGGATGGCGTTGATTAATTTCGTCTTTTTGGCGTAAGTTGACCCGGTATACGCCGCTATCGCCCGCGGGCGTCGTCACCCGGCGCAATTCGGCATTGGGAAAAGGCGCGCGCGCGACAAATTCGGCGGCCTCTAGTAAGGTGGGGCGATCATTGGGGATGGCGGTGCTGGCGATGCTTCGTCCCGTTTCACCATGCGCCATGCCGCTCGAACCCGCTAGGTTTTCCAATAGCACCGGGAAACTAAGCTGCATCCCGGTAAAGGCGAGCACCAATAGCGCCGCTGCACTGAGTAATCCAACCATGCGATGCATGTCGAACAGTAAGCGCATTAAACCCTCGTTGAGACGGATCCGGAAAGCCGTAAAGCTTTTGTTTACACCAGGCCACCATAGGTATAGCCCAGAACATACCGAGAACATCAGCAGCAAACCGCTAAATCCGACGATGTTCCAGCCCATGTCCGAATCGCTAATTTGAAGTTGGGTGTGCATATCCAGCAGCCAGGTAGTCAAGGTTTGCCCCCAAAACCGGCTCGTAACAATTTCGGCAGTGTAGGGGTTGACCGACACCATTAACGGCGCATAACGCTCGAAGAAAGTTTCCCTCGGCTTCTCGAACCAGGCGGTCGCCGTCGCGCGGGGCGAGCGCGGCATTTCCAGCGTCCATTCCCCGTACTTGTCCGGATGCGCTCTCCGCACCGACGCCATCAGGTCGTCCAGGGATTGATAATCGCCTTGCGGGTTTTCGATCACCAATTGCGGATTTAATAGTGTATCGATTTCTTCCCGGTACACACTGATGCTGCCGGTAAAACCCAGGATCGCAAAAATAAATCCTAAGCTTAAAGCTAAGATCAGGTGAACGTTGAGCCAAAATCGCCGGTTAAACCAATCCTGAAGATGAAGATGTCTTCCGCACCATTGCAGTCCGTTGAGGAGAGTGGCTATAGCTATTTTTCCGATGGCCATAAATGACCACTCCGATTGCGCTGGCATCCGATGTTTTGTATCTTCTTAAACGGCTAAATACCGCCAAGAAAATCCATTTTACCCAATTCAACTCCGTTATGTCGCAAGATGTTATACGCTGTCGTGATATGGAAATAGAAATTAGGCAGCACAAAATGTAAGAGATAAGGCTGTCCGGCGAAACTGATTTCTTTTCCGCGCAGTTTCAATGTAACGGTGCGGTCTTCGCTGCCGTCGATTTGCCCGGCGCTGACAGATTGAATGAAGGCGCTGGTCTTTGCGATCCTGGCCTGTAAATCGGCGAACGTGGCTTCGTTGTCTTCATAGCTGGGCACTTCGAGTCCGGATAGCCGGGCCGCGCAACCTTTGGCCATATCGGTAGCAATTTGAACCTGCTTGCTCAACGGATACATATCGGGGGCTAAACGGGCATTGACGAAAACGCTTGGGTCGATATTTTTCGCTTCGGCATGTTTAACCGCCTTATCGAGAATATGCGACAGATTATCTAACATGCGGATAAGGACGGGAACTGAAGCTTGATACATGGAAAGTGACATAATGGATTCTCCTAGGGAAACAGTAACGCTAACTGTTTATAACAAATTAAAAATCAAGAAAATTGTCTAATTGAATTGAGGTGAACGGCTGAGTCGCGGCAAGCGCCTTATCTTCGGCTGTGTTATAACCCCACAACGCAAAAATAAGCTGGATGTCCGCGAGTTGACCGTTTTTCAAGACATTAAGCAATGTCGGCAGCCGGTCTTCGGCAAAAACCACCGTTGCTCCGGGATGCCGGTTTTTGAGCTGAGTTAACACATCAACCTTACTCATATTGCGGTCAAGCCCGAAAATACGCTCGTCCGCCAATTCGATACCGTTAGCGCGCAATATCTGTTTGACGAAGCGCTCCTGCTTGGTAGTGACCACATACCAAGTACAACGTTGCCCGAGATTTTGCAATTTTAACCCTATCCCGGCAAACAAGGGATTCATCTCGATCCAACCCGCCGAATCGTTTGCAATCCAGACATCGCGGGTTGTTCCGAACAGTTTTTTCAGATCGTCGGCAGTGGTTTGGGTTTCGTCAAGTAAAGCTTTAATTTTAGCATTGTATTCTTTATAAATAACTTCGGCGGTTGCGCCCGAATAAAGCAAGCGCATTGCTAAAATGGCTTCATAGCCCGTTTCAATAATAGGTCTTATCAAACGGAATTGCGCTATCATTGCCGGCGGAACCGTTTTAGGCATGTCCATCCATAGTTGAGAAGCCGCTTGCCAGCCTGTTATTGCTGTTTCAACCGCGCTATCGCAAATCACGCCGTCGAAATCCAGCGCATAGATCATCGGTTCGTTCATTTTGGGTTAAGAATGGCTTTGATAAAAAACACGCCCATTGTAACGGGTTCCTGCAATAAGCGGCTTAATTATCTACCCGAGCCGCGGCAATTCTGCAACTTGCTAAATTCAAACGGCTCGCCGGACTTTTCGGTCAAATCCGGAAATTAACCCAAGAGCAGCAAAAATTATTACGATAAACAATCGTTTGTTAAAATGTTGCGTTAAGTTGGACTAATCTTGATTTTATTTGGAATTATAAGACACACTATGACAAGGATAGCTTACCAGCAAAGCAATCAGGCTAGCAGGCCATTGAGTTCAATCGACCGCCTCATAAGGCTGATGAGCATGGCTTTTGTTTTATTTGCGGGCGGATGTTCGGAACAGGGTATTCAAAAACTGCAAGGCTATGCGCAAGGCACGACTTACCATATTAGCTATTGGTCCGACCAGCCGGTGCAGCACAAAGCACTTAAAAACGCGATCGAAACGGAGTTCGGCGTAATCGATAAGTTGCTTTCCAATTACCGCCCCGACTCTATTATCGAAGTTTTTAACGGCGCGGAATCGACGGAAGCGTTCACAACCGGACCTGAGATCGTCGCCTTAGTTAAAATTGCGCAATCCATTCATAGTATCAGCCAGGGCTGTTACGATTTGACGATTAAGCCGTTATTCGATCTCTGGGGATTTCACAATGAAAATCCGGCCATTCCAAAAACCGGCGCTATTCTTAAAGCGTTGCCGCAGACCGGCATGGAAAAATTGGCAATCGTCAACGAAACGCAGCTTCGTAAACGGCAGCCCGATCTAAAAGTTGACTTGTCTTCGATTGCTCAAGGTTATTCGGTCGATAAAATTAGCCAGCTACTTGAGAAACACGGCATCACTAATTATTTAGTCGAGATCGGCGGCGAACTTACAACCAGCGGTCATAAGCCCGATTTGCAAGCTTGGCGGATTGCCGTCGAAAAACCTCTGCCGGGCGAACGCCGGCTGCACAAAGTGATCGATATGCCCAAAGACATGCCTTACGCTGTCATGACATCCGGTACTTATCATCATTATTTCGATGAAAACGGGAAACGCTACAGCCATATCCTCGATGCCCGTACTGGACGCCCGGTGACGCACGATTTAGTTTCTGTCACCATTATTCATCAAAATCCGGCGGTAGCGGATGCATGGTCGACCGCTTTACTTTGTCTAGGTCAGCAAGACGGTCTAAAAATCGCAAACGCCGAAAAACTATCGGCTTTTTTTATCCAAGAACAGGGGACTGAACTGATTGAATCCCGGAGCGATTCTTTAACTACCGCTCAACCTTTTACCCTACATTAATGCTTGACTGAATGGAACTTCAATGTCGCTAAAGACTATTTTGAATAAAAGCTTTTCGTCCTGGGGCGGCTGGATGCTTCGTTACCCTTTCTTGGTGCTGGTTTCCATTGCATTGCTGGCCTACTTTGCGATGCAATACACCGCCAATCACTTAAGCATTAACACGGATACGGCGGAACTCATCGCGCCCGATGCCCCGTTTCAGCAAAACCGCCGGAAATTCGAAAAAGCGTTTTCGCAAGATATGCATACTCTGTTGCTGGTGGTTGAGTCGGACACGCCGGAATTAACTAAATCGGCAACCAAACGGCTCGGACGGATGTTGAACGCGGACAAAAATAACTTCGAATCCGTTTATATTCCGAACGAGAATGAATTTTTCCGGAAAAACGGTTTGCTTTATCTCGATCCACACGATTTACAAACGATTTCAGACAATTTGGCGCAAGCTCAGCCCTTTATCGGAAGAATTTCGGAACAACCGAATCTAACGGGTTTTTTCTCTATTTTCGAAGATGCGTTAAAAACGGAAAATAAAGACCAAACCGTTCCAATCGATCTGCCGGAACTGATTGAAAAAGTGTCGCGCACCTTGCATAAACGCATCAACGGCGAAACCAGTCTATTGTCCTGGGAAGAATTGATCGCCGAAAAGAAAGTGAGCGCATCGCGCACCAAAAACGGTTTCGTGATCGTATTGCCTAAATTCGATTACTCTCAAATACGTCCGGCCGAAAGTGCGATTGAATCTATTCGAAAAGCCGTCGAAAAAATCCAAGATCACAATCTTCCGGCTGTTAAAGTTTGGGTGACCGGCGAAGTCGGGCTGGAAGACGACGAATTGCTCGGCATGAGCAGCGGCACCTTCAATGCCAGTATTTTTTCCGTTGCGCTGGTGCTGGTGATTTTATTGATCGCATACAGGTCGGTCCTCCTGTCCGCCGCGACATTAATCGCGCTGGCGTTGGGGATGATTTTTTGCGGCGCTTTCGCGGCTTTTTCGGTGCAACAACTGAACTTAATTTCCGTGGCGTTCGCCGTGTCCAATATCGGTTTAGGCGTCGAATACGCCATCCATTTCTGTCTGCGCTACCGCGACAATATGGCGCATCACATCAGCCGCGAACGAGCGTTGCACAGCACGTTAATGTCGACTAGCCCATCGTTAATACTGTGCGCCGGCACCACCGCAATCGGGCTTTATTCCTTTATTCCGACCGATTACAAAGGCGTTTCGGAACTCGGTTTATTAGCGGGCACCAGTTTGTTCATCTGTCTTTTGGTGACGTTAATTTCTTTGCCGGCCTTGCTGAAATTGATTCCTATGCCGATTTCCGCGTCTAATTCTACAAAACCGTCAGATACCGAAACGCTTGCAAGCTTATCGGAAAAAATGGCCAAACTGACGATCCATTACGCTAAACCGATTACCTATGCGGCCTTATTGTTAGCGGTAATTTCGATAGGACTGATGTTTAAAGTTAAAACCGATTTCAATCCTATCAACCTGCGCGATCCCAATACGGAATCGGTTATCGCCTTTAAGAATTTGATGAAAGACCGCGACACTTCGCCGTTGACCCTGACGGTGTTAGCGAAAGACGAACACGAAACCAAGGCCTTACAGCAAAAATTGGCTAAAATCGATTCAGTGGATAAAACCATCAGTCTGTACGATTTCATGCCGTCCGAACAAGACGAAAAGCTGTTTATTATCGAAGATATGGCAATGGTGCTGGGTTCGCAGGCGCGTAGTTTTCCAGCCTTAAAACCGGATGCCGACCCTATTCCGGGTATTAACAGCCTTATCAAGACTCTCGACGGCGTATTGCCGCTTAAAACCGGTGCGCATGAAGTCGAGGTGCTCACAAATTTTAAAAAAGAATTGCAAGATATTCTACTTGAACTGGCGACCCGGCAAGAACCCGACCGGAGCGCTTTTATCGAGAAAATACAAACCACTTTGCTGGGCACCTTGCCGAACGCTATGAACGAACTGTACGCGAGTTTCGACGCCAAGGCGATTACCTTGACCGATTTGCCCGCCGATATTAAAGATCGTTGGTTAAGCAAGGACGGTTGGTACCGGATCCAGATTCTACCGAAAAAAGACCTCAACGATTTAACCAATCTTCAGGAATTCATCACCGACGTGCAAGCGGTAGCGCCCGACACCACCGATCTGCCAATCATGTATTGGGAGTCGATGAAAGAAGTTATCGCCGCCTTTCAACAAGCCATCCTCATCGCTTTGGTAGCTATTGCCTTGTTGTTGTTTACCATCCGCCGGAACCTAACCGATACTTTATTAG
Source organism: Methylococcaceae bacterium UBA7658 (assembly GCA_002483425.1). Lineage (GTDB taxonomy): Bacteria > Pseudomonadota > Gammaproteobacteria > Methylococcales > Methylomonadaceae > Methyloglobulus. The sequence goes on from DLHW01000056.1 coordinate 11,871, forward strand.
TCATGACTCCGCTCATCCTGGCCGGAATATTTACGATGGCGAGTACGGTTTTGACCGGGACGCCGATCAACTTCGCCAATATTATCGCCTTGCCGTTATTGCTCGGACTCGGCGTGGATAACGGTATTCACATGGTGGAAAAACTGCATCATTCAGTCAGCGAAGATCAAAATATCTACCAATCCAGTACGGCAAGAGCCATGTTCTACGGCGCCTTGACAACAGCATCAAGCTTTGCCGGGCTAGCGTTTTCGCCGCACCAAGGCATCGCCAGCATGGGTTTGATTATCACCATCGGTATTTTTTGGATCATGGTATGCACCTTTATTATCTTACCGGCTCTAAGTAAGCTGGTATTTAAGAGAAAGCTGAATAAATTAGCGAATGCCGCGTAATCTTTGTGCTTGAGCGAGTCAAGTAGAATCCCCATTGCTTACCGGATTTTTTAAACCTCGTCATCGCCCGCGCCGATATATTTTTTCACTGTCCGCCGATCCAGAGCCGACATTCTGGCAACAGTCTCGTAACTTCCGTATTTGCCGTACAAAAACCGGCAATAGTTTTGCAGCAGTTCTTGAGCTGTGGGGTATTTGCCCTGGCTACCTGGTTGAAAAGCAGCGTGTTCTTGTTGTTTACTCAAGGACGATGCTTGAGTGAGATACCCGCCGGTAATACAGATCCTCCGGATACATTGCTCCAACTCTCTGATATTACCGGGCCAATGGTAATGTTCGGGAACGGTTTGCCTAATTCTGGCTTCGATACTTTCGATAAGATCACCGTCCGGGTTTTCGAGCACGCGTTTTAGCAGGGAGGTTATTAATTGCCTCAATTCGCCGGGATTCTGGCCGATGCGTTCGCGCAGACTTGGCAAGGTGATAACGTCAGAGCATAAACGGTAGTAGAAATCGTTGCGGAATTGCCCGGATCTCATCAGTTGTTCTATCGAGCGGTTGGTAGCACTAATGACGCGGCCTTCGAACCGGTGTTGTTCACGGCTGCCGACCGGACTGAAGCGCCTGTCTTGCAGAACATTTAATAATTTAACTTGGATAGAAATATCGATTTCGCCGATTTCATCGATAAAGACCGAGCCGTATTTGCTGCAAGTTGCAAAAAGGCCGGAGTGATTATCGACAGCGCCTGTAAACGCCCCTTTTTTGTGACCGAAGAGTTCGGATTCCAGAACACCGGTGGAATATTGCGAAAGATTGATGGCTTGAAAAGTTGACGTAAAGCTTTCCTTAAACCGGCCCGATTTCGCATCGAAGGGAATATAACCGGAGCAACCGGTCGCTTTTGCTGAAAGGCTTTTCCCGGTTCCGGTTTCGCCAAGCAGCAATAATGAAAAATCCTCCATGCGGCTGTACAGATGAGTGAGATACCACGCCGGATTAAAAGTGAAAACATTGTTCCACAGGCGTTCGCGCAAACCGGTGCTCGCGGTGCTTGAGCCCGGCACCGCCGCATCGATAAAACGGTACGCCCGGTGCAGTTGAAATAACAGGGCGATATAATGTGCTGTTTCTTCAAGATTGAAACCGGCTTGTTCGAAATAGCCGAGAATCGTTAAAGCAAAAGCAAGCTCTAAATTTTTACCGACTGTTTCTTGCTGCGTATCGATGTGTTTCTCAAAGTCAGATTGATAACGGTAAAACGCGCGAACCAGCCACGCCAGCCTCAAAATTTCCTGGGTTTTACCCTGATATTGGCGAATATCAAAACCCGGATATCCCGCCAATTCCTGAAAACGCCAATCCAACATTTCCATGAGTCCGTGCTGCCGGTTAACGATAGGTTTACCGTTTTGATTGAAGATTAATAACTGACGCTCGATTTGTTCGCGATCCTTGCTGAACGGATTGAGGAAAGCTAAGTCGGCGATCAGGGAAAAAAAAGCGTATTGTTCGGCGTTTAATATATTCATTTCATGCTTATTATGTATACATAAAATGAATATAGCTTACGAATATTAAGATGTAAATGACTTTATCTTACTGTATTTTAAATACAAACAATTTTGGCATTATGTTTGCTTTTCTTATATTGCCAACAAACGGAGAAAGTAACCATGAACAGTCTAAAACGAATTTTTTTCACGCTAAAAACCCAACTCGACAATGTTGCGGACGATTTTGAAAATCATGAAGCCGTCGCTCAAGCCGCCATCCAGGAATTAGAAGCTTATCGGAGCAAGACCCTAATTCATCAACATCGTTTACACCAGATGATCGAGCAGTACGAAACGAAACGCGCCGATTTACACCAACAAGCCGAGAGCTGGTCGGCCAGGGCCGTCAAGCTAAAGGGGCAAAACGAACAGAAAGCCTTAGAATGCGTTAAACGCATGTTGCAGACAAAACAGCACATCAAGGAGCTTGAGCCGCAGTTGTCGAAAGCCCGCGATCAATTCGGCCAGCTCGACAAAGATTTGACCGATATTCAAGCACAATTGCAAGCGCTGCATACTCAAAAGGAAGTTTTGTCGGCGCGGCAAAACCGGATTCAGCTACAGTCGTCCATGTCTACCGGAACCGCCAATCCAACAACCGGAGCGCAGGCGATTTTTAAACGTTGGGAGCAATCCGTCGCCGGTGCGGAATTAACCGGCCCCCTACCGCCTGTAAAAGACCGCTTCGCCGAAGAATTCGAGCAGGAAGAAAGTGAACAGGAACTCAAACATATCCTCGAAGAATTAGTTTCGAAACAACAGGATTAGGAGAAGAATCATGACTATAAACGAATTTAATATCGCCCAGAGCAAAACCGGCGAGTATAAAGTTGATCAGGCCACCCCGGATGGGCGTCAAATTATCCGTTTTTTACGCTGGGCCGGCGCCTTGCTAATCGCGCTCTCGGCAACCGGTTTTATGTTACAGAGCCATGCCGATTTCATTCCAGCTTACCGGTATTGGGTTTGTTTAGCGATTATTACCGCTCTATGCGTATGCGGTTTGATTTGTAATTACTTGTTGCGAGAGCCTACCGGCGCGCGCATCTTTTTTGCTTTAAGCGCGGCGTTTTTGCCGGTTCAAGTCTCTCAAGCCGGGGCTATGCTCTACGCATTTGTTAGCGGCGGCCATGTATTAAAGCCGGATTTCGATTGGATGCGGTTTTCCGAAGTGCATCCGGCATTAATCGGGACCGATATTTTGCTGACGGCAATTTTTTTGATAGCGGTAAGCTACACCGGTTTCTCAATGCTTGCGAAACGGCACGTCAAAGTGCTAATGCAAGCGGCCATCCTGGGCAATCTGCTTCTGTTGTTACCGGTCAGGGACGGTTACAGCCTGCCTCTTCTCTTATTACTGTTATTCGGCGGCTTGCGCATCGTAGAACACCGCCTAAGCCATGATGCTACTATGCGAATTTCCGAAGGGATGGCGGCAAGGATATTGATTTGGCTGCCGTTTTTAATCTTGACCGGCAGAAGCCTGCTGTATCCTCTAACCTACCCATTGGTTATTGCCATCGCCGCTGTCATCGCCGTGGCGGGTATTGCCGATGTGAAACGCTATACCCGCTCTGCGCTGGCAATCTATGCCGGTCAATGGATAGGAACGGTTGCGGCATTGTCTATTTGGCCGTTGACTGTGGCGCACTTTTTTGGCGATGAGTTAAACAATGTCAGCCGAATGATTCCTGTCGCGCTGATGCTGTTTTTACTCTCCACAAAGGTAACTTATTCCGCTAAAAACTACCGCAGCATCAGTTCGGTTATCACAACCGGTTTGGTCTTTGCCGCGCTGGCGAACGATCATAGTTTTGCACCGCTGCTGGCGTTATCAAGCGGTATCGCCTTAATTGTTGCTGGCGGCCTGAGTTACCGGGAGAAAATCCCGTTCCTCGCAGGCAACCTATGCTTTTTGGGGGGTGTTTTGTTCTACTGCGGCTATGTCGTAAATGCTTATACGGCGGCGCCATGGGTATTCTCGATCTGTTTAGGTTTGTCCGTACTCATGCTGGCTTCCGTCCTAGATAAAAAACAAACATTGATCGTTAAGACGGCAGGGCAATACTGGGACGAGGTAAAAACATGGTCGTGATAGGATCGTTTAACCGCTAACAAATACTTCGGATTGCGCCGAAAACTTTAAGTTATCGGCGCAATCCGGAAATTTTCATTTTTAATCAACTATGATTTTAAGGTATTCATCCTTCAATTCGACATAATGACGGCTGGAGTATTCGAGAAAGTCTCGTTCGCCTGCCGTCAAAGCCCGGACTTGTTTTGCTGGCGAACCGACATACAAATGACCGCTTTGAAGTGTTTTCCCGGCAGGAACCAATGCGCCAGCGCCTAGCATCACATAATCTTCCACTACGGCGCCGTCCATAATGATCGCGCCCATCCCGATCAGGCAAAAATTTCCGATGGTGCAGGCATGAACGACGGCCCGATGGCCTATTGTTACGCCTTTACCTATTGTTAACGGATAACCCCGGTTAGTGAATCGGCCATAATGAGTCACGTGCAGCACGGACCCGTCCTGGACATTCGTACCTTCGCCGATAGCGATGCTTTCAACATCGCCTCTTACCACGGCCGTAGGCCAAATGGAAGCATCGTCGCCAATCGCGACATTGCCGATCACGACCGCACTAGGATCGATATACACCGATTTGCCGATTTTGGGAATTATCCCGTTGAAAGGACGGACAGACATACCGTTTTTAGTTAAAAAATGGGGGAGTAAATTTGGCTTAATTCTGAACTGCTCTTATTTATCCGGTCATTTCTAATGATGAGACCGTGTATCCTAAGGACACTACGACCATCAGGTTACGAGGACGAACAAAAGTTCAAACATTAAAGAACCGGATTAATAAGGAATGAAACGATCAAAAAGGCAATTATTTAGAAGTCATTGCCTGGCAGGCACAGTGGAGTCTACCAGGCTTTACGATGACTATAACTTACTGAGATTTTTCAGGAGCAGGGGCAGGGGCAGGTGTTACAACGGCTTTTGCTGCATCGCCCGCTGCTTTAGCGGCGTCGGTTGCGGCAGCACCGGCTGTAGACGCGGCGGCTGCTGCTTTATCGGCAGCGCCTTTAGCCGCATCCACCGCAGCGCCTGCGGCGTTCGCGGCGCCTTCCGCAGCAGCGGCGGCACCTTGCGCGGCGGCATTACCGGCGTCCTTGACGCCTTCCACAGCGGCTGCACCCGCTCCGGCTGCGGTTTTTGCGGCTTCGCTTCCGGCAGTTTTAGCGGCATCAACGGCAGCGGCGCTGGCGTCTTTCACGCCTTCAACCGCTGCAGCGCCAGCTCCTTGCACGGCGGCAGCGCCAGTTGCGGCAGCGCCTTCAACCGCCGCAACCCCTTCTTCTGCGGCTTCATCGACCGCTTCGGCAGCTTCCTCAACCACGGCTTCACCCGCTGCAGCGGCGTCTTTAGCAGCTTCAGCGCTAGCTTTTGCGGCGTTTTCAGCCGATTTCGCCGCTTCACTTGCGGCTTTAGTCGTCGCTTGCTCAGCGGAAGATGTCGTTTTTCCGGCATCGTCGCAGCCAGCTAACAAAGCTAAACTAACAATACTTGTTGCAATGATCTCTCTAGTTTTCATACGCGGTTTTCCTAAAAATTTGAGTTACAAATACTGATGTATGTTACCTGAAGATTTCGTAGGTAATGCTTAATACTAACACATTGGTAAATCAGCCTGGTAAAAAAATCATTTGGAACAGCCGATAGGACTACTTTTACCCAGATACAAATCTGTTAACTGTTAACCGCTAACACATCGAATAACCACTCTACGATAAAAATAAACATACCTTATTTATAAACCGGTTTACGTTCTGGCTTTTTTGATAGCGAATAAAACTAAAGCCAAGACTGACAAACTCGGCAATAGTGCTGTCAAAACCGGATTGAGCTCGTAAATAAGTCCCACATGATTGATAATTTTATTGAAAATATTGAAGCCCATCCCGATTGTCACGCCGATCATGATTCGAGCGCCCACGTTGATACCGCGATGAATGCCGATAACAAACGGCGCCGAAACCAGCATCATGATAAATGTTGTTAACGGATTCACTGCCCGCCCCCAAAAAGCGGCTTCGTAAATATGCGATTTTTGATGATTGGTTTTTAGAAAATTCACGTACATCGCTAAATCGTAAAGCGACAAATTGTCAGGATCGACAACAACAATTTTCAACAGATTAGGTGCAATTGACGAGATCCATTCCTGTTCGGCTTGTTGTTTGACAGTAATATTTTCGGTCGTGATAAAAGATTCCTTAGTATTAACCAGCCGCCATTTTTTTTTACCTTGAAAAATAGCTTTATCGGCATGCAACGCTTTAGTTAAATGACGATCCTTATCGAGTTCGAAAATATTGATATCGGCCAGCTTGCCATCGTCTTCAGCTTGGCGGACATTAACATAACTCGAGCCTTCCCTTAGCCATATTCCGTATTTAGAATGCATGATCACGCTCTCGTTTAGCGCCGTCATTTTTATTTTTTGGGCGAGTTTTTCTCCGACCGGGGCGACAAATTCGCCGACCATCAGCGACAAAACAACCAGTACGAGACCGGCCAGCAAAACGGCTTTAATAATGCCTAATACCGGCAATCCTGCGGCTTGCATGGCAACCAGCTCGCGATTGTTTCCCATGGCGCCCAGTACGAATAAACTGCCGATCAACGCCGAAGCGGGCACTAGCTGATATAAAATTTTCGGCGACGATAACGCGACGTAATAAAAAACATGCGTCAAATCGTAATTGCCTTTCAGATCTTTCAATTCGTCCGCCAAAGTGAATAAATTGAAAATGGTTAATAAGACCAGAAGCGTTACCAGCGCGCCTTTCAGGATTTCCTTCCCGATGTAGTAAGTTAAGACATTCATTTCAGAACCCTGCGCTTCAAGCTCAGCATCAGCCATCGAAAGCCGTACCAATGCGCAAGTAACGCCAGCCCAATGGCAAATAGCGCCAGATTTACCCAAAAAGTACCCGGCCAAACCGGTATGCTTTCTTTAATCACCCAACTTTGAGTAACGCCGGAAAAATTGCCGTGGCTAAAATACAGCAGAAAGCCTAACATCATGCTCCCATAAACTCCTCCTCGAGGTGAAATCTTCGATAAAGGAACCGACACAAAAGCAAAGAGTAAAATATTCAACGGTAATGCAAGCCGGTTTTGCAATTCCGCAAGCTGTTTTTTTACAGTCGATTTCCACAATAGGCTGCTAGGAATCGCTTTCGGGGTAACGGAATTCGATGCCGCTCTTTCTTCAACCCTAAAATAATATTGTTTAAATTTTTCTATGACATAATTGTAATCGCCGGGATGCCCCTGGATATGTTCGCCGTTCTCAAACACCATATACCGGCCGCCAGGTTGTTCTTCAAAATGACTTTGCTCGGCCGAAATGATGCTTAAACTGTTTTCTTTTCTGTCCTGCACGAACACGGACTGCATCTTATTATCCGCCGTGATGTTTTCCACATAAAAGACTAAGTTACCCCGGCTGTATTCGCTGAATTTACCCGCCGCGATACCCCGGATATCGGAGGATTGTTCGTCCTGATTCATGAGCCGTTGCATCCGGTTTTCGGCCCACGGGGAGACATACAGCGATAATACGGACGCCATGATGCTTAAGGGCAACGCCAGCCAAAAAACGGCCCGGTACAAGGTTCGCGCGCCGCCCCCAGCAGCCGCAATAGCGGACATTTCCTGGTCTTTATACAATCTGCCCAGCACCATGAGAAGCGCCATAAAAGTAGCGGCGGGAATTAGCGAAATACCGACGCTGATGGTTTTTAAACCCAGAATAGTCAATAGCGTGTCGTTGGAGATATGCCCTTCAACCGCTTTTTCCAGAATTTTAATGAATTTCTGACTGACAATGATAACTACGATGACAGTCCACACCGACACTAATGTCTTCAGCAAATCTTGTGCAATCATCCTATCTAAAACGGTCATGAGCGGCCGTCTCGTCATACGATAGCCTTGCGGCCAATTCATGTCCAAACCTAACTCCTCAAGCAAAACAAAGTTTGTGTTGTATAATCGAAATACGGATTTGCGATGACAACTCAGCCTAATCCACCCTCGCCAACCCAAATAGCATATATGTAAAGCAAGATGGACTATTCAATTGAAACCGCGCCAATAGAAACGTTAACCTCAGATTGTATCATTATCGGTGTGTATCAGAATCAGCAATTGATTCCTTCCGGCACTGCCGTTTCGCAGAATTTCCAAGACCTTATCGGCAAAGTGGTCAGCAGGGGCGACATCAACGGAAAATTGGGCGAAACCGTTTTGATAAATGTCGTGCCAGGCAGCAATGTCGAACGGGTGCTTTTGATTGGTCTAGGTGAAAACAAACCCTTATCACCAAAAGACTTCAGGAAAGCATTGTCGGCGGCGGCAGTGAGTTTAAAAAAGCCCTTTATAAAATCGATTAGTTGCGGTCTTGCGGAAGTGCCGGTCGAAGGCTGTAACCTGCAATGGAATGTCAGACAGATCGTCGAAGTAGTGAGCGATTCGGTTTACCAGTTCATCGCCTTGAAGTCCGATAAAGAAACTGAGAGCAAACTGCAAAAAATTACGATCACCGCACCGGAAAGCGGAAAAGAACTTGCGCAAAAAGGCTTGGTACAAGGCTTGGCAATTGCAGACGGCATCAATCTTACCAAAGCGATGGCGGACCTGCCCGGCAATGTTTGCACACCGACCTACATGGCTGAACAAGCGCTTGGCTTGAGTGAAAGCCAGCCCGAACTCAGCGTAAAAATCCTAGAAGAAACCGATATGCAGGCGCTGGGCATGGGTTCTTTGCTTTCAGTCTCCAGAGGCAGCAGACAGCCAGCCAAGCTCATTATTATTGAGTATAAAGGCGCTAAAAACGACTCAAAGCCGGTCGCATTAGTCGGCAAAGGCTTAACCTTCGATGCGGGCGGCATAAGCTTAAAGCCCGGCTTGGGCATGGACGAGATGAAGTACGATATGTGCGGCGGTGCGGCGGTTATGGGTGCGCTTTTAGCCGCGGTAAAAATGCAATTGCCGTTAAATATTGTCGGTTTAATTCCTGCGTCTGAAAACCTGCCGGATGGCGACGCCAACAAACCCGGCGATATTGTCACCAGCATGTTGGGCAAAACCATCGAAATCTTAAATACCGATGCGGAAGGNNTTAATACTTTGCGATACCTTAACGTATGCCGAAAAATTTAACCCGGAAGTCGTCATTGACATGGCAACGTTAACAGGTGCGTGTTTGGTCGCTTTAGGCCGTATCCCCAGCGGATTGCTTGGCAACGACGACGAACTATGTAA
>DLHW01000015.1:0-209 GCA_002483425.1 Methylococcaceae bacterium UBA7658
GGCGTTCGAGCGCGAAGCACAGCGTTCGGGGGCATCTATCCACATCACCCCCGCGCCGATGGGGCTGGCCACGTCGAGCGATCGGGCGCCACTGCATTGGCTGCCGACCACCGAAGGCATCACGCGGGTGCGCTGGGTGCTGCGCGAACTGGCCGGCCTGGTGATGGGGTCATGAGGTCGAACGCGGCGCGCAGAAAACGAAACCCCTC
>DLHW01000015.1:237-34153 GCA_002483425.1 Methylococcaceae bacterium UBA7658
TGTCGTGCAGCGACTGCACGCTCTGAACAGCCTGAGTAACAGGCCGACTACAAGATACCCAATCGGCGCCCGCAAATCAAGCCAGGCGAGCAATTGACCGAATCGGTGGGATCAGTGAGGTCGACCGCCGGCCAGCCGGTCATAGAGATCGATCATCCGCCGCTGGATGGCTTCATCGTGGCGGATCGGCGAACCCCATGCGCGCGCGGTTTCGCCGGGCCACTTGTTGGTCGCGTCAAGACCCATCTTGCCGCCCAGTCCGCTGACCGGCGAGGCAAAGTCGAGGTAGTCGATCGGTGTCCGGTCGACGAGCACTGTGTCGCGCACCGGGTCAACCCGTGTCGACAACGCCCAAACCACCTGCTTCCAGTCGCGCACGTCGACATCGTCGTCGGTGACGATGNNCGCGCGTCGATGTCGTCGTCCACGACGATGACGAACTTCGTGTACATGAACTGGCGCAGGAAGCTCCAGACACCGAACATCAGCCGCTTCGCATGCCCTGGGTAGCTCTTGCGCAGCGAGATCACGGCCACGCGATAGCTGCAGCCTTCGGGCGGCAGATAGAAGTCGGCAATCTCCGGAAACTGCCTCTGCAGGATCGGCACGAAGACCTCGTTGAGCGCCAGTCCGAGCACGGCCGGCTCATCCGGCGGCCGCCCCGTGTAGGTCGAGTGATAGATCGGCCGGTCGCGATGAGTGATGCGATCGATCCGGAAGACCGGAAACCACTCCTGCTCGTTGTAATAGCCGGTGTGGTCGCCGAAAGGTCCTTCTTGCGCCGTTTCATCTGGATAGATAAACCCCTCTAAAACAATTTCAGCACTGGCGGGTACCTGTAAATCGCTGAGCAGACATTGCGCAACTTCGGTTTTATTCCCGCGTAATAAACCGGCGAACCCGTACTCCGAGAGGGTATCCGGAACAGGGGTAACAGCGGCGAGAATCGTAGCCGGGTCGGCGCCTAAAGCCACGGCAACAGGGAAGGGGGTATTGGGATAAACTTGCCGCCATTCTCTAAAATCTAAAGCGCCGCCCCGGTGAGTCAGCCAACGCATGATTACCTTGTTTTTCGAGATGACTTGTTGCCGGTAAATTCCCAGGTTTTGACGGGCTTTATAAGGTCCTTTGGTAATGACTAACGGCCATGTGATCAGCGGTCCCGCATCGCCGGGCCAACATGTTTGGATGGGATAACGGCTTAAATCAATAGCTTCACCTTCCAGTACGATTTCCTGGCATACTGGCGAAGCGATAACTTTGGGCGTCATATTAAGTACTTGCTTGAAAACCGGGATTTTATCAAAAGCATCTTTCATACCTTTTGGCGGTTCCGGCTCTTTCAAATAAGCCAGTAATTCGCCGATACCTCGTAACTCGCCGACATCTTTGGCGCCCATGCCCATCGCTACGCGTTTAGCGGTGCCGAATAAGTTACAAAGAACCGGAATATTAGAGTTTTTGGGGTTTTCAAATAAGATAGCCGGACCGCCTTGCTTAAGAACGCGGTCGCAAATTTCCGTCATTTCAAGATAAGGATCTATTTCAACGGTAACTCGTTTAAGTTCGCCGTGTTTTTCAAGCAGGGCGATAAAATCTCTTAAATCCCTGTATTTCACGCCATTGCACCGATGCCATTGTGTTTAAGTAAAGCATCGATAGTCGGTTTACGGCCACGGAAGTTGACGTATAAGTCCATTGCATTTTGGCTGCCGCCGCGCTCTAAAATATTGGATAAGAACGCATCGCCCGCTTCTTGATTAAAAATACCTTTTTCTTCGAACAAGGAAAATGCATCGCTGGACAAGACCTCGGCCCATTTGTAACTGTAGTATCCGGCGCCGTATCCGCCGGCGAATATGTGAGCAAATCCGTGCGCAAACCGGTTGAATTTTGGAGGTTGAACCACTGCGACTTTGGATCTGACGTGTTCGAGGGTTTCATAGATTCTTCCACCGAGCGCCGGATCGTAATTAAGATGTATTTTGAAATCGAATAAACTGAATTCGAGTTGTCTGACCATCATCATCCCAGCTTGAAAGTTTTTGGCGGCCAGCATTTTATTGAAAAGATGATCGGGCAATGGGGCGCCGGTTTGATAATGCCCGGACAGCATCGTCAGCGATTCTTTTTCCCAGCACCAATTTTCCATAAATTGGCTGGGCAATTCCACTGCATCCCATTCCACGCCATTAATGCCGGAAACCCCTAAATAATCGATTTTTGTCAGCATGTGATGCAAACCGTGACCGAACTCATGGAACAGTGTGGTGACTTCGTCATGGGTCAGTAGAGCCGGTTCGTTTCCTGCGGGCGGCGTAAAATTACAGGTTAAGTAAGCAACCGGAATTTGTACGCCGCCGCCGGATCGTTTGCGGCCTACGCAATCGTCCATCCATGCGCCGCCGCGTTTTTTAGAGCGCGCGTACAGATCGAGATAAAAGCGGCCTCTCAGTTGACTGTCCCGGTCAAAAATTTCAAAAAATCGCACATCGGGATGCCAGCTATCGAACGATTCAAGTTCCGCGATATGTAAACCGTATAATTTTTTGACGACTTCGAATAAGCCCGGCAAAACTTTGGTTACCGGAAAATAGGTTTTGACTTCTTCTTGCGAGAGCTGATAAAAATGCAGACGCATTTTTTCAGAATAATACCCTATGTCCCAGGTTTGCAATTCATCCATGCCGTAGTGTTCATGTGCGAAAGCGCGTAAATCAGCCATGTCTTTCCGCGCCTGCGGTAACGATTTTGCTGCTAAATCTTCCAAGAAATGCACCACGTCGGCCGGTTTTTCCGCCATTTTTGTTGTCAACGAAAGTTCGGCGTAATTGGTATAGCCCAAAAGCTGAGCTTTTTCATGACGAAGATTGAGAATTTTCTCCATGATTTCGGTGTTATCCCATTTTCCTGCATAAGGCCCTTGACAGGAGGCCCGTGTCGAATAAGCTTCGTAGTGTTCTTGCCGCAGGTCACGGTTATCGGCAAAAGTCATAACGGCGTTATAGGATGGAAATTGCAGGGTGATCATCCATCCGGTTTGTCCGGCGTTTTGCGCAGTTTGTTTAGCTTGAACCAGCGCGGAGGCGGGAAGCCCTTTTAAATCGTCCGCACTATTAAATACCTTAGTCCAAGCATTGGTTGCGTCGAGCAAATTTTCTTCGTATTGGCTGGCCAATAAGGACAACTCTTGACCGATTTCTTTAAACCGCTGCTTTTTAAAGGCATCCAGACCGATACCCGATAATTTGAAATCTCGTAATGCGTTGCTGATGATTTTTTGTTGTGAAACCGATAAAGAAGCATACTCAGGGCTATCGGCAATAAACCGGTAAGCTTGATACAAGCTCTCATTCTGACCCATTTCTGTGCCGTAGGCGCTCAATTTGGGCAAACAAGCATTGTAAGCATCTCTGAGTTCATCGCTGTTGACGACCGAATTCATGTGGCTGACTGGAGACCAGGCCTTACTCAACCGGTCATCCGCATTTTCAATGGGAGCTATCAAATTTTCCCAGGAGTAGTTTTTGGTTGCGTTAAGCTTTTTTTCCACAACCGTCCGCGCTTGCGCTAACAATTCATCGATAGCAGGCTCGACATGTTCGGGTTTTATTTGAGAAAACACAGGAAGTATAGTGTCGGCTAACAAAGGGTTGTTCATAAGTTAAGTCGGATACGAAATGAGAAGAAGCTTAGCTTCGGAGCAAGTTTATAATTTTAGTTAAGAATAATCCTTAACGGAATTAGCTTAACACCCAATCGTTATAGGGCAAGCATGTCAGCAATAGTTATTGCCAAACGGATTGAGCCGCCCGGTTCATGGTTTGTTCGAAGATTCGATATATAGCCCGGTTTTAGAGACGATGTCGTGCCAGCTCCGGCGGTTTTTATCGAACAGCAACCATAAAAAGCCGAGTCCTAAAAAACTCCAGGAGACAATAGCGATTACATAACGAATGAAGGCTTGCCGCCATGTTACCGGTTGCCGGTTATCGGAGAGAAGCTTTATTTTCCACGCTTTTAAACCTAAGGTCTGGCCGCCGTGAACCCAAAACCAGCCGTAAAATGCATAACTTACCGACAAAAGATAAAGCGGATAAAGTATCTGTCGGCTTTTGAATGCTTCGCCGCCGTTAAAAGGCAGCACGAGCGCCGTTGCGAGAAATAATAATGCCGTTAAGAGTAAAATGTCGTAAACCATCGCGCACAGAAGGCGCAAAAACCTTGGTTTCAGCATTCCCGAAGCGAGCCGGTAAACAACCTTCTTGTCCGATCGGCGATCAGTCTTTGAATAAAGCTAATTTTTGACCGAAATACATACACATAGCCATCAGAGCAATGAACATTACCAAAGAAAACAGAAACGGCGGTCTATGCAGCAAAAGAATAGCGAAATCGGCTACGAATAAACTGGTCAAAAACGGCTGGTCGATTAAGGCGTTAATAATTTTTTTTAAGATAGCAATCCTGTCACTCATGTCGGCTTTTAATAAAATGGAGTTAAAAAATATTAGGAAAATAACCTATTTGGGTTTATGGCGGTCAACATAAAGCCAAATCTTTGTTAAAATCTACAAATCGATTTTACTATATTCAAAAGAATTCCGTAAGAAGAAAACCCGGCGATCTTAATAGTTCCGGCCGGCTGTGATTTTAACCAGAATAACAAAACCAAGGATATTAGGTCATTTTAAACTTTTTTAAAAAACTTATCGGTTCTCCCAAAACCAAGGAAAAGCCGCAAGCGTCGCCGGTGCAAGTCTATCAGCGCTCCGAACACACTATTTCCCGCTCTAAAATCAGCGATAATGCATTGAAAGTTCTTTATAAACTAAAAAAAGAAGGGTTCGATGCGTATTTAGTCGGCGGTTGCGTTAGGGACTTATTACTCGGACGCGAGCCGAAAGATTTCGACGTAGTGACGGATGCCGATCCCGATGAAATTAAAAAAATTTTCCGGAATTGCCGGTTGATCGGCAGACGATTCCGGTTGGCGCATGTCCATTTCGGCAAGGAAGTGATTGAAGTTGCTACTTTTAGGGGCAAAGGCGATGAAGAAAACGATAAGCAAGTGCTGAATAAGGATGGCCGTTTACTTCGCGATAATGTTTACGGGACGATTGAAGAGGATGTTTGGCGGCGTGATTTCACCGTCAATGCGTTGTACTACAACATTAAAGATTTTTCCGTGCTGGATTACGCCGGAGGCATGGCGGACCACAAAAACGGCATACTTCGCTTTATTGGCGATCCGGTCATCAGATGCAAGGAAGATCCGGTGCGTATGTTGCGGGCCGTTCGTTTTGCCGTCAAATTAGGTTTTAATATCGATCCGGACTGTCAGGCGGCCATTCATTCTCATGCCAGCGCTTTATCCAGTATTCCGCCCGCCCGTCTTCATGATGAAGCACTAAAGCTTTTTTTAACCGGAAACGCTGTGCAAACATTTGAAATGTTGAGACATTACGGGTTATTTCAAGTTCTATTTCCCGATACCGAAAAAAGTTTAGCCGAAGAAAATGAAGGCTTTCCTAAACTATTATTAATCAAGGCTTTAGAAAATTCCGATAATCGAATTGCCGAAGGGAAAACCGTGACGGTGTATTTTTTGATGGCGGCGTTTTTGTGGGAGCCGGTTCAAATGCATGCTAGGAAAAAGCAGAAGGAAGGTGTTCCAGACTACATCGCATTTCAGGACGCCGCCAATGAAATCATTGCCAGACAAATTAAAATAACGGCGATGCCGAGATATATTACGACAGCGATTAGAGAGCTTTGGAGTTTGCAGCCTAAATTTAACAGCCGCACCGGAGCAAAACCGGGGCGCTTGCTGGAACATCCCCGGTTTCGGGCGGCGTACGATTTTTTATTGTTACGGACGGAAACCGGCGGTATCGATCCGCAACTCGCGGAATGGTGGACACGCTATCAAAACGTGGAAGAACATGAGCAGCGTAAAATGACTCAGCCGGGCCGGAATAGAAAAACCGGTTTGAAGCGTAATCAGCGTAGATCGGGGCAAAATAAGCCTAAATTACCGGATAACGGCTAAGGTTTCCAGGGCGCTCTTAATTTTATAATGCATAACACTCTTCCTGAAACGACAGTTTATATCGGGCTCGGCAGTAATTTAGCATCGCCGGTCGACCAAATAAAAGCCGCCCGGAACGCGATTAAAGCTATGGATACTATCGATGAACTCGCATTTTCCAATCTCTATGTCAGTTCGCCCATGGGTCCGCAAAATCAGCCCGACTATGTCAACGCCGTGATGGCGATTAAAACAAGTTTGTCCCCCATGGAACTCTTAAATGTACTGCAACGAATCGAATACAACCAAGGCCGGATTAGAGGCGATGAACGCTGGTGTGCGAGGACCATAGATTTGGATATTCTGCTTTTCGGTGGCGCCAGCATCCGCCTGCCCGAGTTGACAGTGCCGCATCCCGGTATTGCCGACCGTCCGTTTGTATTGCATCTGCTTAAAGAATGTGCGCCGCAAGATTTGACTATTCCCGGCAAAGGCAAACTGGCCGATCTCATTTCTCAATGCCCCGCTACGGGCTTACGGCGGATAAACGACGATGGCCCAGCCTGAACATAAAGCTTTATCGATCCTCGACATTACGGCAATGAAAGCCGGAGGCGAAAAAATCGTGTGCCTGACCGCCTACGACGCCAGTTTTGCAGCCTTAATCGATCAAGCCGGTATCGACCTGATGCTGGTCGGCGATTCCTTGGGCATGGTTGTGCAAGGCCATCAAACGACTGTGCCGGTTACGCTCGAAAACATGGTGTACCACACCCAGTGCGTCAGCCGGGCGCGACAACGCGCTTTTATCGTTGCCGATTTGCCCTTTATGACCTACCACAATCCGGTGTCTGCGCTGACCAATGCAGCGCAGTTGCTCCAGCAGGGCGGGGCCCAAATGGTCAAAGTGGAAGGTGGCCGGTTTGACTGTGTCAGCGCTATGGCGGGACAGGGCATTCCGGTGTGCGGTCATTTGGGATTGATGCCGCAATATATCCATCAATACGGCAGTTATAAAGTCCAAGGTAAAGAACCGGAAACCGCGCAGAAAATCAAGGAAGACGCTAATATGCTGCAAGAAGCCGGCGCCAAGTTATTGATATTGGAATGCGTACCTGCAACACTTGCCAAAGAAATCAGCCGCACACTCACTATCCCGGTGATCGGTATCGGAGCAGGGACGGATTGCGACGGTCAAGTGCTTGTCCTCTACGATATGCTGGATATTGCCATCAGCAAGCGGCCCCGTTTCTCTAAAAACTTCATGACCGGTAACGGTAGCGTACAAGCGGCGCTTGAAGCTTATCGCCAAGCCGTTAAAAACGCCCGATTCCCGGCGCAAGAACACAGTTTTTGAAACAGCCGTGCAAACCGTTAAAACCGTAGCGGAACTCCGCGCCATCGTCAAAACCTGGCGTACCGAAGGCCGGTCGATTGCTTTCGTGCCGACGATGGGCAACTTACACGCCGGTCATTTAAAGCTGGTCGAAGCGGCCCAAGTCTGGGCGGAGCGCACGGTCGTCAGTATTTTCGTTAACCCGGCCCAGTTTGGTCCCGGCGAGGATTACGAAAACTACCCGCGCACCGAAGCGGAAGACCGGCAAAAACTTGCCGACGCCGGGGTCGATGCCTTGTTTTTACCGGAGGTTGCCGAAATGTATGGTGAAAATGTTAACACCGTCATTACGGTTAAAGCCCTGGCCAATTTGCATTGCGGGCAATACCGGCCCGGCCATTTCGACGGTGTCGCCACTGTCGTCGGTAAATTGTTCAATCTGGTGCAACCCGACGCCGCTTTTTTCGGCGAAAAAGACTACCAGCAATTAGCCATCATCCGCACGATGGCGCGGGATTTGAATATGCCGGTCGTCATTAAATCAGTGTCCACCGTGCGGGAGAGCGACGGCTTAGCCATGAGTTCCCGAAACGGCTATCTCACCCCGGAACAGCGCCAAATTGCGCCCAAACTTTATCAGACTTTATGCCAAGCCCGCGCCGGATTGCAAGCCGGACAAAAACCCTACGCATCGATCGAGCAAGAAGCTATCGTTAATTTGCAGAAAGCGGGCTTTCAAGTGGATTATTTCACGATCTGCCGGGCGTCCGATTTATTGCCGGCCGGCCAGGACGATCGGAATATGATCATCCTGGCGGCGGCAAAACTGGGTAACACCCGGTTAATCGACAATATCAGTGCGATATAGCCCAAAAAACTCATAATGCGTCCGGCACATTTAGCTGCTTGATCTGGGCTATGGCAACGGCAGGATTGGAGATTACGGTGTTACCGGTGTGGTTACCGTTAAATAATTATTCGCCGGAGCCGGGTCTGCAACGCCGCCACTGGTCACGCTTAATTTTTGGGTGACGCTGTTGCGGACGGCTTTGACTTCGGCGGTTAAAGTCATGCTTTGGCCGGGCTCTAACTGCAGCAATTCGCACAAGGTGATGGAAGCGTAGGGCTCGCACTTGCCTTGGCTGGGGGTCAAGGCCAGGACTCGGTCGTTGCTGATTAATTGCGTCAATTTGACAAAGCCAATCGTATCCGGTCCCTGATTAGCAATGTTAAACACATAACTACCGGCGCCGCCTACGGTTAAGGAAGCCGGTTGTTGCACAGCAGTAACGGCCAAATCGCCTTGCAAGGCGGTATTGAGCCAGCGGTCGCGGACGAAGACATCGGAACGTTTATTGGTATCCCCTGCCAGCAGGTTACTGGCAGACGAGCTAAATGTTACCCAGCGACCATTGGCGCTTAGACTTGGTAAATTACTGTCCGAATTTCCTTGCGTCCCGTCCGAGGCGAGGCTGACCCGGCTGGTTTGATGGGTCAGGCGGTCGTGCAGGAAGACATCTGCAATTCCATTAGTATCCCCGGCCACCAGATTGCTGGCATAAGAAAAAAAACGCCACCCAACGGCCGTCGGCGCTCATCTTCGTGCCAGATGAACTGGCATCACCCTGTTTCCCATTCGAAGCGATGCTGATGCGGGTGGTTTCGCCCCGCTGTGCCCAGGCTTGGTTAATAGAAAAGCAGGCGAGAAGCATAAAGCCGCCAGCGGTTAATAAAATAAATTTAGGGATTGACATATCAAATCCTCCTGAAAGTATTACGGTAACTGACGGCGGCAGCGCTTTACTCCGCCTTATTAGCAGCCGGTTACGGACTGCTCGAATCAATGAGGACCAATGGTTGTGATCGATTTTCATTTTTCATATTATTAATTGCAGTTCATTAACTTCACAACGTTTATCACCTTACACAGTTTCTTTAAAACCGTATTGATCTAAATCAACCAATCGTTGCAATTTTTTTCAGGATGAGAATAAAAAAATCCCCCAGCTTTCCCTCTTTGATAGGGAACTAGAGGAGGATTTTAAGAAAGGCGCGCAACCGGTTTTGCGGGCTTCGAAAAGCCCCGGTCAAACTCAAGGCCAATTAATCCCTAAGTTTGGAAAACACATAATCGCTGACTTTTTCGGAAGCATGGCATGAGAAACAATCCTTGCCGCCGTCTTCCACCAGGCGCGCGGTTTTACTGGCGTAGTTGTTAAAAATTACCAAGACTAAAACTATTATTGGTCTACTATTAAAGCGTTACGACCGCTTATGGTGCTAACCGTTTTAAAAAATATAAGCTATTGAAAATAAAAAAATACGCTTTTTTAGCAACCGGTTTAGCTGCTCCGTCTAATTTGTCTGGGGCGATCAGGACCGATGTGTAGGAGGACACTGTATGACCGAATTCCACGAGTTTCCCAGTTATGACGCAGTCCATGTTATTTCCGACATTCACATGGGCGGTAGACCCGGCTTTCAGATATTGAAGGAGTGTAAGCGCTTGGCTGGTTATATCCGCTGGGTAGCCGCGCAAGCGCCGCAAGGACAGGTCGCCTTAGTATTGAACGGCGATGTATTCGACACCTTAGCGGAGGAAAATACCGATTATGTCGCGGCCAATAACGCCGTGCAAGTTGTGCAGCGGATTATGAACGACCCTTCATTTTCAGGCATTTGGGATGAGTTGTCCTGCTTCGTTAAAAAAGATAAACGGACCTTGGTGTTCGTAATCGGCAATCACGATATCGAAGTCGCCTTTCCCAATGTGCAACGGCTGATTCAATGGCGGCTCGCCGGCGAGGACGCCGTGCAGCGTTCCCGGATTGTTTTTTCCACCACCGGCGCCGGGTTTACCTGCTTTGTGGGTAACGCCAAAGTTTATTGCACCCACGGTAATGAAGTCGACGCCTGGAACTTCAACCGCTACGAGGATTTAGCCAAGGTCGCCCGCCGGATCAACGCCGGTCAGGTGCTGAATAAGGATGAATGGTTTCCTAATGCCGGTACTCGAATGGTGAAGGAGGTTATGAATGAAATTAAAAAAACCTATAAATGGATCGATTTATTAAAGCCGGAAAACAAAGCCGCCGTCAGTACGCTGGCTGTGATCGATCCGTCAGTCGCCAGCAAAATATCGAATATATTTTCAATTGTCGGCGATAAAGTAAAAGCCGGCTTTCAAGTGGAAGGCCGGTTATCGGCGGACGGTTTTCAACCGGCCTTGCCTGACAATAAAAATCAGGTAACAATCGATCAGTTGCTTGGGCCGAATGTAAAAGACGGTCTCGATCAAATAACAACCTCCGATGTCGATGAACTTCTATTAAACGCTGAAAAACAGCTCGGCAAGCCCGGCGCTAAAATCGACCAGTACAACGGTTCCTTAGGCGCGGGAGAACTGATTTTCGACCGGCTGACAGGCTGGATAACAGGTGTCGGCGAAGACGAAGCACTCCGCCGGGCCTTGAAGGACTGGCTGAAAGACGACCGGACTTTCGATATTCTCGATCAAGACGAGACTTATACCGAAGTCACTAAAGCGGTCAGTAGCAACATCGATTTTATTATCACCGGTCATACACATTTGGAACGCGCTATTCCGATGGGCGGTAGCCGGTTTTATTTTAACTCCGGCACTTGGATCAGGTTATTACGCTTTACCGGCGCCATGTTGAAAGATACGGCATCCTTTAAGCCGGTCTACGATTTACTGATCGATGCCAAGGGCGATATCGCCGCGATTGACAACGCTAAGTTCAAGAACGATAAAGGCGAATTGGTGCCTTACGTCATGGACCAAACCAGCGCCGTTTCGATCACTGTTGAAAACGGTAAAGCTACCGGAAGATTGCTTCATATCGAAGGCGACGGCAGCGGTAATCCTAATGAAATCAAACGGTTTGTGAGGATATAACATGCCTGCTCCGGAAACCGCTAAAATCAATAAGGTCAAAGTCGAATTATTACGTCCGGGTCCTGCCCATAATCAATTATTATCGCCGTTAACGCCTTACATTGCATTATGCGGAGAAGACGGCCCGGTAACCGTCAACATTCCGTTCGAGCATCAGCAACTGCTGATGCGGCTCGGGCGTTTGCGTTATAAAACAACTATCGACCCGGCTAAGGACGACCAACGGCAATCAGAAATTTGGGATATCGGGAATGCGATTGGCAATGTATTAGCCCAGATTCCGGCCTTATTAAGCGAATTAGGCCGGGCAGGTTGCGTAAGCGGATCGCTGGTTCATCTTAACTTAGTCATCTCAGCGCTGGAATTAGGCATGATTCCGTTCGAAGCGGCGATAGCTATCGACGGTTTCCCGGGTTCGGGGTCGCCTTTATTTTTGCAAATGCGCAGCCCGGTCACAATAACGCGCGAAATAAGGCGCGGTAATCCGATTGGTATGAAATGGGATCGCAAGCCGCGAATATTGTTCGCCTATGCCGCGCCGGGCGGGTTATATGTGCCCGCGCAAGCGCATTTACAAGCATTGCGCGAAGCCATAGAACCTTGGGTTAAAATAAAAGACGAAGACGCTGTAGCGGAACGTTTGGCTGAAGTGAAAAAATTACTGACCGTCCTGCCGGACGCTAGCATCGAGAAAATCCGGAAAGAATGCGGGGCAAACGAATACAGCCATGTCCATATTCTGGCGCACGGCGATACCTTTTTAAACGCCGGTGTGCAGCGCTACGGCGTTGCCTTGTGCAATGAAATCGATTCCTCTCAAAAAGATGTTGCCGACGGCGAACGTTTGGCGATTGCGTTAACCTCGCGGGACAGTTCCGGCTCTACCCGTTATCGTCCGACGGTGGTGACATTAGCCACTTGCGATTCGGGCAACATCGAGAATGTGTTAACGCCGGGCGGCAGCATTGCCCACGAGTTGAATGCCGCCGGCATTCCTTGGGTTATTGCTTCGCAGTTTCCGCTTTGGATGAAGGCGTCGGCAATTGCCGCGGAAGTCCTTTACACCGGATTGTTGAACGGTAACGATCCGCGCTGGGTATTGTATGATTTAAGACAGCGTCTGCGCACCGATTCGCCCGGTACGCACGATTGGGCGAGTATTGTAACTTACGCCACTGTGCCGCCCGATTTCGAAACCCAAGTCAATGTTTTTAGAGACCGCCAAACCCGCGGGAAAATCAATATCAAATTCGACCGTATTGACGAATTAACCGGTGTTAACGGCGAATTAGCAAATTTGCAAAATAACCGGCTAACGGAAAAACAAAAAATCGAGATCGACGCGCTGTGCATATCGATTCGCGCCGATTTAAAAAAATGGCGTGATGAGTTTAGAAAAATTTCGACTCCAAAAGAAAAAGCCGAACGCTTGGGTGTTAGCGCGGCGAGCGAAAAACGGATCGGTATTGCGTACGGTTTACTGGGTATTAAAAATAAGTCGCTGGAAGCTTATACGTTTTCAAAAGATATCTATCTCGAGGCCATGGAAACCGAACCCAATAATTATTGGGTTATGACGCAATACCTCTCAATGTTAGCGATCCTAAACTTCTTGGATACATCTAAACGCATTGATTTGGTCAAAGAATACGGCTGGTCTTGGATTGCTGCCCGGCAAATAGCTCAATGGGACAGTTTACACGCCACGGGAGAAGCTAAGGTCTACGCTTTAGCGACCTTGGCGGAATTGTATTTGCTGGCGCCGAATTTTACGGTCATCCCGAAACTGAAATTAAAAGAAAATAAGGCGGAATTCATTCGTTGCTGCAAAGAAATGCGCGAATTAATTGAACCCGGATCGTTTGCAAAATTTTCCACGAAACGGCAATTTAATCGATACAAAACATACTGGAGCAATACGGTGTGGGATGATTTGGCGCAGGAAGCTGTGAAAATCTTAAGCAGCTAGCCTGACGTTTTATAGTTATAAGGTTGATTTATTTTATCGATGCGCCGGCGTTCCTTAAGGCTGTTTGGTTTATGAAACGATTGTTTTTCGCACTTTGGCCCGATGCGCAGGTAAAAGCGCAATGTGCAAATATTATTCATGAACTGGATAACGGTAGAGGCAGAAGAACACCCGTCGACAACCTGCATGTGACCTTATTATTTCTGGGCAATCTTTCTTTAGGTAAGGAACTCGAATTGAGGGAGACGATTAGGCAGATGGCTATACCCTATATCGAGTTATGTTTTAATCAACTCAGTTTCTGGAAAAAACCAGGCGTTCTGTGCTTAACGGCTTCCGAAATCAATCCCAATCTTATTAAGCTAGTCGATCGGTTATCGTTAGCCGCAAAAAATCTAGGTATACCTATTGATCAGTATGCTTATCACCCCCATATTACCTTGTTCAGAAAAGCTAACGGAATAGCAGACTATAATTTTGAAACAATCGCTTGGCGGTCGTCTGCAATTTGTTTGGTCGAGTGCGCTGTGCCGCTGCACACACCAGAGTATAAGGTGATAGAGACCTGGAATGCCGTTTAGGTTGCAAATCTTGACGGTTTGACAAGCGGTTTTGGTATTATTAAGGGCATTTTTTGTAAAGGAGATGGCCATGCCTTATCTAAAGTTAAATACGAATGTCGCGATAAATACTCAAAATTCCGCCTTAATAAGCGAATTATCGAAAATAATATCCGAACAAACCGGTAAACCCGAGCGTTATGTCTTGGTTGAGGCCGAAGGAAATAGAACCATGCTATTTGCGGGCGGCAATGAGCCTTTGGCTTTTTTAGAATGCAAAAGTATCGGCTTAAATCCAGGTCAAGCAAAAGCGATTTCCGCAGCGCTCAGCAAAGTTTTACATGAACAGATGGGCATTCAGCCCGGCCGTATTTATATCGAGTTCAGCAATAGCCCCGGCGAGTTTTGGGGTTGGAACGGCTCTACATTCGGATAGAACGGGCGAACTGCCGTAAAATTTTATTATTTACGCTATAAAAACAATGGCGTATAAAACACTTACCGTTATAGACTCCTGGAATCTATAACAAGGCTGTATCTTAAAATTAAGCACTCGAACGGTTTTTCATTCGTTTTTGGTATGCAGAAAAATTCTCTTCCACCGGCTATTTGCTTGATGGGACCGACAGCCTCAGGAAAATCGGCGTTAGCTGTGGCGTTGGCTCATCGGCTGAATGGCGAAATTATCAGCGTCGATTCCGCCTTGGTTTACCGGGGGATGACTATCGGCACCGCAAAGCCGGCGCTATCGGAAAGAGAAGGCATTCGGCACCATTTAATCGATATTTTGGATCCGGCGGAAGCGTTTTCAACTGGACAATTCCGGACCCTTGCCTTGAGATTGATGTCCGAGATCAGTCAACGCGGACGCATCCCTATTTTAACGGGTGGAACCATGCTGTACTTTAATGCGTTAACAGGCGGCCTTGCCCAGTTGCCGGAAGCCGATCCGTTAGTTCGAGCTAAACTCGATGATGACATGCAGCGGTACGGGAAAGAAGTGCTGCATAAGCGGCTGGCAAGCATCGATCCAGCGGCTGCCGCGAGAATCCATCCGAACGATCCGCAGCGTATCCAGCGAGCGCTGGAAGTCTACGAAATCAGCGGAAAATCGATAACCGCCTTATTTGCCGAAGCGCAATCCAATACAATACCCTATCGAATCGTCAAGCTTATTCTTGCGCCCGAACACCGGTTGACGTTGCATCATCTTATTGCTCAACGGTTTAACCAAATGCTAGCGCAGGGGTTTATCGAAGAAGTCGAACAGCTTATGCAACGCGGCGATTTGGACGAGCGTCTGCCTTCCATCCGGGCAGTCGGTTACCGGCAAATTTGGGCTTATCTGAAAGGCGAATACGACCGGGAAGACATGATAGAAAAAGCTATCGCAGCCACGCGACAATTAGCGAAACGTCAATTTACATGGTTACGGCGGGAATCGGAAGCGTTAAGGTTACATACCGGCCAGCCGGAAATAGGTCAGGCTGCGGTTTCCTATATAGAAAAATCATTGGCCGAATAGTTTTGTGTTAAAAACCGTTTCGGTGTATCTTTTTCAAATACGGTAACTAAGTCCGTTCTGTTGAGTGTTCGATTCTCTTCCTAGCGCCTGTATAACATGGAGAAAAATATGACTTTCATTAAAACCCGGAACCTACAATTAAGTTTGCTGTTTATTGCAGTCTTAGCCTTATCGGGTTGCGGTTACAATGCTTTGCAATCGACCGATGAAGATGTAAAAGCAGGCTGGGCCGAAGTGTTAAACCAATATCAACGCCGGGCCGATTTGGTGCCGAATTTAGTCAACGTCGTTAAGGGTTACGCCGCGCACGAAAAAGACGTATTAACGCAAGTCACCGAAGCGCGCGCTAAAGTTGGCGCGATCCAGGCGACGCCGGATTTGGTCAACGACGAAGCAGCGTTCAAGAAATTTATAGCCGC
This sequence comes from Methylococcaceae bacterium UBA7658, assembly GCA_002483425.1. Classification (GTDB taxonomy): domain Bacteria; phylum Pseudomonadota; class Gammaproteobacteria; order Methylococcales; family Methylomonadaceae; genus Methyloglobulus. The sequence goes on from DLHW01000015.1 coordinate 15,997, forward strand.
ACAAGGCCAAATGACCAGCGCCATTTCCCGGTTAATGGTGGTTGCCGAAAATTATCCCCAACTCAAAGCAGATGGCATGTTCCGCGATTTACAAGCCCAATTGGAGGGAACTGAAAACCGTATCACTGTCGCTCGCAAACGCTATATCGACGCGGTTAAAGGCTATAACCTGACAGTGCGTTCGTTCCCTTCCAATTTAACCGCGATGGTTTTCGGTTATAAGGTCAAGCCAAGTTTTACCGTAGAGAATGAACAAGCAATCTCGACGCCGCCAACAGTCGATTTTGGCGCTCCGTCGGCTCCTGCGCAAACGGTGCCGGTTCCCGCGCCCCAAACAATGACTTTACCGGCGCCGGTAAGCCAGCCGACGTCCCCTGTCAAAGCAGCGCCTTAAAAATTAATGCTCGCCGCCATAAGCATGAAAGATCACCGTATGGTTTTAATCCGGTTTTGGGCGCCGTTGCTGATGCTTTATTTAACGGCTATAAACCTTTCTTGGGCCTACGTCGAAATACCCGAGTTATCCCGGCGTATTACCGACATGACCGGAACATTGACCGCAACGCAGACTCAGGCTTTGGAGAACAAGCTGGCCGTATTCGAAACTAACAAAGGCAGCCAAATAGCCGTCCTCATGGTAGGCACGACACAGCCGTCCGATATAGCCGAATTCGGGATTGAAGTGTTCGATTATTGGCAGCTTGGCAGGAAAGGCGTCGCTGACGGTCTGCTGCTTATTGTTGCCAAAGATGACCGGAAAGTTAGGCTGGAAGTCGGTCGGGGCTTGGAAGGCGCAATTCCGGATGCCGTGGCTAAACGTATCGGAAGCGATACGATAGCGCCTTTTTTCAAAACTAACGATTATTACGGCGGCATTAATGCCGGTTTAGATCAAATAATTCAATTCATCGGCGCCGAAAGCTTGCCCCAGCCGGAACCGCAATCTTTCCGGCAACAGGGGGAGGGTGGTTTTCTTTTTATTCTATTTGGCGGTTTATTTGCGGGTTCGTTTTTGTCGTCGGTTTTCGGCCGGATCCTGGGCGGTTTGCTTGCTGGATTAGGAAGCGGAATCATTACTTCACTATTGATGGGCTTCGGTTTTGGAGCCGTATTGGTTGGTGTTATCGTTTTTTTCCTGACTAGTTCCCGTTTTTCCGGCGGAGGCGGCGGCTGGTCGAACGGGGGCGGTTACTACGGAGGCGGAGGCTACTACGGCGGAAGTACTTGGGGCGGCGGTTCTTCAGGCGGTTCATGGAGCGGTGGCGGCGGTAGCGCAGCAGGCGGAGGAGCAACAAGTTCATGGTAAAGTTAACCCGTTGGCTTAAGCATGCTTTTATGCCGCCGTGGTCTTGGCGCTTAGCCTTTCCGTCCGGTATTCTGAAAGACATCGAATACGCCATAAAGCAATCTGAATTGCAGCACCGGGGCGAACTGAGATTTGCCGTGGAAAATGCGTTAGCGCCCGGCTGGGTATGGTGCGGCATGAGCGGGCGGCAACGCGCCACAGAGGTGTTTTCTAACCTTAGAGTGTGGGATACCGAAGAGAATAGCGGGGTTTTAATTTACGTACTGTTAGCCGACCGGGAAGTTCATATTCTTGCCGATCGCGGAATCAACCGGCAAGTTAGTCGGCAAGATTGGGAAAAAATCGCTGACGGCATTCAGCAAGCTTTTCACCAGGGAGACTTCCGGCAAGGCGCTGTGCAAGGCATTCAAGAAATCACCCGCTTGCTTGCCGGACGTTTTCCTGCCCGTCCGGAAGACCTGAATGAGATCCCGAACCGTCCGGTTATTATAAAAAGATAAACTGTTAAATTATTAATTTGAATCGATTTTCCGGTGTGAAGATAGACGGCGAATACCGTTTTACCGTTTTAAATTGTGGATGCTGAAATCATCCAAATATAAAATTGTTGCCCCGATGATAACGGTCAAAATATGGCTAAACGCTGGCGAACCGGGAAACAGATAAAGATCCAGCAATCCCCAAATACCTCGCCAAAGCATAATGATGGCAAAAATAATGACGATAACATTCGCAGTCGGATGGAGTGTTTTCAATTCTTGGAGTTTTGGCGATTCTTTGAGTTGTTTTAACATTGATATAGGAAAGAAAAGGTCGACGACGAGTTGTTTCGATAAAAATTTTACCCGCGATTCTATTTAAAACCACGGTAAAGAGCAACCTATTAATCGGGTTAAACGGCACGGTGTGAATATTATACTGAAACCCCGCGAAGGCTTAATGATCCGATAAAGACGACGCTATTCCGGCGTCGGCGGCGAGATCGGTTACGAAATCGCTCACCTCCTTTTTGACGTCCGGACTGTTGAAAGGCATGGATGACGCGGATACCACCAACTTTAACGAATCGGGATCGCTGATTTTATCTAAGGTGACTTTTACGTGCGTTTTTTTTCCCGACGAAGCTTTTCTAAAATCGTCGATTATCGCAGATGTCGCTTGCGGCGTGTTGATTCCGGCCAACGCTAAAGGACATATTTCCGATTCCGGACTTCCGAGTTCGGCTTGGCTTAAACAATCAATAAGAACATGAATTGCACTGGGGTTATGCACTTCGTCCGAAAGCGTATCGTAGGCAACTTGCTGTTTAATGCGATCGATTTCTTTATCCTTTTCAGCATTTAGATGGCCTGGATAGAAGTCTTTTCCGGCTACGGAGTCTAATAATTGTTCGATTCCCGATGGTGCGCCGATATTTGCCAAAGCTGTGCCGACAGCATTTAGAAAATTTTCGTCCGCTATCGGCGGGTCTGACCACGCTGCTTGTAACATGGGAGATAGCTCTTCATGAAACAGGCCGTTCCAACGGTTATCGCCGATACGGGAAAGGGCTTGCAATAGAAAAGCGTATAACGGCGAGTTGCTTCCTAAATCAGCTATATCTATCAATTGCGCTAAGGCTGACGGGGTGGCGATTTGAGCTAACAGATCCAGCAATAAAGCTTTAAATTCAATAGATAAATCATTGTCTTGCAATAGCTCGCCGATATTTTGATAAATTTCCGGTTGCGGGTGTTTACGTAGTTTTTCGGCCAGCAACGCGTTCACAATAGGAATTTGATGAAGCTCGGATTGTTCAAGGAGTAGCTTCCAATAGCTCCAAAGTTGTAGCGCATTTCTATTCGTTAAGGCTAAGCGGTTTGCAGGATTGCTTTGAATGGTTTCTTGAGATCGATGCGAATAATCGATTTCCGGCTTATGGGTAAGGATTATTTCTTTGGATTTAACCGTATCTGGAATATCTTCAATAAGATTCAGGTTGTTTTCGAGCAAGATACCGGCGGTTGTGTTTTCAATGTTAAAGCTATTTGGCGATAACGAAATTTCAGGTATGAAATTACCGTCGTTCGGTATACCAACGAAAAGGAAGAAGATAACGATGAAGTTTGTCCGGTTCAGTAACACTGTTTTGGCTTAACGGTTATTGGCTAAGCGCGCAAGACCCGCATTAATTTTTCCGCCTTGCTTAGATGTCGCCTTCAGCTTTAAAAAAAAGGAAGGTGAACCGGTTGCTTTATTTTCTTGCGCGGCATCCTGGGCTGGCATATCGGAAACAAGTGTCAGCAAACCGGCAACATGAAGACGCTCCTCGTTGTTTGCTGTTACAAAGGATTGCGCGGCTTTGTTTACATCGCCCTGACTGACTAACGTTAATTTAATATCCGGGTGCCGGTTTAAAATGCTCAGCACTGCGGCGCGCAGTTCATAACCCAGTTGCTGTTCGGTTGGTTGTGATAGCAAGCTCAAGTTATTGCGTCCAGCGCTATTCGCCTGTTCGATTACGCTTTGTTTCAATAACCGGTAATAGCCGAATTCGATGCGGTAGCACAGCATATTTGAATGGGTATCGATAGAATCTTTTTCTAAGAGAACACCGCCATAAATAACCGGACAACGGTTATTAAAGCGTTGCCTAGCATATTCATTCCACACGTTTTGTTGGTTATTTCCGTCTTGAAGCAATAATAGCGCCTGCGCAGGCGGCTTTATTAACGTGTTGACTTTGACAAAACGGGCGTTTGCTTGAGCACCTGTTTTGAAGCTAAGCGCGCATAAGGGACCTAAATTTCCAGTGCAACCGCCGCCCCATCCGGCAAAACGAAAGCCGCGGTCGGGAACGGCGAATAAGGTTAACGGATAGTTGGAAGCGGTACGGACGTTACATTGCCGCCTGCATTGAAAAGAGTTAGAGGCATTGGAAATTGCGCCGCCGCCCGGATCTACCGTTAAACGAATCGAGTTCGCGAAAATCGTTTGAGCATAACCGGCTAGTAATAACGTAAAAATTATTAAGTTCCGGGTTTTGCGGTTATAGACGAATAAGTCCTTATAAACATGTGAAAATAGTCCGGTTAATCGCATGGTTAATATCCAAAATATAAAACTTAATAATCATCATACCGGACAAATTAACGGACTGCGAGCGCAATTTACCGTTAACAATTCATTCACCCTTGCTTTGATATGCTGGTGCTAACTGAAAGTAAAAGCCCGTTTGAACTCTTTATTTACTTGGAGAGATCTTGGCTTTCACAGGTTCAGTTATACAGGAAAGATTGGCCGATCTTGATAGTCAATAACCGTATTTAAGAGAATAACTTTATGAATCGAATTCAATATTTAAAATGGTTTAGAGGCATTACGCTATTGTCCGGCGTATTGCTGGTCTTTGCGCTTTCAACCGGTATGTCTTCCGCAAATACGCAAGACCCGTTAAAACCGAAACCAATAAAATCCCTCAAGCAACTGAATAAAATTCTAGTTTCAAAATCCATCCATAAGAAAGGCATACTCGTTTCCGGCATGACAGGCGGCAGCGTTCTATTCTCGGCGGCGGCGTCCGTTGGAGATGTTGACCATTCCGATACCAATGTCCAAGTGCAAGGTGTCGATGAGGGCGACATCGTTAAAAACGACGGCCGTTATATCTACCGTCTGCATTTAGGTAAAGTTCAAATTATCAGCGCTTATCCCGCAGACCAAATGGCGGTGGTGTCCGAACTCACATACGGCAGCGAATTCAATCCAATCGAGCTGTACCGCAAAGGCAATCAATTGATCGTCGTCGGAAACGGTTGGCACGACGATACAGGTAGCACTTCGTTACCGGTGATGAAGAAAAATAATCTCGCGATTATGCCGGTATGGACGCCTACCGGCGAAAGCCGCACAATGGTCAGGGTCTACGATATTACCGACCGCACCCAACCGGTTATGCAACGCGAAGTGGCTTTTTCGGGCGATTATTTAACGTCGCGAAAAGTTGAGAATAGCTTTTATTTGATCGGCAGGAAATACCCCAATATTTATTTGAATTATTTAGCGGAAACCAAGTTACACTCTGCCGGTTCGAAAACCCGCCCTAAATTCGATTTAACCCGGGAAAATACATTGCCGCGATTCAGCGACAGCAGCCGCTACAACGGCAATGAACGGTTTCTACCCGTGGACAATATCAGTTATTTTCCGGGTTTCATTGAACCGGATTACGTTATTGTCGCCGCTTTCAGGCTGGATCTTCCAGATCAAGATGCGGACATTAAGGCTTATTTGGGAGGTGGCGATATCACTTATGCGTCCCGTGACAACCTTTATCTTTCCGCAGCCGATTACGGCGCTATAGCAACAGGCGAAAACCCGGAAAATACGCCGAAGACCCATCTTTACAAGTTTGCTTTAAACGACGGTACGGTTAATTTTACTACTGCGGGCGAAGTTCCTGGTACTGCCTTGAATTCTTTTTCGATGGATGAGCATAACGGTTTTTTCCGGATTGCAACCACTACCGAGCAATGGGAACAAACCGGCGATACAGGTGCGCTCCATACCTGGAACAACGTATACACGCTCGACGGCAACATGAGCATCGCTGGCAAGCTTGAACATTTGGCGGAAGGCGAACGGATATTTTCCGCACGATTTATAGGCGATCGCGGTTATTTAGTTACTTTCCAGCAAATCGATCCTTTGTTTGTGATCGATTTGGCTGAACCGGCTGCGCTGAAAGTACTCGGCGAGTTAAAAATTCCGGGTTTCAGCAATTATTTACATCCTTTCGACGAGAACCATTTGCTCGGATTCGGACAAGATACCGGCGAAACCGATACTGGTGTTGTGACTTCCGGGATGAAAGTCGCCTTATTCGACGTTACCGATGTGGCTCATCCAACACAAATGCACAGCATCACTATCGGCGAGCAGGGAACTTATTCCGAGTTGCTCTACAATCATAAGGCGCTTCTCTTCAACAAGACGACCGGTTTGTTGGGGTTTCCTATCAGCGTAACGGCTAAAGTAGCCGGCGAAGAGTGGCCGTCCGAAGTTTTTCAAGGCGCGCATGTCTATAAGGTCAGTCTTGCACAGGGTTTTCAAAAACAAGCTGAAATCACTCATCACGATGACGGCAGTCTTTACGATTGGAATCGCTATATCCAGCGGTTATTAACCATCGGCAACCAGTTGTACACGCTTTCGGACGGACGCATACAAGCCAACGGACTAGACGGCTTTAATGTGAGCGCAAAACTCGATTTTACTATCGACACGCCCATCGGTTGCGATCTTGCGGTTGCAGACGATTCCGTAGTTTCGGAAATAGCGCTGGATTGTCCAATTTTGATCGATCCCATAGTCGAGCTTACGGCAAAAAAGAAGTAACCAACGGCTCATTGATCCGGCTTTTAGAAAGTTTTCGCTTCGGTTCGCGGCTTAATATTTTTGAAAGCCTTTATGCGCTTTGCTCAATGCACCGGTTTAAACAACAAAGGGCCGGATCAATTGAAAACCAGATCACTTTAAACCGGTTACCGGTAATATATAGGCATACATCATGAAAGCACTATTAATCAGCATAATGCTTACCGCTCTAGCAGTTACGGGGTCGAATGCGTTCGCCGCCGACAACCGTGCAGTCGAGATTGAAATTTTCGGCACCGGACCTGCCGTCGATACGGCCGCTTTCGACACCGTGAAACAAGTGGCCGGACACGCCGTAGCAACCGGTGTCGTCGATACATTTATAGTTAAGGCCTACGGTATCGAAGGCGGATTTTTGGCTTGTGCGCAATTGGCGCCGGCTTCGAAAGCTCTGCAGCCATTAGTCAAACAATTACGTGCTATTAAACCGAATCCACTATCAACATCTTATTCCGTAAAAACAGCGCCAGGATGCAGCGACGAAACTAAAGTATGCACCCAAGAAGCGAAACTTTGTCCCGACGGTGAAACGTATGTTAGCCGTACCGGCCCAAGTTGCGAATTTGCACCTTGTCCAGGCGAATAATTCGCATAGCATTTTCTAAAAAACAAGAAATAATCACCCATTAACAAGTTGCTGATTAATCCTTAAGGCTAGACCGGCGACTTAATCATAAAGATCGGTTGCTCCGTTCTCGGTTGCGTAAGCATACGTTTGCAAAGGCCGTGAACGGATTTCTTGTTCTTCTACGATTCGTTTAGCAAATCAACTAATTTAGGATATGATTAGGCGTTAACAAACATGATAGCGATTAGCTTGAATCATAATTCATAAAAGACTCTTTCAAAAGCAATGCGCATTTTGATTATCGAGGACGAAATCAATATCCGGGCTCAAATCCGAAGACATCTTGAAAAACAAGGCTATCAAGTCGATGAAACCGGCGACGGTAAGGAAGGACTTTATTTCGCGACTGAATATCCGGTTGATGCTGCCGTAGTTGATTTAGGTTTACCCGGATTGCCCGGTCTCGAAATCATTAAACAATTACGCAGACAAGGCAGTCAACTGCCGGTGCTCGTCTTGACTGCACGCGGACGCTGGGAGGAACGCGTCGAGGGACTCGAAGCGGGCGCAGACGATTACTTAACAAAACCGTTCCAAATGGAAGAGCTTTCGGCGCGGCTTAAAGCCTTGATACGCCGGGTTGTCGGCGCCCCGCAATCGCTTTTGAAATGCGGCAATCTCGTGTTGAACTTAGCTTCCCAGCAAGTTACCCTCGACAATCAATCGATTGAGTTGACGACATTCGAATACCGGATGCTGGAATACATGGCGCAACGTTACGGTAATATCGTTTCTAAAGACGAGCTTCGTAATTATCTCTATCCGTTCGATAACGATCCGGAAAGCAATGTGCTAACCGTCTTGCTCGGCCGCCTGCGGCGGAAACTCGATCCCGGCGGCGTTCGGAACCCAATTGAAACCGTCCGCAGCCGAGGCTACCGCTTGCAATAAGTGTTAAATTCACTTTATTTAAGACTCAATATCACTTCAATTTTAGTGCTGGTCGTATTTTTGGCTGTTTTAGGCACGGTAATTGAAAATGCCTTTATTGAAAGCGCACGATTAACCTTGCGAGAACGGATGCTCGGACAAGTTTACCAATTGCTGAGCGTTTCGGATATGGACGATGCAGGACATCTAACGATGCCTTTGCCGACCGGCTTGCCTATCACACAACTGGCGTTGCCCGATTCAGGTCTTTATGCTTTTGTAACCATGAAGGGTGACAATCGAATACTCTGGCGATCGCCTTCCATATACAACCGGAAAATTCCTGACCCAATTGAAATGCGGATCGGCGAAAAAAATTGGGCGGAAATAAAAATGGAAGATGGTAATGATTATTATATGCTGGGCTTCGGATTTCAGCGTACGCTCAACACTGGCATCTATTCGTACAACTTCTATTTAATTACAGAGTTAATACCGTTACATAAACAAATTCGGTTATACCGGCAAAGGCTATGGGGCGGTTTGAGCGCCGCTTTAGTGATTTTGTTAATTATTCAAGTGTTCGTCTTACGCTGGGGACTTAAACCGCTTCGTGACGTAAGCCTGGAATTAAGTGCGATAGAGCAGGGGGCAATCAGCCAAATTATCGGCGGCTATCCCAGGGAAATAAAAAAACTCACCGACAAAATAAACGTTTTGCTAACGCAGGAACGGGCGCGTCAAACCCGGTTCAGAAATGCTCTCGCTGATCTGTCGCATAGCTTAAAAACGCCTTTAGCGGTGTTGCTCGGCGGTGTCGATCAACCCGAAACGTTGCCCGGCACCGTGCAAGAACAAAGTTTGCGTATGATGCATATTGTCGAACGTCAATTGCAACGCGCCGGTTCGGCTAACGATAATACGGCTTTGCCCACGATTTCGCTGTTTACCGTTACGGAAAGAATTATCCATTCCTTATCTAAAGTGTATAAGGATAAAAATGTTACGTTGGTTAACCGGATTGATCCGGAGTTAACCATTCGTTGCGACGAAGCCGATTTCATCGAGCTGACCGGAAATCTCCTCGATAATGCGTTTAAATGGTGTGCGAGCCGGATTGAGATTAAAAGCTCTACAGATGGAAATCGAACGGTACTCAGTATTCATGACGACGGACCGGGCGTCAGCCCCGGACACATTCAACATATTCTACAACGAGGCGGACGTATCGACGAAACCGCGCCCGGTCACGGAATAGGCCTTAGCGTTGCCGCCGATATTTTAGAAGCTTATCAAGGCCGTTTAAGCATAGAGCGAAGCGCGTTAGGCGGAGCGGCGCTAGTCGTTGAGTTCTAAGAAGATTCGCCGGTTTTTCGTCCGGTGTGTGGTATGGGAACACAGGTTTCTGTTGGTATTGAGGAAACCTGATGTTAATCGGACGTTTCTAAAAAAACCGGCTTATTTTTTCAGCCGGTTTTAAGTGTTAGGTTGAACGTTGATTAGTTACGCCTTAACGGTTTTACGTTTTCTCGAAAGCAACCCTAAGAGCGGAGTCCCTATTAGCCAGAACGTCGCCGGTACCGGTACTGCCGCAGGCGCAATATAGATAGGGGCTGAGAAGTTACTGATTGTTAAACTGCTCGATCCTTTTTTGGAATCGAATGAGCTTAAAATAAAACCGAAAGTATCGCCCACATTCACCGCAAAACTTTGCGGACCGCTCTGGTTTTTATTATGACCGTTACTCGTCAACTCAGTCTGGACACCGTTTAGCACCCAATAGAACGGATCTTTTTGCGCGCCTCTGGAATCGCTAGTAGAAAAAAGCCAGTCGAATGTCACTAACCCGGACGCGGCCGCGATTATGGTAAATGATTGGTTGGTGTTTAAATTAGGCGCCTTTTTGCCATCGTCGTTGCTACTGGTGATTTTGATCCAATTGACGGAGCCTGTCGCAATGTCCGTTGGACCGAATGCGATGTCGCCTCCCAAACCTTCGGTCGCTTTATTCCAGTTATTAACCGAATAACTATTGACAAAAGCAGCGTAAGAAAGATCCGATAAAAAAGCAAGTGCAAAAAATATCATAAAGCCGAATATTCTTTTCATTTCAGTTGTGCTCCGGAAATAATATAAATTTATTTTTCTTAATATAAAGAAGCAGAACCTGTGCCAAAAGCGGCCGATACTGAACAGTTCGATTTGGAATCTACGTAAAATGAGAATTACCTGTCAATTGCTTGAGAAAAAAGATCATTTCAAGCAGTTTATGCCGTCGAATAATTAAAATTAAAGTCGTAACCGGGAGGTTAAAGCGCCTTGAATGCGTTAAATAGTCAATTATCGAGGTAATCTAACTGTTTACAGCAACCAAGGAAGACGTTTTTTAACCGGTAACCTCATGAAAATGTCAAAATCCGCCAAAATTTGTCACTCAAATCGATATGTCAGATGAACTAAGCCTGCTCAGAATTAGGCATTCATTAGCGTTAAACTGTGTCGGAACGGGCTATAAGGCCGATATTTACATTGGTTTCTTTGCTTGGCGTTATGGTTATATTCCGGACGGACATATTATTTCCATCACCGAAGTGGATTCGATCGCGCCGAAAAGCGAGACATTCCTATCCTCATCTTCATCATCCACAAAGGCCATAGCCTGACGATCGACATGGTTGAAGTCAGCGGCCAAGCCCAAAATAAGCTCGCTGCATTCAAAGAAAAAGCTTGCTATAACCGTGTCCGCCGCGAATTCAAATCTGCCGATGATTTGCGGGGGAAATTATTCATGCACTAGCGGATTTAAAACAAAGTCAACAAACCGGATCCGGCGTTACCCCAGCTCCGCAATTCCATCTCATCAGCCATATTCCTAATGCGCTGGACACGTATATCGTCGCCCCCTGCACGTTGCTGCAAAGCAAAAACGTCCGCCGGGCGGAACTCAACCTCCTTGGCGATTGAGTCACCGGCAACCGCCAAGTACCGGCCGATGAGTCCATGTTCAACGTCGTCGCCATTGGCGGTATGGGCAAAAGCGTCTTGACCTGGTTTTGATTCAACGACATCGCGCCGCTGGAAATGCCGAAACTGGCGGGACGGCTGAGGTGGAATTTTTACGAAAGCGACGCCCATTACGAAAATTTCATCATTCGCGCTTTGGCGTATGCATTCGGCAGGGCGGAAGAGGATAGCCGGAAACTGCCGCTGCAAGAGCGCAATGACCAATTGCTCTGTTATTTGAACGAACAGCCGTTTTTGCTGGTGCTGGACGGCGTGGAGCGTATTTTACTGGCTTACACCCGTATGGATGCCGATTACATGGGTGACGACGATTTGGAGGAACGCGCTGCCGTCGTCAGGAATTTTCCATTGCCTGCGACTTCCTGAGCAAGTCAGGCCTGCCGCCGGACACGGGCTATATCAGTTATTCCATGCCGATGGGTGTAAATCCGCGCCCACATCGAACGCGACCCAGGTAACATTCCAGTCGCCATTGCCGCCGCCACCCAAGCCTATCAAATGGTCTGGTGCAACGCGCGGTCGTATGCCTATCATTTCGGCCTAAGCAACGCCCGCCGCCATTTACAAGCGCTCGGCGCGCCCGAACCCGATTTTCAGTCGATATTGGACCCGGCAACCGTCACCGCCCTAATACCTTTGTTAAAAAATCATTTTCCGCCATGATCTGACCGATTTTTGCATGCGGATTATGGTTGTATTTGATCGGGTTTTTTGTGTTATTTTCAGCGTTTTCAAACACAAGGCTTAGGTTGTTTAGCAAATAATTTTTCCATAATTCGATTTGATGCGGATGCACTAAAAAATTTTTTGCCAATTCCGCCGTCGACTTTTCGTTTTTGATTGCGGCTAAGGCAACTTCCGCCTTAAAGCCCGCCGAATAGTATCTCCGGTCATGTTGGATATTGAAGCTTTCTAAATAATTAAGTCGTCTCTCGGTGTACATAATTTGCTTTTTTAACGATAGGTTTTTTATTTGTTTTAGTCCATTTAATTAAGATCCTAAATGTCCCATCTGTTGTTATGTAATGAATGTTAGAAATATTTAGTTGTTTTTGTTAATGTTTAGCAATTATATTTTTTAATTTCGCGTCACTGTTTTGAATCGACGTTTAGTTCTATTTCATTTGTTACGATTCAATTATCGATGCTGGATTGAAGAAATGCTATTAGCAAAAACACCTATATCGAACGAATTCGAGGCGGGCGCTACTGAGGAACCTCTATTATAAGTCCTAACGCTAGAGGAAAAATATTGTATATTGCGCTACTTTTGATGGTTCTCAAAGCTGTTGGAGTAAAACGTGGCAAAAGCGAGCGAGTTAAAGAAAGGCATGGTCGTTGAAGTCAACGGCGCGCCGCATGTGGTTAAACAGATTGAAGTGCGCAATCCGTCTTCGCGGGGCGCGTCTACCTTATATAAGGTCAGGTTTAATAACCTTAAAACAGGGCAAAAACTGGACGAATCCTTAAAAGGCGACGATTTATTTAAAGAGGCCGATTACGTCCGGGCCAAAGCGCAATTTTCCTATGTCGATGGCGAGAATTTCGTTTTTATGAATAGTGAGGATTACACGCAATACATGCTTTCGGGCGGCGATTTGGAAGGCCAGACCGGTTATTTAATCGACGGCTTGGAGGGCGTTGTGGTGTTGCTGGTTGACGATGAAGCGATCGGGATTGAATTGCCCAGCTCTGTGGTTATGGCTATCGTGGAAACGTCGCCCGCCATCAAAGGCGCCACCGCCAGCGCCCGGACGAAAACGGCGATGCTGACGACCGGCATTGAAATCCAGGTGCCGGAATATTTGGAAGTGGACGATCTGATCAAGGTGAATACCGAGACTGGAAAGTTTATGTCCAGGGCATAGTATTCATTATTGTCTTAACTTGATTTCCCAAACGCACATATTCGACAGCCAAAGTTTTTTAAAGACGTTGACTAAGCGTCCGGGCGTTTACAAGATGCTCGACGACAAAAGCGAAATCATCTATATCGGCAAGGCTAAAAACCTAAAAAACCGGGTATCCAGCTACTTCAAAAGCCAAACCGCGTCGCCCAAGCAACAAACAATGGTTGCCAGGATCGCCAATATCGAGGTGACGGTGACTCATACCGAAGGCGAGGCGCTGTTACTGGAATCGCAACTCATCAAACGGTTCCAGCCCCGTTACAACATTAGTTTGCGGGACGATAAGTCGTTTCCTTACCTTTATTTGTCGAGCGAGCAAGATTTCCCGCAGTTGGCCTTTCATCGCGGCGCCAAGAAAAAAAAAGGGCTTTATTTCGGCCCCTATCCCAGCGCGGGGGCGGTGCGGGAAAGTTTAAAACTCCTGCAAAAGCTCTTTCCGGTCAGGCAATGTGACGATTCGGTGTTTAATAACCGTACCCGGCCATGTTTGCAATATCAGATAGAACGCTGTACTGCGCCCTGTGTAGGCTTGATCGATAAGGAAAGTTACGGCGAAGATGTCGCCAGTACAGTGATGTTCCTGGACGGTAAAGGCAATTCCTTGATTGAACGCTTGATTGCCAAAATGGAGCAAGCCGCAGCCAAATTGCACTACGAACAAGCATCAGTTTACCGGGATCAAATTGTCAAACTGCGCACGATCTTGGAACGGAATTTCGTTCACGGCGAACGCGGCGACGTCGATATCATCGCCTGTGCAACCAAGGCGAGCGCGGCTTGTATCCAGGTGTTTTTTATTCGGAACGGACAGCATTTGGGCAACAAAGTTTTTTTCCCGAAAATGATTGAAGAGAATGAGCCTGGGGCAGTGATTCAAGCCTTTATTCCGCAATATTATCTTGAAAAACCGGTGCCTTATGAATTGATTGTCAGCCATGATCCGGAAGAAAGCGGGTTGTTGCAAGACGTTTTGGCGAACCAAGCTAAACATCCGGTGGCAATTTCATGCAAAGTCAGGGGCGAACGCTCGAAATGGCTGCAAATGGCGTCGGCGAATGCCGAAAATTCATTGCTGAGCAAACTGGCCGATAAACAAGGGATTTACGCCCGTTTTCTGAGTTTGCAAGAAGAGTTGGGTTGTGCCGGAATCCCCAAAAGGCTGGAATGTTTCGATATCAGCCACACCCAAGGCGGTCAGACGGTTGCCTCTTGCGTTGTATTTGACCGGGAAGGGCCGGTCAAATCGGCTTACCGGCGGTTTAATATCGAGGGCGTCACACCTGGCGACGATTACGCGGCTATCCATCAGGCAGTGGTCCGGCGTTATAAGCGCATGAAACAGGGCGAGCATGAAGCGCCGGACATTCTGTTTATCGACGGCGGCAAAGGCCAAGTGCATGAAGCGCAAAAGGCATTAACCGGATTAGGGATAAATGATGTTATGATAGTCGGCGTTTCGAAAGGGCCGGACCGGAAGCCCGGCATGGAAAAATTAATCTTGGTCGAGCAGGAACAACCTGTTGCTGTCACGCCTGGCGCAAGCGGTTTATTGCTGATCCAGCATATCCGTGACGAAGCGCATCGCTTCGCCATTACAGGACACAGGCAGCGGCGCGGGAAGGCGGCTAAGCAGTCGGTCCTGGAAGGTATCGAAGGTTTGGGGGCTAAGCGGCGGCAAATTTTATTAAAGCAATTCGGCGGCTTGCAAGGCATTGCGAAAGCTGGCGTCGATGCGCTTTCTAGTGTGGACGGCATAAGCAAACAATTGGCGCAGCGGATTTACGACAACTTTCATCACGGCGATGACCATTGAATTTAATTTACCGACTTGTCTGACCTTATTAAGGATCGCATTAATTCCGGTGCTGGCGGTCGTCTTCTATTTACCGTGGAGTTACGCTAATATCGCTTGTGCTGCAATTTTTTTACTGGCAGGAATTACCGATTGGCTGGACGGCTATTTGGCAAGACGAATGCAAATGGAAACGCCTTTCGGCGCTTTCTTAGATCCGGTTGCCGATAAACTCATGGTTGCTTTCGTGCTGGTGCTGATCGTGCAACAGCAAGCCAGCCTTTACATTGCTTTGCCGTCGGCCGTGATTATCGGGCGGGAAATTACGATTGCGTCGCTTAGGGAATGGATGGCGGAAATCGGTCAGCGGGCTAAAGTTAAAGTATCGCAACTAGGAAAATGGAAAACCACGACCCAAATGATTGCAATCACGTTATTGTTATACCGTGAAGATTTTATGGGTATTCCGGTTAATAAAGCCGGTTACGTTCTGCTTTATATCGCGGCTGCTTTGACGTTATGGTCGATGGTGAAATATCTAGGTGCAGCGCTAAAAACCATGCCGGAACAATAAGGCCAGTATCCCGGAATCGAGATGCGGACGTAGCGGGCAATTTTTTATTTATAAACAGCGCATTGAATAAGCTGTGAACGAAAACATGGAACTAGAACAAGAAGAAATCCAGGCGAAAGCCGAAATACGTGATGAAATATTACTGGCGGCGCTGAAATTGTTTGCCGAAAAAGGTTACTTCAATACCGCCCTCACCGAAATCGCCGAAACTGCGGGCGTGAAGAACGTCAACGCTGTGTATCACCATTTCAAAAACAAACAAGCGATTGCCAAGCAACTGTACGACAACATCAACGACAGCTTGAGCGTTTCGATCGACGATATACGGCGCAGAAACCAGAAAGCATCGGAACAATTGCGCGGTATAGCCGATTTGTTGTTTAAACTGACGGACGATGCGCCCGATGTGATGCGTTTTTTGCTGGTATTAAAACTCGATGAAATTTTGCCGGAGGAAAAACCGCTACGGGAAACCCCGGCGTTTTCGAAAATTCAAAAAATTATTCAATCGGGTATCAAAGCCGGGGAAATTCGCAATATAGATCCGTGGTTAGCTCATGCCTATTTTTTCGGCATTATCAATACCACGCTTAGCATGGTGCTCACAGGAACGCTTGAAAAAAAAGCCGATACCTATCAATCGCAAATTTGGCTTGCGGCGTGGAATGTCATAGTCAAGAAATAGGTATCTCACCCGCTTTATCTGTATTGTTCGGCAGTCAATTTCCCAATTATCAGAATGTTTCCGCTCATTCGATACCTTGCTTGATAAGAATGAGGATTACTGGTTCGATTGGACTATCGAATTTCATTAATCGCTAAAAGATAATACTCTTCTTAAAAAAACCTAAAAATCATCAAGTATAAAAGCAGGTTTGATGAAATGTAGCCTAAAACGGGCGCTGTATCCTATTAGGGTAACGCGGGTCGAAAATTGACCCTCTAAAAGCGGGCGATTCCGGTTGAATATTGACCGGAGTTGTTAACTTACCCTGCCAAAAAATAGTCTGGAGATTTTCCGGCGATAATCGCGGTTTCGTGCGCCAAAATTAATAGGCTATTCATGTAACGTTATTTTTCCTTTCCTCATGGTGCGATAAAACGCTCATGTTGCACAGTTCTTTTGCGTTTTACGTTCAGTATATTAAAGATAAATGCTATGTAATTGCCATAGACGATGATGGCAACTTTGTTAATGACGCATCTAAATTTTACCGGGTCGAATTAATCGATAGTATCAAGCAATTGACATATGTGATGGCTAACAACCGAGAACTTAGTGTTTCAATGAAACACTAAAATGATTCAGTGAAACAATAATAAATTTGTGAAACACGTTTCAAATCTAAAGAACAAAAAATAACCATTTAAATACAATGGATTATATTTTTTTGCTTTTGGCATGGATCATGCTTTATATAATTAAAACAACCGTAGTGTTGCACAACAAACACAAACTATAACTGAAAGCAGGAGAGACAAACCATGATATTCAAACAATTGTTCGATAATGAAACCTGGACTTACACTTACCTGATCGCCGATCCGTCAACTAAAGAAGCGGTACTGATCGATCCGGTTAATACCCATATCGATGACTATTTGTCGATGCTGAAGGAGCAGGGTTTAACTTTAAAGTACACATTAGAAACCCATGTCCATGCCGATCACATCACCGCCAGCGGTTTGTTGCGGCAAAAGCTGGGCGCGCAAACCGGGGTTAGCGCCTTATGCGGTGCTGAAACTGCGGACATTCAAATCAAAGACGGGGATGTCTTTGCCTTCGGCCAAGGCGAACAAATCAAGGTTATCGCGACTCCCGGCCATACTAAAGGCAGTATTTCATTTTTATGGCGCGACCGGGTGTTTACCGGCGACTCTTTGTTTATCGGCGGCTGCGGACGTACCGACTTTCAAGGCGGCGATGCGGGCGCCCAGTATGACAGTATCCAGAAGTTATTCACCTTACCGGACGACACTATTGTTTATCCCGGACACGATTACCAACAAAAATGGGTCAGTAACATTAAACAAGAGAAAACCACTAACCCCAGGTTGGCCGGTAAAACCCGTGATCAATTTATCGAGATCATGAATAACCTGAATTTGCCCAAACCGAAATTAATCGATGAAGCCGTTCCCGCCAACCGTTTCTGCGGCTTGGAAGAAAACCAGCGCCAGGACGCCATCACCCAGCGCGAGATCGCCCGCGAAAAAGAAACGGCGAAGGCGGATGGTCAGCCGGTGGTTGATTGCGGAGGCGCGGTGCATCTTACCGGCGGCATGACCGCTCAAGATATGGTTGCAGCAGCTAAACAACAGATTACCGAAGTGCCGGTCGATAAGGCCAAGCAATTGTTAACCGAAGGCGGCATTACTCTCGTCGATGTCCGCGAAGAAAGTGAATACGCCGCAGCGCATATCGACAATGCGATTTTACTGCCGCGCGGCGTACTAGAATTCAAGATCGGCACGGTTGCTGAACTGGCCGATAAGACCAAGCCGGTGATGATCTATTGCCGAAGCGGCGGGCGGGCGTCCTTGGCTGCGGTTGCGCTAAAAGCATTGGGTTATACCAATGTAGTGTCAATTGCCGGCGGCTTTGACGCTTGGCAAAAAGCAGCTTAAATTGTTCCCC
>DLHW01000045.1:0-1102 GCA_002483425.1 Methylococcaceae bacterium UBA7658
GATGTGATTCTGATCGGCGAAATCCGCAGTCAAGAGACGATGGAGCACGCTTTGGCATTCGCGGAAACCGGGCATTTGTGCTTATCGACGCTCCATGCTAACAATGCCAACCAAGCGCTAGACCGGATCATCAATTTTTTTCCGGACGAAAAAAGAAATCAATTGTTGCTCGATTTGTCGCTCAATTTGAAAGCGTTTGTGTCGCAACGTTTAGTGCCGACCCTGGACGGCAAACGCACGGCGGCTATCGAGATTTTGCTCGGGACGCAATTGGTTAAGGACTTGATCCAAAAAGGCGATATTCACGCCATCAAGGAAGCGATGGAAAAGTCCGAAAATGTAGGGATGCAAACCTTCGATACGCATTTGATGCGACTCTATAAGGAAGGCCTTATCTCACTGGATGAAGCGCTGGCCAATTCCGATTCGCCCAATAACCTCAAGTTGAAAATCAACCTGAGCGAAGGTTTCGGTTCTTCTCCAGGCAATCGTAATGGCGAGTCATCGAAATCCGGTGGATTATCGTTGCAGGCCATCGTAAAAGAGGAAGATAAAGATAAAGCGGGCCATTAGAATCCATGCGCTCCCAGGTTAACTGCTAGCCGTTTAGTTTGCGATGGGAGTATTCGGGTAATAGACTGTTTTAAGTTATAATCGCTAACTTTTAAATCCGAATTNNAGCTTCCGACGTGTCCAACAAAAATTACGATTTATCCACGTTTCAAGGGCTGATCTTGGCCTTACAAGATTACTGGGCGAGCCAAGGCTGTATCTTATTGCAACCTTTGGATATGGAAGTTGGGGCTGGAACTTTCCATCCTGCGACTTTTTTACGCGCAATAGGGCCGGAACCTTGGAATACCGCCTATGTCCAGCCGTCGCGCCGCCCGACCGACGGACGTTACGGCGAAAACCCAAACCGTTTGCAACATTATTACCAGTATCAGGTGGCGTTAAAGCCTTCGCCGGATAACATCCAGGAGCTTTACCTCGGTTCCTTACGGCAGTTGGGCTTCGATTTATTGGAGCACGACATCCGTTTTGTCGAAGATAATTGGGAGTCGCCCACCCTCGGCGCTTGGGGCTTGGGCTGGGAAGTGTG
>DLHW01000045.1:1163-1302 GCA_002483425.1 Methylococcaceae bacterium UBA7658
GCCATGTATTTGCAGGGCGTTAAAAGTGTATTCGACTTAGTATGGACGCGCGGCACGTTCGGCGTAGTCACTTACGGCGACGTGTACCACCAAAACGAAGTCGAAATGTCCGCCTTCAATTTCGAACACGCCAACGTAC
>DLHW01000045.1:1327-47012 GCA_002483425.1 Methylococcaceae bacterium UBA7658
TGCCCGCTTATGAAATGGTGCTGAAAGCCTCGCATACCTTCAATTTGCTGGATGCCCGTCATGCAATTTCGGTGACGGAGCGGCAACGTTATATTTTAAGGGTAAGGACTTTGTCGAGAGCGGTGGCTGAAGCTTATTACGCCCGTCGTGAATCGCTTGGTTTTCCGATGTGCAACACGCCAGCCGAGTAAATGGCAAACTTTTTCAATTCGGTACATATTACCAACTTCAAATCGCTTAAGGATGTTACTTTAAGTGATTGCAAACGCATTAATGTGCTGATTGGTAAGCCGAATGTGGGGAAGTCGAATATTTTAGAGGCGATTGGGTTATTTAGTTTGCCTTATTTCCAATATAACAACAAAAGATTGTCCCAATTTGTTAGATTAGAAAACATTGCAGAATTGTTTTTTGATGGTGACATCGACGAAAAAATTGACGTTCGCTCAGATTTGAATAACTTCTGTACCGCTGAATATTCGAAAGAGGAAGGTTTGGTTCATCTTGAATTGGAGATGAATAAAGAAAAGCCCGCTAGTAATAAATCAGAGAAATTGTCATCTACTGAAACAGCAATCTCCCGTTATAGTTTTAATGTTGATCGTAAGTTGAATTTGAGCTTAAGAAAAAAACGCTTTGATCCATACCCTTACAGCAAAGTTAAATACTATCAATTCCCCTGTAAATTTGAATTTGGTGAAGAAATATTTAGACTTGGCCGTGTTTCATTAACTCCTCTTAGAGGCAGTAATTTACTTGCTGTAATTGAAGATAGTGAATTACTCAAGAATGATTTCTCCAAGTTATTTGCCGAGTATGGCTTGAGGCTTCTTTTTGATAAAACGAACCAAACATTAAGAATAGATAAACCGTTGAAAGAAAATGCCGCCTCGTTTCCTTTTAGCTCTATAGCCGACACGTTGCAAAGAATCATCTTTTTTAAAGCTGCAATAACTTCAAATAAAGATTCGATTATCTTGTTTGAAGAACCCGAAGCCCACTGTTTTCCGCCGTATATTGCTCATTTCACCCAAGAAGTTATCCATTCTGAAAGCAACCAATTTTTTATAGCGACACATAGTCCTTACGTATTGAATGATTTTTTGGAAGATACCAAAATTGATTTAGCAATCTACATGGTCGATTTTCAAAACGGACAAACTGTTGTTTATCGCTTATCCAATGAGGAAGTTGACGAGGTTTACAACTACGGTATCGATGTATTTTTCAATTACGAACGATTTACCAAGCATGGATAACTTAATATTCCCAGAATGCTTTCTTGATACCATGCTTGTTGAAACATTAGTTATTACAACAAAGGGTTATAACCACAAAAAAGGCTGTGGCACGGTATGTAAAGCTATGCAGGAAGACTTCCATGATTGCTTTGCTTTAGGGGTTTTGGATGCCGACCCAAGACCACCAAAATACCTTAATGAATTTAAACTTGTCGTTGAAAAACAAAAAGTAAAATTGTTTAAGCATAAAACCCATTTAAAACATCATTATCTAATTTTACATCCGCCTCTTGAAGTTTGGTTGATGACACAATTAGTTGAGAAAAATATTACGTTGTTGGATTATGGGCTTCCAAGTGATATTAAACAGTTCAAAAAGGCATGTAAAGTGGTCAGTAGCGTAAACGATCATCGTTTTAAACGCCTATTTCGAGACTTAAAAAACCAAAATTCAGAAGGAATTAATGTATTGGCAAAATGGATTTCCTACTTAAAGGAACATACCTATAACTCTGACATACAAATATTACAAAATCTATAACACAAAACCATCAAAAAAGGCCGCAACGTGTCAACACAACACTTACTTTTCGAATTAGGCTCGGAAGAACTACCGCCTAAAACCCTTGTTAAATTGAGCCGAGCTTTGCTGGANNGTTCAAGGTTTAAACGAGGCGGAACTGACGTATACGGCAACGAAAGCTTTTGCAACGCCTAGACGATTGGCCGTCTTCATCGAAAACCTCAGTACGCAACAACCCGACAAAATCGTCGAAAAGCGCGGTCCTGCTATTCAAGCGGCTTTCATGCCGGACGGTAAACCCAGCAAAGCCGCTGAGGGTTTTGCCGCCAGTTGCGGGACGACTTTCGATAAATTAGAGCGTTTAAAAACGGACAAAGGCGAATGGTTGATTTATAAACAAGCCGTTAAAGGCCAACCGACAGAGCAATTAATACCCGACATTATCCGCCAAAGCATTTCGGCGTTGCCCATTGCCAAGCGCATGCGTTGGGGCAGTTTTGCGACCGAGTTTGTCAGGCCGGTACATTGGGCTGTTTTGCTGTACGGCGATGCCGTCATACAGAGCGAAATTCTTGGTTTAAACACGGGCACTACCACTCAGGGGCATCGTTTTCATGCCCCAACGCCCATCAAAATTGCCAACCCGGAAAGCTATTTGGATTCTTTGTATCAGCAGGGTAAAGTCATTGCCGACATCGAACAGCGCAAAGCCATTATCCGTGATAAAGCGCAATCGGCGGCAACGGCTGTCAATGGCATAGCCCATATTGAGGACGATTTACTGGAAGAAGTCGCTGCATTGAACGAATGGCCGGTTCCTGTCACCGGTGCTTTCGATCCGCGTTTCCTTGATTTGCCGGCAGAAGTATTGATTACCACGATGCAAACCAACCAGAAATATTTTCCGGTGAAAAATGCCAGCGGCGGTTTGTTGCCGTATTTCATTACCTTCAGCAACATAGAGAGCAAACGACCTGAATCCATACAACAAGGCAATGAGCGAGTGATTACCCCGCGCCTAACTGATGCCGAGTTTTTCTGGAAACAAGACCGGAAAGTCCCATTGGCGGAACGGGTTGAGAGTTTGGCTAACATTGTGTTCCAGGTCAAACTCGGAACTTTGGCTGAAAAAAACCAGCGGGTAGTTAACTTGGCTGAGATTATTGCCAACCAGCTTAATGCCGATGTCGATTGGGCAAAGCGCGCCGCATTGCTTGCTAAAGCCGATTTGCTGACCAATATGGTCAACGAGTTCGACAATTTGCAAGGCATCATGGGGCGATATTATGCGCTGGCCGACGGCGAACCGCAGGACGTTGCCGAAGCAATTGAGCAGCATTATTTCCCCAAACAATCCGGCGGGCCTACACCGTCGGGCCGAACCGGTCAAGCCGTCGCGCTGGCGGATAAAATCGATACGTTATGCGGTATTTTCAGTGCGGGCCTGATTCCTACCGGCGATAAAGATCCCTATGCCTTACGCCGGGCAGCCATAGGCTCCTTGCGGATTCTTATTGAAAACGGCCTGAATTTGGACATTGCCGCGCTGGTCGATGCAGCGCTAGGCTTATTCACCCATCCGTTCGACCGGGCTGAAACCCGCAAACTGGTTATCGATTTCATTTTCGAGCGTTTGAAAGGCTATTGCCTCGATCGCGGATTCGGGCCTGACGAATTCGATGCGGTGCTGTCGGTAAATTCCAACCAGCCTTTGGATTTCGTTAAAAGACTACACGCGATCAAGTCGTTCCGGCAATTGCCCGAAGCCGAAAGCTTGGCGGCCGCCAACAAACGCATACGCAACATCCTGAAAAAATCGGAAACACCGCCCGCCGCCCAAACCGGTGATTTGGTGGAAGCCGAGGAGCGCCACTTACTTACGGTAGCGGAACGGTCGAATGCCGATATTCGGCCATTCTTGGAACGGCGCGATTACCAAGCCGCCTTGTCCCGGCTGGCCCAAACCGAACCGGCGGTTAATGCTTTTTTCGATAAGGTAATGGTAATGACGGACGACTTGGATTTGCGCGCCAAGCGCTTAGCCTTGCTCAATATGCTTTCGGAACAGTTTTTACAGATTGCCGACATCTCGAAATTACAACCGCATTTAGGTTCGATTGATGTTGGGGTGGGGAAACCGCCAGTATAAACATGATATGAAAAACAGACGGTTATTTATCCGATTGTTTAATGGTTGAGCCGTTCGTACCCGAAGAGGGCATAAATGCTGTGTAAGTCGAAGCATAAAAAGCTTTCCGACTGGCTTAAAGCGAACGGAAGTTAAAACTTCATTAGGCCGATTCATAAGCTGTTAAAAAATTGTAACTTTAACAACTTGGTTATTTAAAATTTCTATGGCTTCATCTCATTCATCTTCTTTACATAACAAGCTAAAAGTTTATTTCGGTTCCACCTTGCTTTTTTTTGGTATGGTGGCGTCAACGCTCCTATTTGCACCGCTCGTCATGGTTTGTGCGATTTTTCCATTTCCAGTGCGATATAAAATAGCCATAAATTGGGCTAGGCTGGCGCTAAAAATGGCCGAAATTTTCTGCGGCATTCGTTACGAAGTGGAAGGTTTGGAGCACATTGCACCGCTTAAATCGGCCGTCGTGCTGAGCAACCATCAATCGGCCTGGGAAACGATTGCTTTCCGGTATTTTTTGCCGCCCCAAACGTCGTTATTCAAGCAGTCCTTGTTGTGGATACCGTTTTGGGGCTGGGCGATGGCGACATTAAAACCGATTGCGATCAACCGGAATAAACAACACACAGCTTTACGCAAGTTAATCAGTCATGGAACCGATGCCTTGAAGCAAGGTCTATGGGTCGTTGTATTTCCCGAGGGCACCCGGATGCCGGTGGGAGAAATGCGGGACTTCAATGCGGGCGGCGCGATGCTGGCGCAAAAGTCGGGAGCGCCGGTCGTCCCCGTCGCGCATGATGCGGGTAAATGTTGGCCGCGTTACAGCTTCTTAAAATATCCCGGGACAATCAAGGTGAAAATCGGTCCCTGCATTGAAAGCGAAGGCCGTAAAGCCGCTGAAATCAATAAAGAGGCTGAGGCTTGGGTGAGAAAAACGTTACAGGAAATCGGCGGTTAATTCGCTGCTGCCGGTAAATTATGCTTTCGGCCTTAACCGGAGTGAGGCAAAGTGCGTATAATGCAACCCCTTTGCTGTAAACAAAATTTTTGATGGTGTTAGTTAGATGAAAAAACAGTTTTTAATTTTTCTGTGTCCGTTGTTGCTTGCGGCCTGCGCCGATAAAGATCGCTACGAACAGGTCGTGCTGGAAGAAATGAAAAAGGAACAAGATGTAAAAGATTACAAGATCGATCCGGAATACATGGCCAAATGTGTAATCGATACCACTTACGAAAGAATGCCGGGCTTTTTCGCCTTCGACCCTAACCGGCTGCAAGCTTACCGCAATTACGCCAAGATGTTGACTTTAACAGGGTCGAAAGACGCAGAACAAAAACTCAACGAGTTACGCAAAGATTTCGGTTCTCCGCAAGAATTATCGAAGGCCCATTCGGTGTATACCGAAAGTGTCATGGATTGCTATACCGCCATCTTACATGAAGGCGATACTGGAGATAAATCTTAAATTCAAGTGAAGCCGGCTTTATGTTAGGACTCACAATCACCGAGACACCTTATTATTATCTCAGTGATCGAGTGTTTTAGTGCAGCGAGCATGTTTTGCGGATTACTAGGTTTTAATAGTTAACGTCTTCGCCTTCATCACGAGCATTACGATTCTGGCTCAGGCGTTTGGTTTTGAGGCTGATCAGGTTCATCAGTTCTGGTTGCTGGGTTTTTTTCTATCGGTTCAGGAGCGCTCGTTTTAGTCTCATCGGAGGTATTTTGATCGCCGGTTTTTTTATCCGCTTTGAAGTACGGGTCGAATGTATCTTTATTATTGGGCTTTTTTCGTTCGGCTTCTTTGGCTTCGGCTTCCGCTTTATCCGCTAAACGTTTTTCCTCTGCAAGCTGTCTGTCGTCCTCCAGGGAAGTAATAAACTCCTTAAACCAGGATTGTTCGATAACCTTAGCCATGTCGGGATCGGCTAAGATTTCGGCATCGTCCGGTAAGTTGCCCTTTTCTTTCGCAATTTTCAATGCGTCTAGGCACGCCTCATTATCACCGCGGACGGCGTGAACGCAGGCGAGGTTAAATGCAGCGACACCCGTTTGAATGGAATTGGCTTTTTCAAATTGCCGTTTCGCCATCTCATACAATTCATCGCTGAAAGGAACGCCTCTGGCCCGCGCTAAATCCATACAGGCAACGCCCGCATCGATGGATGCGGCAAGGTAATTGGGGTCGATTGTCATGCAAAAAGAAAATTTAGCGATCGCATTCCGGTAAATGTTAATGGATTCGGGCGGGTTCTTACTTTTAGCTTGACGAAGCAAAGTTACGCCCCAATGATAAAGCGTCTCGGCGCGCAGCGAATCTCCCGTGAGAATATCGGCGTAATCTTGATAAACTTCCTTAAATAATTGATCCGCAACACTGTCTTCGTTGTTGCGCGCTTTGGCGGCCTTTTTGACGGCGGCATCGAGTTTTGACTTTTTGGTGAACGATGCGAAAAACGACATGATTTAAAACTCCTATTGATATAGATTTATCGTTATGATTTTACTCTAAATAATAGTTGAATTATTAGTGTAAAAATGAGAACTGACGCAATTTAATAAAGAAACGGCGCGTAAAAAGCTTTTTTTAGATTATTGCAATTTCAAATTTGTCCGTTTTTTGGTTTTTTAGCCTGCGAATTATAAGATGCTTTGGTTTTCGATTGCGGTATTTTTTTCTTGGCATGACGATAATCTTTCTTTCCAGACGTCTTCCCGGATGCGTTTTTTTTAGGCGTATCGATAACTCTTAACGAAACCGGCTCGTAGCCGGTATCGTTAACCCTTTGGATTTGCCGTTTCAGTAGTTTTTCGATGGCTTCCAGCAAATAAGCTTCCTCCGTGCAAACCAGCGAGATTGCCGCACCGTTGGAGCCTGCCCGCCCTGTCCGGCCTATCCGGTGAATATAATCCTCGGCGACTTGCGGCAAGTCGAAATTGACCACATGGGGGAGTTGTTCAATGTCCAGGCCGCGCGCGGCGATGTCGGTTGCGACTAGCGCCGTCACTTTACCCGCTTTAAACAAGTCGAGGGCTTTGGTTCGTGCGGCCTGGGTTTTATCGCCGTGCAGCGAAGCGGCTCTAATACCGTCTTTGATTAATTGCTTTTCCAAACGGTCGGCGCCATGTTTGGTGCGCACAAAAATCAAGACTTGCCGCCAATTGTTGCTGCCGATCAAGTAAGACAGTAATTCGCGTTTGTACTCTTTCGGGATGCCGTAAACAAGTTCGGAGACGCTGTTCGCGGTAATATTCTGTTTTGCAATGTCTATTTGTGCGGGATTGTTGAGGATGGCGTTCGCCAGCGTCCGGATATCGTCCGGCATGGTTGCGGAAAACAACAGCGTTTGTTTGTTTTTCGGAAGATAAGTCAAAATCCGGCGGATATCCGGTAAAAACCCCATATCCAGCATCCTATCCGCTTCATCTAAAACAAAAACTTCAATGCCGGATAGACTGATGTTTTTTTGGAAGATATGATCCATCAAGCGGCCGGGCGTGGCGACGATAATATCGCAACCTTGCTTCAGCAAACGCGTTTGGACGGTAATGCTCGCGCCGCCCACAATAACCTGAGCGTTTAGCGGCAGGTATTTTCCATAAGCTTCAATACTTTCAAAAACCTGAGCAGCTAATTCCCGCGTGGGAACTAAAATGAGACAACGAAATTTTTTCGGTCTGATTGCGGGGTCGAAATCTTTTGCCAGTCTTTGCAGTAATGGCAAGGAAAAACCGGCGGTTTTGCCTGTGCCGGTTTGTGCGCCGGCTAAAACATCTTTGCCTTCAAGAATAACGGGAATAGTCTTAATCTGGACGGGGGTAGGCGATATATAACCTTGGTCCGCAACGGCTTTAAGCAGCGGATCCGATAAACCGAGGGTGTTGAAAGACATGAAATCCTACAAAGAATAGCAAAAAGGACATTAAAGCGGCGCAATTGATGTACAAAAAGCGGATGTTTTTTATCAAGGAGCTGCTACTGCTTAAACAATTTAGCGTTATACCCTATAAATGCAAGAGATGTCGAAGATAACGGTTTAGAGCGGCGGCTATAATTACTGAGGCTACCCTCCGGTAACACTCATGTGGCGTAGTATGACGGGCTGCTCGTGAATGTCGAATTCGTGCTTTTCCGGTTTTATTTGCATGGCATTAACGATAGTTTGTTTCAACCTCTCCCTGTCGCCTGGATAGGCGCGTACTATGTCCTTAAGATCGACAGAGTGCTCGTTACCCAAACATAACAGCAAGCGGCCTTCAACTGTCAAGCGCACCCGATTGCATGTGGCGCAAAAATTGGCGCTGTGCGGCGAAATGAACCCCACTCTTGTCTGTGTTCCTCGGACTTTATAATACACCGAAGGACCGCCCGTTTTTTCGGTAGACGCCAGCAAAGAGAAATGAGCGGACAAGTCGGCTTTGATGCAATCGCTGGAGTAATACGCTGTCGAACGGTCATGATGACTGACTTTCCCAAGCGGCATTTCCTCAATAAAACTGATGTCGACCGCGTTATCCACCGCAAACCGGACTAGGCTGGAAACTTCATGGTGGTTTTTATTTTTCAAGATGACCGAATTAATTTTAATACGCTCGAAACCAGCCGCTTTGGCGGCTTCAATGCCGCACAGCACGTCAGCCAATTTTCCGGTGCGCGTGATCGCCCTGAAATTAGCGGCATCCAGTGTGTCGAGGCTGATATTGATCCGCTTTACGCCCGCTTGCTTTAAATCGCCCGCCATCGCGGCCAGTTGTGAACCGTTCGTTGTTAGCACCAGTTCATTAAGGCCCTCAAGCTTTCCGATGCGCGTCAGCAAATCCAGGGCGCCTTTTCTAACCAAAGGCTCGCCGCCAGTAACCCTGATTTTCGTTACGCCTAATTCAATAAATGCTTTGGCGATATCGTAAATTTCTTCCAAAGACAGCACTTGCTCGCGCGGCAAGAACGTCATTTCTTCGGACATGCAATAGACACAACGGAAATCGCAGCGGTCCGTAATAGAGATGCGTAAATACTCGACTTTTCTGCCAAAGCGGTCGATTAATAAAGTACTGTCAGAGCAATTGAGCATACATTTCGAGTGATAAGTTATCATTCTATTGATGATTAAAAAATATGATTTTAGAGTTCTTGGGTCATAAGATTCAAAACTGAAACATAATACTTGATTAAAATCAAATCATTATTTTTTGCGAAGGACTATAGCATTTTTGCTTCAGTGAGTTATCTGAAATTACCATGCGGTTGCGCAATTTGCCTAGCGGAGCGTTAAAGGTCGAAGCTGCCTAATTCCATTAATAGTCAAAATACTAAATATTAGTGTGATACATTTAAAAAAGCTCTAAATAAGTTGATCCCATTCATAATTCTACAGGATCATAAATAAATTAACATGGCTATATACATATCACAGATTAATTTAATCAAGTTGTTATTATTCAAAAGCTTTGACTTAGTAAGCTCTGATTAAGTCTTTCGGCTACGCTCAGGAGAGCCTTGTCGAAGGACTTAAATTCGAGATTCCCTAGTGGATAACAAGTTGTGTTTTCTCAGCTAATAAAAAAATTAATTTTCCTCCTAATAAACTAAATGACAGGCGTTAGATTTTCGCAACTTATCTTTACAAGAATGAGTATTTGAAAATCGATTTTGTCCCGTTGTCGAAGAGGTTGCTTAATTAACATAACACTACCTATCGAGCACTAGCATCTGAATATTCTTGCGATAAATTTTCGTTTATAGGGGGTTCTGTGAAGCGTTTCACAATCTTATACATAAAGTCTATACTAAGATATTGATGACAAAAGTTTGCTGATTTGGCTGAGCTAGAGTACGAAACCTGGACATTTTTATGCGAGAACGACAGTTGAACGAATTCGGGTTTACTCTTATAGAGTTAATGGCTGCAATTGCAATTGCGGCTATTGTGTTAACCATAGCTATTCCGAGCTTCATTGAGACAGTAAAAAATAATCGGTTGACGGTTGTGGCAAATGATTTTGTTACCACGGTCAACATTGCCCGAAGTGAGTCTGTAAAACGCGGGCAACGCGTCACTATTTGTAAAAGTAGCGACGGGGCTACCTGTATAGCGTCTGGAGATTGGTCGCAAGGATGGATAGTTTTTAACAACCCTAATAATAATGCTGCTGTGGATGGCGGTTCAGGAGAAGCTATCATAAGGCTTCATAGCGCCTTTCAACAGGGGATTACCATCATCGGATCAACGGTTGCGCTGGCGTCGAGATTTTCTTATTTACCGAACGGAACTATTTCAAACGTTGGATCTATTAGTATTTGCGACGACCGTGTAGGTAATTTCGGTAAAAACATCATATTCGTGACAACTGGACGCGCGCGAACTACATCCGGCAACGCATGTTAAAAAGTAACATTAAATACCGTAAGTTTGGGAATCACTCTATGATGTTGAATAAAGGTTTTACCCTAATTGAAGTGTTAGTCGCTGTCGTTATTCTTGCTGGCGGACTTTTAGGGTTGGCGGCTTTGCAGGCAAGTTCACTGAGCAATAATTATAGCGCCTATAATCGAAGTCAGGCGGTGCAGTTGGCTTATGATATTGCTGATCGAATGCGGGCAAATCCGACTGCTGCAGCTAATTACGCCGCAGTTCCGCCCTATAATTGCCCCAAAGGAGGCACTGCCGAATCTTGTCCGGCTTGTACCTCTGCAGCAAATGTTTGCACACCAATAGAACTCGCTCAAAAAGATCTTTTTGAGTGGAACAACAATATTATTGCCGTACTACCAGTGAACGGAAGCGGGATAATTACGGCCGGAGCAAATGGTGTTTATACAGTCACCATCAGTTGGAGCGATGATAAAAAAAATTTAGGTGACAATGTGTCTTTTGTTATGACCTTTAGGCTATGACAATTTGGGTGCGGGAACTATTATCTTTGGTTTTACTGAGGCAAAACATGGTTTTCAATTCAGTTCTGAGATTTTCTAACGGTTACAAAGGTTACTAATGACCCATATCCGTAAATTGAGTAAAACAGGGCAGCAAAGCGGCTTTACTCTTATCGAAATTATGATCGCTTTATTGCTAGGCGCTTTTTTAATTGGCGGTGTGTTACAAGTTTTTATCAATACTAGACAAACGTTCAGGTTGGAAGAAGCGTTGGCAAGGCTTCAAGAAAACGGGCGTTATGCCATGGATTATATAGGCAAAGAAATTAGATTGGCCGATTTTCGTTATTGTCCTACGAAACCCAGGATGACAGATGGTATAGCCGGGGTTGACGGCAATAATGCAAATATTCCGGACGCGCCCGATACCATGACCTTGGCGTGGTCGTCACGTGTTTGCACCGATCCCTTAAACACAAGTAATGTAACTAATTTATTATCCATTGATGCTGTAAATAGCATTTTGTATAGAAATGCGTTTGTTGGCAGCAATCAACTTGTGGAAGGTGTGGAGAATATGCAGGTCTTATATGGAGTTGACACAGACGGTAATGGAACAGCTAATTATTACGCGCAGGCAACGGGATTACCTATGGCGCAGGTCGTGAGTCTACGCGTGAGCTTATTGTTGCGAACTATTGAAAATAACGTTACTTCAGCGCCAATCGCTTACCGCTTCAATAATGAGACGGCGCCAGCGCCGGATCGCCGGTTAAGGCGTGTTTTTACCTCAACTTTTGCGTTAAGAAACCGCATTCCGTAATTTAACGAATTGCAATAATGTCTAGACATACTCAACATCATCATCAAGCCGGCGTAGTTTTAGTCATCGGTTTAATTATATTGCTAGTGTTAACGTTAATCGGTGTTTCCGGAATGCAGAATACTAGCCTTGAAGAAAAAATGGCGGGCAATTTACGTGACCGGAATCTGGCATTCCAAGCTGCGGAAGCGGCGATGAGGGATGCCGAAGCCGATATCAGAAATACTGCAAAGACAGCCTTGCCGCGTATTCAAGGGGTGTCCGATTTTACTTTAGACTGCGGCGCGTCAACGGCGACCACTGATGACGACGGACTTTGTTACAGTTTTCCTTCAATCGATTATTCCTCGGGTGTCGTTATTCCCCCTGGGTTTACTATACCAGCTCCCGGCGCAACTGTTTTGCCGAACTCCGCTACGCCACCGTCATGGCCTACCGAGGCGATGATGACAGGTGTCCCCAGTGTGCCCTACGGACGATTTACCGGCGTTAATTCTATTGCCGCCGACCAGTTGTCCGCTCAACCCCGATACATAATTCAAGCATTGAATCGAATGGGGACAAATTGTAATTCGAGAGGCGGTAAGTTTTGTTATCGAATTACTGCTCGGGCTCAGGGTGCAAACCCTAATACGGTAGTATGGCTGCAATCGATATTTATTCCATAATCAAATGATGTTTACCCATAGAAGGCCAAGCATGAACAAGAAATCAGTACTTTTATTGTTCTTTCCCATATTTATTTCTGCTAAAGCCTTAGCATTAACGCTGGCGCAATCGCCTTTGGCTGTTAATCAAAGTGGAACGCCGCTTGTTTTGTTGAATATGGAGCGTGATCATAAATTGTATTACGAAGCCTATAACGACGCTTCAGACCTAAATAAGGACTTCGTTCTCGATATTCGCTACAAACCTTCAATAAATTATTACGGCTATTTCGATTCGCATACTTGCTACGACTACACCTCTGGAAAATTTACTCCGGTCGCGCAAACACTCAACAAGCAATGCAGTATTGCGACCGCGTGGAGCGGGGATTTCCTAAATTATCTGACAATGTCCAGAATCGATGCGTTAAGAAAAGTATTGTATGGCGGAAAACGGAGTACCGATACCTCGACCGCAACCGTTCTGGAGCGTTCTTATATACCTCAAGATGCACATAGCTGGGGTAAAGAATACACGAGCACGACAGTCGACGGCTATGATATAGCGGCTTATTCCCCTCTTAACCAACCGGTATCGGGAAGGCGCCATCTGTTTGCCAACACGACGTTACTTTGTCCATCGGGCAATGCCGATCCTGGTTGTAATAGTAATGCTGGATTACCGTTACTGAGAGTATTGAACGATACAACCTTCAGGGTTTGGGAATGGCTTTCTATAGAAAGACCGGTTGCCGGTGTGCAATGTGCTACCGGTAATAATGTCAGAACAAATTGTGTGCCTCCCGCATCGTCGTTAAGTAACTGGGAAAAAGTCCCGGCTGCGAATTTTACTAATTTAAAACAAGCGACGTGGTCAAAATCGGGCTGTACGACCCACCCGTCCAATACGGCAGATTTCGCCACTCTTGAAACGTGCGCTAAAAGTAAAACGAAATACGGCGAAGGAGCTGTGACAAAAATTGATGGCTCCGGTAATCCTTTTTCCTCAGCTGGCGGTTCTCAGGATAATTACTTTACCCTGTTTACCGGTAAACTTACCATTCCGGCGGGTGAAAACGGCACCTATAACATCGGTGTCGACGGTGACGATGCGGTTGAGGTCTATATTGACGGTAGTTTGGTTGTCGGCTGGTACGGGGGCCACGCTGATTGTGCGAACAGTACCAGTTGTTTTGAAAGTCACGATAATACGATCACTTTATCGGCAGGCGATCATAATATCGTTTTTAGACATGAAGAGGCTAACGGTGGTGACACTTACTATCTGCGTTGGCAGAAACCTGTGGTTTCAACCACTGCTATGACGGATTATGTCGTTAGAGTTGATGTTTGCAAAACCGGTTTTCTCGAAAGCGATTGTCGCGGTTATCCGAGAAATAACCCCGCCGTATTTAAGCCGAGCGGTCTGTTACAGCAATACGGGGAACCTAACAGGATGGCGTTTGGATTGCTGACCGGCACCTATACCAAAAACGTTTCGGGCGGTGTGTTACGTAAGAATATTTCGACTATCACTGATGAAATAGTGGCTGCAACCGGTCAATTCAGTAATACAGTTGGCATTATCAAAAGCATTGACTCATTGAAAATAACTGGTTTTGGCGGTAGTTATTCCTACGATCAAAATTGCGGAGTTCCCGAAGTTAACGGTATTTTAACCGAGGGGCGCTGCCGTATGTGGGGCAATCCTACCGCAGAAATCATGTATGAAGGATTGCGCTATTTCGCTGGAAAAACATCGCCCACTTCGGCGTTCGCTTATACCGATAGCGGAAGTGACGACAATGCTTTAGGTCTTACTCAAGCAACTTGGCAGAATCCTTATAGAACGACCTCTGGTGGGTTCCCGTCTTGTTCTAAGCCGTCGCAACTTGTATTCAGCGATATTAATCCTAACTTCGATACCGATCAGGTACCCGGACGAAATGAATATACGTTGCCGACACCGCTTCCATCTGCTTTTACAGGTGATTTGAGCGGGTTAAACGTATCTTCCCTTGCAGATACCATTTGGAATGCCGAATACGGATCTTCGGCCTCATTATTTATTGGTCAATCTGGGGCGAACTTTGATGGTGCGCCTACGCCTAAAACCGCCAGTAGTTTTGCAAGTATCCGGGGGCTTTCGCCGGAAGAGCCGACCCAGCAAGGCGGCTATTATGCGGGCAGTATCGGTTTGTATGGCAAAACGAACGATTTGAATTCTGCCGCCGGTGATCAGAAAGTTGATACATTCAGTATTGCGTTGGCTTCGCCCTTACCGCGCATAACGTTTCCTTTAAACGGTAAAGCAATCACCTTGGTGCCATTCGCTAAAACCGTTGGCGGTTGTGGAAGCGTAACTACAACGCAAGGTAATTATCAACCAACTAACACGATTGTAGACTTCTATGTTGATACGATTGCGAATACCGATGCATCAAATATCAATGCATCCATAAACGGAGGTAGACCCTACGCTAAATTCAGAATCAATTATGAAGATTCGGAGTACGGTTCGGATCACGACATGGATGCAATTGTCGAATATGAGTTAACCGCCAAATCAAATAATACGCTCGATATAAGAGCACTATCGGCTTATGCGGCAGGCGGTTGTATTCAGCATATGGGGTATGTGATTTCAGGAACTTCATCAGATGGAATTTATCTTGAAGTTCGAGATCCGGATACGGCTACAGACGTCGATTATTATCTCGATACGCCAAATACTGCCGGTGTCGCTTTGCCTACCGATACAACCCGGAATTTCTCAGCAGGAAGTACTTCATCAGCCGCTTTTGTTGCGCACGATCCGTTATGGTATGCCGCAAAATGGGGTGGATTTCTTGATATAAATGAAAACAACGCGCTTGACGATTCAGGTACTGTCAAGGAGTGGGATAACAGGAGTGGCGGCGATGGGGTGCCGGATAGTTACTTCCTTGTAACCAATGCCGCAGAGCTTAAAGAGCAGTTAGATAGAGCGTTTACTGAAATCCTCGAGCGCGATGGTTCTGCTTCCGCGGCAGCGACAAATTCAACAAGTCTTGATAATGAAAGCAGAGTTTACCAAGCAAAGTTCAATAGTTCGGATTGGAGCGGTCAATTATTATCTTTTAAATTAAGTATTGATGGTACGTTAGAAACCGTTCCCGAATGGGATGCAGGCAAAAACATCAATTTTCAAAATTTCAGTACCGGCCGGGCGATCCTTACTAAAGGAGTGTCGGACGGTGTGCCTTTTAACTATGTTAATCTAACCGGACCGTCAACGACAGCTGGGACGCAACAAAACTTACTCGATAAGAATGCAGCAGGGGTTACAGACAATTGTGGCTTGGAGCGTGTGGCTTATCTAAGAGGTGATGAGGTTGATGAAGGTTCCAGCGGCAGCTTTACCTGCGCATCGGGAAGCACGATCAGTAATTTCCGGGAAAGAGCTAACAGTAAATTAGGCGATATCGTGAATTCGAATCCAATTTATGCCGGTCCGCCTGGTGCGGGATATTCGGATGCTGAGCATCCAGGGTACGGCGCATTCCGGAAATTAAAAGCGAGTCGAAAACCGGTGATTTATGTAGGCGCAAACGATGGGATGCTGCATGGCTTCGATGCGTCCATCGATACTTCCACTGATATTACTGGTGTGCCCACAGCAACTTCGGGAGATGAGGTTTTGGCTTATATACCCAGCGCGGTGTTTGCTAATCTGAGTAAATTAACCGATCAGACGTATAATCAAAATCATCTTTATTTCGTCGATGGATCGCCGATGATTGCGGATATCGATATAGACTCATCTTCAAGTAATGATTGGCGTACGATATTGGTGGGCGCGATGGGAGCTGGCGGAAAGGGTTACTATGCGCTGGATATAACCGAACCGGCTAACTTTTCAGAAAGTAACGCTAGCGATCTATTGCTCTGGGAGTTTACCGATACAGATATGGGCTTCGCCTACAATCTGCCGCCCACTATACTTTCTCGCAATCAAGCTAAACAGATCGTAAAAGTAAAAGTTAACGGCGAACAAAAGTGGGCGGCTATCGTGAGTAACGGTTATAACAGCCCGAACGGAAAGTCTGTTTTATATGTAATTTTCATCGAAAATGGTGTAGATGGTACTTGGAGTACCGGAGATTTTATTAAAATTGTTGCTGACTCACCGGTTGGACTCGATAACGGTTTATCGACTCCAGTACCGTTTGACTCCGACGACGATGGCTTTGTAGATACAGTCTATGCCGGCGATTTGAAGGGAAATCTCTGGAAATTCCTCATTGGCGCAAACTCCTTGGATACGACAGTGGCTGGCGTAACCGATGCCACTTCAACTTGGAAGCTGGCTTTTTCAACATCAACGTGCGGGAACTCAACCCCTAGCACCTGTTTACCGTTATTTAAAGCGGTTAATTCCGCCGGGCAAGCGCAACCGGTTATTTGGCCCCCCGAAGTTGAATACCACCCGGTTAATGGTCAGTTAATCATGTTCGGCACGGGTAAGTTTTTAGAAACCGTTGATATTAGCACTACCGATGTACAAAGTTTTTACGGGATATGGGACAGGATAGATGGCACTCGAATCAATACAAGAGCAGCAGATTTGCTTAGACAAGAACTATCGGCAAATCCATGCCCGGCGCCGCCGGCAGTTCCACCTGCAGGAACAGCGTGTACATTAATTACCTCAGAGGGAGAGTTTCGTCGTCCTACTGCCAATCTCATTAATTGGCGGCCTGCGCCTCCTGCAATATTTGCTTTGGCAAACTGTACAGGGGCATGTACGCCAACGCATATGGGGTGGTATATGGATCTTATCGCTACAAGAGAAAGGGTTACCGGTATTCCTAAACTGATTGGTCCTTATATTTTCTTTAACACGTTGATACCTTCTGATAATACCTGCTCCAAAGCTGACGGATTTTTACAATTCCTAGACTTTGCAAGCGGTGCATTGGTGAGCAGTCCAGTAATAGACACGAATGGCGACGGTAAGATCGACCCCAACGACTCCTTAGTAGGGGGCTTTAAAATTGGGGCTATATTAGGTGGCAGCACGATTATTACAAGTTCTTCGGACTATGGTTTTGGCGAAGGTCCTGGTCTAGGTTCAGATGGCTTAGGTAGCGGTAATGCTGTGGCAGTTTCCTCAGGGGTCTCGGGTGAATTAACTGATACTGAGTTATCCATACCAAAGAAAAATTTAAGAGGACGGCTCAGTTGGAGAGAAATTATCCGTTAATTACAAAAAATAGTTTAAATTTAAGGTATAGGATTCGATTTGCAGATAAAAAATTAAATATCAAATTAAGGAATCTCTAAACAAGTTGATTTCGTTCATACCAAAGGATGTAAGCGGTTCACAAGCTTTTATAACCTGAAGGTCAGCTGCTCTTCAGGGGTGGCGCTAACGAAATCAAACGCGCGCTATTCGTCCTGAGTTACCTAAGGATTTATTCTGAGTTTCCTTTAATATGAAGGTTTTTTTAATGAAGTTTTAATACACATACAACCATCTTAAAGATCTATGTTTATTAATAAACAAACTAAGGGTTTTACCTTAATTGAATTAATGATTGCGGTAGCGATTGTTGGCATTTTAGCGGCCATAGCTGTGCCGAGTTATCAAGAAAGCATGAGAAAATCCCGTCGTGCGGATGCTCAAGGTGCTTTGATGAATTTTGCCAATGGCATGGAACGGCATTTTACTGAAGCTAATACCTATTGCGACGCAGCAGGCGATGCTACCGAAACCGAAGCAGGCGAATCATGCGGTGCAGCGGGCGAGTTTGATGAAGGCGAACCGCTTGCATCGGTATTTTCTCCAACCGGTAAGACGATCGATTTTTATACATTTCGAATTCAAGACGTTACTATGAATTCATTTACGATCAGAGCGAGTCCGATACCCGGCGGGGCTCAGCAATCAGATGGGTTTTTATTGCTGACTTCCACAGGAATTCGCCAATGGGATAGAAATGACAATGGCGTAATAGAATCGCCCGGGGAAGATAATTGGGAATAATGATTAATTGTATATCGGTCGCACAAGATATTGAAAGTTACTGTTTTTAAACAATGTTTACGATGCTGAATTATTTTAGGCTCTAGACACGTTTTGGAGTTCTTCAGCAAGATTGAGCAAGCCTGCTTTATGTTTGATGATTGGATTGTTAGTATGCGGCATGAGCGTTACCTCTGTTGATTACGGATTCGACACCCTTATCAAACTCGGTAACGCTCTCATTTTCAAGTGCTGTGTCAGATTAGATTGAGACTAGTACACAAAAGTGGTTCGGCAAGCTTTTATTACCTAAAGGTCTAAAGTGTTCTTAAGGATACACTAATCAACGAAATCTATTATTTCCATTCGGCCTTATGCGCTTTGGGTGCTGATCTTGTCGAAGGATTTAATCAGAAACTTCATATTTCCTTGGCACTAAAATCATCCACCGAAATCGCAGCAAACCGCGCTTTTGCTGCCGTCTCGATTAATCCAAATTCTTCTTGGCTGATAATATGTTTGCCAACCGCCTCGGTAACCAAGCTCGATAACTCACCTTTAGGCAGCAACTTTTGCTTTTGAGCTAGCCGGATTTTGGCTTCTACCGGGGCGGCCTTAAGCACCGCTTCGAAAGCGGTTTCTATTCTACCCGTAGGATCTTCTGGATTATGGTTGATGTAGATACCTTGGGTTAAGCGTTCACGCGCAGTTGTACCGGTAGTTAATAACGTGGCAATCGGATGGATTAAACTGTCCCTGGCGGGTTTATTCGGTTTGCCGAGCGGAAAAATCAGGCCATAAAGTAAACAAACAACCGGAGGCAGAGGCAATTTTGTCAGAATATCCGCTAAAGCTTGTTGCGCCCGGTAAATACTTTCTTGGCAAGCCCAGTGCAATAACGGCAGATCGTCTTCATTGCGGTCTTGGTTTTCATGGTGTTTTAGTACGCAAGAGCACAGATAAAGATTTGCCAAAACATCCGCAAACCGGCCTGAAAGCCGTTCTTTCCGCTTAAGAGCACCGCCTAATGTTAACAAAGCGAAGTCGGCAAGCAAGGCAAATCCGGCGCTTAGCCGTGCGATTTGACGGTAATAACGTCTGGTTTCATGGTCGCCAGGTGTCGATAAAAATCGTGCATCGGTCAACCCTAACCACAGGCAAGCCGCTTTGTTACGAGCAAAAAAACCGATGTGTTGAAAGAAGAGTTTGTCGAATTGCGCAAGATTACCTTCGGCAATCGCTGCCATTTCTTGTTGCACATAAGGGTGACAGCGGACTGCGCCCTGGCCGAAGATCATCATGGTGCGCGTCAAGATATTCGCGCCTTCTACGGTGATACTGACCGGAATCACTTGATAAACCCGGCCCAGGAAATTCCTAGGTCCTAAACAAATGCCGGAGCCGCCTTGGATGTCCATACCGTCGTTCACAACTTTCCGCATGCGTTCGGTCAGCTCATATTTCAGGATGGCGGAAATGACGGCGGGTTTCTCGCCTTGATCTAAAGCGGCATTGGTCACTTGCCGTGCGGCGTCGAGGATGTAGGTTTCTCCCGCCATTCTCGCTAAGACTTCTTCAATACCTTCAAATTCGCCGATAGGCAGATTGAACTGCTTGCGGATTCGGGCATAAGCGCCGGAATTCCGGCAAGCTAATTTCGATGCGCCGACGCTCAGGGCGGGCAGCGAGATGGCGCGTCCGGTCGTTAGACATTGCATGAGCATCTTCCAACCGTTGCCGGTTTGCGCCGCCCCGCCGATAATCCAGTCCATTGGGATGAAAACATCCTTGCCCCAATTCGGGCCGTTTTGAAAGGCGGAATCCAAAGGAAAATGCCGCTTGCCGATGGAAACGCCCGGCGTGTTCGTTGGGATGAGGGCAGCGGTAATGCCGATGTATTCTTTGTCGCCCAGTAAATGATCGGGATCGTAAAGCTTAAACGCAAGTCCTAATACCGTGGCTATCGGCCCCAGGGTGATGTAACGTTTTTCCCAATTGAGCCGAATGCCTAATACCTTCTCTTGGCCTTTAAGATTGCCATAGCACACGATACCTGTATCCGGCATAGCGCCCGCATCGCTGCCAGCCTGTGGCCCAGTCAATGCAAATGCGGGTATTTCTTCGCCGTTAGCCAAGCGCGGCAGATAGTAGTTTTTTTGCTCTTCCGTGCCGTAATTCAGCAACAATTTTGCTGGTCCCAACGAATTAGGCACCATAACCGTGACCGCCGCCGTACTGCTGCGGCTGGAAATTTTCATGACGATTTCCGAATGAGCGGATTCGGAAAACTCAAGCCCACCGTATTTTTTAGGGATCATCATGCCGCAGAATTTTTGCTGTTTGATGTAATCCCAAACTTCCTTGGGCAAGTCCATTCGATTATGCGTAATATCCCAGTCGTTCAACATACCGCAAAGCGTTTCCACCGGACCGTCGAGAAAGGCTTGTTCTTCTTGCGAAAATTTAGCTGTCGGTAGATTTTGTAAGACAGCCCAATTCGGATTGCCGGAAAACAATTCCGCATCCCACCAGGTATTGCCCGCTTCCAAGGCTTCCCGCTCGGTTTGCGACATGGCGGGTAATGCAGCTTTCATGAGTTTAAAAACCCAGCGGCTGATAAGCCATTGCCGGATGGTGATTACATTTAAAGGGATGAAAACCATCAAATAGGTCATCCACAAGCTGAGATTGCTCGACGATGAAGCGCCATTCACCAGTAAATAAGCGGCCAACAATGCCGCGATAGCGAGAGTAGCCCAGTTTATTGAGGCTTTACGATAAGCCAATATACCGGTAAGGATAATAAGTGCGAACAACCAGAGCATGTTGTACTCCTAACATTTGGTCAAGATCAAGGATGGACAATTAAGGAATCTTGAATATGTCCTTCGACAAGCTCAGGACGAACGGCAAAATGTCGATTCCGTTCGTGCCTACAGGTCGTAAATGGTGAGCCTGCCGAACCATCTACGGAATCAAGCTATTCAGAGTTTTCTTAATTGCTTATTCGTCTAACAAATCCCCACAATTTTTAATACATTCGTTGCAGATAAATACTTTATTTATTTCAGAAACGATCATTCTCTTAACGTCATTGATTGATTTTCCGCAAAAAGAACAATTTTGAATTTTCTTTTTCGTTGCTTTAAGTTTTTTCAATGCGTTTTCTTCAATCTCTTGAATTCGTTTTCTTGTTACGTCAAATTGACGGCCAATATCATCGAGATTGTTATCATCGCTCATAAAAACTTAATTGTTGAGTAGAAAGTGGTATTGTTTGCGCATTATTAATACGTGATTTTTAATTACGTAACGGCTTCCCCGTCTTCAACATATGATCCAACCGCGCCAATGTGCCCGGCTGTTTAACCAGCGTAAGAAAGGCTTCCAATTCCAGAGCTAATATGTTGTCTTCTGTCAGCGGTGCAGTGAAATCACTCTCACCGCCACTTAAAACATGGGTAAGTTGACCGGAAACGATCACATCATAGTCTGTGGCTTTACCTATAAGATGGAAGGCTTTGATGCCCATGTCCAACAATACCTTGGCGGTTTTACCCGGCATTGGATAGAGATAAGGTTTAGGCGGGGCGTAGTCTTTGGATAAAGCCAATGCTTTGGTTTTGGCATCGGCTAAGAGCCGGTCCTTATTCATAGTGATGCTGTCGTTGGTACCTAGATAAAGTAGTTCTTTGGCGTCAAAAGCCGATTTCGACACGCTCGCCAAACCGATGGTTTGGAAGGCTTTAACTACCGGCGGTATCGGCCCACCGGGGCGTTTTAATTGCAGACAACGGCGCAGATATTCCTTACAGCCGCCCCAGCCGGGAATCAAGCCGACACCGACTTCCACTAAACCCATATAAAGTTCGGCATGGGCTTGGACGGCATCGCAGTGCAATAAAATCTCGCAGCCGCCACCCAAGGCCAATCCAGACGGTGCGCCTACGACCGGGAATGGCGCGTACTTTAGGTTTTTGTAGGTTTGCTGGCCTTGCTTGATTAAGTCTGCAACTGCGTCCCAGTTTTGGTCATGGATGGCTTTCATCAACAACCCGAGATTCGCGCCCGCCGAAAAATTTTCACCATTGTTATGGATAACCAGTGCCTTGAATTCGGCTTGTACCTTGTCGATACTCTGGTTAATCAACGCCATGATGTTCATATCCAGCGTGTTCATCTTGCTGTGAAATTCCAGGCAGGCGGCGCCGCCGCTAATGTCCCACAGGGAAGCGGAAGGATTATGTAGAATGGGCTTGCTTTGTTGCTTGATGTCGGACAATAACAACACTCCTTCAGCGCGTTTGACCGGACGGTATGCGCCGCTGACATCGGCGTATTCCAGTTTGCCGGAAACCGTTGAGTACAGGCTTTCTTTATTCAACAACCAGGCCGGAACCGGTCGTTTTTCACTTTTGAGTATTTCGACAAACCACGGCAAACCGATTTGATCCAGCAATTCGAAGGGACCATATCTCCAGTTGTAGCCGTCGCGCATGGCGGCATCGACACCGGTAATGTCGTCACAAATTTCCGGGATAAGGCTTGCTGCATAACACAAAGTATTCGAGATCACCCGCCAGGCATATTGGGCAACCGGATGCGGATGAGAAAATAAGGCTTTAAGCCCGGCTTTCCGTGCCTCCTGAATTTCTTTTAAATCCGGCTTGACGCTGATCGCATAGACGCCGGATTGAAGATTAACGGATTCCTTAATCTTCTTACCTTCGATTTTATTAAGGCGATAAAACCCGCCTTTGCCTTTGCGCCCTGTGTAGCCACCGACGATCAAAGTTTGCAAGATATCGGGCAGACGGTTAACTTCATGGAATGCATCGTTCGGCGGTAAAGCGAGTTTCATGCCATACAAGATCGGCGGAATTAAATCCAAACCGACTAAGTCGAGCAGACCGAATATGCCGGTTTTAGGAATGCCGAACGGTTGCATAATCGCATCAGCTTGTTCGACGGTAATTTTATTGTCGATGGCGTCCAGCAAGCCGTAGAGTAGCCAGTAAATACCGATGCGGTTGCCTATGAAACCGGGCGTGTCTTTGCAGACGACGCAATTTTTACCGAGTTTTATGTCGGCAAATTCGTTAACCGCCAGTATTATCTCAGGATCGGTTTTACGACCGGGTATCAATTCCAGCAACCGCATGTAACGGGGTGGATTAAAAAAATGTGTAATCATGAACCGGCGCTTGAAACTGTCCGGCATGTCTTTGGTTAACAAAGCCAGGGGTAACGTCGAGGTATTGGAGGAAATCAGGCAATCGGCTTTACACACCGCATCCAGCTTTTGATATAAAGCTTGTTTGATTTGCAGATTTTCTACGACCGCCTCAATGACCCAGTCAGCATCTTTAAGCCAATCCAGATGGTCGTCAATATTGCCGGTGGTGATGAGCTTGGCGTTGTTTTTATCCATAAACGGCGCAGGATCGGCTTCCAACAGTTTTTTAACCGCGCCTTCGGCAATCACGTTGCGGTTGTTGCCGTCTTTGGGGACGATGTCGAGCAAAGTGACCGGAACCCCGGCATTAGTAATATGCGCGGCAATGCTGGCACCCATGACGCCCGCGCCGATAACGCCTACTTTTTGAATGTTCATCACACCGCCTCCAGAATCGTGGCGATGCCTTGACCTCCGCCGATACATTGAGTTGCTAGCGCGTAACGTTTATTTTCCCGCCTTAAAAGACTGGCCGCCTTGCCGGTAATCCGTGCGCCGGTTGCACCTAAAGGATGACCTAGAGCAATAGCGCCGCCGTCGATATTAAGTTTTTCCGGCGGGATTGCAAGTTCCTTCAGCACCGCTAAGGATTGGGCGGAAAAGGCTTCATTTAACTCAACGATATCGATGTCGGCTAAGGTTAAGTTCGCTCGAGTTAATGCCTTATGCGTTGCAGAGACGGGACCTATGCCCATGATTTCCGGTGCGCAACCGGACACGGCGTGGGAAAGGATGCGCGCCAATTTAGGCAGCTTATGCTTATCGGCATAATCCTCGCTGCATACTAATACGGCGGCGGCTCCGTCGGTCAAGGGCGAGGACGTGCCTGCCGTTACCGTGCCGGCGGCTTGGAAGGCCGGGCTTAATCCTGCTAGCCCTTCCGCCGTTGAATCGGGACGCAAGCAGCCATCCTTGTCTACTGTGCCGTATTTACCGGTAACCGGAATGATTTCATCGTCGAAACAACCGCTTTGTTGTGCGGCGTACGCCTTCTTTTGGCTTGCCAACGCGAAAATTTCTTGTTCTTTTCGGCTGATTTGGTATTTGACCGCCAAATTTTCCGCCGTATCGCCCATACCGATATACGCTTGCGGGAACACTTCGTACAAAGCGGGATTGGGCATA
Organism: Methylococcaceae bacterium UBA7658; assembly: GCA_002483425.1. Taxonomy (GTDB): domain Bacteria; phylum Pseudomonadota; class Gammaproteobacteria; order Methylococcales; family Methylomonadaceae; genus Methyloglobulus. Next base: position 25,951 of record DLHW01000045.1, read on the forward strand.
TTGTTATAGCCACCCATCGGAATGCGGCTCATGGATTCGAGACCGGCGCAAATAAAGACTTCGCCAGCATTCATCTGGATAGCGCCCACCGCGATGTGGATAGCTTGCATGGAGGAGCCGCAGAAACGGTTTAACGTCATTCCTGCTATGGTGTTAGGCAATCCGGCCAGAAAAACTACCAAGCGTGCGACATTAAGGCCTTGTTCACCCTCCGGGAAAGCACAGCCTAGGATAAGATCTTCGATGTCTTCAGGATTAACCCCTGTTTTCCCGGCTAAACCTTTGACGACTTGGGCGGCAATATCGTCCGGCCTGATTTTCGCTAAACTGCCTTTTTGAGCCGGTGTAAAGGGGGAACGGCAATATCCGGCAATAACAACGTTTTTCATTTTTTTCTCCTGTTATACCTCATTACCATCGATAAAGATTAGAATCATAATTCCCGGTTTCTAATCTCTATTTTGGGTGTTACGATTGGTCGATTAGACTTCTTTCGTCATTAATTGTTTCATTCATACGTTTTTTCATGAAGTCGTCAATTTTTTCCCAGGTGCCGCCGATGTTTTCCATCAGGATACCGTGCCGCTGGGAGTCGATAATCTCTAGTTTTTTATTAGCGCATGTCAGTTTATCCATGACTTCGTTGGCGCTTTTAACCGAAACCACCGGATCGTTATTGCCTTGCAACAAAAATACCGGGACTTTGCATTTAGGTAAAAATACGTCCATTTCCGCAATCAATAAGCGCAGTTCGTATAAGCTTTTAACCGGTACGTTTTTATAATTAATCTTTGGATGCTCGCTTTTGTTTTCCATGAACGGTTTCACGCCCTCATAGGCGGATAACCAATCTACTAATTTATTGGTGCCGTGGATTAAAGGCACCAGCATGAAGGCCGGATTAACGAATTTAACCGGAACCGCGATAGCGATAATGCCAATCAGTTCGGGAAAATTTTCGGAAGCCAGTTTTAAACCTAAAGCGCCGCCGGAAGAAAAACCGGTCACGAAAATATGTTTACAGTGTGCTTTGAGTATATTGAAACCTCTCACAACCGACCGGTACCAGTCGTGTCTGGATTGTTCCTGTAATGCATAAGGCGAAGACCCGTGCCCTTTTAACCGGACGCCCATCACGGTGAAGCCTTGTTGTATGAGAGAATTGCCGTAACCTCGGATTTCGGCTGGATTGGCGAGCAGGCCGTGGATTAACAATACGCCGAAACCGTTGTCTTCATGCGGTTCCAGAAAAAATGGCGTGGGATCTTCGGTGGCGGTTTCGTTTTGATTAATGTCTTGATGAAGCGGTTTGTTGTAAGCATGAGTTTCCCACATCAAATCCCGGCATTCGTCTTCGAAATGCCAAGCAGCTAATTCCTGTTGATCGATCGTATCGTATTCGCTTAACGCTTTTAACAAAGTTTCTTTGACGATTGTCATCGGTTTGACTTCGTTTTCATAGACGGCGATGATATTTTCCAAACGGATACTGTCGACATCGTGGTCTTCCAGCAACTTTGGCAATAAATGGTAACGAGTTTTGTATTCGGTTATCAGACCGCAGTTTTTGGCTTCGGTTATGAAGCTCTCGAACCGGGTGTTGGTGCCGGTAATCAACTCGCTATAATCGACAGGATTCAACAAACTGCGGTGTAAATTGATCTGACTGGTGTTTTGCAGTTCTTTGACGGCGATATAAAGTGTTGTGAAAAATTTTTGCCGTTCGATTTGAAGTTGCCCGTGCCTAATCAAATACATGATTAAAGTCGACGCTAAATGGCTTAAATTGATGGTGACGTTTAAATAGATTTCCTCCATGTAACGATCGCGCGTGGCATTAGCGGCTTCTTTAAAATAGTACCCTAAACAACGTTGTTCCCAATTAAGCGGGTTGGCTTGTAAGTTAAAAATATCGTCTACCGATTTGACGCCGGCAATCACCTTTCTCAGTAAGTAGTTGCTCCAGAAATAGCGCAGTTCGAAAGGTTCGATGGGTTTACCCATCCGGATATCCATATCGGTATTTTTAAGAATAATGTTGCCTTCGATCAGGAGTTCTTCAGTTTGCCGCAAACTTAAGCTATCGGTAAAAAACTCGACTGCTTTCAAGAGCAAGTTTTCGGAGGTGCGGATAGGATAAAACGTTATATTAGCCGGAATGATTAATGTGTGTTTAAGCGCGGAGGTCAGCAGCTGATCGAGGCTGTCGAGATGAAGCTGCTCTTTCCACCAAACTAATTGATCGTGGTCTTTGTTTTGATAGGCTTCCCGGATGATGATCTTAATCGATTCAATACCCTGCGCTAAAACGGCGGCGCCGGTATGTTGTTTCCGGCGTTGTCCGGTCATGCGAGAATAAATGCCGTAATTACCCTTATCGTCGATGACGCGGTGATCCTTGATCATACTCCCTTCGGGAAAAATCACGACTTTTCTACCGCGTAAAATCTGGGCTGTTAACAGTGAAAACAGACGGTCGTGATCGTGCGGAAATACCCCGACATTTTCCAGGTATTTTGCGAGTACGCTGTCTTGCTTAAAAAATTCGCCGGAAGCGATAGCGCAACTGTAAGCGCCAGTTTGTTCGTAAATTAAAAATTGCGGAATGAATGTTTCAAAACGGGAGAAATGATTGAAAAGAAAAATATCGCCCTGTAGCACCTGATAGTCGGCGTGTAGTTTCAATTTCACGCTGAGCATTTTGCGCACGGTGTCAAAAACCCGGACCGACCGGTTGTAAAGCGTTTTATCGATATCGCTCCAATTTTCTGAATAATATTTAGGTGCGGGAGTTTTAATCATCGGGGGCGGTTAATTCCAAAAGGTGTCTCGAATTATCGATGACCGGCACATCGGTTGCCGACTCGTTCGCAGGCATCCGGGTTGAATTGTCGATGATTGGGACTGCGTTTGGACCGGCGCCGGAAAAAGGATTGGGAACCGGCTTTACGACCGACTCGGTTTGTGGCGGCGTACTCATTATTCCGAGCGGAGCTGGAGCAGTGTCCGCGGTTTCTTCAAGCAAAGGATCGCTGGCGTCTTCGGGCGGGTTGCCGTCGTAAACTAAATATTCCCGCCGTTGAAGATACGAATTTTTCACGAAGTCGTAACGGTCGACCGAGGCCTCGTCGAGAATTTTTTCCGATTGCATCAAATCCGAACGGGTATCCGTTACATCGACGCCGGTAGCCGCTGCTGTGGCGGCATTGGCGGCAAAACCGCCGAAGAAGGAGACATAGGTTAAGGGATTAAAAAGCGCGTCGCCTAACAAGCCGATCGCTTCTCTGGGCGAACTGGCGCCGATGAAGGGCAATACCATGTAGTTGCCCGAGGGAACGCCCCAAAAGCCTAGCGTCTGGCCGAAGTCTTCGTCGTGTTTGGGCAAATTGAGTGTTTTAGCGACATCGAATATGCCCACGACGCCTGCTGTTGTGTTGATTAAAAAACGGCTGGCGTCCATTCCGCCCTGGGTAAATTTGAATTGCAGAAAATCGTTAATCGTTACGCCAATATCGTTGATATTGCTGAAAACATTGGTGATGCCCTCATCGACCGGATTTGGCACCGTGTTTTGATAGCCCTTTGCCAGGGGTTTAAGAATCGTATCGTCAAAATCTTTATTGAAGTCATTTACATCCCGGTTCCAGCCTTCCCAAGGATCGTTATTGGCTTCGGATACCGGCGTTGTCGAACACCCCGATACGGCGCTTGTAATGATCAGGGCGCTAAGCAAGGTGTTGGTGCGGAAAATAGCTGTTTTGATTGTCATGTTTGAAGTCTGAGCTTAGGTTAATATCTGTTCTGGCGTCCTGTTTCGCTTACGGCAAGTATAACGCAAGGCGAGAAGGAGTAAAAAAGCTCGCTTGAATAAATATTGCAGATTGGATAACCCGTTCAAATTATGAGGCATCTTTTTATTTCGGCAAAGGTTTGAACGGAATCCCAACCGAGTATTTCCGCAGCGGTTCTAGCAAGCTGCGAAAGTTTATCCTCGGTTAATTTTGCCAATAACAAAAGCGGCAACCGTCTTCTGAGTAGGTCGTCAAGATGGACGCACATTTCGTTTTGCAAACAAAACTCCAGATCGGCTTGAATAAACGGCAGATCAGGCAGAATTCTTTGGGTTAATTCCGGTTTGTTTCCGCACAAATCAAAAATAGCGCCTGCCCGGACGCCATGCCTTTTTACCAGCCAAGTGGCGCAAGCGGTATCGATGCCGAGCATTTTCGCTCTGTGCATAGATACGGTTAATAAAGTTTGATAATCGATACCGGAAAGCCAGGGAAACGTTTTGCCGCTGGTTTGACAACGAGAGTTGCGGTTTAACCGTTCGCAGACGTGGTCCACGATAAGAGCGGCGTCTTCCCGGGCGGACGTGAGTTTACCACCGATTGAGCATAGTAGGCCGTTCTCGCTTATTTTTAAAGTCCAGTCACGGCTTAGATATGTTGGATTGTTACGGCCCGGTTGTTGCAAAACCCGAAGTCCGGCAAATTGTCCGATAATGTCCCGCCGGGTCCAGTTCACATGATAAAAAACCTGATTCGCTTCGTTTAGCAAGTAATCGATTTCTTCGTTTAAGACCGGAATTTGCTCCAAATTACCGTCGTAGTTAGTGTCGGTGGTGCCTAATAAAGTCAGGCCGTACCAAGGGATGACGAAAAACACGCGGCCGTCCGATTTTGCGGTTAATAGCAAAGCTTCGTTGGGCAAAATCGCCGGCATAATAAGGTGGATACCTTTAGTAAGACGGTAGGTTTTTTCACTGTTTTGCAACGAGGACGACCATCTGCCCGTCGTATCGGCAATGTATTTTGCTTCGATAGTCAATGTTTCGCCGCTAATATTATCCTGTAGTGTAGCGCCGCTAAGCTTACCTTCTTTTTCTTTGAAACCGGCCGCTTGACAGTAATTAACACAGATTGCGCCCGCCGAACAAGCGCCGTCGATCAATTCTAAAACCAACCGGGCATCGTCCGTTTGGGCGTCGAGGTAAGAAAATCCGCCTGTTAAATCAGTTCGATCAAGACAAGGAAAACGATTGCTGAAGTCAACTTTGGCGTACCGGTTGTGTTGTTCTTTTGAGAATAACCTCCCTGAAAGCAAATCATAGAGCGTGAGACCGGCGGTTAGCCGGAATTTTCCAAGTCTGCCGCCCCTATATACGGGAATTCCAAACCGTAACGGACAAACCCGGTGCGGTGCGGCTTTTAGAAGCATTTCACGTTCCGCCAGTGCTTTTTTGACGAGCTTTAAATCGAAAGTTTCTAAATAGCGCAAGCCGCCGTGGATTAATTTACTGGAGGCGGAAGACGTGGCGTTCGCCCAATCGCCTTTGTCGACGAGGGCGACTTTGAGTCCTCTTAGGGCTGCGTCGTAAGCGGTCCAGGCGCCGTATATGCCGCCGCCGCAGATAAGAAGGTCGAAATTTTGGTTTTTGAGCCGGTTAATGTCTCTTTGCATAACGCAGAAATTAGTTCAAAAAGAGAATAATAAAGAAGTTGCGAGATAATCGTCGGTTTTTCATAACAGTCAGGATTATGATAGGCTTCAGCCGTTTGCCGATAAGCCGTGTATTAGATTTTATACATTTTTACAAGTGATTAAGCCCGATATGTTATAAAATACATGCAGTTTTCTAACATGTTTAATTTCATGTTTTATCAGCCGGTACTTTTTTAATACATTTCATTAAAGAATAGCATTACGGAGCGAATTGATGCGCATAATCCTTTTGGGAAGTCCGGGTTCGGGCAAGGGTACACAAGCCCAGTTTATTATCGAAAAATATGGGATTCCGCAAATTTCGACCGGCGATATGTTGCGCGCTGCGGTTCGTGCCGGAACGCCATTGGGAGTTGCGGCGAAACAAGTTATGGATGCCGGCGGCTTGGTGTCCGACGATATTATTCTGGGTTTGATCAAAGAGCGGATTAAGCAAGACGATTGCCGAAACGGTTTTTTGCTCGATGGGTTTCCGCGCACGATTGCGCAAGCCGAAGGGCTTGCCGGAATGGGCGTGGCCGTCGATACCGTAATCGAGATTGTGGTCGATGATGAAGAAATCGTAAAACGGATGGCTGGCAGAAGGGTTCATGTGCAGTCGGGACGGACGTACCATGTAGAGTTCAATCCGCCTAAACTAGCGGGTGTTGACGATGTAACCGGGGAAGCGTTGATTCAGCGCGATGACGACAAAGAGGCAACGGTAAGAAAACGATTGAACGTTTATCATCAGCAGACCAAGCCGTTGGTTGACTATTACTCGGCAGCCGGTCAAAACGTTAAGTTTTATTCGATTCCCGGTGTTGGTAGTGTTGATGCGATTACGGGCAAGATTTTTGAAATTTTAGGTTAAGTTTCAGGCATGGCCTTACGGTTCTGAAACACAACTTTGTTAAGTTTAGGAAAGTGAAAATTAATGAGCAAACTTTATAATGTTGCTGTAGTGGGAGCAACCGGTGCGGTCGGCGAGGCGATGTTGTCGATTTTGGAAGAACGCAATTTCCCGGTAGGCGAAGTTTATGCCTTGGCGAGCAGCAATTCGGCTGGAAAAAGAATTCCTTTCAAGGGCGGAACTTTAAAAGTCGAAGATTTAGCCGGTTTTGATTTTTCAAAAGTACAAATCGGTTTGTTTTCCGCGGGCGGCCAGGTTTCGGCGGAATACGCGCCTAAAGCGGCGGCGGCTGGCTGCGTGGTGGTGGATAATACATCTCATTTCCGGTACGAAGACGATATTCCGTTGGTCGTTCCGGAAGTCAATCCCGAAAAAATCGCCGACTATAAAAATCGCGGTATTATCGCTAATCCAAATTGTTCGACAATTCAAATGTTAGTTGCTTTAAAGCCTATCTATGACGCCGCAGGCATAGACCGGATCAATGTTTGCACGTACCAAGCGGTTTCCGGAACAGGAAAAAAAGGAATCGACGAGGTTGCCATACAGACGGCGAAACTGTTGAACGGGCAACCGATTGAAGCCAAGGTTTATCCTAAGCAAATAGCCTTTAATGTTTTGCCCCAGATAGATGTTTTTCTGGATAACGGTTACACCAAGGAAGAAATGAAAATGGTGTGGGAAACCCAGAAAATCTTGGCCGACCCTTCCGTTAAGGTGAATGCTACAGCGGTGCGGGTGCCGGTTTTTTACGGTCATTCGGAAGCCGTGCATATCGAAACCCGATCTAAGATAAGCATAGAAAATGTGCTGCAACTGCTCGGCAACGCGCCCGGCGTTAAAGTTTTGGACGAGCGCAAAAACGGCGGTTATCCTACAGCTGTGACCGAGTCGTCCGGTCATGACGATGTCTTTGTCGGCCGGATAAGAGAGGATATATCTCATCCCAAGGGTATCGATATGTGGGTGGTAGGCGATAACGTAAGAAAAGGCGCGGCCTTAAATAGTGTACAGATAGCTGAAATACTGGTAAAAAATTACATCTAGGCTAATCTTATTCCTATAAAAACGGCTGAGTGGTTAATTACCGAAGTGAGAATTTTAAGGAGATGGATGCGTGCGCAACTTAACTAAAGCTTTAACAGTGGTATCGTTACTGGCTCCCGTTAGCGGACATACGTTAGGGATCGGAGATATCAGGGTGCGCTCGGCCCTAAATCAGAATCTCAATGCAGAAATTGCATTAGTTGCTGCCAAGGGCGAAAATCCAGCCAATATTAAGGTGAATTTGGCGCCTGCCGATAAGTTCGACGAAGCCGGTATTCCTTGGACTTACTTTCTGTCAAAAATCAAATTTGCTAAGGTGGTTAAGCCTAACGGTTCAGTAGTTATTAAGGTAACGTCCAGGGAAGCCGTAAAGGAACCCTATCTTAACTTTTTACTGGAAGTGAGCTGGCCTAAAGGTAATCTTTATCGCGAATTCACCGTATTGGTTGATCCACCTTCGGATTATAAGCAAAATACTTATCAAGAACCTGCTTATTCGTACCAAGAGCCGGCTTACAACGTTAGTTCCCGCTATGACGATTATGCGCCGCGCAAACAGGACTATGCGCCTCGCCAGCGGGCGGTCAGGCATGCAAACAGAACCCGGCGCAACGCTAATGCAACGGCGCGAAATTCTAATGGCGCCGGTAGTTACGGTGGCACGATTGTAACGCGGAGAAACGATACCTTATGGAAAGTCGCGTCCCGTGCGCGCGGTAGCGGCGTTTCCGTCGAACAGATGATGATGGCGCTTTACGATAATAATCCGAATGCGTTTTATCAACAGAATGTAAACGCTTTATCCGCGGGTAAAGTGTTGAAAGTGCCTGAAAAAAGTGCTGCACAACAAACGTCCAGGCAAGAAGCACTGAATGATTTCGCAAGGCATAACGAAGCTTGGAATAATAACCGTTCCGGAATCGCAAGGAGTGAAAGTCAAGTAGCGAAAGAAGAAGCGGTTGAAAGTCAATTAAAGTTGGAAGCGCCTAATGAAGCAACGGTCGCCGCGAATGAAACGGTGGCGCCCTCAAGCAAACAGACCTCAGGTTCTAGGTCCGAGAGCGCCGCTACTGCTGCATCGGCTAAGCAAACGGACGCTGCGGCGACAAAAGAAACAGCGTCGGCGCCTGTCGATGATGCGTTGCAAAGCAAGGTAGCGGCGCTGGAAAAACAAATGGCGATGATGCAGCAGCTAATCGCGCTAAAAGATAAGCAATTAGCCGAATTACAAAACCCTTCTCAAACTGCGCCGGTACCCGCCGAAAATGTTCAGCAACCTGTTCCGGAACCGCCTGCCGTTAAATCACCGGAACCTACAGCCGCGCAGCCGGTTAACCCGCCTCAACCACCTCTGGTTAAAGCCGAGCCGCCTCCGCCAGTGCAACCGGTGCAGCCAAGCAAACCAGCTCCGAAACCCATTGTAAAAAAAGTAATACCGCCGCCGCAGCCGGTTGAAGAACCGGATTCGCCATTGCCGTGGATATTAGGTGGACTCGGCGCCATTCTTCTGCCTTTGTTCGGTTGGTTGTGGTGGCAAAAAAAGAAAATCATCCAAGAAACCGAAGCCGAAAGCATGTTCCGGAATTACACGACCATGCGGAGCGGTGAATCGAGCGGACCGCTAACGACAATCGCCCGCAAGAAAGCATCCGGGCTTGGCGGCGCCGAAAGCTCATTCTTAAACGATTTTAAAGCCAGCGATTTCGAAACGTTCGAGTCGTTCAACGTGGACCATGCCGATATCGATCCTATTGAGGAAGCCGATGTTTACTTAGCGTACGGACGTTATCAGCAAGCGGAGGATTTAATCAGGCAGGCGATTAAAACCGATCCCGAACGTGATGAATGCAAATTAAAGTTGCTCGAAATATTCCATGCAAGCGCTAATAAAGAAGATTTTGAAAACTATGCAATAGAATTGGCGGCGGCAGGCAAGCAGGAGGATAAGGATTTTTGGCGGAAAGCCGCTGAATTAAGTAAAGATATCTGTCCGGATTCCCCTTTATTCGCTAACCCGGCTCCGAGTTCTGTTGCCGTTTTTCAAACCGAATCCGAAGTACTTACAGAAACTGTGTTATTGGGATCTGCAGCAGAGCAAAACGCAGCGGTTAGGACAATTGAAGAGCCGGAATCGTTTGGAGCGGCAAATTTCGAAATTCCTGAGGAAGCGTCCGAATCGAGTTTTGATATTGGCAATCAAGAAACTGCATTGGAAGAGATTAGCGCTCAATCTGACTTAACGAAAGAAACATCGGTAAGTGGCTTATCCGAGATAACGCTGGAGTCTTTTAAAGACCGTAACAACATGGAAGCGGATAACGAAGCGCTTGACTTCGATTTAGATTTTAGTCCGCCGGGGAAACCCGAGAAGACAGAAATCGGAACGGCTGAAGTTCCCTCGCCGGATACGCCCGTTGGGATTGAACCGGCTGATCGCTTAGATGACTTGGATGAAAAGAATGACTTCGAAACATTCGAATTCGATTTTAATCTCGACAAAACTAAAGCCGATAGCCCGGAAAAGACAGAAACGAAGCCGATTGATACGATAGACGCATGGGACTCTGAGCAAACCATCGACTTTTCATTTGGAGTTGAACCGGCAGCCAAATCTGCCGACGAAGAGATGGTCGATTTAAACTTTGATTTAGATCAACCGATTGACAGTCCGGCAAAATTAAGTTACCAAGAGCACGATTTTGCCGTATCCGACTTGACGGATATGGATGAAATAGAGACAAAACTGGATCTTGCCAAGGCCTATATCGACATGGGCGATGTCGATTCCGCTAAAGAAATTATCGAGCAAGTCTTACAGAAAGGTTCATCCGAACAAAAGCAAGCCGCGACAGCGCTATTGGACGATATCGGTCTGAGTTAATTAAACCAATTGGCCGCGTAAAATAAAAAAGCCCTTTGCGGGCTTTTTTATTGTCTGTCAATAAAATCAATAATGTCATTCCGATGGTTTATTAGTTTCGTTATTTGTTGCTTAATCCGTACGATAAAATGTCCGGCAAGTTCATGATGTTGTTGAATTAATAAACTTTCCAAAGAGTTAGCAGGTTCAGCAATTTCTTTTAGATAACACGTTCTTACCGAACCGTTTAAGTGATGCGCCAGGTCAAATGCTAGTTGATACTGGCTATTCTGAATAGCCGTTTCCAACCGGCCTATTTCGGAGGGAAGCTCTTCAAATAACTTGTTATATAAGGCTAACACTAAACGTTTATTGTTTTTGCTTTTAGATAAGAGTGTTTGAATTGAATCAGAAAACGGAAACGGAATTGCGCTTTTTAACCAAAGGTTTATTAATTCATCGATATGTTTTGAAGTGAGCGGTTTAAGCAGATAATCGTCAAATCCCAAGGCAATTAACAGACGCTTTCGATCATGATCTAATTCGTTTGCTAAAGCAATGACGGGCGTTTCGAAATTGATGCAGTCCGGCTTTTTTAGCAATGCCATAAGATTGGAACAGGGTAACGCCAGGTCGATGATGATGAGATTAAATAACCGGCTTGTAAGTGCTGGAACGGTTGTTTCGAACGACTCGGTGAAAATCAAACGGCAGTAATTAGTATCCGGTAGTGTCAAATAGCCAACATAATCCGGTGTGCCTGCAATAAGCAGAACGAATTGATTTTGTTCCGGCGAAACAGAAAGCATTTGATAAAAATATTTTGTTTCTAGATAGCGGTATAAGTTCTTGGTTAAACTTGAGGCGAATTTGCCAGTATTCGACTCCGTTGAAAACGAGTTTGGTTAACCTAGGATTCTAGAAAGCTCGCAGGCTGCTCGTTTAGAGCATTAAGCAATAAAACTTTGTTAACTTAGAAAGAATAGTCTAAAAATTAAAGAATTGTTGTCCCTATACTCTAAATAGATTGTTAAACTAGCACACTATTTTTTATGGCTTGGAATCGATGAATACCCCCTCGGACGGCGATGATTATCTAAAAAATCATATCGTCTTATTGACTAGAAGTTATCGAAAATTGTTGGGCGAAGAGTTGTGCGTTAGGACAGATTTGAGCGAAACGCTGGAAAAACAACTATTTCATGCGCCCTTTGCACTGCTTTCGCATACCCATGATTCCGAGCCGCTTTTTAATTACGCCAATTTAAAAGCGCTTGAGTTGTTTGAAATGAGCTGGGATGAATTGAGAGGTTTACCGTCGCGGTTATCGGCAGAGACGGGTTGTCAAGAAGATAGGGATAGGCTGTTAGCGGAAGTAAGCCTGAAAGGGTTTATTAAAGATTACAACGGCGTCCGATTATCTAAAACCGGCAAAAGATTTTTGATTAAAAATGCTGTGGTTTGGAATTTATTTAACCTGGAGGACGGCAGTCGCGCCGGTCAAGCCGCCTGTTTTAAAACATGGGAGTTTTTGTAACCGGGAATTTACAGCGAATCCGTTTTGATTTCTGATAGAGTCAGTCCGGTACAGCTACGGAATGAATCAGGGTTTTAGAGATGTGAGTTCGATACCGGTTTGAATTATTGTTAACCGGTTGGCTCAAATCGAACTGGGTTGCTGTTTTTGGGAATTTTGATTTTGCGGTTTTTTTATCGACTTGCCGAATTCGTCGATCTGTTTTTTCAACTCGTCGCCGAGCGATTCCATTTCCTTTTGGATAATCGGGAGCTTTTCTTCTAATTGACGGGCAAATGCGCCGCCCAGGTTTTGCAGACTTTGAAACACCTCGCCCAAGGGCAGCATGGAAATGTTCATCTGGGTTTGCAGATAATCCACTTTCCAGACGTCTTTTTCCAGCAATAACACCGTGTTGAACGTGATGCGTTTCTTATGCCGCATAATGCTCGTGGGAACGGAGGCGTCTTCTTCGTTGACTACCGCTTCGCCGGTTTCGATAGTGGATTGCTTTTCGATGTCTTGCAGGTTGACCAAATGCTGGGATCTTTCGGTCACATGTTTTTTGGCGTTTTCGATTTGACCTTGCGCCAGCGTGCGCCAAAACGAGGAGGTCACTTCCTCGGGCGATTTTCCGGTTTGACAGCCCGAGAACAACAGCAAAATGCAAAAAAGCCCGGCCAACATAGCCGGGCTTTTCTTTGCTATAAGGAATGGTTTAGTCGTCGCCACCGAACACACCCAAGATTTGCAGCAAGCTCAGGAATAAATTGTAGATAGAGACGTACAAAGAGATTGTCGCCATGATGTAGTTGGTTTCGCCGCCGTGGATAATTTCGCTGGTTTGCATCAGGATCATGCCTGACATCAGCAGAATGAACATAGCAGAAACGGCAAGGGATAGGGCAGGGATGGAGAAAATCACTGCCCCTATTCCGGCGAGGAATGCCACCAGGATGCCTACGAGCAGGAAGCCGGACATGAAGCTGAAATCCTTCCGTGTGGTTAAGGCATAGCCGGAAAGTCCCAGGAAGATGATGCTCGTTCCGCCCAGCGCGGTCATGACCAATTCATGGCCGTTGCTGAAAGTATGGACGTACATGCTGATAATCGGGCCGAGCGTTAAGCCCATAAAGCCGGTCAGCGCGAATACGAAAACCAGACCTAAGGCGCGGTCGCTGAATTTGGCCGTCAAAAACAACAAGCCGAAATAACCGGCCATGGTTAAGATCATGCCGGGATGCGGTAAGTTGAAATACATCGAAGCACCTGCCGTCATGGCGCTGAACAACAGCGTCATCGACAATAGTAAATAGGTGTTTTTCAACACCTTATTGGTAGCCAGAACGCCGGTTTCGGTGTGTGAAATTGCGGTATTTAAGCGCATAATTTTTAAGACCTCATATAAATAAAAACAAACACTATGACAATCTTACAAGAGATTGGTTCTCCCGGTAAGTTTTTTTCAACCCAGCCGCAAATCTAACCGTTAATTCCGGTTTGTAAAGACGATGCTTATGTTCCAATAATAACGCTTAAAATGATGTCCGTTGTAGTAGACTGTCGGTTTTGGATGTCAGTTGCACTGAGTCATGATGGCTGAAAACTTACCGTTTTCCTACCGTATCCGCCGCAGCCACCGGGTTGCTAATGCCCGCATCGTGGTAAAACCTGGGTTGGTGGAAGTCGTCGCGCCGTTACAGATACCGGAACAGCATTTGCACCGGTTTGTGGCGGCAAAACGGCAGTGGATTAGCCGGGCATTGGATAAAATGGCGGCATCCCGGCCAGAACACAGTGGATTCGTGCCGGTAACGTTCAAATCCGGCGAAAAAATGACGTATCAAGGCCATACTTATCCATTAATGCTGGTGCCGTCGAAATTAAAACGCATCAAAATCGAATTTGCGGAAGCCTATACCGTGCATGTCCCTGAGTCGATGGCGTCCATTCAGCACCAGGTACAAATTAGGGCGGCGCTGATCCGCTGGCTTAAAAAGCAAACTCGCCAGCAAGTCGATTTTTACGTCAGCCAACACGCCCCCAGAAAGCAGCTTGTCCCTCGTTCGATCACGATCAAAACGCAAAAAAGCCGGTGGGGTAGTTGCGGTATTCGTAACGATATCAATATCAATTGGCTGCTGATGATGGCGCCGAAGGAGGTGTTGGAATACGTGGTTGTGCATGAACTTTGCCATATCGAAGTTAAAAACCATTCCAGCCAATTTTGGGCGCTGGTCGCGGAACACTTGCCGGATTACCAGCTCAGGCGGAATTGGCTGAAAAAACAAGGACGCGGGCTAATGATGGCATTTTCCGGACAAGCAGATTAAAACATGAGCAAAAAAGCAAAAACCGCGTTTGTCTGCCAGGAATGCGGCGCGGATTATCCCCGCTGGGGTGGTCAATGCACGAGTTGCGGCGAATGGAATACCATAAAAGAAGTCAGGCTGGGGACTGGCGGAAACGAACGAAACCATCCTGTGGGCTATGCCGGCAGCGTATCGGAAGTCAAGTTATTATCGGACATTAGCTTGGAACAGGCCGGGCGGATTGCCACCGGGTTGCCGGAATTCGACCGGGTGCTGGGCGGCGGCATTGTTAACGGCAGCGTGGTATTGATTGGCGGCGCGCCAGGCGCAGGCAAAAGCACCTTGTTGCTGCAAGCGATTGCCAACATTGCCGGGCAAAATATTCCGGTGCTGTATGTCTCCGGGGAGGAATCCCTGCAGCAAATCGCGGAACGGGCGCATCGTTTGGGGCTTCCCGCCAATAAAATCATGATGCTGGCGGAAACGTCGGTGCAGCGGATTTCCGGCGTTCTAGATGAAATCCGGCCGAGAGTGCTCGTCGTTGATTCCATCCAGGTGGTGTACACTCAGGACATCGACTCGGCGCCGGGTTCGGTCTCACAAGTCCGGGAATCGGCCAGCTACCTGACCCAATACGCCAAGAAGCACGGGATTTCAATCTTTATGGTCGGTCATGTCACCAAAGACCAATCCTTGGCCGGCCCGATGACTTTAAGCCATATTGTCGATACCCAAGTCATGCTTTCATCTACAGACGATGCGAGATTTAGAGTGTTAAGGGCGGACAAAAACCGCTTCGGCAGTATCGGCGAACTAGGTTTTTTCGCGATGGACAACACCGGATTGAAGGAAGTCAAAAATCCGTCGGCCATGTTCCTCAACCGGCCGGAAAAGCCCTCGCCCGGCAGCGCGGTAACGGTGTTATGGGAGGGCACCCGGCCCTTGCTGGTGGAAATTCAGGCGCTGGTGACCGAATGCCAATACGGTAACCCGCGCCGCTTGGCGGTCGGCTTCGACCAGAACCGGCTTGCGATGCTGCTGGCCGTATTGACGCGGCATGGCGGCATTTTTACGGCGAATGACGAAATCTACGCCAACGTGGTCGGCGGCATCAAAGTGAGCGAGACCAGCTCGGATTTGGCGATTATCGCGGGTATCGTGTCCAGTTTCCGCGATAAAGTTATTCCGCACGATGCGTTTTTCTTCGGCGAAATCGGCTTGAGCGGCGAAATCAGACCGGTTGCCAACGGCCAGGCGCGCTTAAACGACGCCGCCAAACATGGCTTCAAAACAGCGGTGATACCGAAAGCAAACGCACCCAAAAAGAAGATAGAAGGTTTGCGTATTTACCCGGTTGCAACGTTATCCGGCGCGTTGGACGTTATGAGCGGGCTTTAGAAGCAGAAATCGTTTTGATTAATGCTTTATCATTGCTAAAGGTTTTTGCCGTTCGGTTTCGTGCGGCAAAAACTTGACTAATTTCACGGCGACATCGTCGCATCTTAGAATTTCCAGGGCATAACCGTACAATTTGATGCTCGTACCCGCTTCGGGAATGGTTTCCATAAACTCGATAATCAAGCCGTTAAGGGTTTTGGGGCCTTCGGTCGGCAAATCCCATAGCAGGGAGCGGTTAAGTTCCCGCACGGTGATATTGGCGTCGACGAGGTAACTGCCGTCGGTTTGTTTCCTGACTGCGGTTTCGTCGGTGATGATTTCGCCGACGATTTCCTGTAACAAGTCGTCCATTGTGACCAAACCCTGCACATCGCCGTATTCGTCCACCACGAGGCCGATCCGGATTTTTTCGGCCTTGAATTTGACCATTTGCGCATGTACAGGGGTTGTGTCAGGGACAAATACCGGTTTTCCTAGCAAACTGATAATCGTTTGCTTGTCGAAATCCTCATGGTTTATGAGTACCAGTACCTTTCTTAAATGCAAGAAGCCGATGACGCGGTCGATACTTTTCTTGAAAACGGGCAAGCGGGTATGCGAACTGCTTTTGATCTGTTCGACAATGACCTCGATAGGCTCTTCCAAATCGATACCGGTTATTTCATTACGAGGCGTCATGATGTCCTCAACCGTTGCCGATTCCAGGTCGAGGATTCCCATCAGCATTTTTTGGTAACGCGCGGGCATGACGCTTTCGGCTTCGGCGATCACGACTTTCAGTTCCTCTTTGCTGAGACTTTCCTGGCTATGTTTTTTCACATCCACGCGGAATAGCCGTAACAGCAGGCTCACAAAAATGTTGACGAATTCGATGACCGGATAAAATAGCCAAAGCAGCGGTTCGTAAATCCATGCAGAGGGAAAAGCCAAGGGCTCCGGTTTGACTGCGGCAAATGTTTTTGGTGTGGCTTCAGAGAAAATCAGCGTGACGATGATGAGAACAACATCCGCGATGACAACGCTGTGCTCATTGCCCGGATAAAGCCTAAGCGCGACGATGGTTGCGACGGAAGCGGCCATTGTGTTGACGAAGATATTGCCGAGTAGAATCATTCCCAGCAATCGATCCGGCCTTTGCAACAGCCTTTGGGCTTTAATGGCGCCTTTATGCTTAAGTTTGACTAAATGCCTTAAACGGTAGCGGTTTAAAGTCATTAATGCCGTTTCCGAGCCGGAAAAAAAGGCCGATAGAATCAGCATTGCGACGAGTATGCCGATCAGCATACTCATGGACATATCATTCAAAGCGTTACTCTTGGGAAGTTAAAAACCGGTCTAGTGTCTACTAAGCGGGAAATTTGTCAAGCATTGACGTCCAGGTTTAAAGGTACTCGGCTCTAATAGCGCTGCAAAATAAATAGTTACAAGATTTTACAAAAAGCTTAAAGCGTCATTAATTTAAGTGTAGGCCGTTTTTTCGAATATATTACATTAAAGAAATAGAGGGTTACGAACAATTATCGCTAGGGAGGCGTTCGAGCAGAAACTCCGGAATTCGCTCATCTAGCCAATAGCGGGGTTTAAAGGGAACCGATCCCGTAATAAATCCGACGTGTCCGCCGGAGAGAGTAATTTCGGTCTGCACATAGGGCGATAATTCTTCCGGTCGAGGTAGCACCTCTTCGGTCATAAACGGGTCGTCAGCGGCTTGGATTAACAACGTTGGCACGTTAATTTCTTTCAAATATTGACGGGAACTGGACCGGCTGTAGTAATCATGCACATTTTTAAAGCCGTGCAGTTTTGCGACGACACGATCATCGTATTGCCAAAACGATTGAATAGTTGAAAGATCGCCCAAGGCTTCAATTTTCTGCCGGTCGGTTTCGCGGCCGATAGCATCTAAATGGCTTAATTTAGCTGCCATGTAACTTCTTAATTCCTTGAGCAGACTGGCCCGGTAAAGCTTAGAAAAACCGTAATCCAGTTTTGTCGCACAAATTCCAAGCACAAGCGGAACCGAAACCGCTACGGCGGCAAACAAGTCCGGATTGCGGTCTTGTTCCCCCAGCCATTTCAGTAAGACATTCCCGCCTAGCGAAAAACCAGCGGCGGCGATGGGTGTGCCGGGTTCGCGTTGCCGTAGCGTTTGAAAAAGAAAGTCTACATCCTCGGTTTCACCGGAATGATAGCAGCGCGCCCGGTTATTGGATTGCCCGCTGCAACCTCTGAAATTGATTGCCGCGCTACGTAACCCGCGACGGTGTAAAACAGTTTGCAAGCCTTTAATATAACCCGATTGCGAGCTGCCGGTCAGTCCATGCAGTAAAATAACGATAGGTTGCCTGCCCGCGCCGCAGAAATCGACATCGATAAAATCGCCGTCCGGTGTACATAAACGTTCCCGGCGGTAATCCGGCGGGGAAACTGTTTGCCGGAATAAAGACGGATAGATTGTTTGCAAATGGCAGTTTTTAAGCCACCAGGCGGGTTTGAATACGGTTGAGTTGCGCATTGAATAGCGGAATAATCGTCGAAAAACCGGAAAAACAAGATTTTACAATAAAGCCGTCTTGCGTGAAAAAACGCTTAAGGCAAGCTTCAGCGATCCGCTTACGGTTTTTTAGTCAATTCGACCCGAATACAGCCTTGCTCCAGTTGAGCAGTTTGAATAGCGACCGGTAAAAACTGGCCTATAATCAAGGCGTTAGTAGCCGCATGCCGGCTCCATCCGGCAGTCGTGAATGAACCACCGCCCGCCAACGCTATCGGCAATAAGAGCTGATCGGCAAGATAAGCATCCACGGCGGCATTTCCCGCTATATACTTTTGCACGGCCTTGATTACGCCTTTTGCTACGGCCTCCGCCGCCACGCCGCGCTCGGCAAAGCCGGTGAACACTTCGGTGACGTGTTCATGTTCCAAGGTAATTAACAACACATTGCCCGGGCCTTGGTTGCGGTTGATTTCCCGCATCTGCAATTGCTCGTCGCTCCACGTCATCCGTTCTTTGACGACTGCCAATTCGCGCTCGGCAATGTGCGTGGGCAAGCCGGAAAAATAACTTTCCGCGTAGGCATTCACCCGCTCGCCGCGGCTGTCAAGGTGCAATGGCATCAGCTTAGTTCCGCCTGAGATTTTTAAGGTGATTTCGCCGCCGCCCGCCGGATAAAACCCGAAGCGGTTCAACTGCAAATCCACCTCCGCACCCATGCGTCGCAACAAGGGAACAAACGCCCGTTGCAGGAAATGGAAAGGTGGACTCATGGTGTTATGCGTACCGCCATTAACAATAATTTGGCTGCCTTGATTTACCAGCAACAGCGCGGGCAACACCGTTTGCAACACCAACGTACAACTGCCCGCCGTGCCGATGCTAAACTGGTAGTCCCCGCCTTGCACTGCGCCCGGCGCAAAATACAACTCGGTCGAATTGATGTGCACGCCCTTGGTTTCCGCCCCGCTTATAGCCGCTGCAGCATTCACCGCCGTCAAATGTTGACGCATAAGCCCCGGCGTTTTGCGCTTGGCGCGGATGTTACGGATTTGCACAGGCACCCCCGTACACATCGACAAAGTCAACGCGCTCCGCAAAATTTGCCCGCCGCCCTCGCCTTCCGAGCCGTCGATTTCGATGGTCATGGTTTTATCTGTTCCTTGATTTGGTTGATTATTATATTAAAAAAGCCGTTCGTCCTGAGCTTGTCGAAGGATGAACTCTTTAATTGTGTCACTCACGTGACGATTTTGTTAAATCGTCGGCTTCCACATCGGCAGTTGTAACTATTTAAACCCTGTTGATTAATTATCTATCTGAATTCCATATAACTTTATCCTTGACTTATTAATAAGACTCTCTTCGGCAACTCTTTTCAACGCTTCAGTAGCTTTTTTGCTAATTTCAACCATATCTTCGTTTGCATTACTGAATTGACCGAACTTCAAGCAAGTATTAATGAAAGTGGAACGTGAACGTCTATCATTTAGTGACTTAAATATCTTGTAGTATTCGTCTATACTTGCAGCAGCTAAAATTTTTTCATCTTTTGGATTCCATCCATTCTTCCCAGAAATTCGTTCTAAGACTTGATAAGCGTTTTCAATAATGACAGACGAATTATAGTGATTAGTGAATTTCTCAATTATTAATTCATCTTTCTTATCAGTAAAAAATGAAAGCTCTTCAGGGCTGAATAAATCAATTTCAGATTTTCTGGCTTCAATATATAAGTCAATAATTTCGTTAGCTTTCTCATTTTCGCCAACTTCTCTAAAAAGGGTTACTGTTCCATTAAGATTACCTGGCGAAATGAAACTCATATTCTGTTTAAAGCTTTCATAAAGAGTAGATACAACTTCCCCTTGATTATTATCAAAACTGTTATGGTATAAGTTCCAAGCTTCACTGAATGAACCCGTTGATTTGGACGCTAATATTTCTTTATTTTTCTTTTCAACCACTTCATTGAGTTCATCACCAATGAAGTATCCTGTTTTTATATACTTGGCAAGCAATACATCAAATTCGTCAGAATGCAAATAACCATATTCACGAATAAAACGACTCCATTTTTTGTGATCCTCATTACCGTCTTCCTCAATCTCGAGTCCAAAAAAAGATCTTTCAAAAGTGCTTACAAAATCTAAATTAGGTGCTTCATCACTGATTTGACAGTAATAACAGAAAGAAAAAAGAACCAGCGAAGTGATTGCTTGATGAGTAATTTCTTGCTCGTAACCATTAAAATAGGGGAGAGTTTGCAAAACTAACCGTTCTATTTTTTTCAAAAGTCGGATATTTTTGATATTAAGCTTGATTGATGATTCTTTAAGTATCTCAGCTGCATAATCGTTTAGCTGAGTACCATCTAACGCTATTTCAACGCTTTCTATTGAGCTAGGCGAAAACTCCAATTCAATATCGATAACTTTTTCACGGTGTTTTTGATAATCTTTTAATCCTTCTTCACCATCGTTAAGCAACAAAATAACTTTACATTTCTTTTGCTCCTTTAAAAGCGAAATCAAGCCAAGCGCATCTTTTATATCAAGGTTTTTTTCCAGTTCTTTCCAAGTCATCAATACAAATTATGGTGTTGCTAAGAGATAGAAATGCAATTGACTCAATTGCCGACGAAAGGCTGATTCTAGTGATGATTCTTGATAAAGGCTCTAATAATGGGATTGATTTTTTCCCTATCTTTTTGAAAAGACTGGTTAAGTTATCATGAAAAGTTTCTGTATTGGCATCTTTGCCAATCAAATTACGGTCTATGACATTTTCAAAAATAGCATACTTAAAAGCATCTAATGAATTAATGCCAAACATCGAAACATACGCATATCTATCGAGTTTAATTTTCTTGCTATTTTTAGCCTCATTAAGAAATCTATTCCAACAATAAGTTTTGCCAACCCCCCATTTTCCTTTAATTACCATAACTTCTGGGGTAGGGTTATCTAAGAACTTTTCAATTTGGGTTTTTATTACTTCAATTGACATAAATACTATGGCTCTAGACTATCAGGAGA
>DLHW01000022.1 GCA_002483425.1 Methylococcaceae bacterium UBA7658
TTAGGGGAAGTCACTATTAGCAACTGCCATAGTGAAACAACCGAAATAGCGGTATTGGAAGTGATGAATACCCAACGGCAAAATCAACGCGCCGTTTCCGATAAGACTTACCACCTCATCGTATCCTTTCGAGCTGGCGAGCAACCAAGTCCAGAAACTTTAAAGGCAATCGAAGAAGAAATCTGTACTGGTTTAGGGTTTAAAGACCATCAACGGGTTAGTGCGGTACATTGCGACACCGATAACCTGCATTTCCATATCGCTATCAATAAGGTGCATCCGGTTCATCATCGCATTCATAATCCTTACCAAGATTACAAAACCTTGGCCAAGCTGTGCGCCCAACTTGAGCAGAAATACGGCCTGGAAATCGATAATCATACGGCCCAGCGCAACCATACCGCAGGTAGGGCAAGAGATATGGAAGCCCATGCCGGTATCGAAAGCCTGATTAGCTGGATACAAACCAATGCCATAACCCAAATCAAGCAAGCAAAAACTTGGCAACAATTACATGCAGCAATGTATGAAAACGGTCTTTGCATCAAGCCCAGCGGTAATGGCCTTGCTATCAGCACCTTGGATGGTGAATTGGGGGTTAAAGCCAGTTCGGTAGCCAGAGAATTGGCAAAAGGTAAATTGGAGCAAAACTTAGGCGAATTCCAAGCCCCCAATGAGGAAAGCCTTGCCAAGTTAATGATTAAGCAGCGTTATGAGCACAAACCTTTCAGCCCGCAAATAAACCAAAACAAGGCACAAGAACGAAATGCACAAAAGGCCAACAGCTACCATATAAGCTTTATCAATACCAACGCCTTATATGCCCAGTATCGGCAACAGATAGCGGATAAAACTTCTATCCGCAGCCATGCCTTAGCAAAGGCAAAACAGCAACATCAAAATGAAATTCAATGCGCCAAGGACAAGACAGCCGACAAACGCCGGTGGATCAAGGCACTCATAAGCCCAGGTCTGAACAAAAGGCTGCTGCTGAGCCTTATTGGTAAGGGCTTGCTCAACGACATCAAGCAGATTAACGCACGTTATAATGAACAACGGGAACGATTGTTCAACCAACACCGTCGCTTGGCTTGGCTCGATTGGTTGCAGCAAGAGGCCAAGCGTGGCAATGCCCAAGCTTTGCAAGTACTGCGGCAACGGCATGTAATGCAAAATCAACGCGGGAATTACCTCAATCAAAGTCGATTTCGCAGGAATAGCGAATCAGGCACAATCCAACAAAAGCCATACGAGCCGGAATTGGCCAAAGCCAAAGTCACCAAAAAAGGTACGGTGTTTTATTTACATGACAAGGCCGTCATCAAGGATGACGGCAACCGCTTCCATGTTGCCGCCGATTCCAATCAAACCGTAATTACCACCGCTTTGATCCATGCAAAACAGCGGTACGGTCATCAGTTATCGGTCCAAGGCAGCGAGCTGTTCCAGGAAAATGTCGTCCGGGCTTCGGTCAAGGCGGGGCTGAACATCAGCTTTGACCAGGAAAATCTGGAACGGCGGCGGGTACAGTTGAGTGCGGAGAAATATCTGTTCGGAAAGGGTGCGGTTAAACCTCAAACAGCCCAACAAACTTTGGGCAGGAGTCGGTGATGAAAATAATGTCGATGATTCGGGTTTTATGCCTGTTACCTTTCATTCTGGTTTATGGCGTGTGGCTGCTATTCAAATTTGTACTCGGATTATCTGTGCTATTTTTGGCGGCATGGTTGATCCATGCCTTATTTGGTAAAGCTGGCGATATTGCTTTGGCGTTGCCGGTCATCTATGGCTTAACCTTCCTAATACCGAATCTACGGCTCAGGAATTTTGGTCAGTTCTTTAAGCACACAGTAAAAACTAAAACTCACCAGACAAGCCTAGATAAATCCAAAGTCATCGAGTTAAAAAACTTCCAGCGGAAGGTGTAGCCATGAAAGACAAGTTCAACAATGCAATAGGGCCATTGGCGCATAAATCGGGCGGCAGCTCCCATAAGGGCTTGCGGGCGGTCTTTGCTATGATGATTTTACTGTCTGGGCTACAAACCGCCACCCAAAGCTTTGCATTTGAATTCCAGTACCACCGCTTATTGGGCTTCAATCTCGGCCATATTTACCCGCCGTGGGCAATTATTGGCTGGGCATTAGAATGGGGCGATAGTTATCCGTCAAACTTGATGATGGCAGGTAACTACGGAGTCATTGTAGCAGGCATCGGCTTGTTGCTGGAAACCGTTGCCATTATGGTGTTGGATAATTCGGCTAAAACCAGTCTCTACATGCACGGTTCGGCACGGTGGGCAAACTTAAAAGACATCCGCTTATCCGGTTTATTGCCGCGATCTAAGAAACTAACCGAATGGTTGTCGGCGAAAAAACAGTCACCTAGCAACGGCGTATTTGTTGGCGCATGGCAAGATAAGCGCGGCAAAACACATTATTTAAGGCATGGCTCTGGCGAGCATGTGCTGTGTATCGCGCCAACCGGTTCCGGCAAAGGCGTTGGCTTTGTCATTCCTACCTTGTTGACTTGGGACGAAAGCGCGGTCGTCACCGATTTGAAGGGCGAACTCTGGGGCGCAACTGCCGGGTGGCGCAAACAACGCGCCGGTAACAAGGTGTTACGCTTTGAACCGGCGGCGCACGATTCCGTGCATTGGAATCCACTGGATGAAGTTCGTCTGGGAACACAATTTGAAGTCGGTGACGTGCAAAATCTCGTAAATCTAATTGTCGATCCCGATGGCCGGGGTTTAGAAACCCACTGGCAAAAAACATCTCACGCATTGCTGGTCGGGGTCATCCTTCATGCTTTGTATCTGGCCGAAACAAACGGAGAAAAAGCCACCTTACAAGGCATAGACCGGATGCTGTCCGATCCGAGCAAGGATTTATCGGAACTCTGGCAAGAGATGCGTTTTAACATGCATCTAAATGGCGAGCCGCATGATTTGGTAGCCTCAGCCGCAATGGACATGATAAGTAGGCCAATGGAAGAGGCCGGTTCGGTGCTGTCAACGGCGAAATCCTATTTGTCTTTGTACCGTGATCCAGTGGTTGCTAAAAATATCAGCCGTTCGGACTTTACTATTAATGATTTGATGAACCACGAATCGCCGGTGAGCCTTTACATCGTCACCCAGCCGAATGACAAGAATCGTCTGCGGCCTTTAGTTCGCATACTTATTAATATGGTCATCCGCCTATCAGCACAAGGACTAACCATTAACGACGGCAAACCCAAAGCCTCATATCGACACCGACTACTCTTGATGCTCGATGAGTTTCCGGCTTTGGGCAAATTAGATATTCTGCAAGAGTCCTTGGCCTTCCTTAGAGGTTACGGCATCAAGTGTTACCTAATTTGTCAGGACATCACCCAACTGAAAAGCCGCGAATACGGCTACGGCCCGGATGAATCCATCAGCTCCAATTGCGCCGTGGTCAATGCCTTTGCCCCCAACCGCATCGAAACCGCCGAACATTTATCTAAGCTCACTGGGCAAACTACCATCGTCAAGGAACAGATCACCACCAGCGGCCACCGCGCCAGTATGTTATTAGGCAATGTCTCGCGCACCACGCATGAAGTGCAGCGGCCTCTATTGACCCCCGACGAATGTATGCGGATGCAAGGTCCGATCAAGGACGACCACGGCATGATCGACAAATCCGGCGACATGTTGGTGTTTGTCGCGGGGTTTCCCGCGATCTACGGCATTCAGCCACTCTACTTTAAAGACCGGGCATTGATGGCGCGGTCGCGTATCCCGCCGCCTGAGCTTAGCGATTGTTTAACGACCCGATTTAAACCGAACAAAAAGTTGTTTGATGTTAAACCATTGCCGATTAGTGCAGGCGGATCAGCAACCCGTATGGATACCGAGCATCAACATTCCATAAACCGAGGCGAGAATATCCATGCAACCCCGCATCGCAGATCAATTTAGTCAGCCGGTCAAACACTCTCATCAACTTGCTAAGGTTTATAACCAGCTAATCAGCAAACTGACCATTATTGTATTGCTGGTTTTTGTCCTACTTGAAGTAAGCGACTGGCTTGGATTGCGTTTTAATACCACACGCAGCGTTGATCCAGGCTTTTATTGGGTCATCGATAAGCCGGTGGAAAAAGGCGATTTGATTTCATTCTGTCCGGCAGAAGATACGCTGACGCATATGGCTTATGAAAGAGGTTATATCGGATTTGGTAATTGCCCAGGGCATTACGAACGTTTGTTGAAACATATCGTTGGCGGCGCGGGCGACAGTGTACAGATCAGCAATCAAAGCGTTGCCATTAACGGTAAAACATTGCCCTTTAGCAAGTCGCAGTCGCAAGACGGTTTGGAAAGGCCGTTAGCTCCTTATAGCCCAAAACGGCTGGTTTTGAAATCCAATGAGCTTTGGGTTATGACCAATCGCAGCCCGTTGTCGTTCGATAGCCGCTATTTCGGCCCGATCCACTCAACTCAGGTCAGTGATGTCGTAAAACCGTTATGGACTTGGAAGTAAGCCAGTATTTAATGGCTACTCATTCATCAAAATTATCCCTTGAGGAAAAAGCAATGATTCAACCAAACGACCCACAAAACCAAACCGGCAAACATGACGTTTCGGATGGAACAGATATTGATGATGCAATCATTGAAAAACTAAACGATGCCATGTCTCCGGGCTTTGAAGCCGAATTTGACCCGGACGAAGCCGAACGCGCTGGCGCATTTTCGGAAGATGCCTTGGGTGAGGCTGATGCTCTTGAAAGCACTATTGATAACGATGATGAGGGATAGCGGTCATGGCTAAGGCAATCAACCCAGACCAATATGATATTTTCGAGGATTGGCTGGTTGTCACCGAAGTGGTTTCTCAGCCTGTCGTCACGATCCAGCCCGAAAAAAAGCCAGCCGAATCTTGCAAAATCGGAATTGAAAATGCCCGTTACCAACTTGCGTTGCGTTTGGCGGAGGTGTTGGCAAAGGACGGTGAAATCACCGCAAAAACGTTGACCGAAGAAGCCAATCTCGCCTTTGGCGGCACTCAAGCGGAAGGTGTTTACTCAAGCAAAGACGCTTACGATGCAATGGAGGCGGCGGTTAATGTCCATATTTCTCGGGGAATGGATGCCGACTTTGTTGTCCAAGATTCCGCATGGGTCAGCGATAAGGTTAATGAATTAACCGAACTCATCCAACAAATCCCGACACAAACCAGACGCGATGAGGAAATGGATGAATTCCAGCAATTCAGCACTCCGCCGCCCTTCGCGTTTGTGGCCAATTGGGTGGCGGATATAAAAGCTACCGATGTTGTGGTCGAACCCTCAGCCGGAACGGGCGACTTGGCGATTTGGGCGAAGATTGCCGGAGCCGAGTTGGTTTTGAATGAACTGTCTCCTCGGCGGCAAGACTTGCTTGCCGAGTTATTTCCAGATTCAAAGTTGTTTAATCACAACGCCGAACAGTTGGATAACCTGCTGCCCAGTGATATTTCTCCCACCGTTGTAGTGATGAACCCGCCATTTTCAGCGACTGCTGGCCGTGTCCAAGGGCAACGGAATAACGCAAATGGGGCAAGGCACATCGAACAGGCATTGAAACGATTACAGGACGGAGGCCGTTTAGTTGCCATAGTCGGCCAAGGCATGGCGGCGGATCGACCTGCATTTAAGCCTTGGTGGACTGCCATTGAGCAGAAATACACTGTGAGAGCCAACATTGGTATTTCTGGAAGAGGTTATGCTAAGTACGGCACTGCGTTTGATAACCAAATTTTAGTCATCGACAAAACCGGTGCGACGACCCAGCCTATTTTGACGGGCTATGTCGAATCGGTTACCGAATTACCTTTTCTTTTGGAGGGCATAAAAAATGACCGTAAGCATTTACAACCAAGTATCGATCAACCAACAAGCGATGCTGATACTCAACAAGAATCAGATCCCCTACAACCCGGAAACAGAATTGGCGGCACTGGTGTTAGTACGAGCGGCACTGGATCAGAACCTGTTGGAGACGGGGGAACTGGAAGAACCGGAACTCCTGATAGCGAAATTGTTGACGAATCCCAAATTGGCGATGTCGTTGATGATAGAAGCCGAACCGGGGATGACATTCGACCTCGACCTGCCGGATTCGTTGGCGGAATCGGCGGCGATGATTTTGGAGGAAATACTGGCCTCGTTGAAAGCCATGAAACAACCCGCATAGTTATTGAAATAAAAGCGAGCGAAACCGCCGAATTTTCCGAATCGGTCTTTTCCAATTACACGCCGCAACGCCTATCCATCCCAGGCGCACATCAACATCCGGGAAAATTAGTACAATCGGCGGCAATGTCCGCAGTCGAACCGCCACCCCCAAATTACGCGCCTGTCCTTCCGGCCAGCTTGATACAGAACGGTACACTTTCAATTGCCCAACTTGAATGTTTGGTTTATGCCGGACAAGCCCATTCCGAATTGTTGCCCAACGGCTCAAGGAAAGGATTCTTTATCGGTGACGGAACAGGTGTAGGCAAAGGCCGTGAAATATCCGGCATCATCCTGGACAACATGATGCAGGGGCGCAAAAAGGCCGTATGGGTTTCCTTCAATGAAGGCTTGATTGAAGACGCAAGACGGGACTTCTCCGGTATTGGCGGTAATCCTGCCTTGCTATTTTTCCAGGGTAAAACCAAAGCTGGGAATCCCATCCAGCAACGGGATGGCATCCTGTTTACCACCTACTCGACCTTACGCGGCGGCGAAAAGAAGCAAGCCACGGATTTAGGCCAAAAGACCGGAAAAACCCGCGCCCAACAGATCATCGATTGGCTAGGTGACGATTTCGATGGCGTGATTGCCTTCGACGAAGCCCACAGCATGGGCAATGCGATAGGCATCAAAGGCAAACGCGGCACTCGAAAACCCTCGCAACAAGCCTTGGCTGGAATCAATTTGCAGCGCGAATTACCCAATACACGGGTTGTTTACGTATCCGCCACCGGCGCGACTGAAATCAGCAACCTGAGTTATGCCGACCGCTTGGGGTTGTGGGGCGAAGGTACGCCCTTCGCCGATGTGAATAGTTTCATTGCCGATGTCGCCAAAGGCGGTATTGCCGCGATGGAACTGATTAGCCGGGACATGAAGGCAATGGGGATGTATATCGCCCGCTCCTTGTCGTATGACGGCGTAAGTTACGAACGCCTGGAACATCAACTGACAGACTTTCAGGAAGACATTTACAACGAATTGGCCGGAGCTTGGCAGATCGTGTTGAATAATGTCGATGCTTCCCTTGAAATTACCCAAGCCGGAAGGAATGGAAACGCGAAGAGCGCGGCCTTGGCGCAATTTTGGGGAGCGCACCAACGCTTTTTCAATCAAGTCATCACCTCCCTGCAAACACCGTGCGTCATCGATGACATACGGCGGCAACTGGAATTAGGCAATGTCGCCGTCATTCAATTGGTCAACACCAATGAAGCCGCCCAAGAACGGATTATCGCCGAAGCGACTGCCCAGGATACGGAATTGGAAGACCTCGATTTTACGCCCCGGCAAATGTTGATGGATTATGTCAGGAACGGATTTCCGGTTGCGGCTTATCAGGAATCCAGGGACGATAAAGGCAATAAAATCTTCGTGCCAGTGTTGGATGCCGACGACAATCCCGTGTTTGACCGAGAAGCCATTGCCTTGCGCGACTCGCTACTTGAAACCCTGCAACAAATTCGTGTCCCGGAAAACCCCTTGGACTCCATCATTAATGCCTTTGGCACCGATGCGGTGGCGGAAATCACAGGCCGTAGCCGACGCTTCGTACAAACCCGTGACGATGACGGCAATTTCAAAGTCATCGAAGAAAAACGTAACAAGCATTCAGCCAGGGCGGATGCCGAGGCATTTCAGAACGACAAGAAGAAAATACTTATCTTCTCCGGCGCAGGTGGCACAGGCTATAGTTTCCATGCCGACAACACTGCCATCAACACACGTAAGCGCATCCATTACATCTTGCAACCGGGCTGGAGGGCAGATTCCGCCGTGCAAGGGTTTGGACGGACACACCGAACCAACCAAGCGCAAGAACCGCATTATGTTTTACCCACGACCAATCTGAAAGCGCAAAAACGGTTTGTGTCATCCATCGCTCGGCGGTTAGACCAACTTGGCGCACTGACTCGTGGTCAACGGGAGGCCACCGGGCAAGGCATGTTTACCGCTGCCGACAATCTGGAAAGCGAATATGCGACCACGGCGTTAAACATATTCTTTGGTGACCTATACCGTGGAGTAACGCCTTTGTCCTTTCATGAAGTGACCAAGCAGATGGGTTTGAATCTGTTCGATCACAATGGCGCATTCTGTGAGACCAAGATTCCAGCGATACCGCAATTCTTAAACCGCTTGTTGTCGCTCAAAACCGACCAGCAAAATGCCGTCTTTGACGAATTTGAGAAACGGCTGGTCGAAGCCGTTGAATATGCCAAGCAACATGGTCTCTATGACAACGGCTTGCAAACCTTGAAAGCCCTAAGTATCAAGAAAACCCGCGATGATATTGCCTACACAGATCAATCATCGGGGGTGCAAACCCGTTATGTCGAACTGGCTGTGACCAATGAATTGCATTATTACGGCTGGGAGGAAACCAACCAGTTTACGGGCAAGCGTAATCTTATCAACGATGATTTAAGCGGTTGGTTTGTTTCTGAATTCGGCAAGCACAAAGGTGAGGTGTTTTATCTCAAAGATATTGGCGAACGGCTCAATTCCGATGGCAATTCGGTCAGGCGGGGCATCGTGTATTCGATTAAAAAGGAAGGTCATCGCTACATCGATAATGCCAATGTCATTCACCGGGGTTGGGATTACCGCACCGTTTCGGTCAATGGAGTCAACACTTATGAGAAAGTGACTATATCAAGACCCGTTGACGAAACCGAAGCCCAATCCCTATGGCTGGCACAACTTGCCAATGCCCCGAAGACGGAGACCAAAACCACGCGAATGATTGTCGGCGTAATCCTGCCAATTTGGGATCGGGTCGAAGGCTCAGAAAAGATTTACCGACTACAGACCGACGACGGCGAAATGTTATTAGGCCGTGTAGTCGGCGCAAATTCAGCCAAACAAACGCTTAAAAATTTGGGGTTGGAATCGAATGTATCGGATAAGAGTGCCTATGAAATCTTTATAGCGATCAAAGATGGCAGCAAGGCCATCCTTTCCAATGGCTGGGAAATTTCGACAGCAAAGGTTAACCATGAAAACCGCATCGAGATAAAAGGCCGGAGTTTCCTGTCCGATGCCGAAAAACGGGTGCTGAAAGACCAAGGGGCTTTTATCGAACGGATCAACTGGCAGGAAAGGGTCTTTATCTCAACTAATGGGACTGGATTGGAGGCTTTCGAGCGCATCACCCAATCGAAACCAGTCGTCGATTTAATCGAGAAAAATCGGAAGCAAGACGAAACTCAGTTTGAACAAGAGTACGGTCATTCTACAACTTTAGAATCTGATGTTCCCGATTCTGAAACCGCTGCTGCCGTGACAAATGCGATGTCAAATTCTGCCACCTTTCATATCGACTCCTATCAGGAGGTAAAGATGAATCCGATTAAAAAACCGTTCCATGAGATCGTCGCCGAGAAACTGATCAAGCAACTTGAACAAGGCACTGCACCCTGGCAACGGCCTTGGGATGCGGGCGAGGCGGGATCGTTAGTGCCGTTCAATCCGCTCACTGGCAAGCGTTATAAAGGCATCAACGCCATTCACTTGATGTCGCAGGAGCATGATGACCAACGCTGGCTGACCTATAAGCAAGCCAGTGAATTAGGTGGGCAAGTCCGCAAGGGCGAAAAAGGCACGGGCATCCAATACTGGAAATTTACCGAAGAACACATTAAGCGGGACGAACAAGGCAAACCGGTATTGGATGAAGAAGGCAATCCAGAAAAGGTTATCGTCAGGCTGGAAAGGCCGCGTGTGTTTTACGCCACCGTGTTCAATGCCGAACAAATCGACGGCTTGCCCCGGTTTGAGAAAAAGGCGCAAACCTGGGATGCCATCGAACGCGCCGAAGCTATCTTGTCGGCATCCGGCGCGGCCATCAACCATCACGCCGTGGGCAGGGCGTTTTACCGGCCATCG
This sequence comes from Methylococcaceae bacterium UBA7658, assembly GCA_002483425.1. GTDB lineage: Bacteria > Pseudomonadota > Gammaproteobacteria > Methylococcales > Methylomonadaceae > Methyloglobulus. The sequence goes on from DLHW01000022.1 coordinate 10,141, forward strand.
TCAGACAGTATCTTTTTGCCTGATAAGTCCTTATTCCCCAGTTCAGACAAGTATTACGCCACCGCCCTGCATGAACTCGGCCATTGGACAGGCCATGAATCCAGACTTAACCGAGATATATCGCATCCTTTCGGCAGCGAAGGCTACGCCAAAGAGGAATTACGCGCCGAAATCACCAGCCTGTTATTGGGCGACACTTTGGGAATCGGCCATGATCCGGGGCAACATGCCGCCTATGTGGGGTCGTGGATCAAGACTTTGCGGGACGATCCCCTGGAAATTTTTCGGGCGGCGGCTGATGCCGAACGGATACAAACCTTTGTGCTGGGTCTTGAACAAACACTGACACAAGAGGTAAATGCTAACCAAGCGCACGATCATCATCGAAACGTAACAGAAGCCAAGGCAACAGAATCTATATTTGCGACATTACCGAAAGACTTGTCTTTGTTATCTAGTGCGACCGCAGCCGAATATGAAGAAGCCATCAACAAAGCCAGACTTGAGGATAAAACCTACATTCAAGTTCCGTACAAGGAAAGAAACCAAGCCAAAGAGCTAGGCGCAAAATGGGATCGGCAAATGCAATCTTGGTATGTGCCAACCAACGTAGATGTCAACGCATTTAGCCGATGGCCATTAACGGAAACCGTTGCCAGTACTGATCGCCAATTCCTTGCGGTACCGTACTCGGACAGAAATATTGCCAAACAAGCAGGGGCAATGTGGGACAAAAAGGTAAAATCTTGGTATGTCGGCGACAATGCCGACATGGACATCTTGAAACAGTGGTTGCCGGAAAATGTAAAAGTTCAACAAGCACCCGCGTTGACACCACAGCAAGAATTCACCGAAGCCTTAGTTTCGTTGGGTTGTCTTATCACCGAAGAACATCCTGTCATGGACGGTAACACGCATCGAATAGCTACCGAAGGCGATAGACCGGGGGAACGGGCGGGATTTTACGTAGCCTACCTCGATGGCCATCCTGCTGGATTTATCCAGAACAACAGGACAGGCGAATCGTTAAAATGGAAAGCCAAAGGCTATTCGCTGAGTGAAGCCGACAAAGCCCAACTGAAAGCTGAAAATGCCGCAAAATTGCAAGCAAGAGAAGATGAGCGGCAAGCTAAACAACACGCCGTTGCCCAGGCTATTCGCCGATTATTGGAAATTTCGCCGCGAGCGCATGTCGATCACCCCTATTTACAAGCGAAACAGGTAAGGCCCAATGGCCTCTCCGTTGTCCCAGAAACACCGGATAATATCCTATTGCCCGAATTAATCCTGATTGGCAAGAATCGAAAAGAATCGCAAAAGTTACGGCAAAACAATCCCGATAAGCTTGTATTCACCGCCGGAGATTTGCTGTTGCCAGCCATTGACATTAACGGTGAAGTCCAATCCGTACAAACCATCCAGCCGAATGGTACCAAGCGATTTGTAAAAGACGGCGCGAAACAAGAACTGTTCCATGTTGTTGGCAGTAAAAAGCCTGACGATCTTGCCAAAGTGACGGTCATCGTCATCGCCGAAGGCTATGCTACAGCGGATTNNTCGCGAGCCTTGGGACAGCCAACCGTTGCCGCTTTCGACTCTGGAAACCTCCCGCATGTTGCCAAACTACTACGCGCCAAATTCCCTCAAAAATCCATCATGATCGCAGGCGACAACGACCTTCACTTAGAATTGACGGAGGGCAAAAACCCCGGCAAAGAAAAAGCCTTGGAAGCGGCATCTTTGGTTAACGGCAAGGCAATTTTTCCAATATTCTCGCCTGGGGAACAAACTTTGCCTGATTCACTAAAGTCAATTCGATCAAACAAATCCCGTAATGAAGATTTGACCGAAGACCAACAAACCGCATTAGCCAAGTTGAAAAATTTCACTGACTTTAACGACCTCTCTATCAAAAGCACTTATGGTATGGCGGGCGTGAAAAGGCAGCTTATGAATTTTGTTAATCGGCTTGATGTGCAGAAATTTGAAAATATTGAGAATAATCAACAAAATCAAGAGAAGAAGAACGATAAAATAAAGATACAAAAAAATGCTATCAGCATTTAATTGGTTTGCATCTATACATCAAGGTATTATTCAAAATAACTGGGTAATTTGGTTAAAATGCTTTAATTCCCCATACTTCGTACGTGACATATCGACCCACAGCAGCCCATCAACCAAAATTTCAACTATCTCAATAGCTGCCGTTCAATTTTGTAGTTGCTACAAATCGATCATGAGAACATTTCAAATCCAGCTTTGCTATTCCTTAATTAACACCACCAGCCCGGTTGCAACGAAGGCGAACAGGCCAGATACCATAAAGGC
>DLHW01000057.1 GCA_002483425.1 Methylococcaceae bacterium UBA7658
CAAAAATAGCGGCACTATCAATTCGAATTTCACTGTGGATCTAAGCGAGAAAGTGCAACATTATAAATGAATAGTATAAGGTTTCCTGATGAAAACCCGGTACAAGGGCATAAAAAAGCCGCCCGATTAAACTAGGCGGCTTTTTCTTGATGGAGCGGATTGAATATTAGTAAGCGACTTGAGCCCGCAAAGTAAATGAATCCAAGCCGGCATTATCCCCGGTAAGAGGTGGACCGGTCGATGTGGTAATCGGTGCATTTTCGATATCCAACAACCGCGTGTAATTTGCAATAAAGCGGAAGTTAGTGTTTATGTACCAGTTTAAAGCGATGGTCACATTCGATAATTCGCCGCCGTTAAAGTCGCCGTCGTTCAAGTCGGCGGACGAATAACGTCCCGCCAGTTCCCATGCGCCCCAGCCGTCTAATTCCAGGTTACCGTCGCCGTTATTCCGGTCGATCCAACTACGTGTATATTCGGCCCCTACCGAGAACGGTCCGTACATACCGGCGGCTTCCAAGCCCAGCATTTTTATATCCGATACATTTTTAATGCTTTTGTCGACAAGATCGAGGTTAGACATGTTTGTAGTTTCATAGGCAAGCTTTAACCCTCTTGATTTTGCAACATCTTTAGTGTCGTCAGGTGTACGATAGTTACCCGCGACGCCTAAGTGAATCAACTTCGTTTTTTCGATAATCGGGTTGTAAATCAGACGGGAGGATATATCCCAGCCTTCGTCGCCCGCATTATCTATCTCCGGTTCGACGCCGATTCTAGCAGGTGTAATAGAGTCGCCGTAAATACCGAGTTTGGCCGTGTAGTTTTCACCGCTAGTTTCAAAGTTAAGACCGATAGCACGATCTACTGTCGGGTTGTTTAAGATATTCATCAAAGAACGTTCGGTGAACATCATGTCGTTCGAACTTTCTTGTAATTCGCGGCTGAAGTTTTGTTTTTGTTGACCGACGGTAATGTTAACGTATTTATTCAAGCCGAGATATTGTATGAAAGCGTCTTTGACCCTAATGTTGTCGTCGGCGAAATCGGCTTCCGTTCGCATCAACCAATCATTGTAAAAAACCCCTTCGAAACGCATCCGGGCGCGGCGGATTTCGGTGCCGTCATTGGCTTCGACCGGAATAGTATTGCCGTCGTCGTCCTCGCCGAGATAATCGTCGCCGCTATGAAATGAGGCGTCGGCATGAATCCGTCCGCCCAGTTTAAACTTAAAAGCTTTATCCGCGGATTCGACTTGTAAACCCTTTTTATCCATTTGGACCTTGACTTGCTCGGCCTCTTTCATGTGTTCTTTCAGGGCATTGATTTCGTTGGTTTTCGCTTCTAGATCTTGTTGGATCGCAGTCATGTCGCCCGTGTTCGCCGAGGCGGCGGGTTTGTCTTCGACGCGTTCGAAAGAGCCCATTAACTGACGGTTAGGGCCGGGTTCGGCATAAATTTGTTTGGTTCTAATATCGACATAAAGGTCGATCGCATTCGCAACAGGCGCGGCGACGGAGCATGAAGCAGCCGCGACTGCTAAGGATAATTGAGTGATTTTACTGGACTTCCCGGATTATTTAAAATGCGAGAAGGATAAGGATTAAGGATGTCGAAAATATGACGTAATTATTACAAAATGATGACAAATTACGCTTATTTAAAAATATTTAATTATAAATCAATGGTATAAAAATTAACTCTGCACAATGCAAGCGTAGTTATCTGTTCTGCTTGACTAGCAATAACGGACAATTATCGCTTGCCTTTGTTTTATATCGATCCTAATCCGGTAGTTTGCGTTGACTGTTTTAATTATTCTTAAATCAAGGCAATGGCGCCTTCCGGGTAAACACATAACCCGCATCTTTCGCCTGCAGATGGCAGGTTGAACATTCCTGAGCGAAACTAGCGCCGTTACCGTAAGGTTTCTGCTCCATGCCCAGCCAGCGGGCGTAGCCCCAGCCGTTGGTATCGGCGAATTTCTGGCTATCGCGGATCATAAACTCGACATGCGAAAGTTCACCGGGGACGGTGGCGGCGGCAAAATTCGCATGTGTGCTGTCTTTCCAGGCCAATTTAGCGATCATGCTGCCATCCGGCCAGGGATTGTTCTTGCCTTCCGTCGCGGCGGTATAAGCTACAGGGTTCGCTAGGATGATTCGTAACGAATCCTTGTCCGTCCGGTGCGACACGCCGAGGATTTGCCAGTTTTTGTAGTTCTTAGGCATTACTACCCCATTCGGCGCGGCTGCGGGACTTACTTCGGATAAAGCGGGAGTTGTTGTGCTGAATAAAACGGCAAAGGATACCGATTTGAGAATTAAAGTTTTTAACATGGTCGCCTCGCAGCCGAAATGTTTAGAGTGTCGGGAGTTATTATACAAGGATTAAATCGTCCGGTTTTCTATATATAGGCTGGGGGTTGACTGAATACCCGGTAAGTTGTAATGAATCTAGCATTTGTATTCGCTATGAAGATAGAGACGAGCAGGACGAACGGTGTGGTCCGCTCATTCGATTTTGACGGTTCATACCAGATTGACTGTCGTGTTAAAACATTTGTATTTCTGTTAATTCGATTGTTCAACTGAATTCCAAACGATAGGATTCTGCTAAAGTTCATGAAAGCGAATTAGGCTTTGAACCCGCCGCCAATTAAAATAGTCCCAGCATTAAAATTTTTGCAGGATTATGACCAAACGACCTATCCTTTTACTGACGATACTCATTCTCGCGTTAAGTGTAATCGCAGCACAGTTTATTCCTGGACGCTTTCAGAAAGCGGAACTGAATCCGCCCGCCACGGTTTACAGCCGCGCACAAGGGGATACCAGCAAAATAGAATCCCCGTGTACTAACGAACATCCCGAATGGCGGCAGGCGCAAGTAATCGACGGAGTCGAAATTGTCGAAGCACCCGCTTGCGAGCCGGATAATCCTTTCGATATTGCGGCTTCGGTCAAAGGCACAAACAATATATCGATGGCAACCTTGATGCAATCAAATCTGGCGCAAGATGCTTTGGTGATGGGTGAAGATTTAGACCATGACGGCGACCCGGATGTGGTTCACCTTAAATTGGAAGTGATCGAATTTAACGGAAACAGCCCGGATGGTGAATACCTGATTAATACCTACAACATTGCACCCGGTTTGCAACCCGGGCTTTGGGCGTTTGCTCCTAAATCGAGCGGCATGGCGCTGAAAAACTTCAACTCACGGGAAGCCCGCCCGTTCCTGCGCGCACCTTCGCCGACCATCCGGGTGGAGCAGGGCGATAAAGTTTTTGTTACCCTGGAAAATACCCATTATCTGCCGCACACCATCCATCTTCATGGCGTAGACCATGCCTGGCAAAATTCCAAAGGCGAAGATAACGACGGCACCGAAGAACACGCGGTTTTTCCCGGCAAAAGCCACACCTACGAAATCCAGCCGCGACATGCCGGCACCATGCTCTATCATTGCCATGTGCAAACCGGGCAGCACATGATGATGGGGCTGATGGGGATGTTCGTCGTCGAGGAAAACCATCCGAACAATTGGGTGCAAACGTTCAATGTCGGCGCCGGGCAAGTCCGCCATCCGTCGGTTGGAGTAAAAAAAGCTTACAGCCAGGAATACGACCTGTTCTACCAATCCATCGATAAGAAACTGGCGGCGACCATCCAGGCGTATACCGATCCGCGCCTGATCGCCAACAGCATGGGGCGCGACTACAACATGACCGAATCCTTCGAGAATTACTTCCTGCTCAACGGGCATTCGTTCCCTTACACCTTGCGTGATGCGCTGATCGTCACGGACGGTAACGAAGCCATCAAGCTTCGGGTTGCCAACGCCCAGCGTTCGCTAGTGGCTTTGCATATCCACGGGCACAAGGCCACCATCACCGCAATGGACGGCGTTGAGCTATCGCCAGCGCAACAAATTACCCGCGACGTTTTTGATGTCGCCAGCGCGCAACGTCTGGATTTGAATTTACTGACCACTAACGACGGCCTGCACAGTTACGGACCCGGACTTTGGATGTTCCATGACCATGTGCCGACCGGCACGATGACCGACGGCTTGGAGCCGGGCGGGAACATGGCGATTCTGGCCTATAAGCCGTTACTGGATGAAAAAGGCATGCCTCAACACCACGACCAAATGATGGGGGAACTGTTCGACAAGGATTACACCGCCAAAAAACAACCGTTTTGGCAGCAAACCGATTATGCGGCTGTTTTTGGCGATGCGGGGTTCATACCGCCCGATATGGCAAAGTTGTTACTATTCGGATTGTTGGTCGGATTAATCTTAGGGCTGATTATTGTGATGGCGGTTGTTTATAAGCGGAAGTCGCAATTATGAGTCTAAAAAATCAGAAAAATAGTGGTGTTAACGCTAAGGAAACTCTGAATAGGTTGATTCCCTTCATGGTTCGACAAGCTCACCACGAACGCAATCAACCACTTGCCGTTCGTTTTTATAACCTAAAGGGTACAAGTGCCCCAGGGAGTAATGAGGTTGTCGAAAGACTTAATCACGTATTCGGTAAATGGCTTTGTCTGCAAATCATTTTTGTTCTCTTAATGGCGTCCGGTATTTTCACGCCAGCATCCGCCATGATGGAGCACGACCACATGTTAATGGACGAAAAGGGCATGATCATGAATGCCAATCCTGACCGGTTACCTAAGGATTGCCCAAAAATTTCCAAGGATGTCGACATCACCATTCGCGCCGGACACAAATACGCGCGGAAATTCACCGGTAAAATGTTCGCATTCGACAACCAAGAGTGGGATGTGCCGCCGTGTGCGCGGGTGAATATCACCTTCATTAATGACGACGACATTCGTCATCAAATGATGATCCACGGCTTGCCGGGATACCTTTATCCGCAAGGCATGTTGCATCTGGAGCTATACAGGGCAGGGCAGTTAAAGGCATCGCTCATCATGCCCTCCATGAAAAAGACCTATCTCGTGCATTGCGAACTGCCGCAACACATGGAAAAAGGCATGAAAGCCCAGCTTAAAGTAGACGGCGGCGACGGTGACCTGCCCAGCATTCCGGGGCTGACTAAGCCAGTCAGGGCGGACAGTTATCCCGTGGATTGGAATTTGGCGATGGGTGCAATGCTGATGGCTTGTGTGTTGGCGGGGTTTTTGGTGTCTGTTTTCTTGCTAAAAACGAAGTTATTTGCAAAATAAAATTTTGCAGCCTCAAGGATATGCTGAGGAATGAAACGCAGTTGATGCTTTGGGGAAGGCAATAACGAAAGGTGCATTTTAGTCTATTTAGTAGAATCGTACATTCGCAAATAACTTAAGGATTAAAGTTAGGTAACCCAGCCAACTAAATCAATCAAATTACTTATGAGAACAGAAGAACAAACGAAGTCAGGTTTTTTTTGGCTTCCGTCAAATCCTGAAAAAAATTTCCAGGTATTTTAACTATTTCCGATGGCGGAAATATTGTACTGAATTCAATCGGATTATCTGCTACTGATAATCTGGTTATGGAAGTCATGAAACAAAACAATCCAGGTTCTAATCAGTTTAGAATTACTTCCAATATATTAAAAATTCCAAGAATTATCGGTATATTAGACGGCAACATTGTTACGCTTGACCAATGTGTAAGCTCAGAAAGTTTTGGTTTTTCAATGCCGGGTACTGCAAAGTGTACAGTGCGTGTTAGACGGGTATTTATGGGAGTTGGTTTCAGTGGAATTGAGCCTATAACTATCAATAAAATGCAATTTTGTGTCGATGGGTTTAATGAGTGGATTGGGATAAGCGGTATTGGAGTTACATTGACTCGAAATTATGAATTTAATTCTTTGACATATACTCCTAATAAATGAGCCAATTCACTATTTAAAAAATGGTATGTAAATTAAAGTTGTATTTGCGTATACCACGCCACTTGGTCCTTGCCTTACAGAGGCCAAAATAACACAAAAAGCATATCTTTCGATTTATCCCAAGAACACAAATGTGGGTCGTTCCTTGCTTTAGACTACATACAGGTAAGAATGAGTTTGGTTGGGTTCATTTTTTAATTGTTCATTAACTTACCTGTGCTATCGTTACAAAGATGTCTTAATTTAAGGTCAATGCCTTCTTAGTCCTCCGGGAGAAAACCATGTTTCCAATCATTCAATATTTGCAATTGTTTTGTCTGACCGCGTTTTTTTTTACTGCTTATTCGCAAGCCGCGCAAAATCCTCCGGTAAATGTCGATAGTGCCATTTTTCTGGAGCGGAACGATTTGGTTTTACAGGGTACGAGTCCCAACGGGGAAGTGGCCTTTGCTGCACATAAATCACCGGATAAAATCCTGGTTTCATTACAGCTTAACGATAAGGAATTTCTATTTTCTTATGCCAGTGTCAGTTTTAAAACAAAGCAACTCGATAGCTTGCAATTGCTATCGGATAGCCCGGAACAGAACAGGAAAACCAAGGCTGATCAGCTAGCGTTAAGTGTGCTGTACCGGCAATTAGAACCTCAACTCAATCAATTAAACCCAGTGGAAAACGGCTTACTGAGCAGTTTGGATTTCTTGCTGAATATGGTTCCTGTCAATGGCGCTTTTAGCGTCATCGATTTTAAAAAAGCCAGGGCAACGACGAGCATCCAACCGAAAGCCTTTACTAATATTTGTAACCAGCGCGGCAAGGCGGTATCGGGCAGTTTCGATGACGTATTCAAAACCTATACGCAGACAAAAATCGCCGGCAATCCCGCTTCCGCCTGTTTGGGCCGCTGCGGTGTGGGTTGCATTCAATCCGAACCGCAAGAGCGGAAGCGCCAGTATACACAGCAATGTTTTAACCATGATATATGCGTCGGACATTTCGGTACCACATTAGGTTTCTGTTCCGACGAATTTACTGCAGCGTCCGACGACTATTTGAATGCACCTAATTGCAGTTTTTATGTGATCGGAAAATGGCGGCAATCGTTAGACTGGGAATGCAACGGCGGGGCGGTAACGGTTACGATATCGCATTTTGCCAATCGCCGCTTCACGACCTCTACTGGCCTCGCGGGCGCATGGAGCGTGACCGGCAATAAAATTGTCCGCACTTACGATAACGGCATGAAAAATAACGGTACGATAGCCGATACGAATATGAAAATTAGCGGAAGCTTGACCAGTGCGCAAGGCCGTGCCGGTTGCTTTAGCGACAGCTATCTCTCGACGCAGCCGCTTTGAGCAAAGTAGCCCAGGTATCGCTTCCGGAAGCCGGAACTTTGATGCTTACCGGTCACGCATTTCGCGAATGCATCATGCGAGCTAACTATTCACTGGATGTTTAAATAGGAGAAAAATCGAATGAAATTAAAACAGATCTACGCGCTCGGCTTATTAATCGTATTAAGCGGTTCCGCTTTTGCCATTACCTACGGCGTGGTAGACGGAACAAAACATCCTGCTGTCGGAGCTTTACTCGATGTCGGCCAAAACGGAAATTTATACGCCTATTGCAGCGGCACCTTAATAAGTCCGACGGTTATGTTGACGGCGGCGCATTGCGATCCGGTCGACCCTACGAATGTAAATGTGACTTTTGAACCTAATGCGGCGTCCGCAACAACGTTACATAACGGTGTATTCATCCCGCATCCGCAATACGGTCCCGCCCAAAACGATCCGCACGATATTGCGGTCATCGTATTCGATCAAGCGATTACCGGTATTACACCCGCACAACTGCCGACTTTGCGATTATTCGACACTTTAAAAGCTAACGGATTATTGAAAGGCGCTCACTACACCGCCGTGGGTTATGGTGGACAAGAGCGAAATTTCGACGGTAAAGGTCAGCCCATCATCGCCTATGAAGATACCCGCGAATGGTCGGTGCAGACTTTTTCCGCTTTGAATCCGTCTTGGCTGCGTTTGTCGCAAAACCAAGCGACCGGCGACAGCGGCGCTTGTTACGGCGATTCCGGCGGGCCTAATTTTACCGGTAGCGGCGATAGCGAAAGCAACGTCATCGCAGGCACAACGATAACCGGCGACATGCAATGTGTTGCAACAAATGTGATTTACCGGCTGGATACCCCGTCGGCACGGGAATTTCTGCAAGATTTCGTGACCTTGCCGTAATTCGTCATATCTTAATCCTAGCTACAAGCAAGCTACCTGTGAGCCGGTTTTGTGCGATGAGGTCACGGCAACCGCCGATTCCGGTTGCCGGGGCTTAATAAAAGCGGCTTATTCAAAACTTCTAATACCATTAAAAACCGTCAGTCTTGTAGGTTGAGTTCACTCTGTGCTGACGGCCAATTGCCGGAGTAACCCGCCCGGTTCGGCGACAGCGAGGGCGGTAATTCGATCGGCTCTTACTTGTGTATCGGCAACTGCGTAAATCCTAAGCTCGTCGGCATTCCCGGATGGGCGTATATGGGCGATATCGCCGTTGTTGAAACTGATGCGTACGCCATCGATAAAATTCATTCCCTCGATGCTGCCGAAGCCGTAGTCCTGAGAAAACACTGTTTCCAACTGCAGTTTGATCGCGTTAAAAGCTTCGGTTTGTTCGGGGCCGGACGGAATAATCTGGTTATTTTCATCCCTGAAAGCCGGGGCGGTTGCCTCTAAAAACTCCACGGTTTTCAACGTATCGTTAGACGGCGATAACCGTTTTACAATAGCCAGCCCTAAAGTTTTTGGAAATTGCTTGATCAATGCGGCCCCGCTAAAACGTTCCGGTAAGCGCGAGAAGACAGCGGTTAAAGATAAGTTTTCGCGACGGGCAATTGCAAGCACTGCTAAAATCGGCAGAACTGCGTCGCGTGTCGGCAAGGCGCGTAAGGTTTGTCCATTTTTGCGAAAATCGGAGCCGGTCAGAAAGCCCCCGTTTGCTTCCCAACCGCAAACGGCGTATTTCCCCGACGCTAGCGCTTTTTCCATCCCCGCAATCACAAAGGGCGAACCGATCCGGGTTTTGGGTTCGACGATGGTTTTCAATGCGCTCCGGTCTATGCCGTCATTACAGCTTATAGGCACTACGGCCGCATCGGCGCCTAAAAATTCTGCCGTTAGCATACCCACTAAATCGCCGCCGAAAAATTGCACTTTCGACGATTCCGGATTCACGCCAAGAATTAATGGTCTATCGCTGTCGCCATCGGTGGATACTATGGCGTCGAAACATCCGTGAACGCTTGCTGCGTCATCATGCAGTCTTTGGATAACGGCGAGTTGTCCTGCATCCATGTTTTCCGTATCGATGGGCACAAAAGTTTCGCTACGGCCGGTAGCGATGACGGTTGCGCCCAGTGCTTTTAAAATACTAACCAGAAGATCGCGGCCAACCGCAGAATGCTGATAGACCAACAGTTTCATGCCGGATAGCGCTTCATTTCCGAAAAAACCTTTGTAGCGCTCAAGATAAAGCATTTCCGCCTCATTGTATGCCGGAGAGAGCGGTTGCGAGCCTGTTTTTAACAAGCCGTCGGCGTTGAATAGCGAGTCGTCATAAGGCTGGTTGTAAAACCTGTTTCTGACTTTCCCGACTTTTTCGTCGATAAGAGGTTCATGATGTTTCAGCAACTCGCCTTTTGCGGTATTCGTTTTATAGCCGTTGCGGTCGTATGGTATATGACTGCCTGTGACCATAATACTGCCTTTGCCTTTCGTTAAAGCGAAATGAGTCAGAGCCGGGGTCGGGATCATGCCTTGGTTGACGGGGATCATACCTGTGTAGCGGATAGCCGCTTCAATCGTCTGGGCTATCTCGCCCCGTCCTTGCTGTGCAGGGACGTAAGCGCTGGAACTGGGCCGCAAATCCCGTGCGAAATAAAATTCCTCGCCTTGCCGTATACCGCCTTCCTCTGCTGGTAGCGATTGTAGAAATTCGAGTTCGGCGACCGCATTGATAAACACTTCCAATTGTGTCAGATGAATGACTTCGCCTCGTCTGCCGCTGGTGCCGAATTGCAATGCTTTCGGCTCATAGGTTAAACGGTCGTGTAAAGTTTGGGTGGAGTTTGCCTGCATGAGAATTACGATTAAAAAATTAGGGTATTTATGAGTGTTAAATGAAGCGCTAATTAGGTCTAGTTTTACGTCATGGAAATAGTGAAGCATCATGTATAGATTTTAAATTAGATAACAGTAAAAAATAGCGATTTCTATTTGAACATTATCGATAAATACGGCCTGTATGCTTCAACCGTTCCACCCTTACAGGGACTTGGACCTGTAGGTGATAAATACCGGGCGAGCGGAAGCTTAAACAGTCTGGCTTCAGGATTAATATCCGAGGGCGCAAGGACGAACGAAAGTTAACATTTCATTAGGTTAACTCTGGTTAAGACACTGCTATTACCTATCCTGCCCGCAACTGGGTTTTCCGGTTATAGACCGGCGCGGCCCGCTAATTCCATTTGCTCTAGCCATTGTTTTTTTTCGTCGGCGCTAATCGATTCCACACTACCGATTAAGGTTTGCTGAATAACGTTGATGCCGGAAAACGCCAGGATATTGCCTTCGACGCTTTTCATTCCGTGCGCTAGAAAATACGAGCGATAAGTCACGTCGGGCATGCCCATGGTAACGACGATATGCGCCGTTTTTTCGCTCACCAGTCTTTCCCACGGTTTTTCACTGGAAACGTGATTGGCGTTAAAGCCGGGCCGGAAGACTTGTTCTAAAAACGCTTTTAAAAAGGCGGGCATCGTGCCCAGCCATAACGGATAGATTACGAGGAGATGCTGCGCGGCTTGGATGATTTTTTGTGCTTTTTGTATGGCTTCCGGCGGCTCGCCCTGAACGAAATCGGCTTGTGAGCGTAAGATTGGAAATTCGATTTGAGCGATGTCGATAAGATCAATGGTATGTCCTTTCAGCGCCGCTCCTTTAAAATAAGCCTTCGCCAACGCATGGCAAAAGCGGTTGCCTTCCGGATCGGGATGTCCTTGGATAATAACAATCTCTTTAGTTTCCATAGTTCCACCATTTCGAATTCTTCTAACAGGTTTAGATCAAACGCGCGTTAGCCAGCATTTTCCATCAATCATGACAGGTTCATTATAGGGACCTTTGCACGATTATTAAATTAAGAATTTTCACGACAGCGCGTCTGATGAAACCCAATTATTATCAACTTAAGGTAAATGTTATTTGGTTTCGCGTTCATTGCCTGCAACCGAGACTATTTATTCTGAAAATATGATATAAATGATTTCAACGCTTCATTGTTCGGTTTATGTTTTGTACTTAATTAATTCAATCTGTTCGTTATCAATGAATGCGGCTTGCTATTAGAAAATAGAAAATGTCCTTTGAATGAAAAAACAAGAAAAATCTCTCACTATGACCGTCCTCATGACGCCCGATATGGCCAATTTTTCCGGCCATGTTCACGGCGGTTCGTTGCTAAAATTACTCGATCAGGTGGCGTACGCCTGCGCGGCGAAATATTGTAAAAGTTATGTGGTGACAGCGGCGCTGGATCAGGTGTTTTTCCGGCAACAGGTTAATGTCGGGGAACTGGTGACGTTTTTGGCGCATGTGAATCACGTCGGAAGGTCATCGATGGAGATCGGCATCAAAGTGATCGCTGAAAACCTTCGCACACATCAAAGACGACATACAACATCCTGCTATTTTACGATGGTAGCATTAGATGAGGAAGGCAATACGATTGAAGTGCCGAAGTTGACTTTGGATAATGACGCGGAAAAACGACATTTTGCCGCTGCTAAAATACGCAAGCAAATACGTCAGGAAAGCTTAGAGAAAACGCGGGCTTTAGGCACAAGTACTATTGAAGATGAGTTGAGTTAATGGCTACAGCACAAGAGAATTTCGAACGTTTACCTTTAAAGGAATTCGCGGAAAAAGCGTACCTGGATTATTCCATGTACGTCATTTTAGACCGCGCCCTGCCGCATATTGCTGACGGTCTCAAACCCGTGCAGCGGCGTATCGTCTACGCCATGTCTGAATTGGGGCTGACCGCACTCGCCAAGTATAAAAAATCCGCCCGGACAGTGGGTGATGTGTTGGGAAAATTCCATCCGCACGGGGATTCTGCCTGTTATGAAGCGATGGTGTTGATGGCGCAGGATTTTTCCTACCGTTATCCTTTGATCGACGGTCAGGGTAACTGGGGTTCGCCGGACGACCCAAAATCCTTCGCTGCCATGCGCTATACCGAATCGCGCTTGACGGCTTACGCCCAAACCTTGTTAAGCGAATTGGGGCAGGGTACGGTCGATTGGACGGATAATTTCGACGGCACGTTGCAAGAACCCGTCATGTTACCGGCGAGGTTGCCGAATTTGCTGCTCAACGGCACGATGGGTATCGCCGTTGGGATGGCGACCGATATCCCGCCGCATAATCTGGTCGAAGTCGCTGGCGCGTGTATCCATCTGCTCGACAAGCCTGATGCGCCGCTGGAACAACTGCTGGAGCATATCAAGGGTCCGGATTACCCGACCGAAGCGGAAATCATCACGCCAGCCGATGAAATCCAGAAGATGTATATCAGCGGCGGCGGATCGGTCAAAATGCGCGCCAAGTACGAGCAGGAAGACGGTAATATCATCATTACCGCCCTGCCTTATCAAGTGTCCGGCGCCAAATTGATGGAACAGATTGCCGCGCAAATGCTGGCGAAAAAACTGCCGATGATCGAGGATTTGCGCGACGAGTCCGATCATGAAAACCTGACCCGCCTAGTCATCATGCCGAAATCAAAGCGCATTGATGCCGATGAAGTGATGTCGCATTTGTTTGCCACGACCGATCTGGAAAAAAGCTATCGCGTCAATATGAACATGATCGGCCTGGATGGTCGTCCCAAAGTCAAGAATTTGCGCGAAATCTTGGTCGAATGGTTGACTTTCCGCACCGAAACCGTCCGCAGGCGTTTGCAATTCCGCCTGGATAAGGTGTTGGCGCGATTGCATGTGTTGGAAGGCTTATTGATCGCCTATCTCAATATCGATGAAGTGATTGCCATTATCCGCTTCGAGGATCATCCCAAAGCCGTAATGATCGAGCGTTTTGGCATTACTGAAATTCAGGCTGAAGCAATTCTCGAATTGAAACTGCGGCATCTTGCCAAGCTGGAAGAATTCAAGATCAAAGGCGAACAAGCCGAATTGGAACAGGAAAGGCAACAATTGGAAGCCATTTTAGGTTCAAAGGAGCTACTCAATAACCTGATTAAATCCGAACTGGAAGAAGATGCGGAAAAGTACGGCGATGATCGCCGTTCGCCTATCGTTGCACGGGAAGCCGCGCAAGCGCTGGAAACTACTGCCTTAATCGCCAATGAACCGTTAACCGTAATTTTGTCCGAAAAAGGCTGGATCAGGGCGGCGAAAGGCCATGATTTTGATGTGGAAAGCCTGAATTACCGTTCCGGCGACGGTTATCTGGATTCGGTCAAATGCCGTTCGACACAGCCGGTATTCATATTAGATTCGACTGGACGGGTTTATAGCAGTAACACGCATGATTTGCCGTCCGCCCGCAGCCAGGGCGAGCCGTTAACCGGCCGGTTAAATCCACCGCCGGGATCGTTATTCACCTATTTGGTAGCCGGAAATCCTGACGATTGGCTTTTGCTTGCCAGCAGTGCGGGATACGGTTTCAGGGTACAGATCAAAGAATTATCTGGTAAAAACAAGGCCGGAAAAGCGTTGATATCCTTGTCTGATAAATCCACCGTCGTTAAACCCATATCGATTAACCATGACAGCGATTTGTTAGCAGTCGCTACCCTTCAAGGACGATTGCTCATATTTCCTGTCAGCGAGTTGCCTGAACTTTCAAAAGGTAAGGGAAATAAAATTATCCAGATTCCATCCAAGGATTTAGAAACTGGAAAAGACAAGGTTGTGGCTTTAGCGGTTATTCCGGTTACCGGGCAATTAGTTATTTCGTCCGGCAAGCGGCAATTAACCTTGAAAGCGAATGATATTGTGCATTATTCCGGCAGTCGGGCGAACCGGGGTTTGAATTTGCCGAAAGGTTTTCAACGGGTTGAAAGTCTGGCAAGCGGATAACCCGAAGTGGTTGGCGGTTTGAGCGGTTGCGTTCAAACTTAGGCTTTGCTTGTAGCGGCCTTGGCGACCGCAACTCAGGAGTGCAAGTTGTGAATTGCGGGTAGGCTATAGTTGGTTACACTTAAAATGTCATTACGTCCCAAACAGGACAGGTTGTGATTTGCGGGTAGGCT
>DLHW01000049.1 GCA_002483425.1 Methylococcaceae bacterium UBA7658
TTTATATTTAACCTCAGTTCGGGATAAGGGTTGGTAAAAAAGGCAAATAATCAGTGTCAAGTAAACTCAGGGCTGATTTTTTGTCTTGGTAATAATAGGCACGCAGTTACGCCATGAGGTTCGAGAGATAGTTGAGCAATGAGCGGTGGCGAGAATGCTCCAGGTCAAAAATGTTTTTGAGTTGGTTGTTAATGGTCTCAATGATGTTGCGTTTGCGCAGTAGGCGTTGGTCAAACACGGCGATGGCTTCTTGTTTCATGTTCTTTGTCAAGTAGGTAATCAATTGGACGCCTTGGGCGGCGAGTGATGTTGCCAACGCCTTGGAGATATAGCCCCGGTCGCCGCTTGCCCAGCAACGACTTCACCAGGTGGGGATGGGTTTGCGATCATTGACGTTGTCCAGGGTGACGCGACAAGAGACGATCCCGCCCCCGGTCATCCACGATGAGGCGCAGCTTGAAGCTACTTGCGCCCCGTGGGTATAAAACCAACAGGTGGACGGCTTACCACGGCCAGCCACGCGCCGTCGCCGTAATCGGCCCAACTCCAGGCGCACCGGATCGTTTCTGGGACTACTCGGCTTCCCGCCTCGCAGCGCACACAAAAACGATGGTGCAATTGTCCTTGGTTAAAACCGGACTTTATGAAATTCATTTCTATCAATTTTTTTAATTTGATGATTTTAAAAGAGGGGCTAATGTTTAGGATAGTCCGTAACGGCTTACATTATTATTCAAAAGAAGCTTAACATTTCGCCCGCAAAGCAAAATTTGGTTTTTTTGAGACAACCTAGACCTTTAGTTCAGTAATCCTATCGAGTGAATTAGTTTTAAGAAAGTCGGACCGGTTCGGATTTTTGCCTTTCGATTTTTGCTTTTCAATTTAAAGCCATTCCATGGGACACACCCGGTTGTTAAACTCTTAAAACAAGCAACCAGCGAATTTTTGCTGCTTAACTCTTAGTAAACCGGCTCAAAATCGCTTTTAAACGTTCTAAGTGCTGGTTTAATAACTGAACTTGATTTTCTGCTTGATCTTTTTCGGACTGTAATTGAGCTACTTTTAATTCCATATCCCGATTAAGCTGATGCAAACGTTGGTTTTCGGCTTTTAGTTTTTCAGTTTCTTGATCACCTTTGTTTAAAACCGTATCCGGTTTTGATTCTGTAATATCACTGACAGACGCCGTTTCATTTTCTGCTTCAACCGAAGTTAAAAACTCGGACTCATGCTGTTCTTCCTCGTCAATGTCCTCAATGCCTAAGCCGCCCTCTAAAGCTACGGCATCAATCTTTTGTTTTGCGAGCAAAAAAGCCGCGGCTTCGCTTTCAAAACCGTTAGCGCACACGACAATCACCTGCTTGTCTTTGGGAATTTCCGCCGTCCGCATCCTCAAAGACAGCAAGGGTATGTTGGCGCTACCGGTTAGATTGTGTTTTGCATAATGGCGGGGCAATCTAACGTCCAAGATAATGGCTCCTTTAGCTCGGGTCTCTGGGAGTTCCGCTTGCGTAATACGCCGTACCAAGGGGGTTTTAATTTGAGAAAGAAAAAGTTTTTTATCTAATTGAATAAGGCTACATTCTGATATTGCTGTCACCGTTTCCTGACAAGGATTTTCAGTCACCAGATATTCTTCGCCGAAGCTATCGCCCGGATTCAATTTCAAGCTATATTCAGCTTCTTGTAGTTGCCTGCTCAACAAACACTGTCCTTTGATAATCAAATAAAAATTATCGACCGGTTCGTCAACCTTCAATACGGTTTCGCCTTCGTTGTAGTGAGCGGTTTTAAACGAGATTAAAATTTTCTGTAAATTACTCGGGGATAAATCTTGAAAAAGCGGTAAGCGCAATAACGCCGTCATCCAATCGTCGGAGTCTTCGCTTAATTCTTCAAGAATGGTATAACCTTGATCTTCTTGATAATCGACCATCGGCGGATTATTAACCGTATGCGCGTCCAAACGCACAATTTTGATTAATCCGTTGGCAATAGCGTCGATTTTTCGGGGGATTTGATGCGCCAGGGCAAATTTTGCCGATTCGGTGGCAGCGTCGATCACATCTACAACTAACTCGCCAGACTGTAATGTTACGCTGCCGCTGAGTAAATAAATTAAATCGGTAGCGGTATCGCCACGCTTGAAAATCGCGTCATCTTTGACTTGCTCAACAGTGATATTAGTGCATAATTCGGCGAAGGCCTCGCTCGGAAACAAGGTAAGCGGCACTAATTTTCGAAGAATCCGGCCTTCTTCGGATTGAGGATTTACGGTCATTGAATTTAAATAAGAAAATGAAGTTGTAAAATTACTGTTATCGAAATAACAGAACACGTCTTGTTTTAAACGTTTTTGAACCTATATTGTCTACCAACCACGTTTAACGATACCTGGAACCATTATGATACCCAAAAAAATAATTAAGATATTGATTTTTATATTAATATTTTTATTTCCACTGTTCTTTAGCCAGCAAGTCTTTGCGTTCGGATTACCGGCCTTTACCGAAAACCAGCCGCTACCCTCTCTTGCGCCTATGCTGGAACGCAGTATGCCTGCCGTGGTAAATATTTCGACATCGACGAATATTGAAGTGGCGCAAAATCCGTTGATGCAAGACCCTTTTTTCCGGCATTTTTTTAATATTCCCAACCAATCCCGGAAGCAACAAAAAAACAGCCTAGGTTCAGGCGTAATTATAGACAGCGATCAAGGATTGGTGTTGACCAATAACCATGTTATCGACAAAGCCGACAAGATCGTGGTCACTTTACAGGATAGCCGCCAACTTAACGCCGACGTAGTAGGAAAAGATCCGGAGGCCGATGTCGCCATCATACGCATCCCAGCCAATAATTTGACGGAATTGCCCATTGCAGATTCCAGTCACCTTAAAGTCGGCGATTTTGTAGTAGCAATCGGCAATCCTTTCGGGTTGGGGCAAACGGTAACCTCAGGCATTATCAGCGCATTGGGACGTTCAGGTCTGGGTATCGAAGGCTACGAAGACTTTATCCAGACCGACGCCTCCATCAATCCCGGCAATTCCGGAGGAGCGCTGGTTAATCTGCGCGGCGAATTTATCGGTATGAACACCGCAATTTTAGCACCCAGCGGCGGCAACGTGGGAATCGGTTTCGCCATCCCTTCCAACATGGTCATGACGATTAAGGATTCGTTAGTCAAACACGGTGAAGTCCGGCGCGGGTTATTAGGGGTAACTACCCAAGACTTAACGCCCGACCTTGTTAAAGCATTCAATCTAAAAGACATCCAAGGCGCCGCCATTAGCCGGATTGAAAACAATTCGCCTGCTGAAAAAGCGGGCTTAGCACTCGGCGACATCATTGTGTCGGCAAACGGTAAAGCCATTAAAAACAGCCATGATTTACGCAATATTATCGGTTTATTGCAGATCGGCGATAAAGTCGATTTAGAATACTACCGCGGTAACGATAAAAGTGAAACCACCGCGGTCATCGGCAAACAAGAACGCAGTCAAAGTTCGGGCGATAAACTGCATTCGCGCTTGCAAGGCACGATTTTAAGCAACACGCAACGCGATCAAGTCGAGGGCGTCGTTATCGAAAAGATCAATACGTCGTCTTACGCCTGGCGCGTTGGCTTACGCCCCGGCGACGTCATTGTCTCGGCAAATCAATACCGGGTCCATAATCTTGACGAGTTGAAACAAGTCATCGATCCCAAAGACGGCTTGCTTATCAATATTCAACGCGGGCAAGAAGCGTTTTTTGTCATGTTGAATTAATTAATCAAAAAATGTTACCCGGTATAACGGCATGAGAATAGCGTCATACCGGGGAAGCCAATTCTTATTAAGATCTAACATTACCCTCATTAATCAATAGAGTGAATATCGAAAAGCAGTTTATTCCGTTATCCATCGCGGTATTGGTGATTTCCGACACCCGTACCGAAAGCGACGACATTTCCGGCAGAATGCTGGCCGAATGCCTAAGAGTTGAAGGCCACCGTCTGTTCGAGAAAATCATTATTCCGGACAATATTTACCGGATCAGAGCGGTTGTTTCCAACTGGATCGCCGAAGACGCCGTCAATGTCATCATTAGCACGGGCGGAACGGGCGTAACAGGACGGGATGGCACACCCGAAGCGATTACGCCCTTGCTTGACAAAGTTTTGGACGGCTTCGGCGAAACCTTCAGGATGGTGTCGTACCAGGATATCCTTACATCGACTATCCAATCCCGCGCTATCGCCGGGGTCGCCAACGGCACCTACATTTTTTGCTTGCCGGGTTCATCCAGCGCCTGCAAGACCGCATGGAATAGCCTCATCAAAGATCAATTGGACTTTCGTACCCGCCCATGCAACTTGGTTCAATTGATGCCCAGGCTGATGGAACGGTGACATGCGATCGGTTTTTATTAGTTTAGGCTCATTTTGCGCTTTTTGCGGTGTAGCTTTAGGTGCATTCGGCGCGCATCATTTAAAAGCCGCTTTAAGTCCCGAAGCGCTTGCTATCTACCAAACCGGCGTTACCTACCAGATGTGGCATTCTTTAGGGCTGATCGGAATCGGCCTGATGCAAAATCTAATGCCGGAATCAAGACAATTAAAATGGGCGGGATGGCTGATGTTTTGCGGCGTTTTGCTATTTTCCGGCAGCTTGTACATACTCTCGCTAATTCAACTTCGCTGGATAGGCATGATTACTCCCTTCGGCGGTATTTGCTTTCTGATCGCTTGGCTATTACTCTGTTTCTCCGCTTATACTAAAAAAACCACCAGCAGGTACCGATAATGCGCGACGCCAATCCCCAAACGGTTTACTTAAAGGACTACCAAGCTCCTGATTATCTTATTGATACCGTAAATCTGCACTTTACCCTGGATGAACAATACACCAAAGTCGTATCCCGGCTTTCCTTGATCCGTAACCCAAATAGTCAATCGGCGGGTACAGCATTAGTTTTGTCCGGCGAAAACATTAAACTTATCCGCGTTATTCTGAACGAAGATCAAGTTTTGTCCGAGAACGACTATCAACTCACTCCGGACAGCCTGATTATCCATGACGCGCCGCAACAACGCCGGTTTACCCTAACCATTGAGAACGAAATTAACCCGAAAGCCAACACTGCATTAGAAGGCTTGTATTTGTCAAACGGCATGTTATGCACTCAATGCGAAGCGGAAGGTTTCAGGAAAATCACTTATTTTCTCGACCGCCCCGACGTCATGGCGAAATTCACCACCACGTTGGTGGGCGACAAGGACCGTTACCCGGTCTTGTTGTCCAACGGCAATAAAATTGCTTACGGCGAATTTGAAGATAATAGCCATTGGGTGACCTGGGAAGATCCTTTCAACAAACCTTGTTATTTGTTTGCTCTGGTTGCAGGCCGATTGGAATGCCTGGAAGACAGTTTTAACACCTTATCAGGACGCAACGTCAGTTTACAGATTTTCGTCGAACCGAACGATATCGACAAATGCGCGCACGCTATGCAATCGCTGAAAAACGCGATGGCTTGGGACGAAAAGGTGTACGGACGGGAATACGACCTCGACCGGTACATGATCGTCGCCGTAAGCCATTTCAATATGGGCGCGATGGAAAATAAAGGTTTGAACATTTTCAATACCAAGTTCGTACTGGCGCGCCCCGATACCGCCACCGATTCCGATTACGAACACATTGAAGGTGTGATCGGGCACGAATATTTCCACAACTGGACAGGTAATCGCATCACCTGCCGGGATTGGTTCCAACTCAGTTTAAAAGAAGGCTTTACGGTGTTCCGCGACCAGGAATTTACCGGCGACCGCACCTCAAAAGCGGTCAAACGGATTGAAGACGTCAATATGTTGCGGACGCGGCAATTCGCCGAGGACTCGGGGCCAATGGCGCATCCGATCAGACCGGATTCTTATATCGAAATCAATAATTTTTATACCCTGACAGTATACGAAAAAGGCGCGGAAGTCGTACGGATGCTGCATACACTCTTGGGTGAGGAAGGTTTTCGTAAAGGTTGCGATTGCTATTTCGAACGCCACGACGGTCAAGCGGTTACTTGCGACGATTTCGTCAGCGCGATGGAAGCTGCAAACGAACGGGATCTAAGTCAATTCCGGTTGTGGTATAGTCAAGCCGGAACTCCCGTCATTTATGTCGAACAACAATACGATCCTGGTAACCAAAGCCTGACATTAACCATCGCACAAAGTTGTCCGCCTACCCCTGGACAAGCGCAAAAAGCGCCGCTCCACATTCCCGTTACGGTCGGCTTGGTCGGCAAAAACGGAGTCCCTTTGCAATGTAACTTGCAGGATTGTGAGGGTGGAATGAATGAAGTTATTTTACAAGTCACCCGCGCCGAACAGTCTTTTACCTTGACCGGATTACCGGAAAAACCTGCCGTATCCATCCTAAGAAACTTTTCCGCTCCGGTTAAATTAGTAATGGAACGCCAGCTGGAAGAATTAGCGTTTTTATTGAGTCACGATACCGATACGTTTAATCGCTGGGAAGCCGGTCAACAACTTGCCGGACAAGTCATTGCGGGACTAATTGCCGATGTCCAAAATAACCGGTCATTACAACTTCCCCAAATAGTGGTTGCCGCTTTTAAACAACTCATTTCACAATCGTGGGACGACTTATCTTATTTTTCTTTATTACTCAGTGTGCCTTCGGAAAATTATTTGGCCGAACAAATGCAAGTCATTGATGTGGAAGCCGTGCATAAAGCGCGGGAATATGCGGTATGCAGTTTGGCGGAAGCTTTGCAAAGCGAATTCGAATCTCTTTATCGTAACAATCACCGCGACGAATCGGGCCGGTTCGATTCTGGCGCAATCGGCCGGAGGCGCATCAAAAATACTTGCCTCAGCTTCCTTAGCAGGCTGAAAAACAACAAAATTCAGCAATGGTCCGAGCAACAATTCTATACCGCCAAAAATATGACCGATCAAGTCGCCGCCTTGGCGAATATCGTCAATCATCCACATCCGGCAAAGGAAGAATGTCTATCGGCTTTCTACCGGCAATGGCAAACCGAAGCTCTGGTCATCGACAAATGGTTCGCCATACAATCCGCCAGCCCAATGCCCGATACCTTCGCCACCGTATTAACGCTGACAAGGCACCCGGCTTTCGATTTAGCGACGCCTAACCGCGTCAGAGCCGTGATCGGCTCATTCACTCAAGCCAACCCGCTCCATTTCCACGCCAGCGCCGGACACGGCTACGAGTTCCTCGCCGCACAGGTGATCGCTCTCAATTGCTTAAATCCTCAAGTCGCGTCGCGTATGTTAGGCCCGCTAACCTCATGGCGGCGTTACGACCAAAACCGGCAAAAACTTATGAAAACGCAGTTGGAGCGCGTAATGAACAGCCCCGATATTTCGCGCGATGTGTATGAAGTTGCGAGTAAAAGCTTAGTTTAAACGCTCTCAGTTAAATTTTTTCCTGTTGATTTAGCCTTAATTTTACAAATCGAACCGTGGCTGCCGAGATTCATTAATCCTAGGTTATCCATCAGTTTTAAATTCCCCTGGAATTGAAACGATCAAGTGTTAATTATTTATAAGAGAAGAGCCATGATCCGGTTGTTTACACCGAATAGGCAACACACTATTAACCGCTTCGAACAGCTTTACTTGATCTAAATCAAATCACCTATCAATCGCTTAGGCTACACTACGCGATTGAAATAAGCCTTAAAATTAATACATTACTCTCTTGAGTAGAATTATTTATGCCATAAAATTGACTAATCTTTAAGGAAGGGGAAATAAATGACTGAAGAAGAACGTAAAAAAATACTTGAAAGTTCACCTGTCGGCACCTTCGCATTAATGGCCGCCGTTATCGGCTCGATGGTCATCGGCTGGTTATTTTTATACTTTGGGGTATTCGTTCCCCGCGGCATGATCAATTAGGGCGGCCATGCAAAATAAATCATTTTCTGAACAAACTCAGGATTTAATCGGTAAATGGGTCGATTTTATTAAAGATTTCCGCGCTCAAATGACTTCGATTCATGTCGACCGGCTGGAACGGAAATGGATTAACATCACCTTATTAACCGTCTGCTTACTGGTCGCTATCATTACGATCGATGCGTTTTGGCACGGTATCAATCCACCCGGTAAAGTAGAAACCATCGACTCCGCCAAACTCCATTTGAGTAAGGAGTTCGCCGAAAGCAATTTGGGAGTCCAACTGGACGGTCAAGGCGCGATCGTGATCAGAATGGTTGCGGGGCGGTATTCTTTTTTTCCTAAGCATATTGCGGTTCCGGCTGAAACCAAACTCACCTTCCGTTGGGTAAGTATGGATGTCTTGCACGGCGTCCATATTCCCATGACCAATATGAGCACCATGATTGTGCCGGGCTACGTCGCCGAAATCACGACTTCATTCCCAAAACCCGGCGAATATCCCGTTCTTTGTAACGAATATTGCGGCTTAGGGCATAACCACATGTGGAGCAATATTTCAGTGATCGCAAAAGAAGATTGGAAAGCCCCAGCAAAAATAATTGTCAATAAGGAGCCGGACAATGGTTAACGCAGCAGAACGAAAACTGGCCTTGAGCCACTTATGGGTCGCGTTCATAGCCTTCATTTTGGCCTGTTTCATGGGCGAGTATCAAGTTTTGGAACGCAGCGGCTTCATACCCGCCTTGGAATCCCCGACCGTGTATTTTGCCTCCGTCAGCACCCACGGGGTATTGATGGGCTTTGTATTAACCACTTTTTTCATCATGGGCTTCGGTTATTACATCGCCACATCCAGTCTGAAAGTTCCAGTTTGGAACATAAAGCTTGCGTGGTGCGGTTTTTGGATTTCGTTTGCAGGCACCGCCATGGCGGCAATTCCGCTACTGACCGGTAAAGCTTCCGTCCTGTATACGTTTTATTTACCCCTTCAAGCCCATGTCGCATTTTATATCGGTGCCACATTGCTTGTCGTGGGCTCGTGGCTTTGGTGTCTCATCATGCTGGTGATGTTCAGCCAATGGAAAAAAGCCAATCCGAAACAACCGGTTCCGCTAGCAATGTTTGCAACCACGGCCAATGCCTTATTATGGCTGTGGACCAGCGCCGGAGTCGCTTTGGAAGTGTTATTCCAAGCCATACCGCTTGCCTTAGGCTGGATCGATACCGTCGATCCGGGTTTGGCAAGAACCTTATTTGCTTGGACTTTGCACCCCATCGTTTATTTCTGGCTGATTCCAGCGTACACGGCGTTCTACGTCTTCGTGCCTAAACAAGCCGGTAGCTATTTATTCAGCGACGAAGTGGCGCGGGTCGCATTCATCTTGTTAGTGGTGTTCGGTTTGCCCATCGGCTTTCATCACCTCTACATGGATCCGCAACAAGCCAGCGGCTGGAAACTGCTCCACGGTATCGGCACATTTATCGTCTCCCTGCCGACGCTCATTACCGGTTTTACCGTCATTGCATCTTTAGAGATTGCCGGTAAACTGCGCGGCGGAAAGGGTTTATTCGGTTGGATAGGCAGTTTGCCTTGGTCTAATTCAATGGTATTGGCCGTCATTTTGGCTTTATTGATGTTAATCCTGGGCGGATTCGGCGGAATCGTCAACGCCAGTTACGCTATGAACGCGATGATCCACAATACCGCTTGGGTTCCGGGCCACTTTCATCTGATCTTTGCAGGCACAACCGTCATCATGTACTTTGCCATTGCTTATTACATTTGGCCTTTACTGGTGCGCAAACCCTTGTTTTCAAATTCAATGGCGCTGATCCAGTTGTGGACTTGGTTCATCGGCATGACGATCTTATCAACTCCGTGGCATGTGCTGGGCCTTTTAGGACAACCGCGTAGAATTTCAACGGTGGTTTATAATACTTTATTGACCCTGGCGTGGAAACCCTACGAACTTGCCATGATTTTCGGCGGTTTAGTCATGCTAGGTTCCGCCTGTCTGTTTATTTATAACATTGCTAAAACGCAATTCAGTCCGGTGTCCGCCACCGATTTCAACCAGGAAATCGAATACGCGGAACCTTATCATCCGGTTCAAGACGTACCTGACTATCTCAACGATTTTAAACTCTGGAACCGGGTTATTGCGGTGTTGATGGCCATTGGCTTCGGTGTGCCTATTTTGCAATTCTTTTTTATGGATACGTTCGGTTCGCCGGCGTGGGGGCTGTAATGTTGACGCGTTTTATCATTTTTGTCTTCTTAGCTCATGCGCCCTTGTTGGCTAACGCCATTGAATCTGGCTCTCAGATCGCGTGGACGCCGGAGACCTTGAGATTCGTTAAAAACGGAAATGCCGAAAAAGGTCAAGACTTAGCGGGTACGTGTATGGCTTGCCACGGCGAAAGAGGCGAAGGCACGAATTCCGAAGTCCGGGACGATGAAAAAATTTCGGCGATTCCCGCTTTAGCCGGTCAATTACCGACTTATACCTACAAACAACTCCGCGATTACGCCAACGGCGACCGTATCAACGCTACGATGAACGCGATAGCCAAAAGCTTATCCGAACAAGACGCCGCCGATTTAGCAGCCTGGTACGGTTCGTTGTCGCGACCTAGGCATCCTATCGGCGAATTCGATGTTGCAAAAGCTGAAAACATGGTTAAGGACGGTGACGGGAAACGCATTCTTCCACCTTGTTTTGTTTGTCACGGTCAAAACGGCGAAGGCGAAAAAATCGATATTCCACGATTAGCGCGGCAACGTGCGGAATACTTCGAAAACACCTTAAAAGCGTATAAAACCGGTGACCGCCATAACGACATCTACAGCAAAATGAGACTCATCTCAAAGCAATTAACCGATGAGGAAATCAAAGCCTTATCGATTTATTATCAGCAAATTCAATAACAAACCTGCCCACTTGACAATGAGCATTGTTGTAAGACAGCGAGACAGTTAAAATCCGCAGGATATAGCGGTTTGCAACTGTTATATCCTGTTCGATAACCGCCAACTTTTCACAATGCCCGAATTACCCGAAGTCGAAACCACCCTGCGCGGTATTGCGCCGCATATCGTAAACCAAACGATCAAGGCCGTTATCGTCCGCCAGCCACAACTACGTTGGCCGGTGCCGGATCATCTGCATGAAACGCTCTCCGGTCAGACCGTCAAATCGGTGACGAGACGGGCAAAATACCTGCTTTTTGCCACCGGCACCGGCACTGTTATCGTACATTTGGGCATGTCTGGCAGCTTACGGGTTCTGACTGATGAAAAACCGCCGGAAAAACACGATCACATTGATATTGTATTAAAGAACGGCGTTTTAGTACGTTATAACGACCCACGCCGGTTCGGAACCTTACTATGGACGGTGGAACCGCCCGGACAACACGATCTGCTCAAAACATTAGGTCCGGAACCGCTTCAGCTTGAATTTGACGGCAAGTATCTTTATCAAACGGCAAAAGCGCGTAAAACGCCGGTTAAATCGTTCATAATGGACAGCCATGTTGTCGTTGGCGTCGGCAACATTTACGCCAATGAAGCCTTATTCATGGCAGGCTTACGGCCTACCCGCTGCGCCGGACGGATTGCCTTGGAACGGTACGGCCTGTTAGCCGATTGCATCAAATCGGTTTTACAAAGCGCCATTGCGCAAGGTGGCACGACGCTCAGAAATTTTGTGAACGAATCCGGCAATCCGGGCTATTTCAAGCAACAGCTCGCGGTATACGGCCGAGGTGCTTTACCGTGTAAGCACTGCTTCACGCCTTTAGAAGAAATCAGGATAAGTAACCGGACCACGGTTTTTTGCCGTCATTGTCAAACCTGACCGAATGGCTTCCTTTACAAAAAAGTGAATTTTTCACAACTAAAACTTTAAAACTAGTATAAGCTGATTTTTAGACCGGTTTGACAGATCGAAAATTTTATTCAAAAGACTTAACTTGAGAACAACCATGAACAGAAAATCGCATTAACTTTTTATTTAATCCTAATGGCTAACGGGCAAGCGAAATTAGGCGACAGTATCCCGTATTTCGATCGTATCGTCAGAGCGATCGAAAGCGGCCGGTGCATACCCTTTTTAGGCGCCGGCGTCAGCATGGATTTTAAAAGCTGGGTGAACGGTCAGGATAATATCCCAGGCTGTCCGTCCGGCGAGCAATTAAAGCTCGAACTCACCGATGCGGTAAAACGCGCGCGGCTCCCGGATACGCAACTCAATACTCTCACCCAATTGCCCGATTTGCCTTCAGTCGCAGAGTTCTTTCATTTTTTCGATAACGGCCAGCGCAGAGACCTTGAAAGTGTGGTCAAGCAGGCCATTGCTCCGGTGGTTTATCCCCGTCCGATCCATTGGGTCATGACCGGAATTCCCAGTATCCGTTGTATTTTCACGACCAATTACGATGAATTGATCGAACACGCGGCAAAAAACCACCCTGCTCCGCGCAATCTGCGCGGCCCTTTCGTCTACAACCAATCGCTGCCGGAACAAGAAAAACCGTCGAACTTGCCAATTGAATTGATTAAGGGCGACCGTTTCAACCCCGAAATCCCCGCTCCGCCAGACGGTCATCCGCTGGTGCTGTATAAAATGCACGGCTGCGTGAATCATCCCGATTCCATGCTGATCACCACGAACGATTACGTGCAATATATCGCGCTTTGGCGGGATGAACGGCGCGGCATGCCGAAAGATTTCCGCGATTTGCTCTACAAAAACACCTTTCTGTTCCTAGGCTACGGCCTTAGCGACTGGAATTTCAGGGTGTTGTGGGAATCGATGATTACCTCGTTTCCCAACGGCAAATTCGAAATCAACTCGTACGCCGTGAAGAAAAATGTCAGCGATTTCGAAAGTTCGTTGTACAAACGGCGCGGCATCGATCTGATCGATTGCGATTTAACCTATCTGGCGCGGGCATTGGCCGAAGCATTCAATATTGAAATCCCATTACCGCCGCATCCAGAAGCTTCCGCAGCCACCCCCGGGCAAGGGATCGGGTTATGAACCGGCGAAATCCTTATAAATTATTCGACTATTACACCGAGGCCGATGCTCAGGTGTTTTTCGGGCGCGAACAAGAAATCAGTTCGGTGACCGGCGATATTCTGGCCAATAAACTGTTAGTGCTCTTCGCTCGTTCGGGTTCCGGTAAAACTTCGCTTTTAAACGCCGGTATCGGCCCTGCGCTGAACGACATCGGCAGAATCGAGGACTCCGACCCCGGCATAGCGATGGTCACGGTACGGCTTTCCGCCGATATTTCACCGGAACAAGCCGCCCTGAATGCACTAAAGGAAACCTTAGCTATCGCATTACCCGGCTCGACCGCCACACTTTACGAGGCATTGCAGCACCTGTGCGGTCCTGAGGCTGAAAATCATGCCAACGGCAATTACCTAAGAGGCGTCGTTTTGGTGTTCGACCAATTCGAAGAATTGTTTATTTCTTTATTCAAAGACCGTCCGGATATCCGCAAACAGTTTGCCGAAAATCTCGCGAAAATCATCCATGACACAAGCATGCGCGCCTATGTGGTGTTGTCGTTGCGTTCCGATCATTTCCACCACCTCAACGAATTCCGTAATGTCATCCCCAGCATTTTTCAGAACAACACCAATCTCGAACTGCGTCCGTTCGACGATGAAGCGGCTTTACGGGTCATCCTGGGACCATCTGATTTACCCGAGTCCGGTTTTAGCTGGGAAACCGGCTTGCCGGAACGGATAGTAGCCGAGATGAAACAACTCAACGACGACAACGACGGCGTATTGCCTATCCATCTCCAGATCATTTGCCACGGGCTTTGGGAAAACCTTAACCTCGGCGAAACTAAGATATGCCGTCGTCATTATGAAAGTTTTTTGCAGCAATCCGGCAATAAGGGTACGCTCATTACGCCGGCCCAGGCCATGATAGCCAGCCGGATAATTCATCCGCTTGAAGCCTATACCGGCAAGCAAAAGCGCGATCTCGTCCAACTTTTAAGCGAATTAGTCACCCAACATCGAACTAAATCAGTACGTTCGTTCGACGAACTAGCGGCGGTCATTCCGGCGGAACGATTGCGCCCGTTGCTGAGCGATCTCGAACAAAAACTCTTATTACGGGTCGAATCCGGCCAGGAAAAAACCTGGTACGAATTGCGCCACGATTATTTAGCCCTGGTTATCGACCCTTGGCTAACACGGCAAAAAAGAAATTTTGAGAGAAAAGACTTGCTGAGCCGGTTTCTAATCGCCTTTTGTTTAATAGCGTCGGCATCGTTATGCACAAAATTATGGTACGACTGGCACAGCTATTACGCCGAAATCGGTTCAAAGGACCATGAAGACGAACTCGTCATCAAACGCCGCCCTGTCTTCGGCCTCTGGGAACCCGAGTTTTGGCGGCTGGAATTGATGACCGGCTTTCACCGCAATCAACTCCAGGCCAGCCGGGTGCCGCATTTTCACTTCGATGTGCCCGATGCGATGACCGATTGGAAAGATATCGAGCCGCATCTGCTTGAACAAGCCACCTGGCAGTTGCAGTTAGCGGTCAACGCTAAAGAGTTCGGTTCGGTTAAAGCCATTGACAATAATCAAAATGAAATAGCGAAATTATTGAGTAAATTTCAATTTGAAAAAGAGTCTGATATAGATCTGTTTTCTGCTGCCGACGCAAGAATAATGGAATTTATCCGGTTTAAATTACAAAAAGGAGATTCAAAAACAAAACTCAACATAATAAGACTATGTGTTCCTGCTAGAGTGTTATCTACTCAAAAAAGACAACAGATAATAAAAATACCTGATTTACTTAATGCTCTAAATGACTCTTCAACTGATGTAAAGCTCTACTCTGCCGTATGTTTAGCCCCTTTAACTAAGGAGTTGGGAAGAGAACAAATTCAGACAATAATTAATCTGCTAAAAGATGTTCTTAAGTCCAAGGATAAGGATGTGTCTAATTCCACGTTTGATGGAAGCGAAAGCTCGTTTGATAGGTATAAGAGAACTGCGCTTGAAACTGTAAACAATTTAATCGAAGTTTTAGATTCAGAACAAGCAAAAGAAATACTTGAAATGCTAAGGGTTGCACTCAGAGACTCTGATGATACAGTTAAGAGATTGGCGATCACATCCTTCGGAAAATTAACCAATAAACTTGATTCTAGCCACGTTAAAATTGCAACTGACGAACTTATAAATCCATTAGCTAAGAAGCCGACAGATGATTACATCGATGTAATAACAGATGGCTTACAACGCGAGTTAGACGAAAACATAAATGCTTATTTATTTCAAGCATTCATAACTGAATTAATGAATATCATTAAAAACAATAGCAGCGACGAAGTTCGCATTGCCGCCATTGCCTCTCTCGGCAGATTATCGGATTATTTAAATTTTGAACAAAAGCAAATAATAATTCACGAACTTTGGCCTTTAATAAAATTATCTAATATTAAAATCATCTCTGAGACAGCCAGTACGATAGGCAATTTCGCAGAGTCAATAAAACCAGAGAAATTATGGGACACCATCAAAGTTTTTAACACCAAGTTTATCGACTCATATTCACATTCAGGTAATGAATTTATTGAATATCAAAATGAAATGAATTTTGACTCTGCTATTGAAAAATTAGTCAAGGCATTAACAGAGGATAAAAAGTTGGATGCTCTTGATGAACTGAGAGTAAAACTCAAAGATAAAAATCAAAACACCAGGTTAGCAGCAACCCTATCTTTAGGTTATTTAGCACAAAATTTGGATGCTAAAAAATTTCCAGTGGCCATCGAAGGTTTAATGATTGCGCTTAAGGATTCAAATTTGAGGGTTAGCTTACGGGCTTCGCAGACACTAATAACGTTAGCTAAACAACTTGAAGCAGAACAAGTTCGAGCGGTCATTATTCAAATAATAACCAATATTAAACATTCTGATGCCGATGTTAGTCGAGCAGCACATAATCCCTTATCCAATTTACATTCGGATTTGGTTGGGGCGCACACACAAACCGCTATTGATGAGCTTATTATTGCGCTCAACGATAAAGACACCAATATAAAACGCGCTGCTATTGAAGCGCTAGGCGCTTTTGCCGAAGATTTGGCGGATCGACATGCGAAGTTAATCAAACCAGAACTTATGAATCTACTCGGTGATTCAAATTTGAGGTATCGAGCTATCGAATTACTATGTATATTAGCCGAATTTTTGGATAAAAAACAAACTATTGCGATATTAGATAAAGTTTGGACTGGATTGCAAGACCAGGATGAAAAAATCAGGTCTAGCTCCTCCGATAACCTAGGGATATTGGCAATAGCGTTAGATAAAGAACAAGCCAGGGATACCCTGGAAAAACTGTTAAGGAAGCCGAAAAACTTCGTAAGTACTAACACATTATTAAGTCTGGCAATTAGTTCTGAAAATGCAGATACTGCAGGAAGTTTATTACTCAGTTTAGAAGGAGTTCATTCTAAGAATATTGATGTCGACGATTACATGGTTAGCTCTGAATCTGATGAGCACGAGAGGTATGATTATCTAGCGGACGATGATTTTTGGCTTTTGCGTGAGTTGGTTAAAGGTGACTGGCGAATTGGAGATGATACTTTAACTCAGTGGCTTTCCAGCGATGACTCAAAAAAACGTATTTTTGCAGCTTATGTTCTAGCCCAGCATACTCTTGATGCAGAGACTCTTTCTAAAATCAAACTTTTACGCGACGACCCTAAAAACCGGCCTTGGGTCAAAATGGCGGCGTTGCGTTGTTTGATGGAAATCGAACGGGAAAAGCAAGCGGTTATCTTCGAGCAGCAGCTAAACGCTAAAAAAGAGGCGGAATCTCATTCTGTCGATGGCGATTGATTAAACTCGAATGAACGAACCGCTTGCATTATTCCGTTAACGCCCTATAATCTCCCCTCGCTTTCAGGTTCCAGCCGATTTTCACCTTCGTCTGGTTAAACGGGAAGCCGGTAAGGTTGTTTTATTGAATCCTGCGATAAATCCGGATAACTCCGGTATTGATTGCAAGAATTATAACCCAAGCCGGCGCTGCCCCCGCAACGGTATGTCAGTTAACGATTCATCCTTACGCCACTGTGTGTTTTGCATGGGAAGGCGATGAATCCGGCAAATCATCGAATTTGCCGCTGATAAGCCCGGAGACCGGCCTAAAAGTTAAATTCGGCACAGCGGAGGGCTGTCCACGAACACGACGGCACGTCTCATCCCTGTACTCTCGTCTTCCGGCCTTCTCTTGTGCTTCTACCAAACGCATCATGCGCGGGCGGCGCAGAGAGGACATCATGCAAAAAATTATCTTCAGCTCACTTTTAACGGCCGGTTTTACGGCATCGCTACATGCCCAAGACGGCAATACGGGTTCAATTGCCCTGCCGGAATTGGTCGTTACGGCAACCCGGTCGGAACTCCCCAAAAACCAGCTTGCCGCCGGTTCGACCGTTTACACACGGGCGGACATCGAACGCCTGCAAACCAAAACACTCCCCGAACTGCTCAAGGGAAGCACTGGCCTCGATCTAACCCAGCAAGGCGGCGACGGCAAGATTACCAGTGTATTCATGCGCGGCACCAATTCCGACCATGTATTGGTATTGATTGATGGCATTAAGGTCGGCTCGGTCACGTCCGGCACCACGCCTTTTGAATTCATCCCCATCGACCAAATCGAACGGGTGGAAATTATCCGCGGACCGCAATCGAGTTTGTACGGTTCCGAAGCCATCGGAGGCGTGATCCAGATTTTTACCCGGAAAGGCGCGGATGGCGAAAAACCTAAAGTGACTGTCGATGCGGGCGGGGGGAATTACAGTACGCTGAAAGCCTCCGGCACGGTCAGCGGCAATTGGCAAAATAGCTGGTATAACTTCGGAGCCTCGCATTACAACACGGAAGGTTTTAACGCCTGCCAAAAAAATGGGGCCTGTTTTACCGATGAACCCGATGCGGACGGTTATTACAACACCGCTGTCAATGGCCGGCTCGGCCACCGGTTCGATAACAATGCCGAACTCGAAGCGTCTTATATGCGCTCGGCGGGACGCACCGAATTCGATGGCTTTTTCCAGAACAAAACTAAATTCGTCAATCATGTGGCGGCCTTATCGGGCAGTCTGTATCTGCTGGATAACTGGAAATCGACCTTGCGCCTCGGCCAGAGCATTGACCAGAATGACAATTTTTCGCCCAACGGCGCGTTCTTTTCCCGGTTCGACACCTCCCGCTGGAACGCGACCTGGCTAAACCAAATTGATTTTAACGACCGCCATCAACTGGTTTTCGGCTCCGATTATCGGCTGGATGAAATCGATACGACCAATGCGTACCAAAAAAATTCGCGCTACGACGTGGGCATATTTGCCGAATATCACAGCCAAATTTTCGACAACCATTTTATTAACGCCTCGTTGCGCTGGGATGAGAACGAAGCTTTCGGCGATTACGTGACCGGCAATTTCGGCTGGCGGTTTAACACGCCGTTCGGCATCAGCCCGTTCGCGAGTTTCGGCAACGCCTTTAAAGCGCCGTCTTTTAACAGCCTGTATTATCCAAGACTCGTATCGCCGTTTAATGGAACGAATTATATTTACCAAGGCAACCCGAATTTAAGTCCAGAAGAATCGACGACCTTCGAAGCCGGGTTAGCCGGTAACCACGAGTGGATAAACTGGGAGTTGCGCGCTTTTCACACCAATACCGAAAATTTGATCATCGACAAAACGGTTTCTGTCGATGCAACCACGGTTGTGACTCAGCCCGAAAACGTAAAAAAAGCGCAAATCGATGGGCTAGAGTTTGAGCTCGGGACGCAATTATTCGGCTGGAATAATAAGCTTAACGCGACTTGGCTCGACCCGCGGGACCGGGAAACCAATGCCCGATTGATCCGCCGTTACCAAAAGAGCTTGAGCTATGACTTGTCCCGCTCGTTCGGTCAATTCGACCTGGGCGCCTTTGTGCTGGCGCAAGGCAATCGCCATGATATCGACTTTACGACCGGAAATACGGTTGCAGTAGCGGGTTATGTGACAGTCGACCTGCGCGCCGCTTACCACATCGATAAAAATTGGCTGATAAGTGCAAAACTCAACAATTTATTCGACAAACAATATCAAACTGTAAACACCTATAACACGGCGGATAGAAACTTCTTTGTTTCAATCCATTATAATAATTAAACCCTAAGCCACGGCTGGCTTGTTTTTACCCTGATATTCCGGAGAAACTGCATGAACATTAAAACTTGGCAACCCACTCAATTTTTGCCGCTCTTATTAGTGGGCTCAATGGCTCTAACCCGCTTACAACATTTCGGCTCCGCTACATTATTACCGGACGCATCGCTTGCGGTTTTTTTCTTGGCGGGACTTTGTTTTAACTCGTTTTTAGTTCTAGGCTTGTTAATCATTGAAGCAGGTTTAATCGACTACATAGCAATTGCACAATTCGGCGTGAGCGATTTCTGCATTTCACCGGCTTACTTTGCCTTGCTTCCGGCGTATGCGGCAGTGTGGTACGGCGGCCGGTATGCCCAGCATTTCGCCGGATTACACTTTGCCGATTCTATTAAAACATTCGGTTTGGCGGCGATGGCGGCAACGGTTTCTTATACCCTTTCAAATGGTAGTTTTTATATTTTATCGGGCAAATTCGGCGAACTTTCATGGCACAATTACATTAGCCAGTTCATTCAATACTATTCGCAATATTTGTCGGCAACCTTGATTTATGTTTTTTTGGGGTTATTGGTCATTAAAATCCGGCAAGTTATTCGTGCGCTCCAAATTGCCTAAGCGCGATGTGTCTTAAGCCGTTCTTAAAGAAATCGCACAAAAACTGCAAATTACTGGCATAATTAGTCTGGTTTTAGCATCGGCTTTGCCAATTGCGTCGATTATGCGTTCTACAGATGATAATACCTCTGCCGGAACCGTGCGGCTCGCAGGCGTAGTTTATACCGCACTTAAAGAAAAGATTTTACAAACTCCTTGATTTAATCGGGGCCTTATAACTCAAAGACTTGTTTGACTTAAGCTGATCAATGTTGCATCAAGCATGAATACAAGGCAGTTTTAAGACTTAATACTTGATGGAAGAATTATTTCTCGGTTGGCTTAAGGATTACGGGTATCCGATCTTATTCCTCTGGAGCATTCTCGAAGGCGAATTGGGTCTGATCATGGGCGGGATCATGTCTCATACCGGCGACATGAACCTGTTCATTGCCATTTTTGTGGCAGGATTGGGCGGATTCGCCGGTGATCAAATCTACTTTTACATTGGCCGGTTTAACAAAGGGTTTATCCAGCGCAAGCTCCACACCCAACGCAGAAAATTTGCCATTGCCCACCTTCTCCTCAAAAAATACGGCTGGCCGATTATTTTCGCCCAACGTTATATGTACGGGCTGAGAACTGTCATCCCAATGTCCATCGGGATCACCAAATACCCCGGCAAGCAGTTTGCTATCATAAACCTGCTCAGCGCCTGGGCTTGGGCTGCAATCACCATCACGCCGTCTTACTTTTTAGGCGCGCAAATACTGGAATTATTAGCCTACGCCAAAGCGCACTGGTATTTTGCCTTACCGCTCGCGGGCGGAATTCTTTACGGCGTTCATTCTTATTTTCTTAAACTGGAAAACCACTTCCTGCAAAAAAGGCGAAACCGGAATCATCAATAACCGTTTTTGCGGAAAGCACTATAAACTTTTGTAATTTATAGGGTTTTTATCACAACAAAGACCGTTGAATTGCCGTCAGATTATGAGCAATTCATTCACACCATTTTTAACCGGTTCTAAAACCACACCCTTCTCCGTCACAATCGCGGTAATCAATTCCGCAGGCGTTACATCGAAAACCGGGTTCCAAGCTTTAATATACGGATTATCCTTATAACAAGCAGGTAATAACTCGCTTTGCTGGCGTTGTTCGATCTCAATCTCATTGCCGCTTTTAATCGTTCCGTCAATCGTCGAAGTGGGCGCGACGACCATCATATTGACATTGTGCTGTTTAGCCAATACGGCTAAAGAATACGTCCCGATCTTATTGGCGGTATCGCCGTTCAAAGCGATGCGATCGGCGCCGACGATTACCCAGTCGATTGCTCCCGACTTCATCAGCCAGGCGGCAGCGGAATCGGCAATCAGCGTAACCGGAATTTCGTCTTGCCCCAGTTCCCAAACTGTCAAGCGTTGGCCTTGCAACCAGGGCCGGGTTTCGCCCGCGTAGATGTTAACCGGTTTTCTAGCATGAGCGCTACGGATGACGCCCAATGCCGTGCCGTAACCGCCCGTTGCCAGCGCACCGGTGTTGCAATGGGTTAAGATACCTTTGGCGTTTGCCAGCAAATCCGCACCCAATTCGGCCATTGTGTAGTTGGCGACAATATCGCCGGCATGTATGGCTTCCGCGCAAGCTTGCACATCTGCTATCGGATTACTATTTACATGTTCTAAAACCGCTTTCATCCGGTTCAATGCCCAAAATAGGTTCACCGCAGTCGGTCTTGAATTCGCCAGCAATTCTATATCGGCGAGGACAGTATCTTTCCAATGTCCATTGGAACTTAAAAAATGCCGGTTAACCGAAAGCACCACGCCATAAGCCGCTGCAATCCCGATAGCCGGAGCGCCGCGCACTCTCATCGATTTGATCGCCTCGGCAATACCCGCCGCATCCACATAATCATCGTAAACCATTTGTTCGGGTAATTGCCGTTGATCCAGTACTTTTAGAGAATGTCCCGTCCATAGCAAAGCTTGTACGCCGGATTGGTTGTGTTTTGTCATTGATCTAAGAACTCAAGCGATAAGTTATAATCTTGGAATACTACATTGGAAACCGCCATGAACGTCGATACCCTGCTCCATGCCCGCTGGATTATACCTGTTGAACCCTCTGTAACCTACGATTACCATAGTTTGGTCATCGATAAAGGCCGTATTATCGATCTCCTGCCGACAGCAGAGGCTAAACAACATTATCAAGCGGCGGCGACTGAAAATCTCGACAACCATGCTTTACTGCCCGGCTTCGTCAATTGCCACACTCATGCCGCAATGACATTAATGCGCGGCAGCGCGGATGATTTACCCTTGATGGAATGGCTGCAAAACCATATCTGGCCCACCGAGCAAAAATGGATGAGCCAGGCATTCGTCAAGGACGGAACGGATCTGGCCATTGCCGAAATGATTTTGGGCGGAACAACGTGTTTCAACGATATGTATTTTTTTCCCGATGTAACGGCGCATCAGGCTGTGCAACACGGCATCCGGGCTTGTATCGGCTTGATTGTCATCGATTTTCCCACCGTTTGGGCGGAAAACAGCGCGGCTTATATTGCTAAGGGCCTCGATATTCACGACCAATTCCGCCACCAGCCGCTGATTACCACAACGTTTGCGCCCCATGCGCCGTATACGGTCTCCGACGAACCGCTCCAAAAAATCAGAACGCTGGCGGACGAACTCGATATTCCGATTACCATGCATATCCACGAAACCTTGCATGAAGTCGAACAGGCGCAAAACCTGAACGGACAACGGCCTTTACAAAGGCTGCGAAATCTCGGCCTTATCGATCCTTCATTGGTGGCGGTCCACATGACGCAACTCAACGCCGGGGAAATCAATATTGTGGCCGGTTCCGGCGCTCATATCGTGCATTGTCCAGAATCCAACTTAAAACTGGCCAGCGGCTTTTGCCCCGTCGCGCAATGCCTCGATGCGGGCATTAATGTCGCCTTGGGTACGGACGGCGCCGCCAGCAATAACGATCTCGACATGCTAGGTGAAATGCGGGTAGCCGCCTTACTCGCTAAAGCCGTCGCTCAAAACGCCAGCAGCGTCCCGGCCATGACGGCGTTAAGAATGGCGACTATTAACGGCGCTAAAGCCCTCGGTCTAGCTCATGAAACCGGCTCCCTAACTATCGGCAAATCCGCCGACGTAATCGCTATCGACCTGGATCACTTGGAAACCCGGCCCTTGT
The DNA here is from genome assembly GCA_002483425.1 of Methylococcaceae bacterium UBA7658. GTDB lineage: Bacteria > Pseudomonadota > Gammaproteobacteria > Methylococcales > Methylomonadaceae > Methyloglobulus. The sequence continues at coordinate 22,997 of DLHW01000049.1, forward strand.
ATTGTCCGGTCTCGCAAATCGTATACGCCGCCAGCAGGCAGCAAATCACGGATGTCTGGGTAGCTGGAAAGCAATTATTAAAGCAACGGCATCTCACTACATTCGATATCGCTTTGTTAAAGCGTAAAATCGCAGCCTGGCAAGTCAAGCTTAAATCATAGCCATCTAATTTTTGATTTTTTCTTTATTCAAAACATAACGCTTTGACCAGAGCTTAAACTCGCTTTAAAACTTAGACATTTAATTTTTAACACTCCCATAACACAAAAGAAGACGTTTTTCTAGGTAATAACACGTATATACTAATTTCATTATTGGATTACAATGTAATCGTTTTCAATGAAAACAAACTTATGAAACGCAATCCCTTTGCAGCCCTAGACCGTTCGCTAAAAATTTCAAAAGCACGGTCACTGGTTTGTAAGGTTAATAATTTATATTAGGAGACTTTTGTTATGAAAATTCGGTTCAATACTTCACTAGTTACTTTAGCCGTAGCAACCTCATTATTTGCCTTTAACGCGATGGCCGATATTAACGATGGCCCCAATCCACGCTCAGTTGCCCCTGCTTCATTAACTCCAACGCAAGGCGCCGTTTTTTGCACAGCTGCAATCAATGCCGATGGCACCAACGCCCAGAAAGCAGCTGGATCAACAGTATTATCGACGACACATTTAGGCACTGGAAACTACGAAGTGCTATTTAGAGCGCCTTGTGGAAATATTACTGCCGCAAACGGTTTTGCCCGTTTTGTTCAAACCGATACACTTACAACCGGTACTACTAACGGTCATTGTTCAACAGCAGACCGTGCGGGTCATGTAAACGGCGTATTTATCAACTGCGTCGACGTGGCAGGCGCCCCTGCTGACAATTCATTCTTCTTATTTGTAACACGGTAAACTGATGTTCTGAATACCCCGGATAAAAGAAAGCCATGAGTCCCTGGAATTCGTTGCAAATCTCAGGTTTGTTTCGAGTTCCAGAACCAACAGTTGATTTTTTTATTAAACCTTTTTCCGCTCAAGCAACGCAATCGATTCCACATGCGCCGTTTGCGGGAACATGTCCATAACACCCGCCTTAATAAGCTTATAGCCTAAATCGTTGACCATTACTCCCGCATCACGCGCCAGCGTTGAAGGATTGCAGCTTACGTAGACAACCTGCTCCGGTTGCCACTGTTTAAAATAAGACAACACTTCCGACGCACCGGCGCGGGACGGATCGAGCATAATTTTGTTGTATTTGCGCTTTGCCCAAGGCTGCTCGCTGATATCCTTTGTTAAATCCGCCGCATAAAATTCGGCGTTTTCGATGCCGTTGTGGCGCGCATTGTCCTTGGCATGGTTAACTAACGGTTGGTCGCCTTCTATACCGACAACTTGCCCGGCATATTTGGCAATCGGTAAGGTGAAATTGCCTAGCCCGCAAAAAAGGTCGAGTACGGTGTCTTCTTTGGTTAATTGCAGCGTATCCAACACCCGTTTGACCATCTGGCGGTTGATCTCGTAATTCACCTGGGTAAACATCGCCGGGCGGAAAAGGAACTCAATACCGTGGTCGGGTAAAGCATAAGTCGGTGTCACTTCGGCTTCGCCATCCAGCGGCTTAATCGTATCCGGGCCTTTAGGTTGGATACAGATCGTCAGGTTATTGGCCTTGGCAAACGAACGCATCCGGTCTTGGTCTGCCGCTGTCGGCGGTTCCAGGGTACGAATCGCCAGAATGCATTGTTCATCGCCGACAGCAACTTCGATCTGCGGGATTTTTTCCCGTATCGTGAGTCCTTCAATCATCTCGCCGAGTTCGACTAACTTAGTGCCGACTGCCGGATACATCACCGGGCAACTGTCGAGTTCAGCTAAAAAAGTCTGGCGCTTTTCCCTGAATCCTACCAGGACCCGATTCTTCTTAGCGACATATTTAACGCCCATCCGCGCTTTACGGCGATAACCCCAATGCGGGCCGGTTAACGGTTCCCATAGTACCGGAATGGTCACTTTACCGATGCGTTTGAACTGCTCTTCCAGCAAGTCCTGTTTGATTTGTATTTGGGTTGCCGAATCGACATGCTGAAAACTACAGCCTCCGCAGATGTCGTAATGCTTACAGCCCGGTTCAACCCGATGTTCGGAAGCAGAAACGACCTTAACTACCCTGCCCTCGGCATAATCTCGCCGGATTTCGGTGTACAGGAAATCGACTTCTTCGCCCGGCAAGGCTGCATCGATAAAGACAGCCTTGCCGTCAATGTGGGCGACGCCGCGCCCGTCGTGGGTTAATGAGGTAATGGCCGCCCTTACCGGCGTGTCCGGCAGCTTTTTTCGGGTACGTGACATGCGTGATTTGTGATTGAGTTATTTTTGCTTCCAGGCGCCGCCGGATTGAACCCACCAACCGGATTGAGCGTTACTAATCCAGCGCGCAGCGAAGGTCGATTTGATTTGCGTCACCCACTCCGGATGGCCGTTCGCATTGGCAATGGCTTGATACAGCGCTTGGCGGTCGGCGTTTTCGGCAGCAACGAGCTTATTAACTTGATTACGGTCTTTGAGGGCGACGCTAGCCACATCCTTTACCGCCAGAAAACCATCCGACTTGATGCCGATAGCGCCGGAGGCATAAAAACCTCTTAGCGATGCAAAACGCTGTTCCATCGATGCGGTTAATTTCCGGATTTCCGGGCTATCAATGGATAAATCCGCTTCGGCGGCTTGTGCGGAAGCAATCGCAAAACTGATCGCGCTATCGATCGCTTTATACAGGCTTGTTTTTAAATGTGAACCTTCTGATTTTGGTTCATTCTCCGGGGAGGGAGGACTATTAGGGATCTTGTCGTTATCTTGTATATCCTTGATGATTTCATCCGCCACTTTTTCAGCCGCTGCAGCGGGAAAATAGATATTGATCGTAACGCAAGCCGTGAGCATCAACACACCCAATACTGAAAGCTTTTTTTTCATGATTGTCTCCAAAATTTATTTGATGATAGCCTGTTCCGGCGTTGCCACCCGCTTAAGCCGTTCCACCAGCACATCCCAATTGACGCGTGGATTATACCCCAGCACGTCGATTCTCGGCAGTAAACCGCCTTTTATCAAATAATAGCCCTGCCCTTCCGCTTCCAAGCCCATCAACTGGCAAGTACCATCGTGTAAATAACAACCCATGCCGATTTTGTCGTACCGGAAAGTTTCAAAAAAACTTAAAAAACTGCGTGACAACAGATCGGAAGCTGCACCACCGCCAATGTTGGCGATGTTTTTTACCGCCTTCTGGCTGATCTTATGGCTGCTGTCGTCATCGACCGGCGTACCGAACCACGCATAAAAAGAGACCGGATGCCAATTCTCAAGTACCAGATTTTTAACGAAGCCGGATAAGCGTCCAGTAATTGCGCCGAACTCAAATTTACTTGTGAGTTGCTCCAAATCAAGGTTGTCGAGTTCGATCTCGCTCTCCAGCCGGGGGTAACCGCTGAACAAGCCGGACGACTTCAATTGGCTGATTTTTATAGTGCCATCGAATACCTTAATCAAGAGTTCGCCGCCCAAGCTAAGCACCTTGTTATGATAAGTAACGCCCGGAATCTGACCGCTAATGTTGCCGGATAACGGTGTCCAACCCATCTTTTTGGTCAATTGCTCCAGGGAAAGATTATCCATACGCCCGGCAAAACTGACATCCGGCTCGTCACCCGATTTGGCCTGCCAACTGAATTTATCGACAGCAATCGAGCCGTTCAACACCGGCAATTTGACTTTATGAGCCAACTGAAAAGCATTACCCCAACTGGCAAAATTTAATGTTGCCGCATCAATGGGCAAACCTTTTATCGATAAGGATTGCCAAGCCAATTCCGATTGCTTTTTCTCAAGTAAATCGTTCGACCAGTTAATCGAACCATCACCATCCTTAACCGTCAACCGTCCATTTTCGTCGTCAATAGTGAGATCGGCGAAGTTTACGGCGGCATCGGTTAATGCTTGCTGAACGACCGAAAACCGGGCGTTAAGCGTACCGAATGCTTTGACATTAGCAAACGGCGATTCAGTAAAGAACGGATTGATATAGGTCGTCAACAAATCTTGCAGAGTAGCGCTTTGCAAGTCGATATCAGCCTTATCGACATGAATTTTATTCCGAAAAAAACCTTGTGCGCTACCGCTTACGCGCATAACGTCAGGCTGTTGCAACGAAAACGACTGGATGTCGGTAAAATTTGTTATAAGGTTGATCGTACCCTGTGCATTAACCGAAATCGGTTGTCCCGCAACTTCAAGGTAAACCGGCTCGACATATAACGCACCGCCCAGCAAGCGAGATTCGCCCTGCCAATGCCAAAGACCATTTTTAGTGCTGCCCTGGATATGAAACTGCAAATTCGTATTCTCGGCGGCAAGTTTACCGTCTACCGATTGGCCGGTAATACCTTCAACCTGTGCTGTGAGATCGAATGTAAGCACCTTATCGTCCCGCCCGGAAAGCGTTGCAGATAGGTTTAAACTACCATTTTTAATCTGAGTCAGAATAGTGTTATAAAGATTCGTATTAAGTCCTTCGACAAGCTCAGCACGAAAGGCGGTGCGTTGCTTCCGTTCGTCGTAAGCTTGCACCGCAGGCACTTCCTTCGGTCGTCGAGCCTTGGACGGAATCAACTTATTAGGCATTTTTTTAGCTACAAGTAAGGGCAATAATTTAGTCAATAGAGCCTTATTGACACGCTTAGCCTCAGCCTGAATCTGCCAATCCTTACCTTTAAACTCGGCATTCAAAGTCAACCGGCTATCGCCTAATCGAGCATTAGCGAATCGGAAAGTGCTCAATTTTGGGTTAAGGTGAAATGTAAAATCAGTCGAAGGCGATTGCCAGTAGACCGACTTTACCGATGCACTACCGTGCCGACAATCGATGTTGTTTTGATCCCAAATGAGATTGTCGCAGCGAATGTCCGCAAGTAACAGGTCGTTGAAAGGTTTGGGCAATATCAGTTTTGTTGCGGACAAGATGAATTGCGAATTTTTATTGTTAATGCCGTCAAGCGACAGTTTGACGCCTTCCAATTGCAAAGTCGTGCCGGTGATTTTGCTTACATCAAGTGATGCCGTATCAACCGCATTCGCAGAATAAGCTATCAATAATAGGAATGAATATAAAAACCGTAAGATCGTTAGATGGGTAACTTGGTTTTGGCACACAAAATAAATCACGCCAAGATTATAATCAGATTGTCTGTGCCATGTGCATTTTAACCAACTTATATTTCTCGTTCCCACGCTCGCAGATAATCACGGCATCGCTTAATACTTCCGATGAACGCAGTTGGTACGATGGATAACGCAACGCATCCATCTTACATCTAATCCAAAAATATCTTCGATTAAGAGTGGAAAATTACAATTCCCTTGTCGCACTAAACTTAATATCCGGCCAGCGTTCCTCGGTCAATTGCAGGTTGACCCGGCTAGTGGCCAGATAAACCAGATAACCGCCGCCATCTTCGGCGAGGTTTTCGAATACGCGTTTTTTGAATTCTTCCAGTTTGACCGGTTTGTCCGAACTGACCCAACGCACGGTGGAGATAGGCGCATTGTCGTAGACGCATTCCACATTGTATTCGGCTTTCAAGCGGTATGCCGTCACGTCGAACTGGAGGATGCCGACCGCACCGAGGATCAGGTCGTTATTTTTTAGCGGCTTGAATAACTGGGTAGCACCCTCTTCGGTCAACTGCACCAAGCCTTTTTGCAAGGCTTTGGCGCGTAACGGATCTTTCAATATGACACGCCGGAACAACTCCGGTGCAAAATAGGGAATGCCGCCGTATTTCAAGGTTTCGCCTTGGGTAAACGTATCGCCGACTTGGATCGTGCCGTGATTATGCAAGCCGATGATGTCGCCGGGAAAGGCTTCTTCGACATTTTTGCGGGAATCGGCTTGGAAAGTCAGGGCGTTAGCAACCTGAACTTGCTTACCGATGCGGACATGATACAGCTTCATGCCTTTATCGAACTTGCCGGAACAAACGCGCACGAACGCTACCCGGTCGCGATGCGCCGGGTCCATATTGGCTTGGACTTTGAACACAAAACCGGTGAACTTTTCTTCCAGCGGATCGACCGTACGTTGTTCGGATCTCCGAGGCCTAGGCGAAGGCGCAAATTCGGCAAAGGCATCCAATAACTCCAGAACGCCGAAGTTATTGATGGCCGAACCGAAAAACACCGGCGTCAGTTTGCCTGCCAGGTATTCGTTCAGGTCGAATTCGTGGCTCGCGCCCTTGACCAAATCGATTTCATCCCGAAGTTCTTCAGCTTGGTCTTTCAGCAATTCATCCAGTTTCGGGTTATCCAAGCCTTTGATGATTTCCGCCTCGGCAATCCGTCCGCCATGCTGGGCGCTGAACAGATGAATTTCGTCTTTGTACAGGTGATAAACACCTTTGAATCGTTTACCCATGCCGATCGGCCAGGTCATTGGCGCGCACTTGATGTTGAGCACAGTCTCGACCTCGTCCATCAATTCGATAGGCTCCTTGCCCTCGCGGTCGAGTTTATTGATGAAGGTCAGGATAGGCGTAGTCCGCAACCGGCAGACTTCCATCAAATTGATCGTACGCTCTTCGACGCCTTTGGCCACGTCGATCACCATCAAGGCCGAATCGACCGCCGTCAAGGTGCGGTAGGTGTCTTCGGAGAAATCTTCGTGGCCTGGGGTATCTAAGAGATTGACGATGCAGCCTTTATGCTCGAACTGCATCACCGAGGTCGTCACCGAAATCCCGCGTTCCTTCTCCATTTCCATCCAGTCGGACGTGGCGTGGCGCGCGGCTTTCCGGCCTTTGACCGAACCCGCAAGCTGGATTGCACCGCCGAACAGCAACAACTTTTCGGTCAACGTGGTTTTACCCGCGTCCGGATGTGAAATGATGGCGAACGTGCGCCGGCGAGTCGTTTCTGCGGTTATTTCTGGGTTAGACATGCTTATTAAAAAATAGACGTACCGCGACAGCGGTACCTTAGAGCAGTATCGAAAAACGAAGCGTTTCAAACAACGAATACAAGGCAATAAAAATCGCTTTTGAATCCACTCGATACAAAATTAAAGCGGCGAATTTTACCGAATTTATTAAGATTAAGGAAATGAATCCGAGAATTTAGGTTTCAAAACCTGCCATATCGAATCATCCTTGCTGCCAGCGTCCGCTGAGCACCGAAGCCCATTTTCCGGCAGATTTCAACAAAGTGGATACGTTAATTACCCACCAAACACCCTCTGCGCCGTAACCGTAATAAATCGCAAACAACCAGCAACAAGGAATACGGAGAATGTTCAGCGGTCCCGACCAATAAAAAATAGACTTGGTTTTGCCAGAACCGCTCAAAATGCCTTCTGCCAATGCTTCGTAGGCGACGAAAACTTGCGAAAACGCCAATACTTGAGCATAAAGGACCGCTTGTTCCAACACAGCCGCATTGCCGGTAAAAATGCCGGATAAGGTTCTACCGCCCCACCAAAAAATGCTTGCCGCCAATAGCCCGAAAAAAGTGACTAAACGGAACGCTAATTTGATGGCGTGTTGAGCGTCGGCGAGTTGCCCTGCCCCCAAACTACGGCCGACGATGCTGGCGATGCCCATTGAAAACCCCCAAAACACCGGCCAAGTAAAACCTTCCAAGACAGAAAACCCGATACCTAACGCGGCGTTAACCTCCGGACCTAGCGGCGAAATAACCCATTTTATCAAGGCCCAGTAAACCCCGGCAAACACCAAAGTGCCCCAGCACATCGGTAAGCCGACTTTGAAAATACGTAAAGCCTGACGATTTAATCGAAACGCTTTATGATCGAAAGCTTGGGTACGCGAAAGCAAGACTAACCCCACGATGACCGCTACGGCTTCGCTGATGCCGGTGGCCATGGCGGAACCGCCAATACCGAAACCGAGCCAATAGATACACACCGGATTGAGCAAAAAATTGAGAAGAGAAGCGGTGATCTGTAAAACCAATACCGTTTTGGTTCGTCCGAAAGCGATAAAGATGGCATCTAAAGCCGGCATGACCGCTTGCGGCAGGCAAAAAACAGCATGCCAGCGTAAGTAAGTTTCAGCTTGCATGGCAACCCCGCCACGCAGCCCCAGGCTTCTGACCGTCCACGGCGCCATAAAACCGCTAAAGGTTAAGACTATGATTCCGGCAAGCAATGCTGAAATCAATGCGTTACCGATAAGCTGCTGTTGTTCATCCAGATTTTCACTGCCGACAGCCCGTGCAACCAATGCAATAGCGCCGGAAGAAAAAATGCTGTAAACGGCAAAAAAGGCAATCAATACAAACGTACACGATGCAATAGCAGCCTGAGAATCCAATCCCAGCCATTGCACGGCGTACTGATCGATAACCCGGTAGGCGTTATTTAACATGGCCGATAACGCAGCCGGAAAGGTCAGGTAGATCAGACTTTCCGTCCTTATTCTCCCCTTCTGGGAATTTAGCTTGATCTGCCGGTATGCTTTCATCAATCTAAGGCATGAGAAAATAAGACGCGTTAATTTGAAGATATTTAAACTTAACCTTACTTCGCTTTTGAAAAGAAAAGGTTACTGATTAGATAGAAGTACTCGCAAAGGAAAGTATTTCGTCCGTCAATATGATCGGCATACTCATCATGCGATGCTCCTTGAGTACGAACGAAATCGGCAAAAATCATTCAATAACCTTCACCCCACCCATATACGGCAACAACGCCTCAGGGATATGAACTCTGCCTTGTTCATCCTGATAATTCTCCATCACCGCAATCAAGGTACGACCTGCCGCCAAACCGGAACCGTTTAAAGTATGCACCAACTCAGGTTTTCCAGTTTCCGGATTACGCCAGCGGGCTTGTAGGCGGCGTGCTTGAAAGTCCTTGAAATTGCTGCAGGATGAAATTTCCCGGTATGCGCCTTGCCCCGGCAGCCAGACTTCCAGGTCGTAGGTTTTAGATGATGAAAACCCGGTATCGCCCGCGCAGAGCAACATCCGGCGGTAAGGCAGGTTAAGCTTTTCCAAGATGACTTCGGCATGACGGGTGAGTTCTTCATGCGCCCGTTCAGAATCGTCGGGACGGACAATCTGCACGATTTCGACTTTTTCAAACTGGTGCTGGCGGATCATACCGCGCACATCGCGCCCATACGCGCCCGCCTCGCTACGGAAACACGGGCTGTGGCAGACGAACTTGAGCGGCATTTCCTTGGCATCGACAATCACATCGCGGACGATATTCGTCACCGGCACTTCCGCTGTTGGAATCAAATACAACGCCGGATCGTCATTCGCCTTGAACAAATCGGCCTCGAACTTAGGCAACTGGCCTGTACCGTACAAACTATCGGCATTCACCAGAAAAGGCACGTAGGTTTCGCTATAGCCGTGTTCTTGTGTGTGGGTATCGAGCATCAATTGGATGATCGCCCGTTGCAATCTCGCTATCGGCCCGTTCAATACCACAAAACGCGCACCGGCAATTTTTGCCCCTAGTTCAAAATCGATTCGGTTATGTTTCGCCCCCAAATCGACATGATCTTTCGGTGTAAAAGCAAAGGCCGGCACCTCACCCCAGCGGCTGATTTCGACATTGGCTTCCTCGTTTTTGCCGTCGGGGACAGAAACATCCAACAGATTGGGAATGCCTTCCATCAAATCGGTCATTTCTTTTTGTATTTCAGCCAGTTCCGCTTCCGCAGCTTTGAGCGCATCGCCAAGGTGTTGGACTTGCGCCATTAACGGCTCGGTATCTTCCCCTTTGGCCTTGGCTTGGCCGATGGCTTTGGACCGGGTGTTACGCTCGTTCTGCAATTCCTGGGTTTTCACCTGGACTTCTCTGCGCCTGCTTTCCAAGGCTAAATAAGGTTCGGGATTAAATGCAAACGAACGTCTGGCTAATTGTTCTTGCACAAAGCCAAGCTCGGTCCTGAATAGTCGGGGATCTAACACGTTGTTACCTACGAAATGGAAAAAAACGGGAATTATAGGCCTTTTCCGGCCAAATACCCCAGCCAGATGACGAGCAAACACAATAAGGTATTGAAAGCATAGACACTGAGCAGATAAGTGCCATGCGTAATGAGCGAATAACCGTTGTCGATCAAGAACAACAGGAGGTACAAACCGGATAGTATCAAATACGTGCCGACAACAACCGCCAACAAGGTTGCCACGGAAGCCTCGGGCAGCGCTGTTGTCCTGAGTGCAAGCACAGTCACGAAGCCGATGATGAATGCGCCGAGGAGGTTAATAACCTGCAAGGCATACGGAAAGCTCAAGCCCTTCCAGATGTAAACGCCATCCGTCCCATAAAACAAGCCGCGGCTGCACAGCAAACCCAGCCAAACCGCCAAAATACAGGCCGTCACGCTAATCAGGATATTGCCGATCGCCTTGGTAAAGCTGCCCTGCTCAATCAAGTAAAAAGTTTCCAGCGAAAAGGTGGAAAATGTCGTAAATGCCCCGATAAAACCGATCAGAATGGCAAAACGATAGTCGTGGCCAAAGCTGATGCGCTGAACGACCAAGGCTTCGGTCAGTAAGCCCAATAAAAACGAACCGATGATATTGACGACGAGCGTACCGTACGGAAAGCCCCGGCCTAGCCATTGGTAAATCCCGGCCGATACCAAAAAGCGGAACACCGCGCCGAATGAGCCGCCGAGGGCGACGGCAAGTATTTGATTCATTAGTTAGTCCAATAAATTCAAGGAACATCCTTCGCAAGAAAATTATTTATTCGTAGTGAGTAGCTCCGATTAGCGATAGCATAATCGGAGGAATGTAAACAACCTCATGCGTACGATTACGCTGTCGCTAATCGTACCTACGGCTCTCAGACGAGCGGGACATGTGCCCCGCCCGTAGGATTTCAACTTGGTTCAGCAACGACTCCATAAGCATCGCATAAGTCAAAGGGGTAAGAAACTCCATCACACTAACGACAACCCATTGCTTTTATTTCAATTTATAGGATGTGCTGAACGAAGTGAAGCGCATCAATCGCGAACGANNGCGCCTCGTTCCTCGGCACATCCTATAGCTCTCACTCAACCTACCTTAGCTTGGCTAATAGCCTCCTCAGGAGTTTCAGCATCCACCGTTTTAATAAATATAAAACCTCTTTTAAGTAGGATAGCTTCTTCCCATTCATTTGAATTATATGCAATATAAATTAGAAGAAGGGTACCAAATAAAAAACTCAAGCCATCGGCTTCTTTTCCATACTTTATCCTGGGAATACTCAATAAAATTTCTACTAATAGTACTAAAAAACCTTTACCCCATATTCTACAAATGAATAACCATAATCCACCGAAGACGAAACCAGGCCAACAAATACCTAGTTTAATAGCTTGAAAACCTAATTCAGGGTGTTCATAAATATTAAATGTTTTCATTCGTCCCTCCGAGTTAAACACACAGGCTGGATGAGGCATATTGCCCCGTTTGCAAAAATCTATTAAGCCAGCCTTATGAAGTATAAACTTCCGTTCGCCTTGCACCCAAAGGACATAAAACGACGCCCCTAAGCGATAGCGATCATTTCATCGTTGTTGCCATGCGCGTCTAACCCAACGAGTTGGGGCATTTGATAAAATGCTCCCGGTAATACCGCAATTCTTCTATCGATTCAAGAATATCCGCTAATGCTTCATGCCGGGTTTCTTTTTTGAAACCGTCTTTTAGCTCCGGCGCCCATCGAGCCGCCAGTTCTTTCAAGGTTGAAACGTCGATGCTGCGGTAATGGAAATAGGCTTCCAGTTTCGGCATGTATTTCACTAAAAACCGCCGGTCCTGCCCGATGGTGTTGCCGCACATGGGCGATGTCCGTTCCGGCACCCATTGCTGCAAAAATTCAATCGTCATTCTTTCCGCATCGGCGGCGGAAATGTTCGATGCCTTCACCCGGTCAATCAAACCGGATTCGCCGTGATGTTTTTGGTTCCAAGCATCCATCGCCGCTAACGCTGCATCAGACTGATGCACCGCCAAGGCAGGGCCTTCGGCAAGAATATTCAAATCCTTGTCGGTAATGACGGTGGCGATCTCGATAATCAGGTCGGTTTCCGGGTAAAGCCCCGTCATTTCGAGGTCGATCCAGATCAAATTTTGGACATCTTGTACCATTTGCGTTTTCCGTTATATTAATTGGAACTGAGTTAGTGTAGCATTCGCTCACAACCCTACCTAGATTTAAACCTGACGATTTTAACCTATGAACAGCTTTACTCTCATCTTTTTGGTCGCGCTAGTGCTTTGTTACGCCACGCAATTCTGGTTGTCGAAACGCCAGTTCGACCATGTAAAAAACCACCGTTCCGCTGTGCCCGATGCGTTTAAAGACCGGGTTTCCCTGGAAGCGCACCAGAAAGCCGCCGACTACACCATTGAAAAAGGCAGGCTAGGCATCATCGACAGCATCATCGGTATTGTTGTTTTGTTGTTACTGACGGTTGGCGGCGGCATCAACGCGGCGTTCGTATTCTGGACGGCACAGGTTACCTCCCCACTGTGGGCTGGTATTGCGGCGCTCGGCAGCATCTTTTTGGCCATGTCGGTGCTTGAAATTCCGATCAGCTTATACCAGACCTTTGTCATCGAAGAAAAATATGGGTTTAACAAAAGCACCGTCGATCGATTTATTAAAGACCATTTAATTCAACTGGCACTAACTGTAGCCATTGGCCTGCCAATCCTTGCCCTAATTTTGTGGGTCATGGAAAGTGTCGGTTCTTTATGGTGGTTTTGGACGTGGCTGATTATCTTGAGCTTTTCGTTATTGATGAGTTGGCTTTTCCCTACCGTCATTGCGCCGTTATTCAACAAATTCACCCCGATGGAGGAAGGCTCGTTAAAAGAGCGCATCCAAGGCTTGCTGGCCCGTTGCGGTTTCAACAGCCAAGGAATTTTTATCATGGACGGTTCCAAACGCTCGGGACACGGCAACGCTTACTTCACCGGCTTAGGCAATAACAAACGCATCGTCTTTTTCGACACCTTGGTGGAATCGCTGGACGAGGAAGAACTCGAAGCCGTTTTGGCGCACGAACTGGGGCATTTCAAACGCAAGCATGTCATCAAAATGTTGTGCGCCTCGTCCGTTATGAGCCTGATCGGCTTGGCGGTTCTGGGTTGGCTGATTAACCAGCCGTGGTTTTATGCCGGATTGGGCGTTCAACAGACTTCCAACGCCGCCGCCTTGTTGTTGTTCATGCTGGTGTCGCCGGTTTTCACTTTCTTTATGCAACCGATCAGCGCGTATTTTCAACGCAAATTCGAATTTGAAGCGGACGATTTCGCCGCCGCCAATGCCAAAGCCGCGAAGATGATCAGCGGCTTGGTTAAGCTGTATGAAGAAAACGCCAGCACCTTAACGCCGGATCCGTTGTATTCGGCATTCCATTACAGCCATCCGCCCGCCGCTATTCGTATTGCCCATCTGGAAACCAAAATGCAAACAATTTAAAGCAATGGCTGAAACGCTCGGGTTAACAACCGAGCCGCAAGAAGGGCTGGTAATCGCCCATGTCGGCCAAGGCATAGCGGTTGAGCATGACGGTAATATCATTCTCTGCCAGCCGCTAAGAAAATTGGAAACCATCGCTGTCGGCGATAAGGTGTTATGGTCTCCTTCAGCGCCCGCGCAAGGACGCATCGAAACCCTGCTTCCTCGCCGCTCACTGTTGGCAAGACCGTCGCGTAACAATAAAATCCGCCCGGTTGCCGCCAACATCGACCAGGTCTTTATCGTCATCGCTGTAGAACCTTTTTGCGACTTCTTATTGATAGATCAATATCTGGCGGTGTGTGAAAACAGCGGCATCGACGTCGCCTTGATCTTGAACAAAATCGATTTAGACGCATCCGAAGATCTCGACAATGAGCTTCAGCTCTATCAAAATCTTGGCTACCGGGTGTATAAAATCAGCACGAAAACGGGTACCGGTATGGACGAACTCAAATCGGCTTTGCAAGGCCGGGTCAGTGTACTAACAGGCCAATCCGGCGTCGGCAAAACCTCTCTCACTAACCTTTTCGTTGCCGCCCGCAACTTAAAAACAAACAGCATTTCCAAAACCACGAAACACGGCCGCCACACCACCACTGCGGCAACGCTTTATCATGTAAAAACCGGCGGCGATTTGATCGACAGTCCAGGCGTAGCGATCTTCGGCCTAGCCGATCTCGACAGCCAGCAATTAGCTCAAGGCTACAGGGAGTTCAAAGCGTTACTGGGAAACTGCAAGTTTAACGATTGCCGCCACCATGACGACAAGGGCTGCGTTATCAGGGAAGCGGCGGAAATCGGAACAATAGCGAAATCGAGGTATCGGCGCTTTCTAAGTTTAACCCGAAAATTGGCCTTATAAAACGCATATTGAATTTAACCAGAAACATAAAGACCAGACTAAAAATTGCACTTTAGATTCTGACCTTTATGCCTTCTGACTGCTGTTTTGAACGTACCGGAATGAATTATTGAAATGCGAACTCGTCTCATCATTTCAAAACCGGATTTCTTGATTCAACAAAAATTTAGCTGAAGAACGATTTAATTTTTGCGAAAATACCTTGCGCGCCGGAAACCGCTTGTTGAACATCTTCCTGAAACTCGCCGATCAATTTGCCGAAAGTAGCTTCCGCATCGACTTTAAGTTCTTCCCAGGCATCTTCGGCTACATCGGCCAATTCATTCAGTTTGCCTTCGCCTTCGGAAAATTTAGTCCGTAAATTAGCGAGTTGCGCGTCGATTTCCGGTTTAAGGTCGTCCAAGGCGTCATTGGCTTTGGCTTCCAATTCACTAATTTCTGTTTGCCAACTATCGAGTTGAGTTTGTAATTTTGCCAAAAATTCTTCTTTTGAAGACATGATTGTGACCTCCCGGCTAGTATTGCGTCATCCTAATGTAATATTAAGGTACGCTATGGGTTAATAAAATTTGATGTTATATTTTCTCTCTTTTCCATAATGTCCAAGCACCGTAAGCTAAGCCTATCCACGCAGCATACTTAACTAACGGAGTCGCTATTAAAGCGATAATACTGATGATGATAATGGTTAATCCATCCCAGGACGTACGCTCATTCACTCGCGCTTGAACCCAATCAACGATGTAATTGACAATAGGTTTGATCGCAATTTCCGCCATAATTTTCCTCTCAAATGTCCAACTACGACTAAAAACTTCTATGACTCGTGGTTAGATAAAGACACTTAACGTGACCGCCCTAAACACCCGGAACAAAATACTATAAAACCTTACAACATACAATACGAACCGGCATCGGGCCGTTACTCTATACGAAGGTACTTTAGCCTGAAACGATCATCAAAAATTAATAACACCGTAACTCCGCTGTTATTATTAATTATGGAATAGAGGTTCATTCCTCTGTAATTTAAAAAAATCTTAGCATTCAGACAACGCGAATTGCTTAATCGTAATTAAGCCGAACTCAAACTTATGGACATCATCTTCAAAGAATACAGCCGGGTTGTATGGCAAAAAAAAGGATATTTTTTATTGGCTTTATTAGCCCTCGCCAGTGCAACCGGCTTGGATTTGCTAGCGCCAGCTATTTTTAAGGACATCGCCAATGGCCTGGCCCAGCCTTATTCGGACGCAACCTTGGCAATGTTACTGGCCAATCTGAAAAGGCTAGCGCTCGTTTACGCCGCAATCTGGTGCTCCTGGCGGTTTCTTGAACTAGCTATCGTGCCGATTGACGGCGGCGGCGTTAATCTTCTCGAAAAACGGTGTTTCGAAATTCTAAAAAAACAAAAATACGGCTTTTTCGAAAACCGGTTTTCAGGCAGCATCATTAAACAGGCCAATCGGTTCTCGCGCTCTTTTGAAATCATTATGGACTGGTTTTTGTTCCAGTTTTACATGAATATGCTGACCATCGGCATTTCATTCGTTATTTTCTATCGCCAGCACAGGCTATTCGCGCTTTATTTTCTGGCTTGGGTAGCCCTCATCATCACCTGGAATATTGTTTTTTCCATGTGGAAAATGCGTTTCGATAAAGCCGTCGCGGAAAGCGATAGCAAAGTCGGCGGCGTTTATTCGGATGCGATCAGCAATATCTTTATTGTCAAAACCTTCGCACTCGAAAACAACGAACAAACCCGCATCAATAAAGCATCTGATTACGTTTATCGAAAAAAGAAAATCGCCTGGCTGATGACCTTTATATCCTTTGCGGTACAAGGGATTATGACTTTCGGGATTGAGTTGATCCTGATCTATTTGATGATCCTTAAATGGCAGGCAGGCGACTTCCAGGTCGGCGAATTCGTGCTGTTTCAATCCATCTTAATCATGCTCATTCAACGGCTATGGGAGTTCGGTCGCAATTTCAGAAATTTTTTTACAGCCCTGGCCGACGCATCCGAAATGGCCGATATCTTTCGGCTTAACGACCTGGAACACGACGCCCCGCTTGCCGGACCCGTTACAATAAGCCAAGGCGCGATTAAATTTTCTAATGTAAGCTTTAGCTATCATGAGCTTGACACAAACCAGACCCGCTTATTTCACGACTTTAATCTCGACATCAAAGCCGGCGAAAAAATTGCGCTGGTCGGACAATCCGGCTCCGGCAAATCGACCTTGACCAAACTTCTGTTTCGCTTTCTGGAACCTCAACAAGGCCTTATAAGCTATGACGGCGTGGACGCCAAAGTATTTACTTTGGAATCGTTAAGAACACAAATTTCAATGGTGCCTCAGCAGCCCGATTTATTCCATCGTTCCGTACGGGACAATATCATATTGGGCGAAAACATCAGCGAAACCGAATTGATCGAAGCCGCCGAAAAATCGTGCAGCCTGGATTTTATCAAGACTTTACCGGAACAATTCGACACGATGGTCGGCGAACGCGGCGTGAAACTGTCCGGTGGGGAAAAACAGCGGATCGCTATCGCCAGAGCGTTTTTAGAGGATGCACCCATCGTCGTATTGGATGAAGCCACCAGCGCCCTCGATTCGCTGACCGAACAACATATCCAAGCCGCCATATTTAATCTTATCAAAAACAAAACGGCCATCGTCATCGCCCACCGGCTTTCCACCATTTTGAGCATGGATCGCATCGTCGTTTTGGAACAGGGTAAAATTATCGAAGAAGGTTCGCACCAGGAATTACTGGATAAGAAAGGCAAATATTACGCTATGTGGCAACATCAAAGCGGAGGATTTTTGGTGGAATGAATTTGTTCTAAGTGTTTCCCGTCAGCCGGTTATTTAACCGGCTGACGGGACTGATCGAGCCTGGTTTATCTGGAACGCAAACAGCTCAACGTATAATTAGTTGTGTGTTGTTGCTGCGAAGGTACGCCTAACGTCGTGGTAAACGTATGACTACCGGAAGTGGCGCCAGTGACGCCTTTTTTATGCAAGGTTAATTTGGTGCTGAAATCAATCGAATTGAATACGCCTACATCGTTAAAATAAGTGATCCCTACGACGGTTTTCCCTGCATCCATAACAGTCGATGCGGTAAATTCTCTAAAGCGCGTCGGGGTTGAAAAATCGTCGGCAAAACCGGCGCCCGGCTCCACGATAAAGTCTTTTTGGTAGGTCTGCGCAAGGACTCCGTTCAGAACATAATCGACGGTAACCGAACAAGAAACTTTAACAGGCTCGTTCGCTCTGCCTTGCAAAGGCATGCAAACAACTATCAGTGAATACGAAATAACAAGCAACTTTATGAATTTGAACATTTTTATTTCCATTTTATATTAAGACGATTTCTTTTGGCAAAGAGAAAAAACTCTCACTGCAAGCGTTAATGTCTAAACAGTTTGAGAAAGTTCATCCCGATAATAATTTTTACAACTTCTTTTCTGCTCTGGCTTAAGAAAAAGAGATAGGTCAGTTGTAAAACCTTTTTTTACAGCGGCCTTTTTTGTCCTATTTTCGAGCTTAAGCTAAAATTTCTTGCACTCAATTTCCTTTACCGCTTTAGCAACATTCGTAACTAATTGACCGGAAAAAGAATTTTCCGGTTTGAAAAAAAGTTAAATACAAATGGATAATTGCTTACACAACACAATATATTGTGCTATTATTTTTTATAATCACAACATATAGACATACATCGCTTTAATAAGTTGGCTTTATTATCTGTTTCAAAAGGATTTGTTGAACCGGACAAGCCCCTTCAATGCGTTGCCCAACGTTAAATATACCTGTAAATAAACCCGATTTACCGATAACCCTAATACTTAATCATCGTCACCGGGAGCCAAGCCATGCCAGCACAACTTCACGTTATTCCAAACACTGTCACCGAAATACCATTCCAGGATGCTTCCGTCGATATCTGGGATACCAAATACCGCCTGAAAACCAAACAAGGCGATGCTCTCGATACTACAATGGATGAAACTTATCAGCGCGTTGCCAAAGCATTATCCGAAGTTGAATCCGGCAAAGCGAAGCAAGAACAATGCTACAAGGATTTTCTCTGGGCGCTGCGCCAGGGAGTGATTCCCGCCGGGCGCATCATCTCCAATGCGGGCGCGCTAGCGCATAAACCCGCCACCTCCACCATCAACTGCACCGTGTCCGGCACGATTTCCGATTCCATGGACGACATCCTGGGCAAAGTCCACGAAGCCGGGTTAACCTTGAAAGCGGGTTGCGGCATCGGCTATGAATTTTCCACCCTGCGGCCAAAAGACGCTTATGTGTCCGGCGCGGGCGCGTATACCTCCGGCCCGCTGTCGTTCATGGATATTTACGACAAGATGTGTTTTACGGTGTCGTCCGCGGGCGGGCGGCGCGGTGCGCAAATGGCGACCTTCGACATCGGCCACCCCGATGTGGTCGAGTTTATCCGTGCCAAACGCGAAGATGGCCGTCTGCGCCAATTCAACTTGTCTTTACTTATTACCACCGAGTTTATGGATGCGGTGAAGAACGATGCGCCCTGGCCTTTGTCTTTCCCTGTCACCGCTTTAGAAGCAAAAGCAGACAAGCTCAACCTGGACGATAACGTACTCATCGTCTGGCGCGAACATCCTGTTAAAAACGGGTACATAGTCAATAACGACGGCCTAGTCGCCTGCAAAATCACTAAAACCATGCCTGCCCGTCGCCTGTGGGACATCATCATGAGTTCCACTTATGATTACGCCGAGCCGGGTTTCATCCTCATCGACAAGGTTAACGAGATGAACAACAACTGGTTCTGCGAAAATATCCGCGCCACCAACCCATGCGGCGAGCAGCCGCTGCCGCCCTATGGCTCCTGTCTGCTCGGCTCGATCAACCTGACCCGCTTTGTGCAGAAGCCGTTCAGCAAAGACGCCACTTTCGACTGGGACACCTACCGCAAAACTATTCGTATCTTCACCCACATGCTGGATAATGTGGTGGAAATCAACGGTCTGCCGCTGTCCAAGCAGCGCGACGAAATTACCTCCAAGCGCCGCCACGGTATGGGATATTTAGGGCTAGGTTCCACCGTGACCATGCTGGGGATGAAGTACGGCGATCAAGCCTCCGTCGATTTTACCGAAGAAGTCACCAAAGTACTGGCGGTCGAGGGCTGGAAAGAAGCCTTGACGCTCGCCAAGGAAAAAGGCCCCGCGCCGATTATGTCTCAGGAGTTTACCGTTACCGGCGAAATGCTACACAAACGCCCGGAAATGCGCGCCGACGGCTATAAGATCGGCGACAAGGTGCTGGGCAAAATCCTGCATGCCAAGTACAGCCGTTACATGCAGAAGGTGGCGGAAATCGAACCCGCACTGGTAGCGGAACTTGCCCAGGTCGGCGCACGCTTTACCCACCACAGCTCCATCGCACCAACCGGCACTATTTCTTTATCACTTGCCAACAACGCCAGCAATGGTATCGAGCCGAGTTTTGCCCACCATTATTCGCGCAACGTCATCCGCGCCGGTAAGAAATCCAAGGAAAAAATCGACGTCTTCTCGTTTGAACTGCTGGCCTACCGTGCTCTGGTTAACCCTAAAGCCATGCCCTACAGCGACAAGCCCGAGCAACAACTGCCCGACTACTTCATCGCTGCCGACAACGTCACGCCCAAGCAACACGTTGACATCCAGGCTGCGGCGCAACTTTGGATAGACTCGTCCATCTCCAAAACCGCGAACGTGCCGACCGACTACCCCTACGAAGACTTCAAGTCCATCTACGAATACGCCTACGACAAAGGCCTAAAAGGCTGCACCACCTTCCGCTTCAACCCGGAAGTGTTCCAGGGCGTGTTAGTGAAAGAATCCGACCTCGAAAACACTACCTACCAATTCACCCTGGAAGACGGTCATGTCGTTGAATACAAGGGGAATGAAGAGATTGAATATGATGGGGAAATCCACAGTGCGGCGAATTTGTTTGATGCGTTGAAAGAAGGGTATTACGGGAAGTTTTGATGGTTTTATATAACGGTAATTTATATAAGGCCGTTCGTGGTGAGCTTGTCGAACCATGAAATCAATAATAAATCCGTTCGTCCTGAGCTTGTCGAAGGAAGCTTGTCGAAGGATGAACACATTTAAGGTGTCGCTAACGCGACGGGTGTTTGGATGTGGGTTCTCGCACCCACTGGCGAGATACTTTCTTTTGCTTC
>DLHW01000003.1:0-32304 GCA_002483425.1 Methylococcaceae bacterium UBA7658
GCGCCGAGAAAAGAAAGAGTTACATATCAAAAACCGGATTTTGTTGTAAGCAATCTGGCGTTAAAAAAAGCCAAAAAATAATTTGAACAATCGTGTTGTTTAACCGGAATAACGGGTAGGCGGATGTAAAACGTCCCTTTTAAAACCTACTTAATATCGAATGGAGAAACAACATGAAACGTAAAATAATTAAATTAAACCGTGCCGCCGTGCTTTTGGCTTCCTTGTTTATCGGTTTGGGCAGCGGCACGGCGCAGGCGACGCGCTTTTTGGGATTCGGCGATTTTATTATTCCTAACGGCGTGTGGACGCAAATCGCATCCGATTGTACGCCGGACGAAGCAAGCATCAATCCGGTGCGCACTGGTTCGGGCGTTTCGCTGCCGTCTGCAACCACGGGAATGGTGACATTGCGCTGCAACATCGACAATGTGATGGATAAAGCGTTTCCCTGGAGTGCACTGGAAGTGGTGTATAAAGATTCCGACGGCAGCGGGACTGCCGACCAAGTGACCGCATCTTTGCATAAAGTCGGTCTAAACGCCCAATCGGAAAGCCGGGTATTTACGCCCATCACGGCGGGAAATATCACACTTCCTGTAGATCCGTCCTTGCTGGCTGTTTTCGACAGCAATCAAGTGGCAAGCGCAACAAACACAGCGCAAACGCACCATATCAAGGTCAACCATAGTTTCGACTTTACAGAGAATGCCTATTATGTGTTGGTTAAGGTCAAACGTGCCGACCTGTCTAAAACACCCGGTGTTTTTGTGTTGCGGCTGTTTGCAAAAGGCAATATCGGCGGTTAGTCTTTAAACATGCAGAATCATGGGGTCTGATCAATGATCAGGTTTCATTGAAACTAAACGAATAGACTGAATGGCGTTTAGCGGAATCAAGTGGTTGGGATGAATTGTGAATCCCAATAAATATAAAGATTGGTGTAAACTTGGGTTTCGTCCCTCTCCAACCAACGAACTAAATCAGAACCTCCTTAACTTATTACAAATTATGGAAAATTTTACCCCTTTTTCGGCAATAAGCGGCGGTATCCTGATCGGGCTTTCAGCGTCGCTGTTGTTATTATTCAACGGACGGATCGCGGGTATCAGCGGTATTATGGGCGGACTTATCCATGCGTCACGGGAAGAACTCTTTTGGCGCATCGCCTTTCTCCTGGGCATTGTTATCGGCGCATTCTTATTCGATCAGATCAACCCGGGCTTATACCAGGCAAGGGAAAACTTTCCGGTTTGGCTGCTTGGGCTTGGTGGCTTCCTGGTCGGTTTTGGCACCCGGATGGGAAATGGCTGCACCAGCGGGCATGCCGTGTGCGGAATAGCTCGTTTCTCCATACGCTCAATCGCCGCGACGATCACCTTCATGCTGAGCGGATTTTTAACCGTTTTCGTCATTCGTCATGTCATGGGAGTGACGTTATGAAATTAATTTTAGTTGCGCTTGTTAGCGGGATCCTGTTCGGCTTCGGTTTAACGCTTTCTCAAATGACCAATCCGGTTAAGGTGATTAATTTCTTGGACATTGCCGGTAATTGGGATCCTAGCCTGATTTTTGTGATGGCGGGTGCGTTGGCAGTTACCACACTTTGCTTTAACAAGATACTCAAGCGGCCAACACCGCTATTCGACAAAGCATTTTATATGTCCAGCAAGTCTGTCATCGATTTTCCCTTGCTGATGGGTTCGGCCATTTTCGGGATAGGCTGGGGCATAAGCGGTTATTGCCCCGGCCCTTCGGTTGCCGGGTTGGGCTTAGGATCTAAAGAATCTGTTGTGATGCTGATCTCCCTTTTTTTGGGTTTTTTCGCACACCGTTTAGTTAAACGCTAAGTCCTAAAGTGAGCTAATCGGATACTGCCGAACATGAGGTCGCTCACTTGCGCTAAAAGGGTAGCGTTCGAGTAAGCATTGTTTTCCTTGATCGACGCGTTTCGTGCCTCGGCGTATCCTGTATAGCTTGAATACAAATAGTGACGCCCAGCACCTGTCACAAGGTAGATTAAATGCAAATACAGGTTTGTTAAATTTCCCGGTATGGCAAACTAAGACTGTGCCGGTATTCCATTGTCCGATACTTCGTTCGAATGATTGACCTGATGCGGGTAATAACTCTATAGTGGTTCAGTTTAAAGCCGGTTCTTGAGCTGTATTCGCCTTTTTGTAACTTACGGTGGAAAAGCATGACAACAACAAAAATAAAAACCATCGCAATCATCGGCGCGGGTGTAGCGGGTCTAGGCGCAGCCCGACTTCTGTCACAAGCAGGTTTCGACTGCGAGATCTTCGAGAAAGGCGAAAAAGCCGGCGGGGTATGGGCGGAGGGTTATCATACTTTCGGCTTGCAAACGCCGAAATCGTTGTATGAAATCCCGGATTATCCGATGCCCAAAGCGTATCCGCGTGTGCCGAGCGGGGCGGAATTACAGGCTTATTTGGAAAATTACGCCAGAGATTTCAATATTTTCGACAAAATCAGCTTCAATACCGACATCACCGGACTTGAGCAAAACCCGGACGAAACTTGGTCTTTGCGCTACAAAGGCCGAGCGGGAAAAGCCCAAAGCAAAGTCTTCGACTTTGTGGTCGTCGCCAGCGGCATTTATTTCGACCCATATATTCCCGAATTTCCAGGCAAAAATAAATTCAAGGGCGACATCCTGCATTCCTCGCAGTACCGGACACCTGCATCAGTTATCGGCAAGAAGGTTGCCGTGGCCGGTTTCGGCAAAAGTGCCTTGGATGTGGCGGGCGATGCGGCGAAATTCGCCAAGCAAGTCACCTTGGTGTTCAGGAAAGCGCATTGGCCGATCCCGATGGATGTGCTGGAGTTCCTGGATGTCAGGCGGATTTATCTGACGCGGTTGGCCTGTGCGCTTTTGCCGCTGTACCAACGCCCACAAACCTGGGTAAAAGCGTTGCACCGATACCTGCCCTGGTTGCCGAAAGGCTTTTGGCGTTTTACCGAACAGGTCATCAAACTCCAATATCCGCTGAAAGCCTGCGGGATACTGCCCGATGAAGCCTTTGAAATCGACATTTTCAACCTCGATTTTCTGCCCCGGAAGGAAGTTTACCAATTGATGCGTCAAAACAAGATTGAAAATCGCCAGGGTCAGATTAAAGCCTTTACCGAATCAGGCATCGAACTTGAGAACGGCGGACACATCGAATGTGACACCGTTATTTTCGGTACAGGATACCGTTCCAACTATGGTTTTCTACCCGAAGCCTTCAAGCAATCGCAAGAAGCCGACGGTGTATATCTTTACCGGCACATCATCCACCCCGATTTGACCAATATGGCCTTCATCGGCCGGGCGGCGACTTTTTCCAACAGCTTAACGTCGCATCTGGCTTCGGTTTGGCTGGTTAACCTGCTCAAGGGTAAATTCCAATTGCCTGACCGTGAACACATGCTGGCGGAAATCCAGGCGATCAAGGATTGGAAACGCGGCTTCATGCCCGCCATTTCCAGCCGGGCAACCGTCATAAAACTGCACATGACGCATTTTCATGATGAATTGTTGCGAGATTTCGGCGCTAATCCGCACCGGAAAAAGAATGTATTTTTGGAGTGGTTGACGGACTATCGCCCGGCGGATTATCGGGAAGTCTTGTCCGAAGTTGCCGGGTTAGCGAAATAGTAAAAGAGTTTTTCGTTACTTTCAACCGGTCAAAATCAACGCATATGCGATAGCTCAAAAACTTTGAATAAATTTTGGACTTAAAAGTGTATTAGGGAAAAAGCAATCGTGCCTTAAGTGTTAGTCTCCCGGTTATTGCCTTAAAAGCGTGAGAATCGTTTCCTGAAGACTCGTTAAAAAATTACGGCGAAAAAAACTAACGTCTTCCGGACCAGCCGCCGCGGTTGCCGCCGCTTCCGCTCCAACCCCGGTTGCCACCCGGCCAGCCGTGATTAAATCCGTGGTTTTGCCCGCCGCCCCAATTATGACTATGGCCGCTTCCGCTCCAACCGTAATAGCCGCTCCACCACGGATAACCGCCCCAACTGTTATAACCGTAAGGACGGTAATAAGGCTGGTAGCCGTAAGAGTAAGGATAACCGTATGAAATGCCAGCGCTGGGACCGTAAGGTGTATACACGGCGCAACCTGCAGATAGAAGGATTAATCCTAAACACATTATTAATGCGAAAATTTTTTTCATCGGTCACACCGTTTATAAATTGCCAACATTAGGCATCATGAGAGTTAAATTAGTTTCTCGAATTCATGAGAAATAATAAATGTTTAATGCTGAATCTATGCTTAATGACACGCCTGGACTTTAATCTTATAACTGTCTTGTGTAAAGTAAGGTTCTTTTCCGCACACATTAAGCGATTTCAAATGAAAACAATTCAGCCATAGCGGAGAAGGCGGGATTAATATCAACGTACATGAAAACATCTAAACTCTTCGGTCTGCATTCCGTTCAAGCGGCATTAGACAATTCGCCCGGTAAAATTGTCCGGGTTTGGGTCGACGCGCAGCGCGACGATAAACGTCTCAACAAAATCGTTGCCGATTTGGCTCAATTAGGCATGGAGCCGGAAAAAACCGAGCGGAAAAAACTGGATCGGCTGGCGGCAGGGCATAACCATCAGGGGATTGCGGCGGAAGTCGCTATGCCTGAGGTATTGAGCGAAAGCGATTTGAAGGATGCGGTGTTAATATTAGAATACTCCGCGTTGTTTTTAGTGTTGGATAATGTGCAAGATCCGCACAATTTGGGCGCCTGTTTACGGACGGCAGATGCGGCCGGTGCGCACGGCGTAATCATTACTAAAGATAATTCGGTTAGCATAACGCCTGCGGTGTGCAAAGTAGCGAGCGGCGCGGCGGAAACAATGCCGGTCTATCAAGTAACTAATCTAGCGCGCGCGTTGCGCTGGTTAAAAGAACAAGGTATTTGGGTGGTGGGTGCGGCGGGCGACGCGGATAAAAGTGTTTATCATAGCGATTTAACAATGCCTCTGGCGATTGTGATTGGCGCAGAAGGTGCGGGAATGAGACGGTTGACGAAGGATCAATGTGATTTTTTGGTGAAATTGCCGATGCTTGGACAAGTGGAGAGCCTTAACTTATCGGTCGCAACCGGCGTATTGCTTTACGAAGCCCTGCGGCAACGGACGCAAATAGCCTAGATGTTGGATTGCAACGTAAAGCTTAGGACGGAAAACCTGAGTTGTATCCGCGACGACAGAGTTTTATTCGAGGGACTCGGTTTTACGGTCGATCCTGGGCAGGTTTTGCTGCTTGAAGGCCAAAACGGCAGCGGTAAAACGTCGTTGTTGCGTATTCTGTGCGGATTCCGGGAGCCGGATTCCGGTCATGTGTTATGGTGCGGAGAACCGATAAACCAAAGCAGCTATTATTCCGACATGGCTTATGTCGGTCACATGGACGGTATTAAAAAGGAATTGACGGTATTGGAAAATCTGAAACTCCACCTTGCTTTAGGTCAGCCCGGTAAAATGACTATTCCGCAAGCGTTAGATAAAGTTAATTTAGCGGGGTACGATGATACGTTGATCCAAGCCTTATCCGCCGGTCAGAAGCGACGCTTGTCTTTGGCGCGGTTATTGATAACCTGCAACGTCTTATGGGTATTAGACGAACCTTTTACTTCTTTGGATAAACAAGGAATAGAACTGATCGAGTCTCTGATGCTTGAACACTGTGGCAACGGCGGAATTATCGTTATGACCTCGCATCATGACGTTAACCTGCCTAACGAAAATATACAACGCATAAGGCTAGCCTGATGACCATGTTCGACGCCTTTAGCGCTATTGTGCGCCGCGACCTGGTGCTGGCGATGCGGCGGCGTTCGGAAGTCGCCAATCCCGTGTTGTTTTTTATTTTAGTAATCACCTTATTTCCCTTGGGTATCGGCGCGCAACCTAAACTACTGCAAACGATTGCTCCCGGCATCATCTGGGTTTCGGCATTACTGGCAACCATGTTGTCTTTGGATAGTTTGTTCCGTTCCGATTTCGACGACGGTTCTTTAGAGCAGATTCTGTTAAGTCCGCATCCAACATCCATTCTTGTTTTAGGCAAAATAACCGCGCATTGGCTGACGACCGGCTTGCCTTTAATTATCGTTGCGCCATTATTGGCCGTTTTTTTGGGACTGCCTAATCAATCCTTAAGTATCCTGTTGCTAACATTACTATTAGGGACTCCCGTTTTAAGTTTGATCGGCGCTGTTGGGGTCGCTTTGACGGTCGGATTACGTCGAGGCGGTATGATTTTGTCTTTGCTGGTTTTGCCCTTGTACGTTCCAGTCTTAATTTTCGCCAGCAACGCAGTCGAGATGGCGGCCATGGGGTTGCCTGTTAACGCACAAATAAGTTTTTTGATTTCAGTTTTTTTGACGGCTTTAGTGCTGACGCCTTGGCCCACGGCGGCGGCATTAAAAATGAGTATAAATTCCTAATATCCCGTACAATAACAGAATTTTTAAATCAATACTTGGAGTGTGATTTTATGGGTTCGGGCAAATTTCTTTCCGTTTTTACCCCTGCGACGGAACAGCAGAGAAAAGAAAATTTCGAAGATTACTGGGTTTTTACTCAGCAACACGGCGGTGAATTAATTGAGGCCGAAAAAGATTTAGCCAAAAAGCGCGCTCGCCTTAAATATTTTGAAGACAATCCAGTGTGTTTGCGCAAGCCGTTGGCGGATCCGGATGCGTTTTACCGGAATTATATCGAGATGAAAGACGATCCGCTTACGCTTGATCGTTTAACGTTGATGTTAACCGGTATCTATAAATTTGCCCGCCACGAATGGGTGGGTATTAAAGGCGCTTGGGATGTGGTTCCCGATATGGCCAATTCTCATTCGGTAGAAGATAAAATCAGCCGGGTGCATTTGGCTGAAGAGTTTTGTCACGGCCGCTTGTTTAACGAAATGCTTAGGACTTGTGGTTTGGACAGGGTGGAATGGGTGCCGCTAACGCCTTGGAAAGAATGGGTTTACGAACAATTTCCAAAGTTACCGGGTTTCCTGATGGACGCTCCAGCGTTTGTAACTGAACTAATGGGGGTATCTTTCTACTTGCATCTGGATCGTTTATTCGATGATGTATTGGCGGACGAACCCGAAGTGAAGCAGCGTCTTCGCGAACTCTTGAATGAAATCACCATCGACGAAGTTGCTCATGTCGGTCAGAGACGAAACTTTCTCGGGCCGATTGCGACCAAGATTTCAAAAATGCTGGTCGTGCCTTTATTCACTATGTTTTATAAAGATATTCCAGAATTCGCCCAATTGTTCGATGTTGATCGGATGATTAAAGACGGCTTAGCGTTCGATTTTACGGCAGTTCCCGAGGAGTTGGTAGGAAAGAGCTGGATACCTTCTTATTGTAAAGCTTAAGCAGCTTGTTGTCAGCGTTAGTCGTAACAAAGATTGAGTTATCCGATATGTTTTTAGTACCCGATGCGGTCGTCCGGTTTTTTCACCGGATGGCGTCGCCGCCCCATTTTTATGCTTTTACCGAAAGGTTAATGCCGTGGCTGACCGTGATTTTTACCTTATTAATAGTGGCCGGACTTTACGGTGGATTGTACCTGGCGCCTGCGGATTACCAGCAAGGGGACAGTTACCGGATCATTTATATCCATGTGCCTGCGGCTTGGATGTCGTTGTTTATCTATGTGGTGATGGCTATTACCGGCGGTATCGGTTTGATTTGGCGCATGAAGCTGGCGGAAGTGATCTTGATTAGCAGCGCCCCTATCGGCGCGAGTTTTACCTTTCTGGCCTTAGTGACCGGATCGCTATGGGGCAAGCCCATGTGGGGTGCTTGGTGGGTGTGGGACGCAAGGTTAACCTCCGAATTGATCCTGTTGTTTTTATACCTCGGCGTTATTGGACTGTACGGCGCAATCGACGATAAGCGCTCGGCTTCCAGAGCAGTTGCTATTCTAGCGCTAGTCGGCGTGGTTAACATCCCCATCATCCATTATTCGGTCGAATGGTGGAATACGCTGCATCAAGGCCCGACCGTTACGAAAATGGACAAGCCGTCGATCCATGTGTCGATGCTGACGCCGTTGTTATTGATGGCGCTGGCGTTCAAGGTTTATTACGTGATCGCCATGATGCTGCGGGCTCAGGTCGAGTTACTGCAACGAGAACGCAATTCGCAATGGGCTAAAGCCAAAGCCCTCGAAGAGGGCGGATTATGAGTTTGCAAGAATTTCTGGCAATGGGCGGATACGCCTTTTATGTCTGGACATCGTATGGTATCGCTACCATTGTGTTGGTTGTTAATGTACTATTGCCAATTTTCCAGCGCAGAAAATTTTTACGGCAACAAGCCCTTAAGCAAAAACGGCAGCCTTTATGAAACCCGCAAGAAAACAACGCTTGCTCCTGATTAGTCTGATGGTCGCCGGGGCAGGACTCGCCACGGCATTCGCGCTAAAATCGTTCAACGATAATCTGATGTATTTTTTTCCGCCAAAGGACGTGGTGGAAGGCAAAGCGCCTAAAGACGCGTTGTTCCGGTTGGGCGGCATGGTCGTTAACGGCTCGGTCGAACGTCCGGGCAACGGCATGACGGTGCGTTTTAAGCTCACGGATTACGAAAAAGAAGTCATGGTCGAATATACCGGTATTTTGCCGGACTTATTCCGGGAAGGCCAAGGCATTGTGGCGCACGGCAGATTGAATCCGCAAGGCGTCTTTGTCGCCGAAGAAGTGCTGGCGAAACACGATGAAAACTATATGCCGCCGGAAGTGAAAGCGAGCTTGAAACAGCCGGAAACACCCACAACCGGACAGGCGCAATGATTCCCGAACTCGGCCATTTTTCGCTAATTTTAGCGTTGTGCATGGCGGTCATTCTTGCCGTTGTGCCGATTACCGGCGCCATCCGTTCCGTCTCCGGCTGGATTGCCGTCGCCCGGCCTGCCGCTTACGGTCAATTGCTATTCATGGCGCTGGCTTACGGTTGCCTGACTCACGGTTTTTTGACGCACGATTTTTCCGTGCAATATGTGGCGATGAATTCAAATACCGCGTTGCCGGTGTTGTACTTGTTTTCGGGCGTTTGGGGCGCACACGAGGGTTCGTTGTTACTCTGGGCCTTGGTTTTGTCGATCTGGACGGCCTGCGTCGCCCGGTTCAGCCGGACCATTCCCGATTCGACCGTCGCCCGGGTGCTGGGCGTCATGGGCTTGGTTGCTATCGGCTTTATCCTGTTTTTGCTATTGACCTCCAATCCGTTCGTACGGCTGTTTCCGTCTCCGGTCGAAGGCCGCGACCTTAATCCTTTGCTTCAAGACCCTGGTTTGGCTATCCATCCACCCATGCTTTATATGGGCTACGTCGGTTTTTCGGTGGCCTTCGCCTTTGCGATTGCCGCCCTCATGCAAGGCCGTTTGGATGCGGCTTGGGCGCGCTGGTCCAGACCGTGGACGACGGTGGCGTGGACTTTCCTAACGCTGGGCATTGCCTTGGGTAGCTGGTGGGCGTATTACGAACTGGGCTGGGGCGGCTGGTGGTTTTGGGATCCGGTCGAAAACGCCTCGTTCATGCCTTGGCTGGTCGGCACGGCGTTGATCCATTCCCTGGCGGCGACCGAAAAGCGCGGCGTATTTAAAACTTGGACGGTATTGCTGGCGATTTTCGCTTTTTCCTTGAGTTTACTAGGTACGTTTTTAGTGCGTTCCGGCGTTTTAACCTCCGTTCACGCCTTTGCTAGCGATCCCGCCAGAGGGGTGTTTATTCTGGTGTTTTTGGCGCTTGTCGTCGGTGGCTCCTTGCTGTTGTATGCGGTGAGGGCGCCTGCCGTCAAGTCCAGCGCCACCTTCGAGACGGTATCGCGCGAATCAGTCATCTTAATCAACAACGTCCTGCTGGTCGTGACTGCCGCCAGCATCCTGCTCGGGACGCTGTACCCGCTTGCTATCGATGCTTTAGGTCTGGGCAAGATTTCGGTAGGCCCGCCTTATTTCAACGCCGTTTTCATTCCGTTAATGGCGCCGATTGCCGTTGCTGTCGGCGCCGGGATGCTATTGCGTTGGAAACGCGATAGCCTTGGCGAACTCGCCGTTCGCATCAAATGGTTGATTGTTGTTTGCATAACCGGCGGTTTAGCTTTGCCCTTGCTGATGCCGTTTTATTCCTGGGCTGCCGCATTGGGATTAACCTTGGCGCTGTGGACTGTTGCGATGACAGGCTTGTCGTTTATCGATCGCTTGGGCGAAAAAGGCTGGTCGTGGGGGCGTTTAACTAAAATCCCGGCGGCTTTTTACGGTATGACGCTGGCGCATCTCGGCATTGCCGTCTTTGTCGTAGGGATTACGTTGACATCGGTTTACAGTGTGGAAAAAGACATCCGCTTAGCGCCCGGCGAGACTGTCGATATGTCGGGCTATGTGTTCAAATTTCACGAGGTCAAACAAACCGAAGGTCCCAACTACATCGCCCAGCAAGGATTTTTGACGGTCAGCCACGGCGGCGATGACATCGCTAAACTGGAACCGCAAAAGCGGGTTTACCGGGTGCAAAAAATGCCGATGACCGAAGCCGCCATCGACGCCGGATTATTCAAAGACCTGTTCGTGGCCCTCGGCGAACCGCTCGGCAATGAAGGAGCTTGGAGTTTCCGGATTTATTTCAAATCCTTCATCCGATGGATTTGGCTGGGCGCAATTTTCATGGCGGCCGGCGGTTTTTGCGCGACGTTCGATAGGCGCTATCGGATCAAAAAAGCGGTATAGCCGATGAATATTGAAGTAAAACGTTTTGCTTTATTAATTGACGCAGATAATGCTCAAGCAACAGCTATAGACGACATCCTTACGGAAACTGCAAGGTATGGCGATGTTACCTCAAGACGATGTTACGGTGATTGGACTGACAACAAATTAAATAAATGGAAAGAAGTTTTAAATAAAAATGCTATACAACCGATACAACAATTTGCTTACACAATAGGAAAAAATGCAACGGACTCTGCATTGATTATCGATGCCATGGATTTGCTCTACACAGGAAAATTTAATGGCTTTTTTCTTGTTTCCAGCGATAGCGATTTTACTAAATTAGCAACTCGTCTAAGGGAAGCAGGACTCGAGGTAATCGGTATTGGACGGTCAACGACACCCGAAGCATTCAGATCGGCTTGTAATAAATTCATCTTTACTGAAACTATTACTCAAGATGTGAGTAAAGAAGATACCAATAAGGAAGAAAAAGCTCATGAATTATTGAATACATTTTCTGTTTCTCCAGAAAAAAAAGAACTCTTAAAGACACAAGCAAAAGCAGAACCTAATAAAAAATTAAAAAAAATAATAGTTGATGCCATTAATTCTACTTCGGAAGATGATGGATGGGCTTATCTAGGCGAAGTTGGAAGCTATATAAGCCGAATCGATACTTCATTTGACCCAAGAAATTATGGGGTATCTAAACTTAGCACTTTAATCAAGTCGTTAAGTTATATTGATTACAAAGAATTAAAAGGTAAAAACGGGCATATAAGGCCGTTTCTTAAGTTAAAAGATAATAATGCTTAAATATATTATCCCTCTCATATTATTCGTCGTAATCGCGGTATTTCTTGCTCTTGGTTTGAAATTAAAACCCAACGAAATCCCGTCGCCGTTATTAAACAAACCCGCTCCCGCATTTACCGCGCCAAAATTAACCGCGCCGGAGCAAAAGTTGTCGCCAGAGGATTTGAAAGGCAAGGTCTGGTTGCTGAATGTTTGGGCGTCCTGGTGCGTTTCGTGCCGTGAGGAGCATCCGGTGCTCAACCAAATGGCGAAACAGCAAGCCGCAATCATTATCGGACTGAATTACAAAGACGATCCAGAAGCCGGAAAAAGCTGGCTGTCTACCTTGGGCAATCCCTATAACGACAGCGTGATGGATCGGGATGGACGGATCGGCATCGATTGGGGCGTGTACGGCGTACCGGAAACCTTTGTGATGGATAAACAAGGCATCGTGCGTTACAAACATACCGGACCCGTTACTGGGGACGACGTGCAAATGACCTTTCTTCCCTTGATTGCCAAGTTGCAAGGTGAACCTTAATGAAACATTGGCTGCCGCTGGCGTTGTTGGCGCTATCTTTACAAGCTAAAGCGGTCGATACTTACCGGCTCCCCGATCCCGCCCAGCAAAAAACCTACGAAAGCATTATTTCGGAATTGCGTTGTCTGGTGTGCCAAAATCAGACCATAGCCGATTCCAATGCCGAACTTGCCGCCGACTTGCGCCGCCAAGTGTTTGAAATGCTGCAACAAGGAAAATCCAAAGACGAGATACACCAATTCATGACCCAGCGATACGGCGATTTTGTGTTGTATAACCCGCCCTTCAAAGCTAAAACCGGTTTGTTGTGGCTGGGACCGTTGGTTTTTCTAATGATCGGTTTCGCCGTGCTGGTTATCTTCCAGCGCCGCAAAAAGAAAGCCGGGACGGTTGTTTTCGATAAAGACAAACAAGAAAGAATCCGCCGCCTGCTGTCGGAAAATACTGAGAACGGGGAACAATCTTGACTATCCTCTTTTGGCTGATCGCCGCCACAATGGTGCTGGTAGCAGTGTCGATTGTGCTCATTCCATTGTTACGCGCTGAGAGCGCAACGCAAGCCGACGACCTAGATCAGCGCAACATCAATATCGCCCGCGAACGTCTGACCGGATTGAAAGCTAATTTGGCGGCGGGAGGAATCAGCCAGGGGCAATACGATGAACAGGTTGCCGAACTGGAACTGGCCTTGAGCGACGACCTGGAACTGGCGTCGCCCGCGGTTAAAGCGCAAGGTCAAGGACGCTGGTTGGCTTATGTGTTACTGGTCGCCGTACCCGTGCTGTCGGCTGGACTGTATTGGATTTTGGGGGATTACGGCGCGATAACCCGTGCCGGCGATCCCGGTCAAATGGCACAAGCTGATGAAACAAATGCCGGAATGCCCAGCCCGGAGGCTATCAATCAAATGGTGGTTAAGCTATCGGAAAAGTTGAAGTCGGAGCCTAACAACCTGGAAGGCTGGTTGATGCTAGGCCGGTCTTATAAGGTGTTGCAACGGTACCGCGAATCCGTGGAAGCATTTGCGCAAGCAAACAAAATAGCCGGCGAAAAAACCGAAGTTATGCTGCCTTATGCCGAAGCGCTCGCGTTGGTTGGCAACGGCAATTGGTCTGGGTTGCCTAAGGAGCTGGTCATGAAGGTTTTGGCCAAGGAGCCTGAACATCCCGGCGCTTTATGGTTTGCGGCGCTGTTAAATGCTCAGCAAGGCGATAAAAAAACCGCAGTGACGTACTTAAAAAAATTGGAAGCGATACTGCCTGCCGATTCGCCTGATAAACAGCAAATTCACGAGATTATTGTCAATACCGGGGGCGAGTCTGCCCGGTCTTCAGCTAAACCGGAGCCGTCCGGCGGCGGCTCTAATACTGTAGTGACGATCCAAGTCGGTTTGGCGGCGGAATTGCAATCCGAAGCCAAGCCGGAAGACACGGTTTTTATTTACGCCCAAGCATTATCCGGGCCAAAGATGCCGCTGGCGATTATCCGCAAACGGGTAAGCGAGCTGCCGCTAACTGTTAATTTGTCGGATGCCGATTCCATGATGTCTAATATGAGGCTGTCCGCCTTCAAAGACGTTAGGCTACTGGCGCGGATTTCCAAATCCGGGACTGCCATGCCGCAAGCGGGTGATTTGATCGGCACGGTCGAGTCTGTCAAACTTGCCGATAAGTCTAGCCATAAGATAGTCATCAACAGCCGGGTCGACTAGCTAGCGATTTTCGGGGCAATGGCGGATTTACAGTTTACTGCACTATGAGCGAGCAGCGGTTAATCGAGCTGGAAATCAAGGCGGCTTATCAAGACGATTTGCTGCAAGAATTGAATCAAGTTATTATCAGGCAGCAGCAGCAAATCTACAAACTGGAACAGACCTGTCGGCTTCTACACGAACGCATCAATAACTTGTATCCGGCAAAGACCGATGCCGCCGCCGAGCCGCCGCCACCCCATTATTAATTCCGGCTATAACCGATGATATAGCCCGCTAGAGGGGGGTAAGGCTTATTATTAAGTCAATATCCGGTCTGTTAATGAAAATTCGTTTGTATTCAAAGAGGACGTATGCTCTTTATGAAACTCTGAACAAGTTGATTTCATTNNTAGACCGATCGATAAATACTAAATCAGCGAGCGGGCAAAGCCCTTTTCCGGGTTCATAGACTCTTTAGTGTTGACCAGTATGCAAGCCTTAATAAAAATAATTAAAATCGGCCTATCCTTATTGCTAGTCGGCATCTTCGGTATGATGTTAAGCATGTCCGGCGCGGGTAATTACCTCGAGGAAGAAATCGGTCTCGATTGGCTTTTTAGACTCAGAGGAGCGTTACCGCCGCCGCACGATGTCATTATTGTTTCTATCGACAAGGATTCAGCCAAAAAATTAAATTTTTCGGAAAATCCTGAACATTGGCCGAGGACTACTTACGCTCAGCTTATTCAAAAAATAAATAAACAAAATCCGTCTGTTATCGCGTTTAATTTACATTTTGCCGAAAGCCGAGACCCGGTTGCCGATCATTTATTGGCTAAGGCAATGATGGCGAAAAAAAATGTCATTCTGAGTAATTACCTTAAACAAGATGACGATAATAACGATTCGCCCATCGGCCCGGTCCGGTTTGAAGCATTTATCGATCCCATTTCCATACTGAACAATGCGGCCTTATGCGCGGCGCCTTTCCTGCTGCCCAAATCGTCTTCCACGGTTAAAGAATTTTGGAGTTTGAGTTCCGGAGGCATTGCGACTTTTCCGGCCAGCATTTTTCAATATTATGCGATGAAGGAAACCTATCCGGAATTTTTACAGATTCTTCAGCAAGTTGACCCCCTGCTTTACCTTTCATTTCCAGACAGTATAAATAAATTTTCGCCGCAAGCGGAAATGCTTCAAATCTTTCATGACATTAAAATTTCTTTTACCAAAGACGACGCATCGATCGGGTTGACTGAACAGTTAATATCGGGTCTCCGCTATGTCCGGCCTAAAACACAGCAATTAATGCAATCATGGTTAGGCTTAATGACCAGCGAAAAAATGTTATACCTGAATCATTATGGCGACGCCGGTGCGATAACAACCGTACCTTTCTACAAAGTCTTAGAGAACGATAGTCTGTCGCCTGAGTTATTTACCAATAAGGTTGTAATGGTCGGCTATTCCGGCGATATAGAACCGGAAAAATACCAAGGTTTTTACACCAGTTTTTCAAAAAACAGCGGCAAAGTAGTCAGTCCTGTCGAAATAGCGGCGACCGCTGTCGCCAATCTGATAGACCAATCCTGGCTGAAACCCCAAACTATGGAATTCCGGTTAGCGCTGGTTTTACTATGGGGCATGGTATTAAGTGGTTTATTCCGGTTTTTGTCATACAAAATTGCTATGATTTTGACGATGGTGTTAACCGTGGTGTATTGGCAAACGTGCTATTACGAATTTATTTCGTTAAACCGCTGGCAGCCTTTGGTGGTTCCCATGTTTCAAGCCGGCGTGGTTATTTTATGGGAGTCTGCGGTTTATCTGCTCACGTTACGCGACATAGCCAATACCTTTATTCCCGAGGGGGTAATCGACGAAAATATCCGTAATCCCAAGCAGTTGGAAAAGTATGGCGCAATGACGCAAGGGGTTTGTTTTAAAACCGACGCCGGGCAATATACCTCGTTATCCGAAAAACTGAATCCGCTCCAGTTGCATAACTTAATGAATCGTTATTACGACGCCTTTTTCCCCGGCGTAAAAAAACGTAACGGTCAAGTTATCGATATGCAAGGCGATGCGATTTTAGCGGTATTCGGGAAGGCGAAGATAAGCGCTCAAAAACTGTGTTCCGATGCGTGTTACGCCGCTCTGGAAACCAAAGCGACTATCGACGATTTTAATAGCAAGAACCAGTTTCCGTTGCCGACGCGCTTCGGTTTACATTTCGGTGAAATGATGATGGGTAACGTGGGCGGTAAAAAGCTATTATTTTTCAGGGCGGTAGGGGATACGGTCAATACGGCTGCACGTATTGAAGAGCTCAATAAACTGCTGGGAACCCGGATACTCGTTACCTCAGCCGTCATGGAAGGTCAACACGATTTTTTTAGCAGGGAGTTAGGAGCCTTTTTGTTCAAAGGCAAATTACAACCGGTCAATGTTTGCGAATTACTGGGAACGGCGGAAGAAATCCGCCGGACGTGTCCCCATCTTGAAAATGTTATGACCTTATTTGCCAAGGCATTCGCCTTTTATAAAAACACTCAGTGGCAAGCTGCTTTGGACGAATTTCGTGTAGTCAGCAAGATTTACCCTGAAGACGGGCCGACCCGATTTTTTATCAGCTATTTGCAATATCAACTATCCTTAGATGCGGAGCAATTGGAAAGCAATAAACGGACCTTAATCATCGATGCAGGTAATATTATTGCCATGTTGCATCCGTATAAATAAAGTGATTCAATTCTAATCGCTAAGAATTAAGCTGACCTGCCTAATGATAGGCAACGGAGGTGCCGGTTAACTTAATTTTGAGATAAACAGCGCAGATGCAGGATAAAAATAATTATGTGCATAAAAATCTTAATCAAATGTACTTTCCCGGTTGCGTTAATAGCCATTTATAGCCCTGAAATAGCGGCTGCCTGCGAAAAACCGGTGGCGACCGTAATATCCACGCAAGGCAGAGTCGAAGTCCAATCTAGCGGCTCCTCGAATTGGCGCAAGGTCGGTCCCGAAGATAAGCTGTGCGACGGCGATGTCGTTCATACCTCCAAATGGAGCCGCGTCACGATCATACGCCCGTCGGGCAGCGGTTTCACGATGCCGCAAAACGGAACGTTGACCGTTACAGCGTCTTCCGATGCTAAAGAAACGGATAAAGAAAAACAACCCGCTTGGTATATTAGATTACTGCAAGGTAAAGCGTTTTTCCGCAGCCGGCAGCCTGAACGCATCGATATCCAAACACCGTATATCAATGTCGTGCATAAAGGCACCGAATTTTTAGTGGCGGTCGAGAGCGGGGCGACCGAAATCGACGTTTTCGACGGTCAAGTGCTCGGTGAAAATAGCGCCGGAAAAATCGAGATCACTAAAGGCTTTAAAGGCATTGCGCCGGCAAACCGGCCGCCGCGCGTGCAAGCCTTGACGATTGCGCCAGAAGACGCCGTGCAATGGGCGTTGTACTATCCGCCCATTCTCGACTTTAACGATCAAAAACCTAGCGCTCAAGATAGCCGCCTGAGTGCGGCGTCAACCGCCTACCGGAACGGCGATATCGGCCAAGCGCTCGATATTCTTGAAACTATTCCGGCGCCGCAACACAATGCCTGCTATTTAAACAAAAAAGCAGGCTTATTGCTCGCCGCCGGCCGGGTGGACGAAGCCGAACCGTTAATAAGCCAAGCCCAGCAACAAGAACCCGGCAATAGCCAAGCGTTGGCCTTGCAAGCCGTGATCGCAGTCGCCAAAAACCGCCAGCAAGCCGCGCTGGAACTAGCGAATAAGGCCGCCGCAGCCGATCCCAAATCGGCGGTCGCCAAAATCGCCCAATCTTACGCCTATCAGGCCTTATTCAAAATTGATGACGCCTTAACCGCCGCGCAAGCGGCAACTCGCCTGGACCCTAACAATGCGCTCGCCTGGGCTCGGCTGGCCGAACTTGAGTTATCGGCGGGCGATCGTCCGGCGGCGGTGCGCGCGGCGCAAAAAGCCCAAGCGCTTAACCCCAAATTAGCCCATACCCATACCGTGCTGGGTTTCGCAAACCTGGCGCAAAACGGTATTGCTAAGGCAACGCACAATTTCGGGCAGGCGCTGGCGCTCGACTCCTCAGCGCCGCTGGCGCGTTTGGGTTTGGGCCTGGCAAAAATCCGCCAAGGCGATCTGGAAGGAGGCAAGCGGGATTTGGAAAGCGCCGTCAACACCGACCCCAATAACGCCATTATCCGCAGTTATTTGGGCAAAGCCTATTACGAATTGAGAGACAAAGACTTTGCCGGTAAGGAATTCGAAATCGCCAAAGCGATGGACCCCAAAGACCCGACGCCGTATTTCTACGACGCCATCCTCAAGCAAACCACCAACCGGCCGGTCGAAGCGCTGCACACCATGCAACAAGCCATCGAACTCAACGATAACCGCGGAGTGTACCGGTCGAGTTTATTAATGGATAAGGATTTAGCGGCCCGGAGCGCCGCCCAAGGCCGGATTTACAACGAATTGGGGTTTCAGCAGCGCGGGTTATTGGAAGGCTGGAAATCGGTCAACACGGACAATACCAATTACTCCGCCCATCGTTTGCTGGCGGATAACTACGCCGCCTTGCCCAGGCACGAACTGGCGCGGGTCAGCGAATTATTGCAATCGCAATTGTTGCAGCCGGTCAACATTACCCCCATTCAGCCCAACTTGGCCGAAAGCAATCTGTTTATCTTAAACAGCTTAGGGCCGTCCGATCTCAGTTATAACGAATTTAACCCCCTATTCGAGTATAACCGTTTGGCTTTCCAAGCGTCCGGGCTGTACGGCAGCAACAATACCATCGGCGATAACGCAACCATCTCCGGATTGCACGACAACATCTCGTTCAGCTTAGGCCAGTTCCATTACGAGACCGACGGTTTCCGGGACAATAATTTTCTCAAGAAGGATTTGTATAACGCCTTTGTCCAGGCGCAAGTCACGGATGATTTGAATCTGCAAGCAGAATACCGGCATGAGGAGAAAGATAATGGCGATTTAATATTCAATTTTAATGCTGATAACTTTTCTGCGGATTATCGTGAAAATACGACTGTAGATAGTTATAGAATAGGGGGTAATTTTAAATTTAATTCAAATTCTAATTTACTTGGTTCATTAATATATCAAGATATAGAAATAAGCCAAAAAAGTGATGGGTTAAATAGTAAAACCAAGAGATCTGGTTATATTTCACAATTACAGCATATTTATAACAATTCAAATATTAATATAATAAATGGATTTGGTAATATTAACCAAGATTCTTTGACTAATTTTGATGGGTTTGAAATAGATTCAAGCACACAGAAAACAAACATCTACAACTACTCAAGAATTGGGTTGGGTGACACAATTAAAGCAACTATTGGTTTAAGTGTAGATTTTATAAATATTGGAGAAACAATTGAGAGAAATAGGATAAACCCCAAATTCGGTATTGAGTGGAATCCCATGCCATCAACAAATTTCCGTGCAGCGGCATTTAGGGGGCTTTATGTTAACCAAGTTGCAAGTCAAACGCTTGAGCCAACGCAAGTGGCCGGGTTTAATCAATTTTTTAATGATACAAATGGTACATCTGCATGGCGATACGGCGCGGGAGTAGATCATCGATTCACGAAGTATTTATCCGCAGGTTTAGAGTACTCGGAAAGAAAATTGGATGACCCATTTACCAATATCAAACAAGATAGATCAGAGCAATTAGCAAGAGCTTATGTTTATTTTACGCCAATTGATCAATTGTCACTCAGTAGTGAGTATTTTTATGAAAGAATCAGTCAACCGAATATTTTTATGAATAGACAAGATGGATTTTTTCATCTTTCCGAAACTCACAGAATTCCTTTGACTTTAAGTTTTTTTCATTCAACAGGGCTGTCTTTTAAAATTAGGAACACATTTGTTCATCAGTCTGGTCTTTTTCAATCGTGTGCTTTTTGTCAGGAGTCTACGCCGGGAAATTCAAACTTTTTCTTAGTTGATCTTAGTTTGGGTTATAGACTTCCGTATAGATATGGAATTATTAATTTAGGCGTTAATAATTTATTCGATGATCGTAATGATTATCAAAATACAAGCGTTAACTCAAATGAAGTTATTTTCGCTCCTGAAAGAATTTTTTATTCAAGAATAACACTTGCATTTTAAGTACAGAACCATTAGTAAAATATACTAACTTTTTTATAATTTAGGGGCAAACAATGAAATCAGAAAATTTAATACTAGATAAATCAGTTTCAGTTAATGTTAATAGGGGAATAAAAAAAATGAATTTTTCAATATTAAAAAATTATATTATAGAAAAACCAGTTTTAAGTATTTTTATTTTATTTTCGATATTGGGGGTTCTTTATATGATAATGGCAAGCACTACCGTTACTTATCAATGTCAGCAACAAATTATCGATGGAAACAAATATTGCAGGCAGAGAACAATTACCGGTCCGCCACCGCAACCCGGCCCATGGTCGAATTGGAAATTGAAGGCATGCAGCACTTCGTCGCCTCCGTGTCCTTAATTCAAAGCTAATAAATCCCACGGTAACCCTTTATTTAGTATCTTCATTGGAATGTAACGGAATCGAAGGATAAGGCGTTTCACTTTTTTTGATTTCACTTCATTGCATTAAGAGTAATTTGCTTACCGTTTTGTCTTTGTTAACAACAACATAATACAAGGGGTAAAAATGAAAACGCTACGCAATGTTATGTTATTCGTTGCCGGGCTGTTTGTGTGCCAAACGCTACAGGCGTCGGAAGCGCCGCTAAAACCGGAACGCCAGGCGGTAGAAATTTCGATTGGCGGCGTCGGCGCTGAATTTGATGAGGGCGCTTACCGAAAACTCCGTAAAACGATCGGAAATGCCTTCGCGCACGGGGTTATCGATAAAGTTATTGTTTACGGTTACGGTATCGAAGGTGGTTTCTCCAGTTGTGTTGAAGCCGGTTCCGGTGGTATCTCCGGCAAAACCATAACAAGTTTTGTCGCGCAACTCAAAGCGATTCAGCCTAAACCGGGCACGTTTTATTCGATTCAACGGATAGCCCATTGCTTGGTATTGCCGGGAGCCGCGCCAAAATCCGTTACCGTGCAAGTTGCTAAGCCGGACGGGAGTACCGGTTGCGCGTTAGGCAGCGGTGCGTCGCTGACGGAAATGCAAAAAGAGTTAGGCAAAATCAAGGTGTTCTCGGCCTGGAAACTTTCCGACGGCTTGGTTCGCGCCGAAGTGTGCGGTTTCTCAACCGGTCAATATAACGTTTATGAAATTGCTGAAACTGAACTTGATGAAACTAAATACCTCGGTTTTATAAGTTGGTCGGAAATAGAAAATTCTCAAGAAT
Source organism: Methylococcaceae bacterium UBA7658 (assembly GCA_002483425.1). Lineage (GTDB taxonomy): Bacteria > Pseudomonadota > Gammaproteobacteria > Methylococcales > Methylomonadaceae > Methyloglobulus. The sequence continues at coordinate 21,162 of DLHW01000003.1, forward strand.
TTAAGACAAAATCAAAACTTCTTTTAAATTCAGTAAGTAAAGCAACATCGACAAGATATATTTGTATATCCATGACCATTGGAGGTATTACAGGCTGCTATAAATACGATATTGTGTTAAAGAAAGTTGTAGGCACATGTTCTCCCTCACAGTGTTCTTAAAAAAGAATTTACATAATTAAAAACCTGAAACCGAAAAATAAGGCTACTATTCATTTATGAACCTCTGAACAAGTTGATTTCGTTCATNNTTACCGTTCGTCCTGAGCCTGTCGAAGGACTTATTCAGAGTTTGCTTAAATACAACGATAAACTTCTTTCAAGTAGGCTCAATAAAGTGTAACGGAATCGAAGGATAAGACTTTTGTTATCTATGATTCCACTTCATTGCATTAAAAGTAATTTTCTTACGGTTTTGTCTTTATTAACAACAATATAATACAAGGGGTAAAAACGAAAACGCTGCGCAACGTGAGGTATTACGTTTGCCGCAACGATGACGTTGCCCGGTGCGTGCGGTGCGCAGAGCTTGAGCGGAACTGTCGAGAGGGCCGTTTTATGTTTGCGCGCCTTACTTTTCTAGTTTTATTCCTCCGGAGCTGCCGCACTTCCAGGAATACGTCTTTTGCCGATATTTTTCTTGTCTTTTGTCCGTACTTTTACTTTTTTAGCGGCGGCTTTTTTAACCGGTTCTTTCTTATCCTTGCTTCCGGCGGCTTTACCCGAACTTTTTACCTTTTTCGGTCCCTTAAAGCTGCCTTCCAGTCCGGGCAGGGTGCGGCGGATGAAGGCTTGCTTTAAAAAGCGCTCGATACCTGCCGCCAGGTTCCATTCGGTGTGTTTGATCAGGGCGATCGCAACGCCTTGTTCATCGGCGCGTCCGGTGCGGCCGATGCGGTGGATATAATCGATGCCGGTACGCGGCATGTCGAAATTAATCACCAGATTAATGCCCTTGACGTCCAGGCCGCGCGCGGCTAAATCGGTGGCGATCAAGGCGCCGACTACGCCGTCCCGGTACAGCGTCATGACGCGGTTACGGTCTTTTTGCGCCATCTCGCCGTGCAGCAGCCCGGCGCGGACGCCCTCGCTGCGCAGGGTGTCGTATAACTCCTGCGCTCTTAGCCGGGTATTGGTAAAAACCAGCGCTTTTCCGAAGGTTTCGTTCTGTAGCAGCCGGGACAGCAACTTCAATTTATGGTCGTGACTGTCGGCTAAAATAAGCTGTTGTTCGATATGGCTGTGTCCGTCTTGCAGGGTGTTTAAGGCGACAACGGCCGGGTTACGCAACACCTTAGCCGCCATGTTGATTACGCCGGGATGGTTTAACGTCGCCGAAAACAACAACGTTTGCCGCTGCGGATTGCAATGTTCGACAATGGCTAGCACGTCGTCGCGAAAACCCATGTCCAGCATGCGGTCGGCTTCATCCAGAATTAATAGGCTAAGATCTTGAAAATAATCCGTTCTTAATTCGAAATGTTCGATTAATCGTCCGGGCGTTGCAATGATGATGTTGTTTTCATTGATTAACGAAAATTGCTGACGCTTGAAATCGCTGCCGCCGGTAATCAGGCCGGTTTTAATCGATGTAAATTGGCCAAGCAGACGGCATTGCTCGAAGATTTGTTGCGCCAGTTCTCGGGTAGGGCAAAGGATTAATACCGAGAGGCCGCAGCTTGACGGCGACGCCTCGATTAGCTGCTGGAGGGCTGGCAGTACAAAGGCGGCGGTTTTCCCGCTGCCGGTCTCGGCGCTGACAAGCAGGTCGCCGCCCGCGAGAATGGACGGAATAGCTTGCGCCTGAACTGGCGTAGGCCGGTCGAATTCGAGTCCGGTCAGTGCGGCAAGTATAGTTTGGTCGAGTCCTAAACCGGAAAACGAGGGCTTGCTTGGGGAGGAGTGCGGCATCGAACGGATGGAGTTAAAGTGAAGCGGCGTAAAAATAAGGTTACTCTGCATTATATACACTTTGTTTCCGGGTTATGATTAAATCGAATCGCGGTTGCGCTTTTCGCCGTAACCGTTAAGCTTATCTAAATTTTATTGTGCGAGGTTACGCCCATGATACCGATACGAGATACAGCGCCTTGTTATTCAACGCCTTATGTAACCTGGGGATTAATGGCGGTTTGTATTTCGATTTTCCTGATCATGCTGCTTATGCCTTATGAGTTAAGCGCTCAGTTGATTTATCTTTATGGCATGGTGCCTAACCGCTACGCCAATCCGGATTGGGGTGTGGAGCACGGTATGGCGTTCGACGGTTATTTTTCATTTTTGAGCAGTTTGTTTCTACACGGCAACTGGATGCACATCATTTTCAATATGTGGTTTATGTGGATTTTTGCCGATAATGTCGAGGACCGCATGGGCGGCGGCCGGTTTTTGGCGTTCTATTTAATTTGCGGGCTATTGGCCACCGCAATGCAATGGTACAGCGCGCCGACGCTGACAATTCCGGTGGTAGGCGCTTCCGGCGCTATTGCCGGTGTGCTGGCGGCGTATTATTTTATGTATCCTCAAGAGTTCGTTATAGTTTATTTCTTCCCGATTGTGCTGAGATTGCCGGCGGTAACGTTTTTAGGGTTATGGGTGATTTTTCAGTTGTGGCATATTACAACGTCTACTTATGTGGAAGGTACTAGCGATTCGGCGTGGTGGTCTCATATCGGCGGGTTTATTGCCGGAGCCGTATTGCATCCGTTCTTTCTGAGAAAAAATGAAGCGGTTTAAGCGTATTCAAGCTATAATAATCGGATAAATTTCGTTCCGTGCCGGGTTGCCGTGCAGTTGCATGCTAACTTTGCATAAACTCTGCTCCGATTTATTCAAAAGTCCTATGAAAAAATTAAATTTCGCATTAGTCAGACTTCTTCAATTTGTAGTTTTTGCAGTGTTTACGTTTGTTGTTATGGCCTATTTCGGCGCGATGGTGTTGTTGCCGCTCGATGCCGTGGCCATCCTGGTAAAATTGATGAGCTTGGTGGGAATTCACGGTTTTATCGGCGCATTAGTCGCCATTCCTGCCGTCGGTTATTTATGTTTGATGGTGTACAAAACACCGGGGCTTTGCAAAATGATTATCGACACCGGCGTTGAATTGATTAAAACCGGTAAAGCTAAAGTCGATGCTTTTAATGCGATTGCCGAAACGGTTAAAAGCTAAAAGTTCTGTATTAGAACAAGGACGGACGCCTTATTTAATCGCTGAATACGTCCGTTCCTTGTTATTCATTGGCTTCGTTCCACTATTTTTTCAGGCCGATTTGTAATCATCGGCGCCCGCTGGAAATCTTCATCGCCCGCCTTTATATTTTTCTGCAATCCGCGTCTTTCAGACAATTAAATTAATACGTTATGGCGTCGCCGCACATCGGTTTTATCAGTTTGGGATGCCCCAAGGCATTGGTCGATAGCGAACGGATTCTGACTAAACTCCGCACAGAAGGTTACACCATCTCGGCAACCTATCAAGACGCCGATTTAGTTGTAGTAAATACCTGCGGGTTTATCGACTCGGCAGTTGAAGAATCGCTCGATAGCATCGGCGAGGCGCTTGCGGAAAACGGGCGCGTGATCGTGACCGGCTGTTTGGGCGCGCGCGAGGCGGAAATCCGGGCGCGCCATCCGCAAGTCTTGAAAGTGACCGGCGCGCATGCCCTCGAAGAAGTCATTGCATCGGTGCATGAGCACCTGCCGCCGCCGCATGATCCGTTCACCAGTCTGTTGCCGCCCCAAGGTATCAAGCTGACCCCCAAGCATTATGCGTATTTAAAGATTTCGGAAGGTTGCAATCACCGTTGCACGTTCTGCATTATTCCGTCCATGCGGGGCGACCTTGTGAGCCGGCCGGTTGATGATGTCTTGCTGGAAGCTAGACGTTTAGCGGATGCGGGTGTTAAGGAACTGTTGATCGTATCGCAGGATACTAGCGCGTACGGCCTGGATTTAAAATACCAACCCCGCTACTGGAAAGGGCGTTCGATCGAAACCCGTTTTTACGACTTGGCCGAAGCGCTGGGCGACTTGGGGATATGGGTCAGGATGCATTACGTTTACCCTTATCCGCATGTGGACGACGTGATTCCCCTGATGGCGGAAGGCTTAATCCTGCCTTATCTCGATATTCCGTTTCAGCACGCCAACAGCCGTATTTTGAAACTGATGAAACGCCCCGCCGCCAGCCAGAACAATCTGGAGCGGATCAAGGCGTGGCGGGGAATTTGCCCCGATATAACGATCAGAAGCACATTTATCGTCGGCTTTCCGGGCGAAACCGAGCAGGAATTTGAAGAGTTGTTAGAGTTTTTGGACGAAGCTCAACTGGATAGGGTCGGTTGTTTCGCCTATTCGCCGGTTAAAGGTGCAGCCGCCAACGATTTGCCTAACGCCGTGCCCGAAGAACTTAAACAAGAACGCTTGGCGCGTTTTATGGAACGCCAGTCAGAAATCAGCGCGGCGCGTCTGCAACAACGCATCGGTAATATCGAAACCGTATTGATCGACGAAGTCGTCGAAGAAGGCGCGGTCGGCAGAACCTACTCGGATGCGCCGGAAATCGACGGGCTAGTGTTCATAGACGGCGCAACGCATTTAAAAATCGGTGAATTCGTCGAAGTCGAAATCGAAGAAGCCGACGAGCATGACCTCTGGGCGCATTTGGTTTAGCAGCCTATCGATGAGTGTTAATGTAGGGTGGATAAGTGGAACGCATCCACCATTGCTTTGTCTTCGATGGATGCGTTTCACTTATCCACCCTACGCAACTAGCTTTTTAATTCAAAGCCAAGACCCCAAGCAAGGTTTCTCGCTTTGCATCATTAATCCAAAAAAATTCCTCCTGAATTAGAAGCAATAAACTACTGGGTTATGATTGTCTATACGTAGTTTTACCTATATGCAGTTAACGATGTTTTTGTATACTAACGGCGTGTAAAAGCTGGCTGGACGTAAGAAAAGCGCTATTCATGGAGTTTTACCTAACAAACAAGGGTTTTGCACAGTCGATTGAATTCTCTAAACAAAAGGTAAAATTTTATGAAATCAACGAGTCAACAAAAAATTACAAATAGTTGTAAATGTCTTCTGACAATATTATTTACTGGCTTATTATTCATAACGAATCCTACACAATCCATAGCGGCTCCGCCAAGCCCAATTGGAGCGTGGAATCTTGCAGGCGTTGATGAAGCAAGTAACAATTGGATAGCAACGGTCGTCCTTTTTCATAATATTAATAACGTAATCGTAGGTTATGCCGATTGGTCGGCGGATACAGGTTTTGGCGGTAGAGAGTTTTTAACAGCGACTTATAACGAAACTAATCGAATCTTGAAATTTCATGGTATTAAACTTAAATACCCAGATGGCATTGTGCGCGGCTCATATAGGGCAACGCTATCGCTCGATGGGAATAAGTTGTTAAATGGAAAATGGTCTGACTTTGATCCAACAATACCCGGAAAATGGGTTGCAAATCGTATTCAATTGAAATAATTACACAAGCGTGGCAGAGACCCGAGGATATTTGTGTCTACGAGTTCCCGTTTTTCTCTAGCTTAATTCAGGCTGCAAATTTAATCATTCCCGCACAATTCGTGGGAATGATTAAACGGCAATTAAACAAACCCATTTGACATCTTGTACCACTAACAGTAATTTAGACCGATTTAACAAACTCTTAATTCAGGTCTAACAAGCACTGTCGTCAATGGAACAATTTCACCGCATAAGCCGTTTACCCCCTTACGTTTTCAATATAGTCAACGAACTTAAAGCCAAGGCTCGAGCGGCGGGCGAGGACATTATCGATTTCGGGATGGGGAATCCCGATCAGCCCACGCCGGATCATATTCTCGACAAATTGCTGGAATCCGCCAAACGGCCTGATACGCACCGTTATTCGGTATCGAAAGGCATTCCACGGCTGCGAAGAGCGATTTGTAATTGGTATAAAACTCGTTTTGACGTCGATCTAAACCCGGAGTCGGAAGCCATCGTTACCATCGGCTCCAAGGAAGGTCTGGCGCATTTGGCGTTAGCCACCTTAGGCCCCGGCGATGTCGTGCTGGTGCCGAATCCCGCTTACCCCATTCATCCGTATGGCGTTGTAATTGCCGGAGCGGACGTGCGCCATGTGCCGTTGATTCCGGGCGTGGATTTCTTTGAGGAACTGGAAAAAGCCATCGTCGAGTGCTGGCCGAAACCAAAAATGCTCATCCTGAATTTCCCCGGCAACCCCACCAGCGGCTGCGTGGAACTGGATTTCTTCGAGAAAATTATCGCACTCGCCAAGGAACATAAGATTTGGGTGGTGCATGACATCGCCTACGTGGACATCGTGTTCGACGGCTACGTCGCGCCATCCATCCTGCAAGTGCCGGGCGCAAAGGACATTGCCGTGGAATTCTTCTCCATGTCCAAAAGCTACAACATGCCGGGCTGGCGCGTTGGCTTCATGTGCGGAAATAAGGAACTGGTCGGCGCGTTGGCGCGGATCAAATCCTACCTGGATTACGGCACCTTTACCCCTATCCAAATCGCCGCCATCGCCGCGCTGGAAGGTCCGCAAGATTGCGTCCACGAAATCGCCGACATGTATCGCAAACGCCGCGACGTGCTGTGCGAAGGCTTGAACTCCATCGGCTGGCCGGTGGAAAAACCGAAAGCCACCATGTTCGTGTGGGCGAAAATCCCTCAAGCTTATTTAGAGATGGGTTCGTTGGAATTTTCCAAGAAGTTATTAATAGAAGCCAAAGTCGCCGTCGCCCCCGGCATCGGCTTCGGACAATACGGCGATGACCACGTCCGGTTTGGCCTCATCGAAAACGAACACCGCACAAGGCAGGCGATCAGGGGGATTAAAGCGATGATGAAGAAAGATGGAGTGGTTTAATGTGCTAATTTTAAATTGAATATAGGGAGGTAAAATTGATTAATATTGTTAATGTTAAATATCAACAAGATGCCGATTATTTAACCAGGCTTGAAGTTCAGATCTATAGGATGTGCGGAACAAAGTGAAGCGCATCGTTCGCGTAAACGTTTTCCTCGACAGATGCGCCTCGTACCTTGGCACATCCTATAATTTGTGTATTTTATAGGTTTACCAAAAGCTGTTAGCGTGTGGTTGGGTTGAGTGAAATAAAACCCAACAATTAATTAAAGGTAGCGATTATGCAAATCCAAACGTATTTTACAAACCGTAGACACCCAGCATTTGGTCATTCAATTACCTGCGTCGTTTGTTAACCGTCAGGTTAGAATTCTGGTTATTGCTTTTGGATGAATCCATTCCCAATCCACCGCAACACCGTAATTTGGCTAATTCGGCAAAGCATAGTGATGATTGCCGGGTATTATTGCCTTAATATCGTAGGGTGCGTTGTTCGCATCAAATATTAAGGCGAATGTTATGCACCCTGTAATTTTATTTCGAAAAAACTATTTTGTTTGATTTATCACTTAAGCTCGACGATTTGTCGCAACAAGGCTTGTATCGTTCCAGGTGTATCATCGACTCCCCGCAAGGCGTCAATCTGAATTGCAATGGCAAAGAGATTGTCAATTTTTGCAGCAACGATTATTTAGGGCTTGCCAATCATCCGGCTGTTATCGAAGCATTCAAAAAGGGGGCGGAGCGGTACGGTGTAGGTAGCGGTTCAGCGCATTTAATTTGCGGTCATAGCAGCGCGCATTATGCTTTGGAAGAAGAATTGGCGAGTTTTACCGGACGTGACCGGGCGTTGTTGTTTTCCACGGGTTACATGGCGAATATCGGTACAATTTCGGCTTTGACCGGGCGCGGCGATACGGTTTTAGAAGACCGGTTAAATCATGCGTCATTGCTGGACGGCGGTTTAAGTTCCGGTGCGCTTTTCAAGCGTTACGCCCATGCCGATACTGCGCATCTCGACAGACTGCTGGCGAAAGCCGAAGGCAATAAGCTGATTGTGACCGATGGCGTGTTCAGTATGGACGGCGATACTGCGCCTTTGATTGGATTATCCGATTTAGCAAAACGGCACGATGCCTGGTTGATGGTGGACGATGCCCACGGCTTCGGGGTGTTGGGTGAACACGGCGGCGGGCTTTTGGAGCAAACGGGTTTGACTCAGGGTGACGTGCAAGCGCTGGTCGGCACACTGGGCAAGGCGTTCGGCACATTCGGGGCATTCGCCGCAGGTTCCGGGGAGTTGATTGAAACACTCATCAACACGGCTCGGACTTATATTTATACGACGGCGTTGCCGCCTGCGATGGCCGAGGCGACGCGGGCGAGTTTGAGGATTTTGCAAACGGAACATTGGCGGCGGGAAAAGTTAAAGTCGTTGGTTGAAAGGTTCAGAGCAGGCGCAGCGCAATTGGCATTGCCGTTGCTACCATCGTCCTCGCCGATTCAGCCGGTGCTGGCCGGGGAATCCGGAATTGCTTTGAAGGTAAGCCGGTTTCTGTTTGATAACGGGTTTCTGGTCAGCGCGATTCGACCGCCCACGGTTCCGGCCAATGCCGCCCGCTTGCGGGTGACGTTTTCGGCATTGCATGAAGAAACTCAAGTGGATCAACTCCTAGATATGCTCGCCAAAGCCTTAAAATGACCGCTTTACATGCAGAAACCTTCGGCAAGGGTAAACCTATTGTGATGCTGCATGGCTGGGCGATGCACAGCGGAATGTGGCGGGATTTTGCCCGCGAACTATCAAAGCAGTACCAAGTGACTTTGATCGACCTGCCGGGACATGGCCGAAGCCAAACGGCTAGACCATTCACTCTTGAAGCCGTCGGCAAGGCAATAATAGAGATAATCCCTGACGAACAAAGCTGCTGGTTAGGCTGGTCGCTGGGTGCGGAAATTTCGCTGGCGATTGCCAGTGCTTATCCAGCACGGGTCAATCGTTTGATTTTATTGGCTGGATCGCCTTGTTTCGTCCGCAACAGTCAATGGCCGGGGCTAGAAAGGCGAATTCTGGATAGTTTTGCGGACAGCTTGTTGCAAGACAGCCGAGCGGCACTGCTTCGTTTTTTGTCTTTGCAAGTTACAGGCGAATCGGCTTCCAGAAAAACGTTGCGCGAGTTAAAAACATTGGTTTTAGAATGCAACCCGCCTGACCGGCAGACCTTAATGGGTGGTTTGCAAATGCTCAAAGAAACTGATTTAAGGACTGAGTTAGCGAAATTGCAGATTCCGGTCGCTGCCGTTTTGGGCGAGTTGGATACGCTTGTGCCGGTCGCGGTTGCCGGGAAGCTGCGCGAATTGCTGCCGAAAACCGAGGTAACGGTGATCCCGAGGGCAGGGCATGCGCCTTTTTTGTCGCATCGAAACGAGAGTATCGCAGCCGTTTGCCGGTTCATGGAACGATCCTATGCAAATTAAAGCTAAAATAAAACAAGCGTTCGGCAATGCGTCCGAGTCTTACGATTCGGTTGCGCGGTTGCAGAGGAATACCGGTAAAATGCTTCTGGAAAATTTACCGGAAATGGGACGGTACGGTTCTGTCGTTGATTTAGGCTGCGGTACCGGGTTTTTAATCGAAGAATTACTGCGCCTGAGTAGTTGTTCCGGTGTTCAGTTTCATGCGGTCGATATTGCTCTGCCGATGTTGATTAAGGCTAGAAATAAGTTGACCCGTAGCAGCCAAATTCATTACATTGGCGCGGACTTGGAGGCTTTGCCGTTGGCAGGACAAACGATAGATTTGGCGATGTCAAATTTAGCCTTTCAATGGTGCGGCGATTTAAGCAAAGCTTTTTTCGAGATTAAACGGATTTTGAAGCCGGGCGGCCGGTTACTGTTTTCGACCTTTGGACCGTCCACGCTGAAAGAATTGAAACAGGCGTGGCGGGTAGTCGACGATTATTCGCACATCAACAGTTTTTATAGTGCGCTGCAGTTGACAGACATGCTGCAAAGCTCAGGCTTTTCGAATATTGAACTTAAAACCGGAGTTTTTATTTACCACTATGAATCGGTATGGGACTTGATGTTCGAATTAAAACATCTTGGCGCGCGAACAATCATTTCTGGACAGAATAAGCATTTGACCGGTAAATCCAAACTACAACGTATGATGGGCGTTTATCGAAAGCAAGAATGTGATGGCGCAGTACCGGCAACGTTTGAAATTATTACGGTTTCGGCAATATTGTAACCGGCCGGGTTTATTGATGAGACAAGGCTATTTTATTACCGGAACAGATACCGGCGCCGGAAAAACTTGGGCAACAGTTGCCTTAATGCGTTATTGCGCCAATCGAGGAAAGTCTGTGGCCGGATTAAAGCCGGTGGCTTCCGGCTGCCGGTTTAAGGATTCTAAGCTGGTGAATGACGACGCGCTCCTGTTACAACAAAACGCTTCGGTTAAATTGCCGTATGATTGGGTAAATCCGTATGCTTTCGAATTTCCGGTGTCACCTCATATCGCGGGAGAGTTGAATCCGGTTAAATTCCAGCCGATTTTAGAGCTTTTCGAAAATGTTAAAAAAAAAGCCGAAATTATTTTCGTTGAAGGAGCTGGAGGTTGGTATTCGCCGTTAAACGCCAGTCAGGATAACAGCGATTTGGCCTTGGCCTTGGGTTTACCGGTCATTGTGGTGGTTGCTATTAAGCTTGGGTGCATTAATCACGCGAGATTAACTCTCGATGCCGTACGGCAAAAAGGCGTAGAATGTACGGGTTGGATAGCGGTTCATCTCGATAATCGGCAATTAGCGCCCGAACGGATGGTTGCCAGCCTGCAAGAGCGATTAGACGTCCCTTTACTAGGCGAATTGCCTTACATAAAAAGTGTGGATAATGATCGATTTGCAGACGCCGCCAATTGGATGGAGTTAGACAAGCAAGCGCTTTTTATTTGATATTATGAGATAAACTGATTTCTCACAGTAGCCAATGCGAATTAAAGCGTTAAACGGCATTGTGTTTCTTGATTTATCGTAAAACTAAATAACTTGTCTTCTAGCGAATAATGATACCTTGGGTTAAAATTACCCTGCAAATTATCGGTGAATACAAAATTAAGTCTGGGAGCAGAGCGTTTAGGTCCTGCAATTACCCAAACAAGAATTTATAACTTAATAAAGAGAGGAGTTTTCTCAGTGAAGAAAACAAAGCAACTATTCGCAGGCCTGATTCTATTGTTTTT
>DLHW01000003.1:32312-67140 GCA_002483425.1 Methylococcaceae bacterium UBA7658
GTTTGTCTTCCCAAAGATTTTCCGCTTGAAACATCGCCGGGCAGATATGCGCTCAATTTAATGAAAGGGCAAACGCAGCTCAGCGCCGACGTTTACGACCTTCACATGCTGATCTTGTGGATATGCGTGTTTGTCGGTATCGGCGTATTCGGAACGATGTTTTATTCCATTTACCACCACCGGAAGTCTAAAGGTCACGTCGCCGAGCAGTTTCACGAAAATACCACGGTCGAAATTATCTGGACGATCATACCTGCGTTGATTCTGATCTCAATGGCGATTCCGGCCACTAAGACTTTGCTGGAAATGGACGATGTTCAAGACTCCGATATGACCGTTAAAGTCACCGGTTGGCAATGGAAATGGGAGTACGATTACTTGGATAGCGGAATCCGTTTTTTCAGTAATCTCGATGCCGCCAGCAACCGCGCCAGACAATTGAATTCAGATGTCGATCCTAATTCCGTTTCGCATTACCTCTTACGGGTAGACGAACCGCTCGTTATCCCGGTCAATAAAAAAATTCGCTTTGTATTTACTGCCGCTGACGTGATCCACTCTTGGTGGGTGCCTGATCTGGGCTGGAAAAAAGATGCTATTCCAGGGTTTATCAACGAAGCCTGGACTTCGGTTCCGAAAGCGGGCGTTTACCGCGGTCAATGTACCGAGCTGTGCGGTAAAGACCACGGTTTTATGCCAGTTGTCGTAGTTGCCATGGAACAGTCCGATTACGATGCTTGGAAGCAAAAAAAACTGGATGAACAAAAACAAGGCAACAACGATAGCGACCAATCCCATGCGGATCTGGTTAAAAAGGGCGGCGAGGTCTACGGCAAAAACTGTTCGACCTGTCATATGGAGAACGGCGCCGGTATTCCGGGCGCATTCCCAGCCCTTACCAACAGTCCTGTCGTTACCGGCGATATCAACGCTCAAGCTAATGTTATCCTGAACGGCAGAAACGCTATGCCTGCTTTCGGCAAGCAGTTGACTGCATCGGAGCTGGCCGCCGTTATCACCTATACGCGTAATGCCTTGGGTAATTCGAAAGGCGACGAGATTCAGCCGAAAGCGATTAAGGCGCTGCTGGCAGGGGAAAAACCCGGTCCGGCGACTGCCGCCGCTGTGCCAAAAAACGAAGAAAAACCGGCTGTCAAAGCGGAAAAACCGTTAGAAAAACCGAAAGCGGAAGAGAAAGCTGTTAAACCGGCGGAAAATTCCAAGCCGAAAGAAACAAGTAACTCTTCGGCAGTAAAAGAAGATGATCAGGTCGAAAGCGTTCAATTCGCTCAGGACAAGTTCTACCCGCAAAAACGGTTTAGCGATAAACCGTCAGCAAGCGTAAACGTCACGTCTGCGGAGTCCAAGCCGGCTGCTGGCGCTAAAGCGTCTTTGGATGATTTAGTGAAAAAAGGTTCGTCCGTTTACGAAAAGAATTGCCAATCTTGCCATCAAAAAGATGGCTCCGGGATGCCGCCGATGTTCCCTGCTTTGAAGGGAAGCCCAGTGGCGACCGGTAAAATCGATGCCCAGATCGAGTTGATGTTAAAAGGCAAGGGTGTTATGCCGGCCTTCGGTGCGACCTTAAGTGCGGATGATTTCGCGGCAGTGCTCGCTTATAGCCGCAACAAACTAGGCAATTCCGCCGGCGATTTTAAACAACCTGATGAAATTAAAGCATTGCAATCGGCTAAATAAGCGGAGCGGCGCAAAAGCTCGTTAGCAAAATGATTTTATGACTGTTTTTTTGATGTATTGCCGGTTTAATGAACCGGAATTGAAATACAACAAACATAGCAGTAATGATAATTTTAGAAGAAAAGAGGAAATAATATGTCTGCTGTTGTAGCCGAACATGACGGTCACCACGATCACAGCCACGATGACCACGATCACGGTCCGGCGAAGGGTTGGTTAAGGTGGATAATTACAACCAACCATAAAGACATCGGTACCTTGTACCTTGTTTTCGCCTTGGCGATGTTTTTCGTTGGCGGAACGATGGCGCTGGTTATTCGTGCGGAACTCTTCGAGCCGGGCTTGCAATTTGTCGAGCCTCAGTTTTTCAATTCGATGACTACCATGCACGCGCTCGTCATGGTTTTCGGCGCGGTTATGCCGGGTTTCGTCGGATTGGCGAACTGGATGGTGCCGATGATGATCGGTGCGCCCGATATGGCGTTGCCGCGCATGAACAACATGAGTTTTTGGTTGTTGGTGGCCGGGGTTTTGTTGCTCGCCAGCACGTTATTCATGGAAGGCGGCGCGCCTGCCAGCGGTTGGACATTGTATCCGCCTTTGGTATTGCAAACCGGTAAAGCTCTGCCGTTTGCTGTTTTCTCGGTGCATTTGCTGGGTGTTTCGTCCATCATGGGCGCCATCAATATCATCGCGACAATCTTCAATATGCGTGCGCCCGGCATGACGCTGATGAAAATGCCCTTATTCGTCTGGACCTGGTTGATTACCGCTTTCTTGCTGATTGCCGTCATGCCGGTGTTTGCCGGTGCGGTGACCATGCTGCTGACCGACCGGTTTTTCGATACCAGCTTCTTCAACGCAGCGGGCGGCGGTGATCCGGTTCTGTACCAGCATATCTTCTGGTTCTTCGGGCACCCTGAAGTGTACATCATGATTCTCCCGACTTTCGGTGTGGCTTCGACGATTATCCCGACTTTTGCCAGAAAACCATTATTCGGTTATAGCTCAATGGTTTACGCGACTGCCGGGATTGCGTTTCTGTCGTTCATCGTGTGGGCGCACCACATGTTTACCGTCGGTATGCCGATGGCTGGCGAGTTGTATTTTATGTACGCCACTATGTTGATTGCCATTCCAACGGCGGTAAAAATATTCAACTGGACGGCAACGATGTGGAAAGGCTCGATGACCTTCGAAACGCCCATGCTTTTTTCGATCGCTTTCGTCGCTTTGTTTACGATCGGTGGTTTCACCGGTTTGATGATGGCGATTGCGCCGTCGGATTTTCAATATCACGACACTTATTTTATCGTGGCGCACTTCCATTACACCTTGGTGCCCGCTTCCATCTTTATGTTGATGGCTGCCGGTTACTACTGGCTGCCGAAATGGACGGGGCACATGTATAACGAAAAAATCGGCCAATTGCATTTTTGGTTGTCGGCGGTTTCCGTGAATATTTTGTTTTTCCCGCAACATTTCTTAGGTTTGGCCGGTATGCCGCGACGGATTCCGGATTACGCCGTGCAATTCGCCGATTGGAACATGATTTCGAGCATCGGCGGCTTTATGTTCGGTTTCAGTCAATTGTTGTTCCTGTATATCGTTGTTAATACGATTAAGGGTGGCACCGGTGAAAAAGTAACGGACGAAGTTTGGGAAGATGCGCACAAACACAGCCTGGAGTGGACGCTGCCGTCGCCGCCGCCTTACCATAGCTTTACTACACCACCAACGAATATACCGACCGAACATTTTTAAGCAGTTGCAAAAAGAAGTTTTGGGTAAGTTGCTTTCGAGTAAAGCAACTTAAACAGGTAATAGAATGAATTTAAAAACGAAAAATGTGCTAACCGCGCTGGTTTTGTTTATCGTGGCAATCTGTATTTATGTGATGGCGGTCATGCAAGCGCTTTCTCAATGAATGATGACGTCGATAGTAAAAACGCCAAGTTAGTTCGGCGGCTGGTCATCATTGTCGTAGCGATGTTTGGTTTCGGTTTTGCGTTGGTGCCAATTTACGACGTACTTTGCGATATTACCGGCCTGAACGGAAAAGTGGGAAGTTCGGCGGCAAAGGAAACTGTTTACCCAATCGACAAAAGCAGGGAAATGACGGTGGAGTTTATGACGTCTTTGAACGAGACCACACCGATGGTTTTTCGCTCAGAAACTGCGAAACTCAAAGTACATCCCGGCGAATATTACCGGGTGAATTTTTACGCCGAAAATGCCACGGACAAGACGATGATTGCGCAAGCGATACCGAGCATTTCGCCCGGACTCGCTGCCGAATTTTTTAAAAAAACCGAGTGTTTTTGTTTTACGGAGCAAACTTTTAAACCGAGGGAAAGTAAAACAATGCCGGTCCGGTTTGTGATTGACCCTAAATTGCCGCCGGAATACAAAACAATCACATTAGCTTATACATTCTTTGACAAAACTGAAAAAACGCATAAAAACTAGAGAGGAATTTTATGTCAACAAGTGGGAACTATTACATTCCGCATAAAGCAACATGGCCGGTCATGGCTACGGCTGGCCTAGCCACCATGCTCGCCGGTTTTGCCAATTATCTAAATGGCTCATCAATCGGTTCAATCATGATGCTGGCCGGTTTTGCCATTTTTATTGTCATGGTGGCCGGTTGGTTCACCTTGCAAGCAAATGAAAGCGAATCAGGTATGTACAATACCCAAGTCGGTATATCCTATCGGATGGGCATGATGTGGTTTATTTTTTCGGAAATCATGTTTTTTGCCGTTTTCTTCGGAACTTTGTGGTATACACGGAATCTTTCCGTGCCTTGGTTGGGCGGCGAAGGCACCGGCGCAGCCACGAAAGAGCTGCTTTGGCCTTCGTTTGAGGCGACATGGCCGAGCAACGGACCAAAACATTTGGTTGACGGAAAGCCCGACGGCGGCGAATTCGAAGCAATGGGTGCCTGGGGCTTACCTTTCATCAATACCTTGTTACTGTTATCCAGCGGTGTGACCTGCACATGGGCGCATCACGGCTTGCTGGCGGGCAAACGCGATCAGTTGATCAAAGGTTTGATCGCTACCGTGACGCTGGGCTTCTTGTTTGTGATTTGTCAAGCTTCGGAATACCATGAAGCCTACACCGAAATGGGTTTGACTCTGGGAACAGGTATTTACGGCTCTACCTTTTTTATGTTGACCGGATTCCACGGTTTTCACGTCTGTGTTGGCGCGATTATTCTGAGTGTGGTTTTATTCCGTAGCTGGAAAGGCCATTTCAAACCGGAAAACCATTTCGCCTTTGAAGCGGCGGCTTGGTATTGGCACTTTGTTGACGTTGTGTGGCTCGGCTTGTTTATCTTTGTTTACTTGATGTAAATTCGCTCAGATTCGGAAAAAGCGTTGCTAAACGGCAACGCTTTTTTTTTGTAAAGTTATTGCCGATTTTGCTTATCGATTGCTGCTGGATGGTATAGCATTTGCTTATGCATCCTGCTGCCAATGCCGTGAGGTTTGAATACACCGGTGGCGGTCAAGATAAAGACCAAAATAAACAGCAAGACGGAAAGCCCGATGCGGAAAGTGAGCGCCTTAACTAATTCGGGCGAAGGGCCGTTTTCCGGCTTATGTTTGATCAAATGGTATAACGCCGAACCCAAGCTGAATAAAATCACTAAAAAAACGGCGATAAGAATAATTTTTATCATTGTAAAATAAATGTTTTGTAATTTTCGATTGATTTATTCTCAGTTATTTAAGCGGGATTTCCAAGATCTATCGACAAAAAGTCTTCATCAATGATTTCACCTTGCCAATGAAATACCAATGGCTGCCTTTGTTGGCTTATTTATTTCTTTTATCGTCCTTAGTATCCTTAGGAATATGGCAGCTTAACCGTGCCGAGGATAAACGGATTGCCCTAAGCCAGCAAAACCGCGGACAAGGAAAAGAGTCTTTATTGTTATCGGGACAGCAGATGAACAACCCGGAGCCTGTTATTTACCGGGACATCCATTCGATAGGCCGTTTCGATAATGACCGACAATATTTATTAGATAATCAAATTAGCCAATCGAAAGCCGGTTTTTCTGTATTCACGCCGTTTTTATTAAAGGACGAGAAAATTGCCGTATTGGTGAACCGGGGCTGGTTGCCTTTGGGCAGGACCAGGGATGACTTGCCAGATGTTAGTGTCGATCACCGTGAAATTACGATAACAGGTCGAATTAACCGTTTCCCGAGCGTGGGGTTGAAACTTGCCGGTGCGGAAATAGCGGGCAAGACATGGCCTGCAATAATCCAGATTGTCGATACGTCTGTTATTTCCGGGCAATTAGGTTACAAACTGTTGCCTTTCCAAATTGAGTTGGATAAAAATGCGGCAAACGGGTATAGGAGGGATTGGCATACTGTCCAGGCCATATCGCCGGAAAAGCATGTCGCCTATGCGGTACAATGGTTCCTGCTAGCGTTTACGCTGACTATCTTATTTGTGAAGTACGGACGGCAAAAAAACCATGATTGACCGCGATAAAAAAAACCGCTTGCTCGTTCTCTTAATTTTCGGGATGACGATTATCCCTTTCACTGTGGCCTGGATGCTGGGCGGGAAGGCGTCTTTTATTGAAGGCCAAACCAATAAGGGCAAACTCATTACGCCGGTTATAGCGACTCAACGTAATGATTTATCAGGGGTTGATAACTTTTCGGTTAAGAATATGGGCGAATTGGAAGGCCGGTGGCTGATGTTGAATGTTGTCCCCGAAACTGATTGCAACGCGGTGTGCATGGAAGCGATTTATAAAACTAAACAATTGCATTTGATGATGAATAAGGATTTGCTCCGCATCCGCCGGGTTGCCATTTTTTTGCAGGATATTAAACCTGAGATGTTAAAACAAACGCTATTGGAAGATAAAGTATTGCTTAAAGTAAGACCGAGCCAGGCGCTTAGCCGGAAAATTGCTGCAATTGCGGGCGGACATATTCAGGACGGCATACTGTTCTTAATGGATCCTATGGGCAACTTAATGATGCAGTACGAACCCGGATTCGATCCTTACAAGGTTAAAAGTGATCTTATGCACTTATTGCGAATTTCACAAATTGGTTAAAACAAGAATAAGAATATGTATAGAAATATAATCCTTTTGGGCGTTATTTTGGCGCTTGCCGTTATCACGGCGGGTTCGATGACCCGTGTAATGGGGGCGGAGCTACTGTTTGGCGCTATCCACCCGCAGGAGGCGCATTTCTATGCCGCCTATGCGCTTGTTGCGCCCGTATTAGGTGCGCTATTGTTCTCATGGCGGCAAATGCATTGCCGGATCGCCGCAATAACGGCGTCTTTGGGCTTGGTTGCTTTGCTGGGATTAGAAGTTGTAGCGGGGATAAGGATAATGCAATTCCCCGGTCAAACTTTGCTGATAACAGGGCATTTGTTGCTTGGCATGGCGATTTTATGGCTGCTTTTCTGGCTATATTTGCGGGTTAATCCAGCCATGTCCTTGTTAAGGGAAAAGGCCGGTCCGGTGCTGTTCGCCAGGTTTTTAATGGTCTTATTGTTTCTGCAGCTTACGTTAGGAAGTTGGATAAGCCTCCATCAAGCGGCAATGGCTTGTTCGGATTTTCCGCAATGTAACGGCGAATGGTGGCCCGATGCGGATTATCGCGGTTTAATCGATAACTTCACGGTGGGAGCCGGTGAAGCACCTTATCCCGTTCAAGTTGCTTTTAATTGGCTGCACCGCGTAGGCGCTTTTGTCTGTTTTATCCTGATGAACTGGCTGATGCTGATTGCGACTGCGTCGAAGCATTCTAAAGCACTGCGAAAAGCAGGCTTATGGTTGAGTTTCCTATTGTTCGTGCAAGTGGCCTTAGGTGTCGTCGGCTATAAATTTTTTATGCCGATGTGGGTGGTAGTGGCCCATACGGTGTTTGCCGCCTTGCTCATGTTGCCTTTGATCGCTATCAGCTTTTACGGACGATATGGCTTTGCCGGGGAATTGGTCCCAGTTGCGGAAGCCCGTCCTAAAATAGAAACCGCCGAACCTGTTTTTGTCCCGGCGGCAATCGAACCGGAACCCGTAACCGAAGGTTATGAGGAACCTTATGTAGAGCCCGCGCCGGAATCGCTTTATCTTCGCCTTAAATCCCAGCTTGCCCGCACCCGTACCGGTTTGGGCGGTCTATTGGGTACTTTACAGATTGGGCAAAAAGCGATTAATGAAGACCTTTTGGAGGAAATTGAAGCCAGTCTATTAATGGCCGATGTGGGGATCGATGTCACTACGAAAATTATCAATCGGCTTACCCAAAATTTAGAGCGCCAACAACTTAAGGATAGCGAGGCCTTGACGCTGGCGCTGAAACAGGAATTGTTGGAAATTCTTGCGCCTTGCAGCCAACCGTTGAAAATTCCCGCGCAAGACAAGCCGTTTGTCATCCTTGTTGTCGGCGTGAACGGCGTCGGTAAGACGACGACCATTGGCAAACTTGCAAAACGGCTGAGGGCGCAAGGCCATAGTGTCATGTTGGCGGCGGGCGATACGTTCAGGGCGGCGGCTGTGGAACAATTGCAAACCTGGGGGGAGCGAAACGGCATCCATGTCGTTGCTCAGCACACCGGTGC
Organism: Methylococcaceae bacterium UBA7658; assembly: GCA_002483425.1. Lineage (GTDB taxonomy): Bacteria > Pseudomonadota > Gammaproteobacteria > Methylococcales > Methylomonadaceae > Methyloglobulus. The sequence continues at coordinate 40,626 of DLHW01000003.1, forward strand.
TGATTCGGCTTCGGTAATTTACGATGGCATACAGTCCGCCCAATCCAAAGGCGTTGATGTCCTGATCGCGGATACGGCCGGACGTTTGCACACCAAATCCAATTTGATGGAAGAATTGAAGAAGGTAAAACGTATTATGGCTAAGCTCGATGAAACCGCGCCCCATGAAGTCATATTGGTGCTGGATGCCGGTACCGGACAAAATGCTTTGTCACAAGCAAAGTTATTTAATGAGGCAATAGGATTGACAGGGCTGGTGCTGACCAAACTGGATGGCACGGCCAAAGGCGGGGTGATTTTTGCGCTGGCGAAACAAACCAGCATTCCAATCCGGTTTATTGGCGTTGGCGAAGGCATTGACGATTTGCAGGATTTCAATGCCGAAAACTTTGTTGAAGCTTTGTTTGTGAAAGATTGAAATTCGCTATGTTAAAGTTTGAAAATGTCTTCAAACGTTATTCCGGGACGAACGATGTCCTAAAGAATGTCAGCTTTCATCTAAGGCGGGGCGAGATTGCTTTTCTTACAGGGCATTCTGGCGCCGGAAAGAGTACGCTGTTAAAGTTGATTGGATTGATGGAAAGAACGACGCGCGGCGAAATCATTCTCGACGGTCAAAGTTATACTGCCGTAAAAGAACGCCATGTGCCTTATATCCGGCGCAAAATGGGGTTCATCTATCAAGATTATAAACTGTTGCAAGACCGGACGGTGTTCGACAATGTCGCACTGCCGCTGGTGATAGAGGGTTACGGTCATCAAGAAGTTGCCCGCCGGGTGCGGGCGGCGCTGGACAAGGTTGGCTTGCTGGGTAAGGAAAAACATTTTCCGCTCGGGTTATCGGGTGGCGAACAGCAGCGTGTCGGAATCGCCCGGGCGGTTGTTAACAAGCCGCCCTTTATTATAGCCGACGAGCCGACCGGCAACCTCGATCCCGAATTGTCTGCCGAAATTATGATGCTGTTCGAACAATTCCAAAATGTAGGCGTTACCATTCTGATTGCATCGCACGATATTTCGCTGATAGAAAGGATGAGACACCGTGTGTTAAGGCTGGACCACGGCCAATTGGCGGCGAATTAAGCGATGAAGCAGATTGACAATTATCCCCGGAAGCAGAAACCGCCTGTAAAGCAGGATGTCAAGCTTAATACCAAGGCGGGAGGAAGTTTTGCGGACCGTTTGAAAGCGTACCGGGACCAACATGCGCAATCCTTGTTTTCGAGCCTTGGGCGGTTGTTTGCTGCGCCGTTTACGACAACAATGACCATCAGCGTAATGGCGCTAGCTATCGCTTTGGCGAGCGGATTTTACTTGGTAGTGATCAATTTGCAACAACTGACCAGCGGTTTGGAAGCCAGCAACCAAATATCCTTGTTCTTAAGGGATGAAATTTCCGAAGCCCACGCCAAAAAATATGCTGAAACCATCAGTAAAAACCCTAATGTACAAGACGTAAACGTGGTCACTAAACAGCAGGCCATGAACGAATTCAAACGCTTCAGCGGTTTTGGCGAAGCCATTGAGGTATTGGAGAAAAACCCTTTGCCCATTGTCATCGAGGTACTGCCCAAAGATGCGCTGACCAGCAAGCAAGCCTTGACCGGTTTGCTTGAAGATTTCAAGAAATCGACCGAAGTCGATTTTGCCCAGATGGATTTGGCATGGGTCGAACGTTTGCAGTCGATGGTCCGTACGGCAAGGTTGGCGGCTATCTCGCTTGCCATATTGCTAGGGATGGCTGTTTTTTTTATCGCGGGCAATACTATCCGGCTGGAAATCCATGACCGTCGTCAGGAAATTGTCATTGCCAAACTGGTCGGGGCGACTAACAGTTTTATCCAAAGACCCTTTTTGTATACCGGATTTTGGATCGGCTTTCTCTCCGGCGTTGCCGCTTGGTTCATCGTGACGGCCATGATGCTCATTTTAAGGCCGTCGGTTGAAAATCTTTCCGGGCTTTATGAGGGTTCATTCCATCTTCTATTCTTCAGCTATCTGGAGACCTTGGCGTTGCTAGGTGCTTCGACTTTGTTGGCGGTCGTCGGATCCTGGCTAGTCCTGCATTTTCAAATCAGGCGGTTGCAACCTGAATAAGCAGGCTGAACTTTTAAATTTATTAGCACTCATAGGCAATGAGTGCTAAAATTTTTGTCAAGTTTTTAATTCTGGGAGTTGCTAATGAGTGAAGCGATTACTTTACCCGTAAATTTATCGGTCGGCACATTCGATGCGTATTTGAATGTCGTCAGGCAAATGCCGAAATTAACCTCTGAACAGGAGCGCGAATTAGCTATCCGGTTTCGGGATACGGGTGATCTGACGGCTGCGCGTGAGCTGGTTATGGCAAATCTTCGTTTCGTCGTCCATGTCGCCAGAGGCTATAGTGGTTATGGATTGTCGATGCCCGACATCATCCAAGAAGGCAATGTCGGTCTGATGAAAGCGGTGAAACGGTTCGATCCTGAATTAGGCGTACGTTTGGTTTCGTTTGCAGTGCATTGGATCAAAGCGGAAATTCACGAGTTTGTGATAAAGAATTGGGGTATCGTTAAAGTCGCCACTACCAAAGCGCAACGCAAGCTGTTTTTCAACCTGCGTAAATCCAGGAACGACTTGGGTTGGCTGTCCAATGCTGAAGCTGAAGCGATTGCCAATGACCTGAATGTCGAAGTCAGCACGGTTTTCGAAATGGAAAAACGCCTGGGCAATAAGGATATGTCGTTCGATATGCCGGTGGATGAAGCCGTTGACGACGGGTATGTCGAACCGGCCAGTTATTTGTTCGAGGCGAACGACGATCCGGCTGTCATGCTGGAAAATGCCGAATGGCAAGGCCATGAGCAAAAATTGCTGACGAAAGCGTTGGATGAACTAGACGAACGGAGTTTGGACATTGTAGCGAGCCGTTGGCTAGCGGAAGAAAAAGCGACTTTGCACGAACTGGCCGAACGGCATCAGGTTTCTGCCGAAAGGATCAGGCAGTTAGAGCAAAACGCCATGAAAAAATTGAGGGCGGCGGTCGTTTTCGAAGCTTAGTTCTTAGTTGAATGGTTACTTAAAAGGCTTAAAGCAAGCGCTTTAAGCCTTTTTTATGGTCTTTAAAACCAAAAAATTGTGTTTTAAGATGGATTGAGCAAGCCGAGAAGAGTGTGCGTTTGTTCCGCCGCTTCGTGGCCGAGAGCAGTCAAGTAGCCGCCGTCTTCCAGTGTAACCAAGCCCTTTTGGAAAAGGCGCCGGGTTGCTTCGATAGACGTGGGCGCGGCTGTTTTATGAACTTTGATACCTTCTTGCGTGGTAGTCAAATTGTAGCGGAGGAGCATGTTTATCTCGTCCAGGTTTTCTTGTGTAAATTGCATAAGCAGGTCTCAAACAGGTAATGAAAGACTAAAACAATAGCCGGTTATTGTTTTTTGTCCACATTATAGGGGATTGTGGCGTTGCTGGGTAAGCGGCGGTAAAAGAATTCAGAACTGTAGACACTGCTTGGAGTTTAAAACCTCGAAAGTTTCATTATGTTGGCGGACATAACCTTTTTTTGATGTGCTTTGCGGCGAATGTGCTATTGCTGATAGTTGTTGTATGCGCCCTGTTAAGCAGCTTAACAGAGTGTAACGTTTCAAGCTACCTCAACGTCTTTATGTTCTCTGATCCACAAACCGAATGCCATCATGGCAAAGCCGCGAATTGTAATTTCCAGGCTTAAGCATAATGCTAAAAACCAGCCTTCCGAATTGGGCCAGCCCAGATAAACCAGGATGCCTAGTGAAATTGGCGCAACTCCACTTAACAGGGTCAATACAATATGCCGGTAGCCCAAGGAATATGCCATTGCCAAACGGGTCAGGCCGCGAATCAACAAAAATCCGGCAATTAGCGAGCATAAGCGTTCCGGAGTGCTTGAAACTCCCAGGATAATGAGAATGCCGGTGGTTGCGTCCAAAATCCCGGTGTGCAGTTTTTGTACAAAAGCAGTTTGATTTTTCGCAAAGACAGCGTCCAGACAGCCTAATACGCCCAAAGAGGCAAGGATAATCCCGCACACTGGCAGCCAGGAAAAAGCATTCGCATTCATGACAATAGCGTGCGACTTGATCGCGCTTGCAAAGGCGAAAGTCATTCCGGTTAGCAGAATTAACAAGCCTTGTACTGTTAGCCGTAACCAGTTCAATTCGTAACGCCGGTAATGAAAACTTTTAATAACCTTCATGATATTTGTTCATTAATCAGTTGTTGACATGCTTTATCCCACGACTCGGACGGCTTTGGTTTCGTTATAGATTAAGGCGATCTCAAAAATTATTCTACAACTGTTAATTACTGGCGAGGTAATGTTTTGATAGTTTGTTTTCTCCGGTTGCCTGAAGTCAGTATAAATCCGGATTAAAACCTTTGTGCTACAGCAGTCAATTAGTTGATACGCCGGTTGTCCGTTCAATTGACCTAAGTTCATATTCAAGTATCTGAAATAAATGGTATACTGCTACGTTTTTTCTATAAGATAGACTAAATAAGCTTGATAGAGCGAGGGTATGTGCAAGTTTCAGTTGTAATTCCTGTCCATAATGAAGCGGACAATATCGAACCCTTGCTTGAGGAGATCGTTACTGCGATGAACGGGGCGGAAGCCTACGAAGTTATCTATGTCGACGATGGCAGCAATGACGCGACGGCATCGGTTTTATCAAAAGCGATGCAACGTGTCGGTGCTTTAAGGGTTATCCGGCATGAGTTTGGTTGCGGTCAAAGCACGGCTGTCCGTACCGGTATAAAAGCAGCGAAATATTCTTGTATAGCGACGCTGGATGGCGACGGACAGAACGATCCGGCGGATATTCCAAAACTCTACCAGCTACTAATAGAACAACATAAAGCAAACGATAAGTTATGGATGCTAGCTGGTTGGCGGAATAAAAGGCATGATTCCGCGTGGAAGCTCTTTTCCTCAAAATTCGCCAATACCGTACGCGCCGCATTGCTTGGCGATAATACGCCCGATACCGGTTGTGGCTTAAAAGTGTTTTTTCGGGATAAATATTTGGACTTGCCGTATTTCGACCACATGCACCGGTTTTTACCGGCTTTGATTATCCGGGCGGGAGGTCAGGTGGTTTCGGAGCCGGTAAACCATAGACCGCGGGTGCAAGGCTATTCGAAATACGGCACATTAGACCGGCTTTGGGCAGGCGTTACCGATTTGGCGGGCGTGATGTGGTTAAAAAGGCGGGCGAAATTAACGAATATTGAGGAAATACAACGTGGTGCTTGATGAAAAAACAATTTGGCTGGGCATCGGTTTTTTAGGGCAGGGGCTTTTTTCGGCGCGTTTTATTGTCCAATGGATTTCCAGCGAACGGCAGAAAAAAAGCATTATTCCGGTCGCTTTTTGGTATTTCAGCATCGCCGGTGGCGCAACCTTGCTGGCTTATGCCATTCATATCAAAGACCCGGTTATCATCTTGGGCCAAGCGACCGGTTTGTTTGTTTATTTACGGAATCTGTACTTCGTTGTTTACGAACGTAGAAACCTAAAAGCCGGATAGTTTTCCTTTTTCAATGTTGCAATCATTCCCTCCCAGGCTGCTTTTGGCGCTTTTTTGGGCAGTGCTTACTTTCGTAAGTCTTGCTCTGCGTCCTCTGTTTCCTATCGACGAAACCCGGTATGCCGCTGTTGCTTGGGAAATGTGGATTAGGAACGATTTTCTCGTTCCCTATTTGAACGGCGAAACGTATAGCCATAAGCCGCCATTATTATTTTGGCTGATGCAACTCAGTTGGTGGTTATTTGGCGTTAACGATTGGTCGCATCGGGTGATTGCACCCCTGTTTTCCCTGGCGTCGCTCTATCTCCTGCAAACACTTGCAAGGACGCTTTGGCCTGAACGGAAACAGATAGCCGAACTGGCGCCCTTCATCTTGCTGGGATTTTTTTTCTGGATGGTGTTCGGTACATTGACGATGTTCGACATCATGCTGAGTTTCTTTGCGTTACTGGGTATTTATGCGATTTCGTTATCGTTAAGCTCGGGTTTGTCGTATAAACGCTGGGTTTTACTGGGCGCTGCGATTGGGGGCGGCGTTTTGACAAAAGGCCCCGTCATTTTGCTGCATGTTTTGCCTTTGGGCTTGCTGGCGCCTTGGTTGTTAACTGTGCGGCCCGGTCAATGGAGTAAGAAACAGTGGTATTCAGGTTTGTTCTTTGCTGTCGTAATCGGCGCTGCTATTGCTTTAAGCTGGGCGATACCGGCTGGTATTGCTGGCGGCGAAGACTACCGGAATGCGATTTTTCTGGGTCAAACTAGCGGACGCATTGTCGATTCGTTTGCACATAAACTGCCGTTTTGGTGGTATTTACAGCTTTTGCCTATAATGCTGCTGCCTTGGCTATTGCTGAAGCCGTTCTGGGTTGGCCTGGTCAAGATAAAAAATGACGATTACGGCTGCCATTTTTGCTGGGTATGGTTGCTGCCGGTATTCATTGCTTTTTCGCTCGTAAGCGGTAAGCGGATCCATTATTTGCTGCCGTTGATGCCGGGATTGGCGCTATTAGTTGCCTGGGGTTTAGATCGGATATCAGTCTTTGACTGGCGCAAGCCGCTAATGGCGATAATTGCTCTTTGGGGCGGTTTGGGAATGAGCTTAGTCTTGTTGCCTTGGCTAAATGAAATCTATTCCTGGCATCCAGAATTGTCCAGATTATCTCCGCTTTGGGGTCTTTTGCCGTTGCTAAGCGCCGGCTATTTGTTTTTTTGCGATTCGAATAATGCTGGAAAAGCGGTAATCCGTGTTTGCATATCGGCTATTTTCGTCGCATTGGCGTTAGCAGGCGGTTTTTTTGAAAGCCAAGGCTCCCGCTATGATACAGCGCCGACCGGTCATGAGATTGCTCGCTTGATGCAGGAAAACCGTGCTGTCGCTTTTTTCGGGGGTAAATATCACGGGCAATTTAATTTTGCTGGCCGTTTGGTTCGGCCGGTACACGTTATTTCAGGCCGAAAGGGTTTAATCGATTTCGCCGGACAACATCCCGAAGGATTTGTTTTGTTTGAATATAAAGGGCAGTCGGCTATCCCGGCGTCAACGATGAGCTACAGTTATCCTTTCAAAAGTCATGCTGTCGGATTGGTCTCCTGCGAGACGCTGCTTAAAAATCCGCAAATGGTAGAAAAATTGATTCCTGTTTAAGAAGTCCGGTTATGCGCCTAACCTTTTCAATCTGCTGTAATCGCTTTTGGGATGTAACAACTTCGACCTGAAGCGGACAATTTGATACAATTGCCGGATAATTAAATACCAGAAACAAGGCGTCCAATTACAATATAACACGAGTTGCTTTAGCTTTTTGTCCAGTAAAAGCAATATCGATAGCCAATGATCCGGTACACCTAAAGCCAAGGATTAATGTCAAACTTCGCAAAAGAAATCATTCCCGTCAATCTTGAAGACGAGATGAAGCAGTCTTATCTCGCTTATTCCATGAGCGTTATTGTCGGTCGCGCCCTTCCCGATGTTAGGGATGGACTCAAGCCGGTGCATAGGCGTGTGTTGTACGGGATGTACGAGGCGGGCAATGATTGGAATAAACCTTATGTAAAATCCGCCCGTATCGTCGGCGAAGTTATGGGTAAATACCATCCGCATGGCGATAGCGCCATTTACGACACGATGGTGCGGATGGCGCAACCGTTTTCCATGCGTTACGTGCTCATCGACGGACAGGGCAATTATGGCTCGGTGGATGGTGATCCGCCCGCCGCTATGCGTTACACCGAGGCGCGGCTGGCGAAAATATCGCATGAAATGTTGGCGGATTTGGATAAAGAAACTGTCGATTTCGATCCGAACTACGACGAGAAAGAACTCGAACCGGCTGTTTTGCCCACTAAAGTACCGGCGCTTCTCATCAACGGTTCGTCAGGTATTGCCGTAGGGATGGCGACCAATATCCCGCCGCATAATTTAAGCGAAGTTATCAACGCCTGCTTGCACCTTATCGACCAGCCCGATGCGACCATCCAAGACTTGATGGCGCATGTAACTGGGCCGGATTTCCCGACGGCGGGCTTTATCAATGGCTATTCAGGTATTTACAGTGCCTACACGACGGGGCGCGGCAAGATTTACCTGCGCGCCCGGTGTCATTTCGAGGACGTAGAGGGAGGTAACCGGCAAGCCATTGTTACCACGGAATTACCTTATCAAGTCAACAAAGCGAATTTACAAGAGAAAATCGCCGAGTTAGTCAAAGAAGGCCGAATTGAGGGCATTTCAGCCATCCGGGACGAATCCGACAAAGACGGTATGCGTTTGGTCATCGAACTCAAGCGCAGCGAAATGCCGGAGGTCGTCCTCAATAATCTTTACAAACAAACTCAGTTCGAAACGGTGTTCGGCATCAATATGGTTGCCTTACTTGATGGCCGTCCGTATTGTCTCAACCTTAAAGAAATTCTTCATGCGTTTGTCGACCATCGCCGTGAGGTTGTCACCCGCCGCACAATCTTCAACTTACGCAAAGCGCGGGAACGCGCCCATACCTTGGAAGGCTTGGCGGTTGCGCTCGCTAATATCGACGAGATGATCGAATTGATTAAATCGTCCACCAATCGTAGCGATGCTAAAGACGGTTTGTTATCCAGAAACTGGAATGCCGGTTTGGTGTTGTCGTTATTGGATCGCGCCGATGCGAATCGCAGCAGACCGGAAGATTTAGCGCCCGATTTGGGTATTGATGGCGAATTGTATCGATTGTCGGAAGCCCAGGCCATCGCTATTCTGGAACTGCAATTGCAACGCTTGACGGGTCTTGAGCAAGATAAGATTATCAACGAATATAAAGAATTGCTCGACCAAATCGACGAATACCTGCATATTTTGGCCAATGATTCACGGTTGATGGAAATCATCCGCGAGGAACTTGCCGCCATTAAAGAGGAGTTCGGCGATAAACGCCGTACGGAGATAATTCATACCCAGCTAGATTTGTCCGACGGGGACTTAATTACCGAGGAAGACATGGTTGTCACTAAATCGCATGAGGGTTACGTGAAAGCGCAGCCGTTAAGCGATTACCGGGCGCAACGTCGCGGCGGACGGGGCAAGTCGGCGACGGCGACCAAAGAAGAGGACTATGTCGATAAACTTATTATCGCCAATACGCACGATACCATTTTATGTTTTTCGTCATTCGGCAAAGTGTATTGGCTGAAAGTCTACCAATTACCGGTAGCGAGCCGGGCTTCCCGCGGCAAACCTTTTGTTAATCTGCTCGCCCTGGATGAGGGTGAAAAAATCAGCGCGATCTTGCCGGTTAAGGAATTCAGCAGCAATAAGTTTATTTTTATGGCGACTTCCTCCGGTACGGTTAAAAAAACCCCGCTCGACGAATTCGAGCGCCAGCGCGCCAACGGTAAGATCGCTATCGATTTGAGGGAAGACGATACCTTGGTGGGTGTTGCCGTGACCGACGGTCACCAAAATGTCATGCTATTTGCCAGTTCGGGCAAGGCGAATTGCTTCAATGAGGTTGATGTGCGTTCGATGGGACGTACTGCTGCTGGCGTGCGCGGGATGAAGTTGCAAGGCGGCCAGAAGGTGATTTCCCTGATTATCGGCACCGAAGGAACCGTATTAACGATAACCGAAAACGGTTACGGCAAACGCACCCGGCTCGAAGAGTTTACCGTGCATAACCGTGGCGGGCAGGGCATGATCGCCATGCAAACCTCCGAAAGAAACGGCGCCCTGGTCGGTGCCGTACTTGTGAATGAGCATGATGAAATCATGTTAATTACCAATGGCGGCACTTTGGTGCGGACGCCGGTTGAAGGTATTTCCGTGGTTGGCCGCAATACCCAAGGCGTACGGATTATCCGCCCGGATAAGGACGAACGGGTTATCGGAGTGGACAGGATAGAAGGCTTAGCGGGCGAAGACGGTAGCGACGATGAGACCGCCATCGATGATGCAAATAACGACAATACAGATTCTGGAGAAGAGTAACACATGAGTAGAGTTTATAATTTCAGCGCCGGCCCTTCGGCTTTCCCCGAAGCCGTTTTACAGCAGGCCCAGGCCGAAATGCTGGAGTGGCGGGATAGCGGGATGTCCGTGATGGAAATGAGCCATCGCGGCAAATTCTTTTCACAAATTGCTGAAGAACTGGAAAGCGATTTACGCCAGTTGATGGCAATTCCTGAAAATTATAAGGTGTTGTTTTTGCAAGGTGGGGCTTCCGGTCAGTTTTCTTTTATCCCGTTGAATATACTGAACGGCAAAACTAAAGCCTGCTACGTCAATACCGGCGCTTGGTCGGAAAAAGCGATCCAGGATGCGAAAGGCCAATGCGAAGTCGTTGTCAGCGCCAGTTCGCACGACAAGAATTTTACCTACATCCCGGCTACGGTCTCCTGGCAGATCGATCCTTCGGCGGCTTATCTGCATTACACCTCCAACGAGACCATCCACGGCGTGGAATTTCAAGCCGTTCCCGACGCGCAAGGCTTGACGCTGGTTTCGGATATGTCGTCGAATATTCTCTCGCGTCAAGTCGATGTCAGCCGATTCGGTTTGATCTATGCCGGAACCCAAAAAAACATGGGACCTGCAGGCGTTACTGTTGTTATCGTAAGGGAAGATCTGGTCGGTCATGCCGTCAAAGGAGTGCCGCCTGTGTTCGATTACGCCCAGCAAGTCAAAAACGGTTCCATGTTAAATACTCCGGCGACTTATAACTGGTACTTAGTCGGCTTGGTGTTGAAATGGTTGAAGGATCAGGGCGGTGTGCCTGCTATCGAGCAACGCAACGTCAAAAAGGCGGAAAAGCTCTATAGCACCATCGACCAATCGTCATTTTATAAAAACCCGGTGGAAAAATCGGTGCGATCCAGAATGAACGTGCCTTTTATCCTAGCGGATGAAGCACTGGATAAGCCTTTCTTGGCGGCCGCTGAAGCCAACGGCCTATTCGAGTTAAAAGGCCACCGTTCCGTCGGCGGGATGCGCGCCAGCATTTATAACGCTATGCCGGAATCGGGCGTCGACGCCTTGTGCGAATTCATCAAAGAATTCGAAAGGACGCATTGATCCACCGGTTTGCCGACACAGACAGGATTGCCATGAACTCAATCACGCCCCTGAGCGAATTAAGGGACAAAATTGACGATATCGACCGGCAAATTTTGCAGTTGATCAATCAACGTGCGAGCTGCGCAATGCAAGTGGCGAAAACCAAAGTTGCATTAGGTGAGCAAGGCACTTTTTATCGTCCCGATCGCGAATCGCTTGTTTTAAGGCGGATAAAAGAACTGAATCCTGGGCCGTTGCCCGACCAGACCGCTGTCCGGTTCTTCCGGGAATTGATGTCGTCTTGTTTGGCGCTGGAAAAACCGCTGGATGTCGCCTATCTGGGGCCGGAGGGTACTTTTACCCAGCAGGCCGTGTTGAAGCATTTCGGCAATGCGGTAAAAGCGGTTCCCGAGGCGACGATCAACGATATTTTTTCAACGGTCGAAAATGGGGGTTGCCAGTTTGGTGTTGTGCCGGTGGAGAATTCGACCGAGGGCGTCATCAGTTACACCTTCGACCGCTTTCTAGTTTCGCCGCTCAATATTTGCGGCGAAGTCGAAATCCAGATTCATCACAACTTGATGGCAAAAGACGCCGATAGGTCGCTTATCAAGGAAATTTTTTCCCACCAGCAGTCGTTGGCGCAATGCCGCCAATGGCTGGAAAAGAATTTTTCGAATGTTAAATTGCGGGCGGTCAGCAGTAATGCAGAGGCCGCGCGATTGGCTTCCATTACCCAGGATTCCGCCGCCGTTGCGGGCAGGCCGGCCGCCGAGTTGTATAATCTTGAAATTTTGGAAAAAAATATCGAGGATGAGTCGAACAATACCACCCGCTTTATTATCATAGGCAAGCAAACCTCCGCTTCAACAGGACACGATAAAACCTCGTTGGTCGTTTCGACCGGCAACCAGCCTGGGGCTTTACATAAGATTTTGGAGCCGTTTGCAAAATTAGGGATCGGTTTATTGCATATCGAATCACGACCATCCCGTCAGGGACTATGGGAATACGTGTTTTTTATCGATATCGAAGGGCATAGCGAAGACGAACGAGTAGCTAAAGCGCTCGATATATTAAAGGATAGTGTCAGCATGTTGAAATTGTTAGGTTCTTATCCCCGGTCTGTCCTGTAACCTTTCGTTAATTTCATTTTACCTTCCGCATAGTTCATGAGCCGAAACGAAAGCATCTATAATCTTGCCGTAAACGGTGTGCGCCAGCTTGTGCCTTATGTTGCAGGCAAGCCGATAGAGGAATTGGAACGCGAACTCGGTTTGACTGGAATCATCAAACTCGCGTCCAATGAAAATCCGCTGGGGCCAGGGAAACAAGCCTTGGCGGCGATCCAATCCGCGCTAACCCAATTGACACTATACCCCGATGGCAACGGTTTCAATTTAAAAGCCGCACTGGCAAAGAAATACGCACTCGACGCCAGCCAGATTACGTTGGGTAATGGTTCGAACGAATTGTTGGAGTTAGTGGCGAGGGCGTTTTTAACGCCGGGATTGGAAGCTATGTTTTCGGAGCACGCCTTCGCTGTGTATCCGATTGTCACGCAAGCCGCCGGTGCGACCGCTGTGGTTGTTCCCGCCTTGAATTACGGCAACGACTTGGCGGCGATGGCGGCGCGAATCTGCGATCTTACCCGGGTTATTTTTATAGCCAATCCCAATAACCCAACCGGCACCTTGCTGAAACAAACGGATTTGCAAAGTTTTATCGCCGCGCTTCCGGCGCATTGTCTGTGCGTATTGGACGAAGCCTATTTCGAGTTTGTTTCCAGTAACGAAGGTATCAATTCGTTGGATTGGCTGCAAACCAATCCCAATTTGATAATTACGCGGACTTTTTCCAAGGCTTACGGGTTGGCAGGGTTGCGGGCCGGATACAGCTTATCAAGTCCTGAGATTGCGGATATCCTGAATCGAGTCCGTCAGCCTTTCAACAATAACTCGTTAGCGCTGGTGGCTGCGGAAGCGGCATTGTCCGATGAGGACTATTTGCTGCAAACCGTTGCGGCGAACGCCCAAGGTATGTCGATTTTAACGGAAGGGTTTAAAATACTGGGGCTGGATTGGATTCCCTCCGCCGGAAATTTTGTGTCCGTGGACTTGAAACGGCCCGGACAACCCGTTTACGAAGCATTATTGCGCAAAGGGGTCATCGTAAGACCTATCGCTAACTACGGAATGCCTAACCATCTTAGGATTAGCGTCGGCACCGGAGCGGAGAACCGGTTTTTTCTGAAAGCGTTATCGGAAACGCTGGCTGATGTTTAATAAACTTTGCATAATAGGTGTCGGTCTTATCGGCGGTTCGGTAGCGTGTGCCGCAAGAAAGCAGGGCTTATGTAAAGAGATTATCGGATTTGGCAGGGACAACGATGTGCCGAATTTACAAAAGGCACAACATCTCGGGGTTATCGACATTTTTTCCCTCGATATTGACGAAGCCGTAGCGGATGCCGATTGTGTTGTCATCGCAACGCCGGTCGGGGCTATCGAATCCGTTTTGGCGGTGCTTAAGCCGTTCTGGTGCGAAAACGCTGTTTACACCGACGTCGGCAGCACTAAAGCGAATGTACTTGCCGCAGCTAAACGGGTATTTGGTTTTATTCCAGACAATCTAGTTCCCGCGCACCCAATAGCGGGTGCTGAACGGAATGGAGTAGAAGCATCGATAGACAATCTGTTTGTCAATAAACGTTTAATTATCACGCCAGAAAAAGAAACCCGATGCGATTTAGTGCAAAAAATTCGTGAGTTTTGGGAGCAGTTAGGATCGCAAGTAGTGATTATGGACGCCAGCCATCACGACGCCATTCTCGCCGCGACCAGCCATTTGCCACATATCCTTGCGTTCGCATTGGTTGACATGCTCGGACATAAGGATGAGCAATCGGAAATTTTCCAATACGCCGCTGGCGGATTCAGAGATTTTACCCGCATTGCCTCCAGCGATCCGACGATGTGGCTGGACATTTGCATGGCGAATAAAATGGAAATTATCCCGTTAATAGAGCAACTAAAAGACGAGCTGAGTAAAATACAACAGTTTCTGAGTAACAACCAAACCCAACAACTTTTTAATACCTTTACCTATGCCGGGAAGTCGCGGCGGCGGTTTCTTGATCTTTTCGAAAACTAAATTATGGCCAAATCGATAACCTTTATTGTTCAACCGGGCGGACAGTTGCGTGGCGAAGCGCGGGTGCCTGGGGATAAATCCATGTCGCACCGTTCCATTATGCTGGGGTCTTTGGCGGAAGGCGTTACCCATGTCAAAGGCTTCCTGGAGGCCGAAGACGCCTTATCGACTTTGCAAGCATTCCGCGACATGGGGGTTAAAATCGAAGGCCCGTCGGGCGGCTGCGTTACTATTCATGGTGTCGGCAAGCACGGTTTAAAAGCGCCCGCTAAAGAACTGTATCTGGGGAACTCGGGTACATCCATGCGCCTTTTGAGCGGATTATTAGCGGGACAGCCGTTCAATTGTGTGCTGACTGGCGATAAATCCTTATCGGGACGTCCGATGAAGCGTGTGACTGAGCCGCTGGCGAAGATGGGCGCGGTTATCAAAACCACTGAAAAAGGCACAGCGCCTTTGGAAATCACGGGGCAAGCCGGGCAATTGCAAGGCATTGATTATATTATGCCGATGGCGAGCGCTCAGGTGAAATCCTGTTTATTATTGGCGGGAATGTACGCCCAAGGCGAAACCAGCGTGACCGAGCCTGCGCCGACCCGCGACCATACCGAGCGGATGTTGGCGGGTTTCGGTTATCCCGTGAAACGTGACGGGAGCAAGGTCAGCATTAACGCAAACGGAAAATTAACCGCATGCGAGATCGATGTCCCCAGCGATATTTCATCGGCGGCGTTTTTCTTAGTTGGCGCCAGCATCGCGCATGGGTCCGGCATCACTTTGAAGCACGTTGGCATTAATCCGACCCGTACCGGCGTGATCGATATTTTGCGGTTGATGGGCGCGAATATTGAAATTTTGAATCAGCGCGAAGCTGGCGGCGAGCCGGTGGCGGATTTGCGGATAACGTCCAGTGCGTTAAAAGGCATCGATATTCCTGAGGAATTGGTGCCGCTGGCGATTGACGAATTTCCGGTACTGTTTATAGCGGCAGCCTGCGCGGAAGGCCAAACCCGATTGACCGGCGCGGAAGAATTGCGGGTGAAAGAGTCGGATCGCATACAAGTGATGGCGGAGGGCTTGCGGGCTTTGGGTGTGGAGGCCCAGCCTACACCGGATGGTATGGTTATCCAGGGCGGCGGCAAAATTGGCGGCGGTACCGTCGAATCGCACGGGGATCACCGGATCGCAATGGCGTTTTCAATTGCCGGGTTGCGCGCCAGCGCGCCGATCACCATCCTGGATTGCGCCAATGTCAACACGTCTTTCCGGGAGTTTAAGGATATCGCCAAAGCGTTGGGTTTAGCGTTGATTTGCGAAGAAAGCGTCGAATGACGATGACTATTCCTGTTTTGACCATTGACGGCCCGAGTGGGGCAGGTAAGGGTACGGTCAGCCGCATGGTAGCGAAAAAACTGGGTTGGAATTATCTAGACAGCGGTTCGATTTACCGTTCGTTGGCAATTGCCGTGCTGCAAAAAAACGCCGGGTTAACGAACATCGATGAAATCGTGCAAATTGCCCGGATGATGGATTTGGTATTCGATTGTAATGATGATCTGATTGTAAAATTAAACGGCGTAAACATTACTACTCAGTTAAGTACCGAAACGACCGGTAATGCGGCGTCCATAATTGCGGCAATACCTGAAGTAAGGCTGGTATTGTTGCAAAAACAAAAGAATTTTAAAAAGCCGCCGGGTTTAGTCGCAGACGGTAGGGATATGGGAACGGTAGTCTTTCCAGAGGCTCAAATCAAAATTTTTTTGACGGCGAGTGCTTCGGAACGGGCGTTAAGAAGATATAAACAGTTGATGGAAAAAGGAATTGATGTTAATATTCAACAGATAACCAGAGAGATTGAAGAGCGTGACCGCCGCGATAAGGAGCGAAAGACAGCACCTTTAGCCCAGGCGGAGGATGCTCTTTACATCGAATCATCTGCGCTGACAATAGACGAAGTCATTGCACAGGTACTGAGTTTAGTCGCGCAACGGCGGGATATGTTACGATCATAGCTGAATTGCGTTTTTTTAACCTATTTAATTTGATGAAGGCTTGCTGAATTTATGGCGGGCCTGGGAATATAAAATGAGCGAAAGCTTTGCTGAATTACTTGAAGAAAGTTTGAACAAGGTGCAAATGAGTCCTGGTTCGATGTTAATGGGCACCGTCATTGATATCGAAAACGATATGGTTATCGTCAGCACTCAATCCAAATCGGAAGGCGTCATTCCAAAATGGCAGTTCTTGAATAATAAGGGCGAATTGGAAGTTAAGGTCGGCGATGAAGTGGAAGTTGCCCTTGATATGTTTGAAGACGGTTTGGGCGCTACCTTGCTGTCGCGTGATAAGGCAAAGAAAAACAAGGCATGGGCGGAGTTAGAAAATGCCTTTGAAAAACAAGAGACTATTGTCGGACAAATCAACGGTAAAGTCCGTGGCGGTTTTACTGTTGCCGTAGGCGCTTTGCGGGCGTTTTTACCTGGCTCGCTGGTCGATGTCCGCCCCATCAGGGATACCGCTTTCCTGGAAAATCGCGATTTAGAATTTAAAGTCATTAAAATCGACCAAAAACGCAATAACGTGGTGCTTTCACGTCGTGCTGTCGTTGAAAAAGAGTACAGCGAAGAGCGGGAAGAGTTGCTGAAAACGTTGGAAGAAGGTGCTATCGTTACTGGTGTGGTGAAAAACTTGACCGATTACGGCGCATTTATCGACTTGGGTGGTATCGACGGTTTATTGCACATCACCGATATGGCATGGCGCCGTGTAAGACACCCTTCAGAGTGTGTGGAAATCGGTCAGGAAATTAATGTTAAGGTCATGAAATACGACAAGGATAAAAATCGTGTTTCATTAGGTATGAAGCAAATGGGTGAAGATCCGTGGCAAAATATCGCGCGCCGATACCCTTCAGGAACCAGAGCTTTCGGTAAAGTCAATAATTTGACCGATTACGGTTGTTTCGTCGAAATTGAAGAAGGCGTTGAAGGTCTTGTGCATGTTTCTGAAATGGATTGGACCAACAAAAATGTTAACCCTTCTAAGCTCGTCCAATTGGGCGACGAAGTCGAAGTCATGGTGTTGGAAATCGACGAAGAACGCCGCCGTATTTCCTTGGGCATGAAGCAATGCAAACCGAATCCATGGGATGAATTTGCCGCGACGCATAACAAAGGCGATAAAATTTCAGGTAAAATCAAATCTATTACCGATTTCGGTATCTTTATCGGATTGGACGGCGGTATCGACGGTTTAGTGCATACGTCCGACATAAGTTGGGCGGAAGACGGCGAAGCTGCTGTGCGCGAATTCAAGAAAGGCGATGAACTGGAAACCGTTATTCTTGCTGTCGATGCCGAACGTGAACGTATTTCACTGGGTATCAAGCAATTGGAGCAAGACCCGTTCCAAAACTTTTTGGCCACCAATGAAAAAGGCAACTTGATCAAAGGCGTCATCAAAGAAGTTGACGCAAAAGGCGCGATAGTCATTTTGGCGGACAATGTGGAAGGTTACATTCGTGCTTCCGAAATTCAACGCGACCGTGTTGAAGATGCTCGTACCTTGCTTAAAGAAGGCGATACGGTTGAAGCTAAATTCATTGGTATAGATAAGAAAAGCAAATCGATTTCGCTGTCTATAAAGGCAAAAGACCACGATGAAGAAGTTAGTTCCATCAAAGAGCACTCCCAGCAATCGGCAGGTACGCCTACTTTCGCCGATATTTTTAAACAGATCGAAAAATAACCTACCCAATGGGGATTATTTGGTTAATAATCCACTAATCCCTATGTGTTCTTTCGTTTTTGCAGGATAGAATGTGACGAAATCCGAGTTAATTGAAGCGCTAGCAAAACACCAGCCTCATTTGCCGATTAAAGATGTCGAGCTGGCGGTAAAATGTATTATCGAGAAGATGAATCAAGCTTTATCTTCCGGTGAGAGAATTGAAATTAGAGGCTTTGGTAGTTTTTCACTTCACGTTAGGCCGCCTAGAGTAGGAAGAAACCCAAAAACAGGCGAATCCGTACATCTATCAAAGAAATACGTGCCACATTTTAAGCCTGGAAAAGAACTCCGCGACATGGTTGACGAGTCGAGTTCGCAATATAAAATAATCGATTGATCTTTGTTTACGGTGTTACTTTTCCGGAGACGAAAAATATGCTTTGGAAATTAACACTGTACTCCTACCGCCAAGTCAATTGGCGTTTTCCGTGCATCGAAATCGATATGCTTGCTGTTTCCATACCGGCAAATAATAATAGCCGTTCCGAATTTTAATTTGAAAAAACTCTGTTAAGTCCTTCGACAAGTTTTAGTAACTGTTTCATGCGTTGCCCGCCTCTTGGCGTCCATGCCGTCGAGGACGAAGGGTAAATAGTTTGTAGTGTATCTTAAAGATATGAAAACCTCTGGATCCACTGGGTACCATTGAAGATATCAACAAAATCAACTTTCAAAGGTTCTTTAAAGTCCCCGATAGAGGATCAGTAAATCCCTCGCTTTTAGGCGACAGGGATAAGGTGGTGGGACTAAAACGGAGGCATGAAAGATTATTAAGTGCGGAAGCCATACGATTTGGGATTGTAAGAACCACTTGGTATGGATAACGAAATAGCGTTATAACCTAAAGGTCACGAGTGCGGTTTTGGTTGGCGACGTGGGCTTACGGTGCCGCGAGCTATTGCGGGAAGTTGCGCGCAGTCGAGAAATGACGATCTATGCTGGGTCAATCAACCGGGACCATGTGCATTTACTGATTGGGATACCGCCGCAGCTATCGGTGTCGAGGGCGGTGCAGCTCCTGAAGGGCAAAAGCTCGCACAAGATGCTGTCGGAGTTTCCCGCGTTGAGGCAGCGTTACTGGGGGCAACATTTGTGGGTCCGTGGATAGTGGGTTGCGTCGAGCGGCAACGTGACGGATGAGGTATGGAAGAATTACATCGAAGAGCAGAAGCCGGATGAACCCGACGATGTGACTTCAGGCGCTGTAATCGACCCATTGGGTCGATGAAATCCGGCTTTAAGCCGTAACCTGAAGCCACCGGCTAAAGCCGGTGGATTTAATCTCAAAAAAGCCGGAAATCCCGGCGAGCTAGTAGATAACGCTTTAACTCATCGAGCCGCTCGAAAGACGTCAAGTGATTTAAAATCCTGCATTGTGCGTTGAGTTCGTTCTTAATAGCCAACAGCGTGTTTACATTATATGTAAACGTTTTTATTTGCCGGCCAACAACGGCTCGTCTTGGTTTTCTGTGACTTGGGATCTGAAAAAAGCCTTAAAATAAGGCATAAAGCTACCGGTGATCACTATCGAGAAAAAACAATAAATAGCGGCAGCCTCGCCCGTGCTAACCCCGAACACCCATTGGGGCATGAACAAAGTCAATATCGCCATAAGGCAATGGTAACTTGCCATTTTCTGGTTGTCTTTCCACAAGAAACCGCTTAACGCCAGGCCGAACAACGAACCGTGCGTGACCAACATACCAAACGCACTGACGATGTTATAGCCTATGTGGTATTTGCCCATGTACAAGCATGACACTAAAAAATCGCCGATAAAATTAGGTTCGATACCGAACAATTGCCAAGTTTTAGGCAAAAAAGTAGAGAGAATAAAGAATGAACTCAAACTCGAACCGATAAAGAACGCTTTTTTCAAGGCGGTTTTGTCGGTGGAATAAGTCGCCAGCGCAGGCATAATGGCGAAGGCTTGCAGGCTGATGTGGAAGCGGGACAGTTCGCTGAGCAACATATTCGTCCCGTAGCCGCACTGGTCGGCGACCGGGTAAGCAAAATACTGGATCAGCTCCATCAGGGCGAAGTGGAAAATCGCGTACGACCTTGCTGTTCTAACCCAAAAGGTTTCTTCTTTATCGAGAAAGGTCACCGTTGCGGCGGCGAAGCCGGCGATTCCCATTCCCAGCGACATACTGGCACTAAAACACATGTAAAGTCCTTGCTATGAAAATTTGTTAATATAAAGAGTCAACAAAAGATCTTATCAATATAGTGGCCTTAAATTAAGCGTTTTATTTGCCCAGGTAAATAAGATTTTTTGATAACGAGTATGACTGACACTTCTACCCATTAATTTTGCGACGTTATTGGCATTTATTGATATTAGCAACTTTAAGTTGCCGGATGTTAATATAATTATGAGCTATTCGAGGATAGACATACTTAAAAGTCAATGCATGCAGATTACAAATTATTAGTGCTGTTACGGAGTAAATTGTTTTGGCAATATTCATTGTTTTTGATCCTCCTGTGGGGTCAAGCCAATGTTGCCCAAGCAGAGTTATCACCCCATTTTTCCTTTAAAGGTTTCGGGACTTTTGCGGTCACTGGCACGGACACTGATGCCATTGGTTTTAGAAGAGATACCTCAACTGCTCGTGGCGCCACAAAGTCATGGAGCATTCCCACGGATTCCCGCCTAGGTTTCCAGCTAGATGCGGATTTTAACGAGGACTTTTCTGCCACCGCGCAATGGGTGCTGAGGGATAGAAGCGGGCAGTTTTTTGAACAAAATCTGGATTTAGCGTTCCTGCGTTGGAATATTAGTCCTGACTTATATGTACGTTTCGGTCGAGTGAGTCCAGATGTCTTTATGATGACCGATCATCGCAATGTCGGTTATGCCTACCCATGGATGCGTTCCCCCCACGAATTTTATGGTTATATCCCGATTTACCATTGGGATGGTATTGATATCACCAAAAAGACAGAATTTGACGGCGGTTTTCTTACCTTGAAGGTCTTTGGCGGATATGCCTTTACTCAAGTGAATGCTCCCAACAAAATGCTTTTTGATCAAGGTAGCGCAGTATTTAGCACGAGTCTGGTTTATGAAAAAGGTGATTGGACGGGGCGTGCGGCATATTCGCACATTGACCTGAACCACCTGTCGCCCAAAAATCCTTTAGAAGAAATCATTGCGTCAACTCCGGCAATTGATATGGTTTGGCCGGGCGTTAAGGCATTTACCCCACTTTTAAAATTTACCGGCACTACCTTCAATTATAGTGCGCTCGGACTCAAGTACGATGATGGGTTATGGCTTGGTCAGGCAGAGGCCAGTTATGTGGACTCAGGTAACCATCCCTTTGTACCCAACGTGGCAAGTGGTTATCTTAGTCTTGGTCGACGCATCTCTTCGTTCACTATGTATAGCTTGTTAGGGATAAGTAAAAGTTTTCAACGGAATTTCGATATACCCAATCCACGAGTGCCTGATCCACAGCTTCTCATCTTAAAAAACGAACTAAGCAATACGTTAAATAATAATGGTATCGATGAAAAATCGGTTTCATTGGGCCTACGCTGGGATTTTTACACCAATATGGCTCTTAAAGCACAATGGAGTCATTATTGGTTGGGTAAAAATGGCACCCAAAATTGGGTTGAGGATCCTGTGCAATCGGCACCAAGTGAGGTCAACGTATTTTCTGTTGGCATGGACTTTGTATTTTAATGACCGCCATGAAAATAATATTACTTTTATTCATGGTAGTTGCATCGTTTAGTGCTTCGGCAGAACCGGTAGTCATTGCTAATGTAAACAATAAATTAAAAGAGATTGATGTATCTAATCTGCAAGATATTTACATGGGTAGAGTCCGATCCTTTAAAGATGGCAGTATGGCTTTACCCATTGATCAAGCCAAGCTAAGGGCAGATTTTTATCAAAAACTGACGCAACGCCCCATTGAACAAATCAATGCGTATTGGGCGCGAATTATGTTCAGCGGTGAGGCTTCGCCGCCAAGAATCATGCCTGACGATGTCTCGGTGATCCGTATTGTGAAAGAAAATTCCGGTGCTATCGGTTATATTTCAGCAGAAAGTGTCAATAAAGAGGTAAAAATATTATTAAGATTCAAGTAACCAATAAAAATTCTGCTGGCCATAAATTTATCGGCCTTAACCGTAAACTTGTGGCTTCGGTCATTTTAGCGGCTATCGGTTTTTCTATTATTGCGGCAGCCATATTCTATGCGAACGAATTAGTGCGTTCGAGACAGAAAACGCAGGTGATGATTAATCAATTGTTAGATACGGTTGAATATTCTTCAGCGATAGCTGCTTACACCAATAACGAACAAATTGCTAAAGATGTCCTACAGGGTTTGCTACGGAATGACATTGTTCAGGAAGTCAATATTACTGGCGATCAGGGCATGAAGTTGACCCAAAGCAAAGAGTCTTTAGCAAACGCGTCCGAACAAATTAAACGTCCATTAGTCTCTCCTTTCGATAATCAACAGGTGGTTGGCCAAATCACCGTGGTATCAAGAGGCGATTACAATCTAGTTGAAGCGACCCGCAGCGCGCTTTTAAGCGCAATCAATTCCTTTTTGCTTATCGCCTTGACGACGGTCATTATATTGTGGGTCTTCAGGCGCAATGTCCTGCAGCCGCTGACAATAGTTTCAAATACGTTGCACGATATTATGGTCGGTCAAAAACAACGTATTGCGCCTTTAGAGAAACATCAAAACGATGAATTAGGTCGGTTTATTTTAGATATTAATAGCTTATTAGAAGTATTGGACGCTAAATTTAAGGATGAACAAGCCTTGCGCCTTAAAATTGAGGGTTTTGAAAGGCAGTTGCGTAATATTTTTGAAACAACCAGTGCTGGTCTATTTCAAATTGATCAAACCGGTAAAATACTTACTTGCAACCCAACGTTTTTGAAGTTTCTGGACAACGATACGTTGTCACAACATGAGTTAACTGAATGTGATTTTGCGGAAACTTTCATCGAAGATAACAATTTGTTCAAAAGCATGATTGAAACTGCAATGAACTCGCAAAGCCTCATCAGCAATGATTTAGCCTTGAAAGTTAATGAGCGGAGCAATGGTGCCGGTTGGCTTCATTGTCTATTGTCGCGTGTAGGCGAGACAGATGGGCGGGTCATATTAGAAGGTGTGGTATTTGACATATCAGAACGCGTAGCCAAAGAAAAAGCCTCCGTTATCAAGCCGAATATGATAATTTAACGGGGATATTACGGCGAGATTCTATCGAACGGCAATTAGCCAACTTCGTGCAGGATCTTAAACAGTTGCCTTTAGTTCTTATGTTACTGGATTTGGATGGCTTTAAAGCGGTTAACGACACATACGGCCATGATGCCGGTGATGAGGTGTTAGTCGAGGTCAGTCAGCGCTTCAAAAATAGTATTCGGGCAACCGATGTGCTAGGCAGAATGGGGGGAGATGAATTTATTATTATTTTGACTAAGTGCGAGCCTATTAATGCTGAGATTATCATCGCAAAAAAAATAATCAGTGCCATTCAGAAGCCGATATTACTAAAATCAAATCAAACAGTGAGCATTGGGGTGAGCATAGGGATGGCATCGGGTTCACCTGCTTCAACGGTTGAATCTATCATCAAAGCTGCAGACGAAGCCATGTATTTGGTAAAGCGCCAAGGCAAAAACAGTTTCGCCAAAATTTAAAATGATGAATAAATTACCGTAGAATTGATCCAACAGCTTGTTAATTGATATTAACGTAAGTTAAAAGCTGTATCATTAAATTCGTTTAAATACAATGAGTAATGAATATAACGCTTCAGCCATTGAAGTTTTAACCGGCTTAGAGCCTGTCCGAAAACGCCCCGGCATGTACACCGACACCACACGGCCTAACCACTTGGTGCAGGAGGTGGTGGATAACAGTGTCGATGAAGCCATTGCTGGTTATGCCAACATGATTGAAGTCATCTTGTTCAAGGACGGCGGGGTAAAGGTAACGGACAACGGGCGCGGGATGCCGGTGGATAACCATCCCACGCACAAGATTCCCGGCGTGGAAGTTATCATGACCCACTTGCATTCGGGCGGTAAGTTTTCCAATAAGAACTACCAATTTTCCGGCGGTTTGCACGGCGTGGGGATTTCGGTGGTGAATGCCTTGTCGCAAAAGCTGGAGGTGGAAGTCAAGCGCAACGGCAAGGTTTACCACATGGCTTTTGCCGACGGCGACAAGCTGACGGACTTGAAAGAGACCGGTACGGTCGGGCGGAATAATACCGGTACGACAGTCACTTTTTGGCCGAACGAGAAATATTTCGATTCCAACAAAGTCTCGGTCGTCAAATTAAAACATGTCCTAAGAGCTAAGGCCGTTTTATGTCCGGGCTTAAAGATCAGTTTGAAAGTTGAGAATCCCGAAGAAGATCAGGTTTGGCATTATGAAGACGGCCTAAAAGAATATTTGTTGGACAGTGTCGGCGACATTGAGTTTTATCCCGAACAGCCGTTCATGGGCAATATGGCCGGCAATCACGAAGCGGTGGAATGGGGCATTGTTTGGGCGGTTGAAAATCCGCCGGAAATGGTTACCGAAAGTTACGTCAACCTCGTGCCGACGGTGCAAGGCGGTACGCATGTCAACGGCTTACGTGCAGGCTTGACCGAAGCGATGCGGGAATTTTGCGAATTTCGCAATCTGTTACCGCGCGGAGTAAAAGTCGCCCCGGAAGATGTCTGGGAAAACTGTCACTTCATTTTATCGGTAAAGCTCGAAGACCCGCAATTTTCCGGTCAAACCAAAGAGCGGTTAAGTTCGCGTGAATGCGTGACCTTTGTTTCCGGCATAGCCAAGGATAGTTTCAGCTTGTGGCTGAACCAGCATCCGCTGGAGGGCGAAAAGATTGCCGAAATCATTATCGCCAGCGCAAATAAACGCTTGAAAGCCAGTAAAGCCATTATCCGAAAGAAAATAACCTCGGGTCCGGCCTTGCCCGGAAAACTGGCCGATTGTTCGGCGCAAGACATAGCGCGGACGGAACTTTTTCTGGTCGAAGGCGATTCGGCGGGCGGTTCTGCCAAACAGGCCAGGGAGCGCGATTTTCAAGCGATCATGCCGTTACGTGGCAAGATATTGAATACCTGGGAAGTCGAATCCAACCAAGTGATGGCCTCGCAGGAAGTCCACGATATCGCCGTGGCATTGGGTATCGAACCCGGTTCCAACGATTTGCAAAACCTGCGTTACGGTAAGGTCTGTATCCTGGCCGATGCCGATTCGGACGGCAGCCATATCGCCACCTTGATCTGTGCGCTGTTCTATCAGCATTTTAATGCACTGGTTGCCGCCGGACATGTGTTCGTTGCCATGCCGCCGTTGTATCGTATTGATGCCGGGAAACGCGTGTTTTACGCGCTGGATGAAGCCGAACGCCAAGGCGTGTTGGATCGTATCAAAGCGGAAAAGATTAAAGGCGCGATTTCCGTTCAGCGCTTCAAAGGGTTGGGGGAAATGAACCCCTCACAATTACGGGAAACTACCATGAATCCGGATACGCGTCGATTGGTACAACTGTCTATTGAAACGAGCGACGATACGCGGGGACAATTGGATTTACTCTTGGCGAAAAAACGAGCCTCGGATCGAAAGGTTTGGCTGGAAACGAAAGGGAATTTGGCGGATATTGTGTAGCCTTGAATATGCCCACAGTAAGCAGTCCGTGTGGGCATACCGTCCTATGAAAAGCTAATTATTGCTTGGTTAGGGTGGTGCCGCAAAGCTGAACTTTCCCTAAATTATAACCCGACAAGGTGATGCTGTTGCCGACCTGGGTGGCGCTGATAATATCGCCAGTAGACATACAACCAAATGTTGCACTGTAGTTCTCGCCGCCAACTTTTCCCCACGCGAAGTTTTGATAGCCCGCGATAGTGCCGATTCCAGCAGTTGTCAATTCGGGGCTGAACGGATGGCCTGCTAAAGGTCCGGTGACGACCGAGCCGGAAATAAAATAGCTTGCATTCGTACATGATAGCGCAGCCTGGGAACGACCACCAATCAGATTGGTAACAGTAACTGTGCAAGTATAGTTACCCGATGAATCTTTGTATGTGCCGGGAATAAACTTGGTGCCTTGCACAACCGGTGATGCCGTAGCAACGATAGAACTGGCATTTGGCGCCGGAATGCCAGTGGCAATCGGGTCAATCGTGCCGTCGTTTTTCACGTTCAAAGTAATGTTAATGTCGTAATATTTGATCTTGCCGTTGATGTCCCGCGTTGGCGCCCGGAACACGCGAATATTTTTGCCCGTGGCGACGACTTGCGAGTTCTCCATAAACGCGGCAGGGACAGCGGCAATGCCAAGCGCAGGGATTAACGCGCCAATTGCCAGAAAGGTTATTGCTTTTTGTTTCATGTTATCTCCTTAATTTGGGTGTTATGACTATTTGCAGCCCGCAATTTAGCCGCCACAAAACGCAACCAGCACAAACTGCGTGGACTGCGTGGACTGC
>DLHW01000003.1:67239-121940 GCA_002483425.1 Methylococcaceae bacterium UBA7658
TGCGAGGACTGCGAGGACTGCGAATTTACGCTAGCAGATAAAATAAGTCTGTCAAGAGCGTCAGGTAAAAAAACAGGTTCTAATGAATTATGTATAAGACGGGTTTTACTTGGATTTTAAGCACAGCTACCGGGCTATTTAAAACGGTTGCCAATTCAACCAAAATATTCGATACTCCAGATTTTTATAACTACGAACTTGCCGGACTTTACCCTTCGCGATTGGAGAATACGTTAACATGAATAAATCAATTATCTTGAGTTTAGCCGTAAGCGCCCTTTCATTCAGTTCCTTGAGCGTCCAGGCTGTCAGCGACGACCAATATCCAGCCTCGAATTTCCAGCCGAAAGTCACTTACATTGACGAAAGCGCTGCGCAAGCGCCGCCGTCCGCTAGCGACGATAAATACCCGGCGGCCAATTTTCACCCCAAGGTCACTTTTATCGACAGTAGCGCCGCAGGCAGCACACAAACTGCGGCAGCCGTGGTAGCCGATGAAAAATATCCTGCGGCGAATTTTCAGTCGAAAGTCATTTATTCCGATGCCTCGGTAGCGGCTTCGTCCGCTCAAGTCGATCATTTCGACCCTAATTTTCCGGCGGCTTATTTTAAACCCAAAGTCATCTATCCTTGATCGAACAAAGGTAAAGCGGTACGGGGTTATTATGGCGATTAAACTATCACAAGTTATCGCTTCCGGCTTTAACGCTATAACCGGCTCAGGATAAACTTTAGAGTAAGTCGTTTTCGCTCATAACCTGGTCACAAGTGGTTAGGCAAGCTCGCCTTAATGCTCTTTGGGTGCTAACGAAAGCAATCGTTTACTGCTCTTTCGCGACTGCATGAATGCAGTCCCTCTGGGGAATAAAGGAGACAGGGCAACGCTTGAAGCACTTGCCTAGAGTTTGTCTAAGGACTTAACCGGAGTTTCCTAAAGGTTATAAGTGCCCCGTATGGATGCAAACGGGTTCATCCGTTAAAGTGCCGGTTTAGCTAAGCCCGGCTAGCGGTAATTAACCGGTAATGCCTCAATGTTACTGCCGCATCGAAAGGTTAAGCATTCAGGGTTTAACAATCATTCCTAGAGGTGTCCAATGGCGCAACTGAATTACCAGATCATCGGCGGCGATTTACAGTACATCAATATCACTTTGGAGAGCGGCCAGGAGGCGATTGCCGAACAAGGCGCCATGATGTATGTCGACAAGGATATTGCTGTCAGCACTATTCTAGGCGATGGCGGCGCTTCTCGATTGGGCGGCCTGGGCCGGTTTTGGAATGCGATTAAACGTTCCTTAACCGGCGAATCCATGTTTAGCTCGCTTTACCGGAATACTTCGCTTAAGCCGCAAACCGTAGCGATCGCAGCGCCCGGACCCGGTGAAATTATACCGGTTAATCTCGCGGAACATGGCGGCGTCGTTATTTGCCAAAAAGGGGCCTATCTTGCCGGCGAAAAAGGTCAGCGAGTGCAAATTGCGTTTCAAAAACGCATGCGGGTCGGTTTTTTTGGCGGCGAAGGTTTTATCATGCAAAAAATCACGGGAAGCGGAACGGTTTTTATTCATGCCTCCGGCTCGCTGAAAGAAATCGTATTAAAGCCGAACGACGAATTGAAGGTTGATACCGGTTGTTTGGTAGGCATTTCATCGACCGTACGCTACGATATTAAGTATACCGGATCGCTTAAAAACAGTATTTTCGGCGGCGAAGGTTTATTTTACGCAACCGTGTCCGGGCCTGGAAAAGTCTGGATACAATCCCTGCCGATGAATCGATTAAGTAAAGTCTTAATGGGAGCGGCGCTTACCGGCAGCCATAATAGGACGTCCTGGGCCGGAAAACTTTATCTTTTGGGTATTATCATTTTTGTCTTCGTAGCGTTATTTGCTAAAAAATAATCGATATGCACGATTTTCAGGTCAATTTGTTCGGACCCGGGTTACCCAGTGCTGGGCAATTGACGCAGTTGAAAGTTGGCCGCGATAGTTTACAAGTACCGGCATTAAAGCAACTTATCCCGTTTACGGAATTATCGGCTAAAGTAGGCGGCGCCGATCATAATCAACTGCATTTGGTTTGGCGGCATGAGGGCTGCTCTTGGTTGCTTATTCCGGACGGACTCGCCGCTCAAAAAGCTTTGCTGAAAGTGTTGCCGGACAATGCGGTTTCCGGTTTAAGCCGATGGAAGCGGGAGACTTTAGGTCAGCATCTGGTGTGGAAAACAGTTGTTTTTTTGCTAAGCGCGTTATTAATATCGGCGCTTCTTATTATTTGGCGTTACGACGACGTGGTTACTTGGATCGCCGGTCGTGTGCCCTTAGCGACTGAATACAAACTGGGCCAATCCATCCTTGCTAGTCTAAATACCCAAACAACGTTAATCGATAAAGGAAAAGCAGCCGACGCAGTCAAAAAAATTGGCGGCCGGTTAACTAAAGCGTCGCCTTATCAATATCAGTGGCGTATTTCGAACGATCCCGCCATCAACGCTTTTGCTTTACCGGGCGGTATTGTCATTGTCAATAAAGGCTTATTGGAAAAATCCGGTTCTGCGAATGAATTAGCGGGTGTGCTGGCGCATGAAATCCAGCACGTCGAACAACGTCACGCGCTTAAAAATATGATTACCAGTTCGGGTATAGCAGCCGCTGTCATGCTGATATTGGGCGACGCAAACGCCGTGATGATGATTATGGCCCACCAAGTATCGGCGCAATATTTCAGCCGTCAGGCTGAGGTCGATGCCGATATGAAAGGTCTGGATTTATTGCAAAAAAATAAAATCGATCCGAAAGGGTTATCGGCTTTCTTTAAAACTATGCAGGAAGCTTATAAAAATAAAGCTCAAGGACCTGAATGGCTCTCGTCCCATCCCGATACCGGAAGCAGAATACGGGCGGTCGAAGATTATATGAAAGGACATCCTTGTCAGGATTGCGAAAACTTGACATGGAATAAATCGGCGATACTGGCAAGCTTGGCGAAAGAACCTGTGAAAAATTAGTACTAAACTTATGTAGTCTTTATTTAGGAGATAAGTTGAAGAAACTCTGAACAAGTTAATTTCCATTCATAACCTGAAGGTCACCAGTGGTTTGACAGGCTTTTATGCCCTAGGGTACATCACCAAGGAATCAACCACTTACCGTTCGTCTTGAGCCTGTAGAAGGACTTAACCAGAGTTTCCTTGACAAACCAATTCTATATGAGGACTGCGATGGCGCTAATCAAATGATCGGGACTAGACAAAAGCCAAACAGTTTCAGACAAATAAACGCTGAAAAGCTGGTCATCGCTATTTTTACGCCGTAAATTTATGAAAACTACCGCTGAATTATGGACCAGCTATTTTCCCGAATTTATAAAACACAAGGATGCCGGCGTCGATTTTTTAATGGCGGCCTCTACGTTAGTCAGAGTACCGGCCGGGCGGCAGGTGTTTTATCCGGGAAGCGTTTGCGAAAACTACCTGCTAGTGCTCGAAGGTGTCGTCAAAGTTCAACTCATGGGAGCGGATAGCGGCAGGGAAGTGCTGCTTTACTATGTCCGCTCTGGCGATTCTTGCGTATTAACGACATCTTGTATCTTAAGCGGTGATTCGTATCCCGCCGAAGGCATTGTGGAAACCGATGTGCTGGCGTTTGCCATGCCGTCGCAAGCTTTTTACCGGTGTCTCGAGCTGTCAGGTTTTTTCCGGGAATTTGTATTCAAAAACTTTTCATCTCGGCTTTCCAATATTCTTAGCCGTATGGAATCGGTTGTGTTTGAAACCATCGATAAACGTATTTGTAAGGCCTTATTGACTTCTGGCGATGATCTTGTCGCTAAAACACATCACGAACTGGCCTACGAGTTAGGCACAGCCCGTGAAGTTGTATCCCGTCATCTTAAAAATTTCGAACAATTGGGTTGGGTTAGTTTAAACCGCGGCACAATTAATATTCTCGACCGCGACGCTCTGATAAAAGCCCGGCAGTAAAACCAAGCCCCCTTATAACCTCATCTCTGTTCTTGCCCGGCTATGCACCGAGTTAAAACCGGACAGCTTTTTATTGGTTTTTCTGTTCTTCATTTCCGATGAAATGGAGCACAGTCATGGAAATAACGAAGCCCAGAAAGATAAAAAACAGTAAAGGCAAGGCAAAAGGAATGTCGTGATGATCTCTCATATTCATACCTAAAATCGCCGAAAAAACGTTCAACATAAAATCTAACATGGCATCTTCCTCAAGCACGTTGCAAAAAAATAAGTGAGCGGCCCAATCCGCTCGGTTAGCATGGTACAGCGGTAGGAGCCGGATCTCGGTGATGAAGTCACACTAAAACTCAGGTTTGGCATTTTTTTGCGGTGAATGGGCGACCAAATAGTAAGCATTTGGAGTAATGTTTAAGAATTCCATAGGCGGTAGATTTCTAACTATAGCTGGATCGTAGCGATATGCCGGGCGTAAACGGCGGTCCGAATTACACCCTCGTAGTGCCGCGGGCAGAGGCCATGAGGTTTTCAGTGATTTGAATAACTAAGATAGGTTGCGAATCGTTCAAGCATCTTTTCCCGGTATTATTTGCGTAAGCCTAATGCGCTTGATTTAGCGAAATTAAAGCCTTATTTATAAAGCCTCGTCAATAGAATGAATTAGGCGTTTATTCGCGATCAAGGAACCTCTGAATAAGTTGATTCTATTCATGGGTCAGGGCTAAAAGCTTGTCGAAGGACCTAGTGAGAGTTTCCTTAACTATTTTTTATTCCGGTTAAATTTGAGTTTTTGTACGCTCGACTTAAATAATGAAGCGTAGGTGTATTAGACTTTTTTGAAGCTCGTTTTTCAGTTTTTTGTCTTAGTTTTTGGTATTGTTAAGACGCTGAATTTTCCAATAAAAAGTATACTTTTCTAAGTTTTTGCTAACAAATTATCGATTCCTAGATTCGCCAGCCGATCCGCACGGTCGTTACCTGGATGGCCGGAATGGCCTTTTACCCAAAGCCATTCGATTTTATGTAAGTTTTTAACGTTATCCAATCTACGCCATAGGTCTTCATTCTTGACAGCCGATTTGTTGGCGGTTTTCCATCCGCGTTTTTTCCAGTTTTCCAGCCATTCGGTAATCCCTTGTAGCACATATTTGGAGTCGCTGTTGATCTGCACGTCGCAAGGTTTATTTAAGGCTTCCAAGGCGCTGATAACGGCCATGAGTTCCATGCGGTTATTAGTGGTTTCGAGTTCGCCGCCGCACAGTTCCTTGGTGTTACCTTTGAAACTGAGCACTACGCCCCACCCGCCCGGACCCGGATTGCCGCGGCATGCGCCGTCGGTGTAGATAATAACGGACTCAGTCATCGTTTGCCGTTTGAAAATTACTCGCGCAGGATCCAGCAACGGCTAAAGCCGGGCTGCTTTCCTTGATCGGCGTTAAAGGAATCAAGTTATACCGCCGCTTAATGGCTTTAACAGCATAAGCTGTTGCTGAAAAAGTAAACAAATTGCTGACCGATTTTACATATTTGGTCTCGAAAGAATCTAAATTAAAGCGGGTTATCATAGTGACTTCGAAGTTTAACAATTTTAACCAGTCTATGACGCGCGAACGTCTAATAAAATGCCCTTTCCAGGAGTCTGCTAGACGCTTATCCCAAAGATATTGATATCTAACCCATAGGCTCCACGGGTTGAAATTCAAAATCACGACAATTCCTTCCGGTTTTAGTACCCGTTCGACTTCCCGCATGGTCTGGAACCGGTAAGCATCGAATTCCAGCATGTGGGGCAGTATTATCATATCGATGCTATCGGTTTGCAAAGGGAGATGGAATGCTTTCGCGCGAATTTTTTTCGAGCCTGGGTAGCCAAGATTTTTAGCATCCAGCACAATAAAATTCGAATAGAGCGAACAGTCGATGAATTCGTTCTCCCAGCCCAAGCCGCCGATTTGTAAAACAGTTTGTTTGCAACTGACGACAATCGAACTTTTTAAGTAAGCCGTTTCAAGTTCTCTTAACAGCTTGCCGCGCGGCGTTTCATAGTAAGCGAAGAGGAAGTCCCGTTTCATGGCTTAGTCACAAATAAATAATTATTAATTTTAGATTTTTCAATAAAAACAAGCTACAATGAAACTAATTTATATTTAAACTTTACTTAAAAGGGTTAGATGATGCGTAACAATTCTAACAGGTCGGTAAGATTTCTTTGTCTTTCATTCGTTTTCATCTTAGCAGGCTGTTCGGACGCGCCCAAAGAACCTCTTGTCATCAACGGACCGCCGGTTGTTTCGCGTTCGGAGTACGGCAGTGCATACAAATACGGCGTTCATACTAAAAAGCCGGGAGGCTATCAGTTTAAAAAACGAATAAAAAACCTCTTTTCCCATCACAATACTGTTTGGGAGCGAATGTTATCGCTGTATTCCTTGCCTGAAGTCGATAACTACCGCGTCGATGCCGAACTGAACTATTATCTTGACCATCCCGATTACATAGCGCGTGTGCAAGAACGCGCGGCGCCTTACATGCATCTGATTCTGGATGAGATCGAGGCGAAGAACTTGCCGGGCGAATTAGCGTTATTACCGGTAGTAGAAAGCGCATTTATTCCCGAAGCTTATTCTCGTAGCGCCGCCGCCGGGCTGTGGCAATTTATTCCCTCAACCGGCCGTTTGTTCGGATTGCAGCAAAATTCATGGTACGATGGCCGCCGCGATATTTACGCGTCTACCGTAGCCGCTACTTCCTACCTTAAAGAATTGAGCGAAGAATTCAACGGCGACTTTTTCCTAGCCCTCGCTTCATACAATTACGGTAAAGGCAATATCGGAAAAGCGATCATGCGTAACGAATACCAAGGTTTGCCGACCGATTATTGGTCGCTCAATCTTCCGAAAGAAACTGAAGATTATGTACCACGGTTATTAGCGATTGCCAAATTATTCGCTAATGCCGACCAATACGGTATCAGATTGCAAGCTGTTCCGAACAAACGGTATTGCGAAGTGGTCAATGTCGGTTCGCAATTGGATATCGATAAAGCCGCCGAATTGGCACGGACTCCCTTGAGTCATTTTCTTAAATTAAACCCTTGCTTCAAAAAAGGCAGCACGGCGCCTGATGGCCCTCACCGCTTATTGGTGCCTTCCGACCGGGTTCATGCATTTAAACAAAACTTAGCACGCTTACCTTATGAGGAACGTGTCGCTCAAAGATGGCGTCAAGAAGAGTTGTTAGCCGAAAAAGTACGTCAAAACGAGCTGACAGCGCAGAAAATTCGCGATGAGGAAGAAGAGAGAATTGCTAATCGCCGGAAACACGAAGTTGTCGCCGCTAAATCGAGTTCTTTTTCTTCCGCTCCCACTCAGTCCTATAAAGTCCAACGCGGAGAAACGCTATCAGGTATTGCTAAAAGTTATGGAACTTCTATCGATGCTTTAAGACACATCAATCACCTGTCGAAGAATCAAGTGAACTCTGGCAGTTATCTTAAAGTACCGTCCTCCAGCCGTGTCTCTGTCATCAAGGAAGTCAGCAGTACTTTAAAACCGAAAATGAGTAGCGGTTCGGTTTATGTCGTAAAAAAAGGCGATACGTTTTATAACGTGTCGAAACGCTTTGCGGTTAGCCGGAGTAATATCGCTGCGTGGAACAATATCTCTCCCAACAGCAATCTCATCTCAGGCCAAAAACTGGTTATAAAGAACGGAACTCAGCAGCTTGCTTCCGCGGCGTCGGCTCGATTGATACGATATACGGTAAAAAAAGGCGATTCACTAATGCAATTAACGCGAAAATTCGGCGTTTCTTTGGATGATCTTAGAAGAGCAAATCCTGATGCCGCCAAAGGATTGCGTCCTGGTCAAAACATTAAAATCATCGTCGCTAATAACGACCGAGGCTAATAATCAAGTTGATTTTTATAAGCGGCTTACCGGCTTAAACGAACAGCTTACCTGTCTTCACGATAGTTTTTTGAAACTATCCGGCAGGTCAAAAGGTGCAGGCAAGTACCGAATAAGCGATAATGCGATTATTGCTAATGTATGGTATCAAGTTCCTTTTTAGAAAGAACTTTACGCTAATCGTTAGGAGCGTTCGTTTTATTAGTTTTAAATTCTCGTTAACCCACGGTGCGCTAAATACCAGCGCAAAAGTTAGTTGTGCTCTGATTAGCAAAAACAGGGGAAAATTAAAGCGATCAACTTTTTAAGTTGAATACAAAACTTCAAGCCGCTTGAACAGGAATGGAAGACGCTGAGCGGATTATTTCATTTTTCTCATTGAAATAAATCAGCGTCGGCTTATAAGCCGCCAATTCTTTTTGGTCTAAAATAAAATACGAACATATAATCAACAAATCCCCAGGGCAGGCTAATCTTGCGGCCGCGCCGTTAACCGAGATGGTTTTTGAGCCGTTTTCGGCGCGTATAGCGTAAGTGGTAAAGCGTTCGCCATTATTGATATTGTAAATTTGAATTTGCTCGTACTCCCTGATACCGGCTAAATCAAGAATGTTACCGTCAATCGCGCACGAACCCTCATAACCCAATTCCGAGCGGGTTACAGTCACTCTGTGCAGCTTTGATTTAAGCATGGTTGTTTGCATAGCGCCTACAAATACAAGATAAGACCGTAAATTATCCCTTAAATTTCAAAACACATCAACTTTACCCGCACTTGCTTAAAAACAAGTATCGAGATGCATTTCGTCAGGTCTGCTATGTATCGTTAAAGAAAGCCAGGGATAGAATCTTAATTGAGTATGTGAAACAATTAATTGCGTTCGCCTTTAATTTATTTCTTTTATGCGGGCTGTTAAAATACCAACTTGGTTGCAATTTTCTCGATTATCAATTTAAACACGAGGTCTAAACCGTGGTATCACTCGAACCTCCGCTCTGCGACTTCGGCGCCAGCGCGCCCCAGTTCAAATTACTTGGCGTCGACGGCAAAACCTGGGTACTGCAAGAATGCATGGGCAGGAACGGCTTGCTAGTCATGTTCATTTGCAACCATTGCCCTTACGTCAAGGCAGTCCATGCCCGTATTTTGAGAGATACCAGGGATTTAAAAGGTTTGGGTGTTGAATCCGTCGCCATTATGTCCAACGACACGCTGAATTACCCGGACGATTCCTACGAAAATATGCAACGGATTGCCGCCGAATTTAATTATTCTTTTCCTTATCTTTACGATGAAACGCAAGAAGCCGCTAGAGCTTACGGCGCGGTATGCACACCCGATTTCTTCGGCTATAACGCCGCTTTCGAGTTGCAATATCGCGGACGTTTGGACGCCAGCCGGAAGGAAACTGCGCCCGAAGGCACCCGCCGGGATTTATATGAAGCGATGAAACTGGTGGCGAATACCGGACACGGTCCTAATAAGCAAACTTCCAGTATCGGCTGCTCCATCAAATGGAAAGAAGAAACCCATTAACCCTAAACAAAACCACACAAAACCGAGAGAAAGAAAATATGTCGATTAAAAGAATGGCTGACTTGGATTTAGCCGGAAAGCGAGTATTGATCCGCCAAGACCTGAATGTACCGGTCAAGAATGGCAAAGTCACTAGCGATATCCGCATCCAAGCCAGTGTGCCGACTATCAAGCAAGCCTTGGCCGCAGGCGCCGCCGTCATGGTGATGTCGCATTTGGGACGTCCGGTAGAAGGCCAATACGACGAAGAGTCCTCCCTGAAACCGGTCGCGGAACGCTTGTCCGAATTACTGGACAAACCCGTCCGCCTCGAACGGGACTGGCTGAACGGGATCGCAGTCCAACCGGGCGAAGTCGTATTATGCGAAAACGTGCGTTTTAATCCTGGCGAAAAGAAAAACAGCGATGAGTTGGGCAAACAAATGGCTGCTTTGTGCGACATCTTCGTCATGGATGCGTTCGGCACCGCGCACCGGGCGGAAGCATCCACCCACAGCGTCGCCAAATTCGCTCCGGTTGCTTGCGCCGGACCGCTCTTGGCAAGCGAACTAGATGCGCTCGGCAAGGCGTTAGAAACGCCCGCCAGGCCGTTGGTAGCGATTGTCGGCGGCTCCAAGGTCAGCACTAAGTTGACTGTATTGAAGTCGTTGTCGGATAAAGTCGACCAACTGATCGTCGGCGGCGGTATCGCCAACACCTTCATCGCAGCGATGGGCTTGCCTGTCGGGAAATCACTGTACGAACCCGATTTGATCGAAGAAGCTAAGCAATTGATTGCCGACGCAAAGCAGGCGGGTTCGGATATTCCTATTCCGGCCGACGTTGTTTGCGCTAAAGAATTCTCCGAAACCGCCGCCGCAACAGTTAAAAAAGTGGCGGACGTAGCCGCCGACGATTTGATTCTCGACATCGGCCCCGACACTGCTAAGCAGTATGCCGAAATCCTTAAATCCGCTGGCACAATTGTATGGAATGGACCGGTCGGCGTATTTGAAATCAACCAATTTGGCGAAGGGACTAAGGCTTTATCGATGGCTATTGCCGAAAGCCCAGCCTTTTCGATTGCAGGCGGCGGCGATACCTTGGCGGCTATCGACAAATATGAAATTAACGACAAGATATCGTATACCTCAACCGGCGGCGGCGCGTTCCTGGAGTTCCTAGAAGGCAAGGAATTACCGGCGGTTGCGATTTTGAAATCGCGCGCTTAAAAATTAGTTACCGGTTAGGTTATTGTTTTAGTGTAAAACACAACAAAATGTTGCGTTTCTGCAAAATTAATGGTAAATCATAATCAAGAACCGAATAAGCTAACCGGTTGTCGAAGTAATAAATTTTTTTGGAATTAAAATGGCAAGAATTACAATTGAAGATTGTTTGGATCATGTGGATAACCGCTTTAAGCTGGTTTTATTGGCGGGTACCCGTGCGCGCCAGTTAAGCCACGGCGCGACTGAATTTGTGCCGCGTAATAAGGATAAAGATACGGTGGTGGCGTTACGTGAAATTGCGGAAGGTCATGTGACGGTCGATAACATTAATCAATTACACCGTTCTCCTGATGTACACGAGCCGAATTTGATGTTTTAAGTCTTATGTTAAGTGTAGCTGACAGTATCGAACTCGAACGCCCGCAAGATAAACTTGTAAGGCGTTTATGTTCGACATTGTCCGGCTACATGGAACAATCTCAGATCGATGATTGCGTTCGCGCTTATGAATTTGGCGCAATAGCGCATTCTGGTCAAATCCGGAAAAGCGGTGAAGCTTATATTTGCCATCCCGTTGCCGTCGCCATCAGTCTTGCCGAGATGCGGATGGACGCAAATTGCATCATGGCCGCTATTTTGCATGATGTTATTGAAGATACCGGCGTTGAAAAACAAGAACTGGCTAGAAAGTTCAACCGGGATGTTGCCGAGTTAGTCGATGCCGTTACGAAATTAACCAAAATCGACAGCAAATCGCACGCCGAAGCGCAAGCGGAAAATGTCCGCAAGATGTTTTTAGCGATGGGCAAAGATTTGCGAGTGATAATGGTCAAATTAGCCGACCGTTTGCACAACATGCAAACAATGGGCGCCATGCCGCCCGAAAAAAAACGCCGCATTGCCCGTGAAACGTTAGATATTTACGCCCCGATTGCGAACCGGCTGGGCATGAACAACATCCGGCATAAGCTTGAAACGTTAAGTTTTCAGGCGATGTATCCCCGGCGATATGCAATTCTAGAAAGAGCGCTAATAAAAGCGCGCGGCAATCGCCGTAAAATTATCGATGTGATAGAAAATTCGATTAAAAATAGAATCAGTCAGGCAGATATGACCTGCGACGTATCGGGCAGGGAAAAAAATATCTACAGTGTTTATAAAAAAATGTTGCAAAAAAAGGTGTCTCTCAACGATGTTTTCGACGTCTATGCGTTCCGGATTTTTTGCGATAACGTAGACGATTGTTACCGTATGATGGGCATCGTTCATAATCTTTATAAGCCGATACCGGGGCGGTTTAAAGATTACATCGCTTTACCGAAGGCAAACGGTTATCAATCTTTACATACTATTTTAATAGGTCCGTACGGGTTTCCTATCGAAATCCAAATAAGGACGCACGAAATGCACCGGATGGCGGAATCCGGCATTGCCGCGCATTGGCTTTATAAGACCGACGACGATAAGAACGATAAATTTCAAGACCGCGCGCACGAATGGTTGCGCGATCTATTAGAGATTCAACGTACGGCAGGCGATTCCCTAGAGTTTATCGACAATCTGAAAATCGATCTTTTCCCGCAGGAAGTTTTCGTATTTACCCCCAAAGGCGAGATCGTCAAAATGCCGAGAGGGGCTACGATTATCGACTTTGCTTACGCGGTGCATACCGACATCGGCAACGCCTGCGTATCTGCTCGAGTCGACCGTAAATTGGCGCCACTGCAAACAAAACTCGAGAATGGCGTGACAGTCGAGGTCATCACCGCAATTTGGGCGCGTCCTAATCCGCTATGGTTAAATTATGTAACCACTGCGAAAGCGAGATCCGGAATCCGTAATTACCTAAAAAACTTCAAACAGCAGGAAGCGATCAGTTTAGGTAAACGCTTGCTGGATAATGAATTGCAAGGGATGCAATTGCAAATAGACAACATCGACAAAAACCGGATTAAAGCACTGCTCGAAGCGTCCGGTAAACAAACATTAGACGAGTTATTAGAAGATATCGGCTTAGGTAATAAAATGCCTTTTTTAATCGCCAAACGCCTTAGTCAAGAGGATATTAACGCCGCAATTAAACTTGAAGACAAAGATACTAAAAAGACATCGCTGGCTATCAAGGGAACCGAGGGCATGGTGGTTACTTTGGCAAAATGTTGTAAACCGATCCCCGGTGATTCTATCATTGGCTTTTTCAACCCAGGTAAAGGCATTGTCGTTCATCATCATGAATGCCGTAACAAAAATATCGTACGAAAAAAACAAACCAATTGGCTGGACGTGGAATGGAGCGATGAGGTTTCGGGCGAATTTCTTGCGGAGCTTCGACTTGAGGTGCTGAATCAACGCGGTTCGCTGGCGACGGTAGCCACGACCATTTCTGATCTCAATTCCAATATCGAAAATGTAACGGTTGTCGAACAAGACTCCCGTATTAGCGTCGATCTGATTACAGTCAGCGTTAAAGATCGTGTGCATCTCGCCAAAATTATGCGACGACTGAAAGAATTGTCGATCGTCGTAAAAATCTCCCGCGTCAAAGCGTGAATTAACTTCACTCAATCAGCTTATTCCTAACCATAGCGCCGAAATGAGCAAAGAAACTATCGCAACCAATCATGCGCCACAGGCCATAGGTACCTATTCCCAAGCCGTAAAAGCCGGCCAAACGATTTATCTGTCGGGACAAATTCCCTTGGTTCCCGAGACTATGCAGTTGATTGAGGGCGAAATTTCTGTGCAAATCACGCGTGTGTTCGAAAACTTGAAAGCCGTAGCGGAAGCGGCCGGAGGCGGTCTTTCCGATGTGGTCAAATTAAACGTTTTCCTAACCGATCTATCGGACTTTCCCATCGTTAACGAGATCATGGCGCGATATTTTGAGCAACCTTACCCAGCTCGTGCGGCTGTTGGCGTTGCCGCTTTACCGAAAGGCGCTCAAGTGGAAATGGATGCGATCATGGTGCTAAATCCGCAGGAATACCCTCTCTGAACCGTCTTCATCTTTAATCCGTTACGTAATATCAAAAAAAAACCGGTCTGCTGTTTCTTAATCTGTGGAAAATCGAAATCCTCTTGGGCAACCGGTTTCATCGCTAACCGGTATCGGTAGCCGGATAGCGAATCTCCTAGAAAAACTCGGTATTTCGACGATCCAAGATTTGCTTTTCTACAGGCCTATCCGGTATGAGGATAGAACACATGTTTATCCTATTGCACAGCTTTCT
Organism: Methylococcaceae bacterium UBA7658; assembly: GCA_002483425.1. Taxonomy (GTDB): domain Bacteria; phylum Pseudomonadota; class Gammaproteobacteria; order Methylococcales; family Methylomonadaceae; genus Methyloglobulus. Next base: position 81,105 of record DLHW01000003.1, read on the forward strand.
TCCGGGATGGCTGCTCTTATTAGCGGTCATATCCAATTTATCGATGTACTTCCGAGAGGCCGCAAAAGTCTGGTTTGTCGCCTAGACGACGGTACCGGATCAATCGATCTGCGCTTTTTTCATTTTACCGCACGGCAGTATGCGTCATTAAAACCGGGGACGAGGCTCTCTTGCTTCGGTGAAGTACGCACCGGCTACGCCGGATTGGAAATGGCCCATCCTAACTACACGGTGATCGGTGAAAGCGATGCGAGTATAGCCGAAAATCACTTAACCGCGGTTTACCCGGTTACCGAAGGATTAAGCCAAAGCGCAATTAGAAAAGCGGTCAAACAAGCATTGGTCTTTTGCGAATCCGATCCGCTAATTCTGCAAGATGAGCTACCGGAAACAATCCTCAAGGTCTACGCCTTTCCAGGACTGGCAACGGCGATTAAAACGCTGCATACACCGGATGCGCATGTTGCCGCCGAAACCTTATTAAATGGCGCTGAGCCTTCAATCAAACGGCTCGCCTTTGAGGAATTGTTAACACATCATCTCAATCTAAAACTCGTTAAACAACAAGCAAAAGTTTGGCAAGCGCCATTATTAAAAATCGACCGTGGGCTTGAAGAATCCTTTCTAGTCTCTTTACCTTTTGAACTCACTGGGGCGCAACGCAGGGTCATCGCCGAGGTAGCCGCCGATTGCCGCCAACTTCAACCCATGATGCGCTTGGTGCAAGGTGATGTCGGTTCCGGTAAAACGATAGTTGCCGCATACGCGGCTTTATTGGCGTTAAATTCAGGTTATCAAACCGTCATCATGGCGCCTACAGAACTCTTGGCGGAACAGCATTACCGGAATTTCAGCACATGGTTCAAGGGCTTCGCTAAACGAGTTATCCTGCTTACTGGGCAGTTAAGAGGTGGCGCAAGAAAAGCCGCTTATGAATTGATAAGCAACGGTTCGGCTGAAATTGTCATAGGCACTCATGCCTTATTTCAAGACGGCGTTGACTTCCGGCGTTTGGGTTTAATCATCATCGACGAACAACACCGTTTCGGCGTTCATCAACGTTTGGCGTTACGGGCGAAAGGACAGCAAGGCGCTATTCGTCCGCACCAGCTCGTGATGACAGCTACGCCTATTCCGCGCACCTTGGCGATGGTGCAATATTCAGACCTAGATATTTCCATCATCGACCAACTACCGCCCGGCAGGAAACCGGTAACCACCAGCGTTATTCCCAGCGAGCGGCGCGACGACGTGATTGCAAGAATCAAACACTGGGTTCAACATAAAAAGCAGGCTTACTGGGTTTGCACCTTAATTGAAGAATCCGAACTGCTACAATGCGAAGCTGCCGGAAAAACATCGGAACGGCTTGCCGCCGCTTTACCGGAAGTGCGTGTCGGGCTGTTGCACGGGCGGCTAAAACCGGCGGAAAAAGACGCCGTTATGCGCGCGTTCAAAAACCGTGATATCGACTTGCTGGCCGCCACGACCGTGATCGAAGTCGGCGTCGATGTGCCCAACGCAAGTTTAATGATTATCGAAAACCCGGAGCGGCTCGGGCTTTCTCAGCTGCATCAACTGCGCGGTAGGGTTGGCCGAGGCGTTGACGAAAGCTTTTGCCTGCTACTTTACCAATCGCCTTTATCGGAAACCGCCCGCCAACGCCTGGGCATATTGCGCGAAAGCAATGACGGGTTTTTGATTGCCGAAAAAGATCTGCAACTGCGCGGCCCAGGCGAAGTCATGGGTACCCGCCAGACCGGCTTAGTGAGTTTCAAATTTGCCGATTTGGTCAGAGACGCCGAATTACTGGATAATATCGCCGCTATTGCCGACGGCCTTATCGTTAACAATCCGGACTCTATATTACCTTTGATTGAACGCTGGTTAGGCCGCCGGTCAAACTATTCCGAGGTTTAAACCCCATTGACCACCAAAAGCTTTTTATTTCAACGAGAACCCGTTTGGCGTGAACACCGGCGCGGAAGCCAGCATTATTTACCCGGGGCAGTCCAATCCTGGGCTTACGAGACCGGTTCGCTGACTCAGCGCCTACGTAACGACTACGGTCATAAAATTGCTGTCGCCATCCTGTTTCACTTATGGCGTACGCCTTTTTTGAGTGAACGCAGACAGTTAAAATTACCCTTGTACCGGTACTGCCTGGTCCGTGAAGTCATGTTGCATCAAAACGGCAAGCCCTTGTTATTGGCGAGAACGATCATCCCAGAAGAAACCATTAAGGTTGCTCATCGTAATTTGTCGCATTTAGGGACCCGTCCGTTAGGCGAAGTGATTTTTTCGTATCCCGATTTGGAAAGAGTCGCGATGGATTTATCTTTAATTAACCCCACGGCGTGGACAACTCAGAGCCGGCAAATCGCCGCAATTACCGGACCGGTATGGGGACGAAGAACAGTCTACGCTATCCAAAACCGGCCAATGTTGGTCAGCGAATTCTTTTTGCCAGAAATACTGGGACATTAGTCGATGTTTTTTGGAGCTTCTTAACGTTAACTTATGCTTTTCCAGTGCAATATTTCGGTTGCCCGCAAGGGTTTAATATCGGTAGTGTTTTGGCCGATACGTTCAGGCATTTTCCAAGCGGTTTTTTCTAATGTAATCAGGTCTGAATTTCTGGGTAAACCGTAAAAATCCGCGCCGTAGAAACTGGCGAAACCTTCCAATTTGTCTAACGCATTAACCGATTCGAAGGCTTCGGCATACAGTTCTAGAGCCGCAGGCGCGCTGAAACAACCGGCGCAGCCGCAAGCGTTTTCTTTTAGCCCGGTTAAATGAGGAGCGCTATCGGTGCCTAGGAAGAATTTGGGATTCCCGCTGGTTGCTGCGTTGATTAAAGCTTGGCGGTGTTGTTCGCGTTTCAGTACCGGCAAGCAGTAATAATGCGGACGGATGCCGCCCGCGAGCAGGGCATTGCGGTTATAAAGTAAATGTTGCGGGGTGATGGTTGCGGCGACATTCACGGATGCGGACTTGACGAACTGGACGGCTTCTTGGGTCGTTGCGTGTTCAAATACGAGCTTTAATTCAGGAAATTGCTTCACGATATCAAGCAAATAGCGATCGATAAACACCCGCTCCCGGTCGAAAATATCGCAATCGGGATCGGCGGCTTCGCCGTGCACTAACAACGGAATTCCGTATTTTTCCATTGCAGAAAACAAGGCATAAGCAGCCTTTATATCGGCAACACCGGCGTCGGAATGAGTGGTTGCCCCAGCCGGGTAGAGTTTGAAGGCATGAATATGTTCGGATTCCGCAGCTTTTTTGATTTCGTCTATGGTTGTCGATGTTGTTAAGTAAAGCGTCATCAACGGCGTAAAATCAAGAGTTTCCGGTACGGCGCTAAGGATTTCGGCCCGATACAGAAGCGCTTGATCTACCGTTGCTACCGGCGGTTTCAAATTCGGCATGATGATGGCGCGGGCGAATTGCTGCGCGGTATAGGGTAATACGGTTTTTAGGATAGCGCCGTTCCGGACATGTAAATGCATATCGTCGGGCCGGGTGATGGTTAATGTTTTCATTATTTTGGGCGTTGTCTGTAAAATAGCTGTATTTAAGGCGAATGCTATTGCATGTATGGGAATTAATAAAATTTTTTTTAAAATATCGTTTTTGATCATTGCTGCCGCTTTGTTTGGGTGTACTAAACAGGCGTGGTATGAAGGGGGAAAGCAATGGGCCGATAACGAATGCCGCAACCAGCCTCCTTCGGCAATGGAAAGCTGCCTTGAGCGCTTAAACAAAAGGTCTTACAAGCAATACGAAAAAGAGCGTATCGAAACTGAGCAATAATTAAGCCTGTTGATTCCTTTTATGGTTCGACAAGCTCACCACGAACGGAATCAAGCGCTTGCCGTTCGTCCTGATCCTGTCGAAGGACTTAAGAAGTGTGCTTCCTTAACATTGCTTTTAGTAGCCAAGCACTTGAAATTACAAATTTACTCCCCACTACCAATGGGTTAACAGTTTTTCTTTGGGAGCGATTATGCCAATATACGAATATCAATGTCAGTCTTGCGGACACGAATACGAAGCTTTGCAAAAACTTAGCGATCCGGCTTTAACTGATTGTCCGGCTTGTAACAAACCCGATCTCGCTAAGAAAATTTCGGCGGCGGGCTTCCGTTTGAAAGGCGCAGGCTGGTACGAAACCGATTTCAAGAGCGGTGGCAAAAAGAACGTCGCAGGTGATTCCGCACCTGCTTCTTGCGGCGCTTCAAGCCCAAGCGGCGGTTGCGGGTCGGGCGCGTGTGAGAAGACGGCGTAAACAATACAGGTCGGTGGCCTTTTTGATGTAATTCATCGTTTGCCCAATCGATTTCACAAATTATAAAAACCGTTCGTCCTGCGCCTGTCGAAGGATATAAGTTATTACAACAGATAGGTTAGCGATGGATAAAGAAGATCAAGTTATCGAATTATTGAAAGAAATTCGTGACAATCAAAAAATACAGATAGAAGCGCACTCAAAAATAAAGTCTTTGAATATTAAGCTTTATTTACTTGTTCTTTTGCTGTCTGTGGTTATTTATTACTCATTTTATCTAGCAGCCAGATAAGTTATCGATTTAATCAAGGAAATTTTATTTATGCGTACCCACAAGTGCGGAGAGCTCAACAAACAACATTTAAGCACAACCGTAACGATTAACGGATGGGTACATAGACGGCGCGATCACGGCGGCGTGATCTTTATCGACCTGCGCGACCGAACCGGCCTGGTGCAGGTTGTGGTTGATCCTGACGTTGCCGACGCCTTCACCAAGGCTGAGCATGTGCGCAGCGAATACGTCTTGGAGATTGAAGGTCTTGTGCGCGACCGTCCGGCAGGCACAACCAACCCAAACATGACCTCCGGCGAGATCGAAATCCTGGCGAAACGCATCGAAGTGTTGAACGAATCTGAAACACCGCCATTTCCGGTAGAGAGCGAAATCGAAGTCAATGAAGAATTACGGTTAAAGTACCGTTATATCGACTTGCGTCGCGTCGCCATGCAAGAAAAAATGAAAGTCCGCCGCGATGTCGCGCGCGTATTACGCAATTTCCTCGATGACCACGAGTTTTTTGAGATTGAAACGCCTTATCTGACCAAGGCCACGCCCGAAGGCGCGCGCGATTACATCGTTCCCAGCCGGACGCATGAAAACTCCTTTTTCGCCTTGCCGCAATCGCCGCAGCTTTATAAGCAAATCCTGATGATTTCAGGTTTTGACCGTTATTACCAAATTGTGCGCTGTTTCCGCGACGAAGACCTGCGCGCCGACCGTCAGCCCGAATTCACCCAGCTTGATATTGAAACTTCGTTCATGAACGAGGACGAAATCATGACGATCATGGAAGAAATGATCCGGCAGTTATTCGCCAAGATCATCGACGTCAAGCTGGATGATAAATTCCTGCGCATGACACATGAAGAAGCCATGCGCCGCTTCGGGATCGACCGGCCTGATTTACGCATTCCGCTGGAATTGGTCGATATTGCCGACGATATGAAAGCCGTTGACTTCAAGGTATTTTCCGGCCCGGCCAACGACCCGAAGGGCAGGGTGGTGGCGATGCGCGTACCCGGCGGCGGCGAGAAAATGAGCCGCAGCGAAATCGACGCCTTGACCAAATTCGTCGGCATCTACGGCGCGAAAGGCCTGGCTTATATTAAAGTTAACGATGTGAATGCTGGACTCGACGGCCTGCAATCGCCCATCGTCAAATTCGCCCCGGCGGAAGTCTGGGCCAGCGTCATGCAAAAATGCGGCGCGCAAAACGGCGACCTGATTTTCTTCGGCGCGGACAAAGCTAGCATCGTTAACGAAGCGATGGGCGCTTTGCGGGTAAAATTAGGGCACGATTTGAACATGCTCGAAGGCGAATGGAAACCGGTGTGGATTGTCGATTTCCCGATGTTCGACTGGGACGAAAAAGCCGGTCGCTTCAACGCCATCCATCACCCATTCACCGCGCCCAGCTGCTCGGTGGAAGAACTGGTCGCCAATCCCGGCACAGCCCTGTCCCGCGCTTACGACTTGGTACTGAACGGCACCGAAGTCGGCGGCGGCTCCATCCGTATCAACCGCCCCGCCATGCAATCGACCGTGTTTGAAATCCTCGGTATCGGCGAAGAAGAAGCGCGGGAAAAATTCGGCTTCCTGCTCGACGCACTCAAATACGGCGCACCGCCGCATGGCGGCTTGGCCTTCGGTATGGACAGGTTAGTCATGCTGATGACCGGTTCGACTTCCATCCGCGATGTCATCGCCTTCCCGAAAACCCAATCGGCGGCCTGTCCGCTGGTCAGCGCTCCTGCCATTGTGCCGGAGGCGCAGTTGAAGGAGTTGGGGATTAGGTTGATTAAGGCGGCGGGAAAATAAAATGTGGTCAGGTTGGGTTGATGTAGGGAAGCTACAGCGTGTCCTTGTATGATTGTAAGGTTCATCGTGCTTAACTCAACCTATTCACGATTTCAACGAAGCCGTAAATCAAGCTTAATGGAAATTTTCGGATGAATATTATCTGTAAGTCTATGAAAATTCCCAAAACATAAAGGTGATATTGTGAAAATTACTACGCTGATTATTGAGAATTTTAAGGGCATAAAAGACAAACAAAATTTTGAGTTGCGGCCTATAACAATTTTTTGTGGACCAAATTCATCTGGAAAAAGTAGTTGCATTCATGCTTTGGCTGCTCTTTCTCAAACCATGAAGTTATCAAATTCTCGAGTACCAATAGTATTAGATGATGAATACGCCCAAGTTCACTTAGGAAGGTTTATTGATGTTATTCATTCAAAATCAATGGAAGATTCATTTACCTTAGGTATAGGCATCAATAAAGTAGAATTTCTAATTGGCCCCAACGAACCTAAGAATGCTCCTTCTTTATCAATGGAGGTTGAGTTCAAAGCTAAAACTACTGCTCAAGAAATATATATTGAATCAGCCCAAGTTGATTTTGATGGAGAGGTTTATTCGCTCAAAAAAAATGGAGAAAGCTTTTCTATAAAAAGAAGTAAGAAAAAACTTCCTTTTGCAATGCAGTTAATAGGAAAATTTAACTTTCGTCCTGAAATTAAAATTGAAAAGAAAAGTGGTTCTCCAAATGCCGAGACGTTTAAAGCATTTATACTTGGGGAGAATGTTAATAGAAACATTAATGAAGCTCTTAGAAAAGTTTTGTATTTAGGGCCATTTCGTCAAAGCCCTTTAAGAAGATACCCCACAAGAGGCTCTCAACCAACAGAAGTAGGTGCGTCTGGAGAGGCAGCAGTAGCCATGCTAGCAAATGAATTTTCTAAGCATGAAAACGATCATCCAAATATCAAAAAAATAAGCGAGTGGATTGCAAATATGGGGCTTGGTAAAAAAATAGTTTTAAGTCCTGTGGCAAATACTGACTTGTTCGATGTTTCTTTATCACTAGATGATGGTGCTGATTTGCCTCTTCCCGACCTAGGTTATGGAGTATCTCAAGTACTACCTGTACTTGTTCAATGCAGCTTTGCTCCTAAAAATGCGATTTTGCTTTTTGAACAACCAGAGCTTCACTTACACGAAGGTGCAGCAAGAAAATTAGGATCAGTTTTTGTTGATGTTGTAAAAAATAATGATGTAAGCATAATTGCTGAAACTCATTCACCTCACTTGGTTATGGAAATAATCAATAATGTAAAAAACGGTCATATAGATAAAGATGATTTCGTCCTATATGATGTTTGCCGAAAAAATGGGAAAAGTGAATTTCATAAAGTCCTTATCGAAAAATTGGAAGATGGAAGTTACTGGATTGAACATCCATGGCTTAATGGATTACAAAATTGAACTAATCCAGCNNTGCAAAATAGAGGAGTCCATATACGGGCTGAATGTAATGAAGCCCAACGTAAACGAAGCCTTGAATGTTGGGCTTCGCTACCGCCCTGCCTAACCTACGAGCTATTGCAGATTATATGTAGATAATCCTTCTCCCATGGGGTGTTATGTGAAAAATAAGTATCTGCCCACCCGATCCGACTTTTTAGCCTTTATCCTAAAAAGCTAATTTATATCCATTTGCTTTGAATTTTTCTGTATGGTAAAAATCGTTTGCGGATGGAAAGGGTTATCCGCAACCGGTTTTTTGAATCTTCAAAACCGTTTCAGAATACTATCTGTTAACTTTAGAGTTAAGCTGAATAGTCAAAATAAAAAACAGAGGAGAGACATCGAATGAAAAAACTATTTATATCAGCAACCACCTTGGCTTGGGTTCTCTTAATGCCTGCCGTATCAACCGCTGGCGAATCGGATACCTGCAAAGGCTGTCACAATGGTTCGGTTGCGCCAAGTGTTGATACTTTAAAAAGTAAATTTAAAACCGCCGATGAATTAGTGGCAGGTGCTAAAAATTCAAAAAATGAAATGATGAAACCTATTCAAGCCGACGAAGCCAAGTTGAAGGCGGCAGCGGCGGAAATTTTTAAATAAAATTTTGAGCTGGTTAGCATCAATAAACAAGGTTCACCAGGTTGGGTTGTGGAGCGCGGACACCGGCGATTTTTCGGCGTGATTGCTGCACAACCCCGGTGTTTTCAATATTTTTTTAAGATACTTAAGGCAATGGGATGGACTCCTCCCGCTTATCGGCATCGATGCGCCAGATTGATATGATTAACTTATCAGACAAATTAGCGGAGGAGTCCGGCATGAATATTAAACAAGTAGGTATAGATTTGGCAAAACAGGTATTCCAATTACACGGTGTTGATAGCTAAGAAAAAGCCGTGTTACGCAAACAGCTACGCAGGGCGCAAATGTTGAAGATACCACCCTGTTTAATTGGTATGGAGGCTTACAGCAGCGCCCAGTACTAGGGTGGAATTACAAAAGTTGGGGCACACCGTCAAACTGATGGCCCTACAATTTGTAAAGCCGTATGTTAAAAGCAACAAAATTGATGCGAACGACGCAGAAGCCATTTTCGAAGCGGTTGCCCGTCCCAGTATGCGCTTTGTTACCATTAAAACCATTGCCCAACAAGATCGCCAGGCGGTTCATCGTATTCGCAGAGAACGGGAGCAACCTTGTCCTGTGACTTTTTGGCAATCCATTCCAATGCAACCACTTTAAGGCTGTTGGCGGCGCTTTCGGCCTTGGCTTGCTTGCCTGCTTTTTTGTTTTCGCTGGGGTTTATATCGTCAGCTATTTGTTATTTAACGGTATAAAGTCGTTCGCGCGCGCCTGTTTTAACGTTACATTGGGATATCCCCCAAGGGCTAAGGTTTTACGCTTGCCTTCAAACCGTTAATCCAAGCCTAAAGTATTCAGACCCGTTAGGATGTACCAGTAAATCCATGCGGTTCCGCTAGGTATCGTGTAAACCTTGTCGGGCGTGGCTTTGGTGTTCTTGATGGCGATATCAGACAGTGGCATGACGGTATAAGATTTCCGAAAAGTGGATTTACTGTCATTTATACCGTCCATAGTGACGGTATTTCAAAATACGTAGTGTTCGTATTGATACAGCAAACTAGCTGTGATGCTAGATTTTACCAGTCTTTATGGATGTTGTGCGACAGTGTGAAATGCTGGATTGGCACCCCAAGGCGGATTCGAACCGCCGGCCTGTCCCTTAGGAGGGGACCGCTCTATCCTACTGAGCTATCGGGGTAGATAGTATAATTTTAACATATACACTTGTACTTCGTTGATAACAAATGTGATAGTCGTATTGCCCTATATTTGACTGCTGTTACGTACCCCATAAGTTTAAGTAAACTATAAGGATAAATACAGAACTATTAGAAATATATAATGATTACCTGTTGAGTTCCTGAGGAGATTTTATTGTCTATTGATAGGCCGGAGGCTCATATGGGGAAGCATCGTTTGTTATTTTTTGTTACCAAGGTCTTAAATTACCTCAAGTAACTAGCCACCGCTCAAGGCTTGAAAAATGTAAACAACCGCTTTATCGGGAACATGGTCTGAAAGCGTTTTATGATCTATCACAATGGTGTCATTAATACTCAGATTAACATGCCGGCGCAGTGCGCCATGTTCGTCTAGCACGTAATTGGTAAATCCGGGAGCGATCTCGTTGACCGCTTGTAAGACCTCTGCAACTGAACCAATGGGTACCTTAATTTCGCGGTTTTCAAGTGCCGGGAAAAACCGGTAAAGATGGGATGTCATTTCTACTGTCGGCATGACCTTTAGCCAAATCGAACGGAATATACCGGCGGAAAGTTATTGCCCAGACATTGCCAAGTTTCGCCACGGTCTTCCGAGAAGTAAACGTTGCCAGACGTACTTCCAAAACACAGACAATCGCCTGACACATCGAGGCCATGCCGCAACACGATGTCGTAAGCATGAGCCTGTGGCAAACCTTGGCGCTTTACTTGCCAGGATTGCCCGCCATCGGTCGTTCGCGCAATACACAGGCCGCCGCTAATCGCCATCCGCGCGGAATCCCCACGCGCAGGTACGACCCACGCGGTGCTCCCGTCTTGTGGGTCAACCGCAATAGGGAAGCCGAAATGTACACCCGCGTCAGGCAAGCTGACCTTTCGCCAGTTCGCTGCGCCATCGCCGCTATAAAACACGCCGCAGTGATTCTGTTGCCAGAGATGATCCGGCTGGGCGGCGCAAGCAGTCACAAAATGGGGGTCGTGCCCCCACTCCGCTTCCGGATTCGGCATGTAATCATTCAACATGCCGCGATTCCGTCCAGCCCAGGTTTGGCCGCCATCCGTGGATTCGATCACGCCTGCGGACGATACCGCGACATAAATGTGTTGCGGGTTGCGCGGGTCAAGTACGATGGAATGAATGCCCGGTTCGAACACGCCGTAATCAATGCTCGCCGGGGTGCCAAACCAGCGGTTTTCGCTGGTGGCATCACCCGCAAACAGATTGCCACCCCGGCTTTCATGGTTCCACAGTGGCCGGTTGAGTTCCCAGGTTTCGCCGCCATCATCACTGACGAACAAGCCGCCGGGGATCGTGCCGGCATATAGCCTACCGGGTTGTGCAGCCGTGCCAAAGGCAATTGTCCAAATCTTAAACACGGTAGCGTCGGCATATTCCGGTTGTCCTGTCGGCGTTAGGGGATCGAAATCCGGTGTCGGCAACACTTTTACGATGTAGCGCGCACCTTCCGGGTATTTTAACGACAGCACATCCTGCCAAGTCGCCCCGCCGTCACGGGAACGTGACAACTTCGGCCCCCAATGTCCATGATCCAGGGAAGCCCAGAACGTGCCGTCACGCGGATCGCGCGCCGCGTAACAAACGGGTATACCCGCATGTTCGATGGGCCGAGGCTGCCATACTGAATTCGAACGGTCAACGATGACCGTACCCTTGCGGGTGCCGAGCAGGATTATATTGGGCATGAATTTAACCTCAGGTACTTTTGTGAATGCATGAATTAAGTATGATAGGGATGACTAAAGTTTTGTTACGGAACGACCCGTTTGTAGGATAAGCAATGCCACAATGATGCTTTCAAACTAAAGTAAAAAATAACCTAGGACGGACAGTCCGGCTTGAATACGATGCAATGTTACCAAAATATACATAGAGGCTAAATCAGCTAGCTTGGTTTATATGCAGTTTTTTCACATTCTTCTAGGTTATCATTAGCTCTCCGGATAGTCTAGAGCCTCACTAAATGTGTTGTTCCCGCCATGAAGATAGGATGGCAATCTGGCAGGAACGGCGATAATAATCGTCAAACTCGGTGCCGAATTTTTCCTGTAAAAAATGTTCTTCAGCTAATATGGATTCATAGATAAAAGAAAGTTGGGTTAATCGATAACGGGTAAAGCCATGAGTTAGCTTGGGGCCGCACGACTTAGGTAAACTAGCCTATTACAGCTACCCCGTTCACATAAACTGCACGATGGTTGCGGCACATGAGGCTTGCCCCGCAATCGTAATAGTCAAACTCCAAGCTCAGCCATGGATAATGTTTGGGGTGCTAACAGTGGCGCTAATGGCAAAAATAAACCCATGCAGAAACGAATAAACACCCAATTACGATGCTTAAAAAAGAAATTGCCGGTTTGAACCAAAACCGGGTTAATTCTTAAGCGCGATCAAGCCGGAAAAGTTATACCATTGGAAAAAAACTTCGTATTGGGAAAAACCCGTGTCGCGTAAAAGCGAAGTATTTTCGCTCAATTTATAAGGGATGAGGACGTTCTCCAGCGCTTCGCGTTTCTGGGTGATTTCCAATTCGCTGTAGTGGCTACGCCGTTTGTAGTTGTAATAATAATTGATAAAGTCACGGTTGAACGCGCTGTTTTCCGTTAATATTTTTTCCACTAAAATGAGTATGCCGCCGTTGATTAAACCTGTGTGAATATTTCTGAGCAAATGTTCCCGGTAAATTGGCCGTACGAATTGTAAGGTCAGACATAACACTACAACCGAGGCGTTACAAATGTTAACGCTGTTATTAATATCGGCTATGCGTAATTCAACAGGACGTCTGAAACCGGCTTCATTCAGTCTGTTACGGCACTTAGCGAGCATTTCCGGAGAGTCGTCAACTCCAATGAAACGAATATTTTCCGCAATAGTGTTATTCATATTGATGAGTGTTGTGCCGGTGGCGCAACCTAAATCGTACACATCGGTTTCTGCTTTAGCGTAATCGGCGGCTTGTTCCGCCATCATACGTTGGATTTCGCCGTAAAACGGTACGGAGCGATTGATCATGTCATCGAATACGTTAGCAACCGACGCGCCGAACTTAAAATCGTTTATAGTTTTAATTTCTTCTTTAAATACCCTATCTTTACTGGTCATAGCTATGGAATTGTCACAGATTTAAAGTCAATTGTTTGAATAAAGCGAATAGTTTAGGCGTTTCGGGCGGTGTTTCCCGATCAGTTCAATGATCTATAAGTTATTGAATCTATTGTTAGCTAGATGGTTATACCAACCAAGCCTATCGTACTCATAACTGAATCACGTTTTAGGGGTTCTGTCATTGTTTAGCAATAGATTATCAAAATAATCGTGTTATCTAAACTCATCAACTGACTGGATAAGCGGCTTTTAAACAAAAGCGATCGGATGAAGACGGGTTAGCCTATTTGCCGATGAGAATAGCTTTAATGAGGATAGGGGAGCAGCTAATTTATTTAGCCGGGTTAAATTTATCCAAGCCCTCATCCAAGCTAAATGACTGTTATCGTCATCGAACCGGATGAGTCCATAGTTAATTTAGGGCATAATTCCGGCCGATTAAGCGCGGTGTGTTAAAAAGCATCGGCAAATAGATTGTTCGCCCAAGCAAGCATGTTCGTGTAATTATCCCGCGTGATGGTTTCGGCTTCTCCGAACGACGCTTCTATTCTGACCATTGCTTGCAGCGCCGGGTCGAAACGGTAACCTGCCGTTAAAAACGAAGCCGTGCTTGCCGTGATCGGGCTGTAACACGCCGAATTTGTCACCGGGGCTTCATCGGGCATAGCCCTCGGCGGCAGTACGCCTAAATGTCTCAGAACGGCGTCGGCGCAGACTTTCGCTTCGGAATTCGCAATGTGTCCGGCTTTAGGCTGATTAGAATCGTGCGCGTCGCCAATCACATAAATATCGGGATCGAATAAGGATTGATATGTATCCATATGCACTCCGGCCCATTGCTTGCCGCTCACGGTATCGATAAGGCCTGAGTTAAAGAGTAACTTTGGGGCGATTTGATTGGGGATCACATTCAGCAAATGGCATGTTTCGGTACGAGAAGCAGTTCCGTTGGAAACGGTAATCGATTTTGCAGAGAACTGCGCGGCGCCGGCAACACTAACAACCGTTTGGTTAGGAACATACTCGATAATATCTTTATAGATTTGAGTGAATGCTTTACCGAAATTTACCGGTTCCGCGAGAATACCCGGATTGGCGTCGAATACAATGAGTTTGCCGCCGTTCTTATGCGTCCTCATATAATCGGCGATTAAGCAGGCGCGTTCATAAGGTCCGGGCGGGCAGCGGTAGGGTGGTTTCGGAATGGTCATGATCGCTTTAGCCTTCCCTCCGGACGGTAGTGCTCTCAGTTGCGCCCGCAAATTGGTTGTTTGCGCGCCCGCTTTCCAGGCATGGGGAATGGGCGCGGTTGCACCCGGCAGTTTCGGGTCCATGCCTTTCGGATAGATGAAGCTAATACCGGGAGATAAAATCAACTTGTCGTAAGGTAAGGTAAATAAGGTTTTGTCCGGCGCTTGCGCAATGATTTTTTTGCCCGTTCTATCGATTCTGGTGACCACTCCGCGTTTAAAGGCGAAATGGTTTTTTACAGCGGTTTTAGTTAGATCGAAAGTTAAATCGGCTAACGTTTTTTGATCGTTCAAAACCAGATTAGACAAAATACAGGACACATGACCGGACACGGCGTCGACCAATGTGATTTGGATATTCCCTTGTCCCCATAGTTTGAGATATTTGGCCAAGGAAGCGCCGCCGAAACCACCGCCCACAACCACGATTTTGAACGGTGCCGCCGCCGCTTTAAGTTCGCCCAAAGTAACGGTAGCAGTGACTGCGCCGAGGCCTAATGATTTTACGAAAGATCGTCTGTCCATTTGTTTCTCCTTACTGAGGTAGTGAGCCGATATAGCCGGCAATTGCCCGCATTTCCGCGTCGGTATAAATTCTGGCTTGCAAATTCATGATGCCGTTTTCGGGCTTAAGTTTGAATTCAACGAGTTCATCGTAAATTTCGGCGGCGGATTCGCCTGCCAAAGAGTCGATTTCGCCTGTCGATTTACCGTTGGGTCCGTGGCACTGAAAACATTGGGACGCCAGTAGTCTGCCGTTGGGTTGTGCGATTGCCGCAGTGCTCGCTAGAAAAAACAAGATGATTATTTTCCTCATTACCTTTCTCCAAATTAACGTATTCCATAGTTTGACGATGTTAAGCAGCCGGGTTTCACTCTATAGCCGCCTTATTAAAAAACGATTAAGTCGAAAGATAAGAATTGATTTAGATCAATAACACAGGAATTATTTTGGGTTTAATAAAAAAAATTTTTTCGTCTGCCGGTTTGACGAATTCCGGCGTCTTAGCGTTTAGTCTTTTAACGTACGGTTTACGCCCGTAGTGTGATTAGGCAATGTGCGTAAGCGCCAAGAATTGTGCATTTAATGGCTAATAAGTTTTACAATATGCCGTTAAAGTTGTACTGATCGTTCGAATGAAAATTAAAGGAAACTAATGAAGCACTACAAAATCGCTGTATTGGCGGGCGACGGCATTGGCCCGGAAATTACACATGAAGCCATTAAAGTTCTCAAACTCATCGAAAAAAGGAATCATGTCTCATTTGAGTTAATGCCAGCCGCGTTCGGCGCCTGTGCGTATTTTGAATACGGGGATGCCTTCCCGCAAAGTACGATTGATATCTGCGATAAAGCCGATGCGATCTTGAAAGGGCCGATCGGATTAAGTCATGAAGAGTCCAAGAAAATCCCGGTTGACAAGCAACCCGAACGCGGCGCGCTATTGCCTATGCGCCGCCGATACAATACGTATGCAAATTTTCGCCCCGTTTCACTGCCTAAAGCGTTGGCGCATTTTTCACCTTTAAAACCGGAAATCATCGGCGAAGGCATCGATTTAATTATGGTGCGTGAGTTGGTTGGCGGGCTTTATTTCGGTAATAAAGAGCGCGGTATAAACGACAAGGGTTTACGTTATGTTAAGGAAACGCTTGAATACGATGAACTACAGATCCGCCGTATCATGCATCAGGCATTTAAATTAGCGATGAAGCGCCGCAAATTGCTGCATAACATCCATAAAAGCAACGTGCTGATGTCAAGTGTGCTGTGGAATGAAGTGATGGAAGAGGTGTCCGTTGAATATCCGCAAGTGAAAGTCGTGAATTACCTGGTCGATGCGGCGGCAACAGCGCTCTGTTTAAACCCAACCCAATTCGATGTCATGGTCATGGAAAACATGTTCGGCGACATTTTAAGCGACCAAGGCGGCGGCATCCTGGGCTCGTTGGGGCTGATGCCATCCGCATGTTTAGGCGATGATAAGGCCTACTACGAGCCGTCTCACGGTTCTGCCCCGGACATCGCTGGCAAAAATATCGCCAATCCCTATTCCATGATCGGTTCGGTTGCCATGATGCTAGAAAGCAGTTTCGGCATGGATAGGGAAGCCAAAAATGTCTGGGCGGCGATGCAAGGCGTATTTGCCGACGGTTTCTCGACTGCTGATCTCTCCAAGCCGGGTAGCGGTGTCACTATGATAAGCACACAAACTTTTGGCGATAAAGTCGTTGAAAAACTTGAAAGCATGACCAAGGCCGATTTGAATGATTAACCTTAGGCACTGAGGTTGATGGCGGCGCAACTTGAATCTGAAGTGGTCGTTCGCAAGGCGCGGCCGGAGGATTGCGGCGCGCTCTTCGAGTTAATTAAGGCCCTGGCGGATTATGAAAAACTAACTCATCTTGTTACCGGCAACGCCCTGGCATTGGCGGAGCATTTATTCGGTTCGCCAAACTATGCCGAAGCGATTTTGGCTGAAGCTGATGGGAAAATGGCCGGTTTTGCCTTGTTTTTCTCTAATTATTCAACTTTCTTAACCAAGCCAGGAATCTATTTGGAAGATATTTTCGTGTTGCCGGAATACCGAAGCCGCGGCATCGGCAAGGCCATGCTGTTAAAAGTCGCCCAAATCGCCGCAGCAAGGGATTGCGGCCGGTTGGAATGGAGCGTTTTGGATTGGAACGAACCGGCAATCGGCTTTTACGTCCGTATGGGAGCAGATGTGATGCAGGAATGGCGGATTTGCCGCGTAACAGCCGACGGCCTAGAGCGGTTGGGGAAAATATAAATAACCGATTATTATTCGACATAAGTTTGCTTATATCATCCTAATTGTTATAATGGTGGGCCTTGAAATGACTTAATTTCAGGCGCGTAGCTCAGTTGGTTAGAGCACCACCTTGACATGGTGGGGGTCGTTGGTTCGAGTCCAATCGCGCCTACCAGATAATATAAAGCACTGCCCGGCAGTGCTTTTTTGTTAAAGCAGGTTTAAATATTTAAAAATGCCAGTAGTAACCCTTCCAGACGGTTCCAAACGCGCGTTTGACCAAGCGGTCACCGTGCTGGACGTTGCACGCTCGATTGGCGCCGGATTAGCCAAGGCGACGATAGCGGGTAAGGTGGACGGCAAGCTGGTTGACGCCAGTGCCGAGATTGCCGCTGACGTAACGTTGCAAATAATTACCGCCAAAGACGAAGAGGGGGTGGATATCATCCGCCATTCCACCGCGCATCTTTTGGCTTATGCAGTCAAAGAATTATTCCCTGAAGCCCAGGTGACGATAGGCCCGGTGATTGAAAACGGGTTTTATTACGATTTTTCTTTCAAGAGGCCGTTTACGCCGGAAGATCTCGAAGCCATCGAATCAAAAATGGCCGAATTGGCGGCGAAGGACGAGCCGGTCACCCGCGAAGTCTGGCAACGCGATCAAGCCGTGAAATTTTTCGAGTCGATAGGGGAAAAATACAAGGCTGAAATCATTGCTTCGATTCCCGTGGGCGAAGATATCGGCTTGTACCGCGAAGGCAAGTTCATCGATTTGTGCCGGGGGCCTCACGTACCCAGCACCGGCAAGTTAAGTGTGTTCAAATTGATGAAAATTGCCGGCGCCTATTGGCGTGGCGATTCCAAGAATGAAATGCTGCAACGGATTTACGGTACGGCTTGGGGCGACAAAAAGGATTTACAGGCTTATTTGCACCGGCTTGAAGAAGCCGAAAAGCGCGACCATCGGCGTTTAGGCAAGACCTTGGGGTTGTTTCATACTCAAGAAGAAGCGCCGGGCATGGTGTTTTGGCATGAGAAAGGCTGGGCGATCTATCAGCAGATCGAGCAATACATCCGCGATAAACTAAGATGTCACGGCTATGGCGAGGTCCGTACGCCGCAAGTGGTGGATCGTTCCTTGTGGGAAAAATCGGGGCATTGGGATAAGTTCCATGCCGGTATGTTTACCACCCATTCGGAAAATCGCGATTACGCCATTAAGCCGATGAACTGCCCATGCCACGTCCAGATTTTTAACCAAGGCTTGAAGAGTTACCGGGATTTGCCGATACGATTGGCGGAATTTGGTTCTTGCCACCGTAACGAGCCGTCGGGTACTTTGCACGGTTTGATGCGCGTACGTAATTTTGTGCAAGACGATGCGCATATTTTCTGTACCGAAGATCAAATTCAATCCGAAGTATCGAACTTTATCGACCTGTTGTTTGATGTTTACAAAGACTTCGGTTTTGAAGAAGTTATTATCAAGTTGTCTACCCGTCCGGAAAATAGGGTTGGCGACGACGCGAGTTGGGATAAGGCCGAGCATGCGTTGGAGCTGGCGCTGAATAACAAAAAATTATTGTGGGATTTGCAACCCGGCGAAGGTGCTTTTTATGGGCCTAAGATTGAATTTTCCCTGAAAGACTGCATCGGGCGGGTATGGCAATGCGGTACGATTCAGGTCGATTTTTCCATGCCGGGACGGTTAGGCGCGAGTTACATCGCCGAAGACAGTTCCCGCCAAATACCGGTAATGTTGCACCGGGCCATTTTGGGATCGTTGGAGCGGTTTATCGGTATCTTGATCGAACAACATTCAGGCACGTTTCCTTTGTGGCTAGCGCCCGTTCAAATTGTGGTTATGAGTATCACAGACCGGCAAGCCGAATATGCTCAAAAAATAACAGTTGATTTGGAAAAACAAGGCTTTAGAACGAAATTTGACTTGAGAAATGAGAAGATCGGGTTTAAAATCCGCGAGCATTCGATACAGAGGGTTCCTTATCAAGTGATTCTTGGCGATAAAGAGCTTGAAAATCAAATGATAACGGTTAGAAGTCAGAATGGTGAAGATTTAGGTGGTCTGTCTATTGATGCCTTTGTTCAACGGTTAAGGCGACAAATAGAAGACAAACAATAAGGCTGTACTTGGAGGAATGAAATATCGCTGCTAAAAAAGATGAAATCCGTCTGAATGAAGAAATCACCGCACGCAGGGTGCGAGTTATTGGTGCAGACGGCGAGCCTGTAGGAGTCGTCCCTATCGATCAAGCAAGACAATTAGCCTACGAGGCTGACCTTGATCTTGTCGAAATTTCACCGAATGCGGATCCGCCGGTTTGTAAAGTTATGAATTTCGGCAAATACCAGTTTGAGCAAAGCAAAAAACTGCAAATTGCTAAAAAGAAACAAAAACAGATCCAAGTCAAAGAGATTAAATTCAGACCCGGTACGGAAGAGGGCGATTATCAAGTTAAGCTGAAAAGTTTAACCAAATTCTTAAATGAAGGCGATAAAACAAAAATAACTTTACGTTATCGCGGACGTGAGATGGCGCATCGGGAGTTAGGCATCGATGTATTAAAACGCATCGAAAAGGATTTGGAAGAGTTGGCCACTGTTGAACAGTTTCCAAAGTTAGAAGGAAAACAAATGGTCATGGTGATGGCGCCTAAAAAGAAAAAATAAGCCTAACAAAGATTTTATAGCTTTTTGTAAAAGCTAGTTGGCAGTCTAGGGAGAAGATTGCCGGGCGGTACAGCTGCCATCAATTCTCCAGGGCCATGCATTTTGCCTTGTTGGATTATCACTCAGGGATTTTTTTATTTATTCGGAGCAAACAAATGCCAAAAATCAAGACCAACCGTGGTGCTGCCAAGCGCTTTCGGAAAACGGGAAGCGGCAGCTTTAAATGCGGACAATCGTTTAAGCGCCATATCCTGACTAAAAAAAGCACGAAGAGAAAGCGCCAACTGCGTCGCCCTTCCCATGTCCATCCGTCCGATCAGCGTATGGCTGAACGTATGATGCCTTATAGCTAAACGGGAGCAGACAGATGGCTAGAGTAAAAAGAGGCGTTACCGCCAGAGCAAGACACAAAAAAATCTTAAAGCAAGCGAAAGGTTATTACGGTGCCCGTAGCCGTATTTATCGCGTTGCCAAACAAGCGGTTATCAAGGCCGGTCAATACGCCTACCGCGACCGTAAACAAAGAAAACGCCAATTCCGCGCACTCTGGATTGTCAGAATCAATGCTGCTGCGCGGTTGTACGGCATATCTTATAGCCGGTTGATTAATGGTTTGACCAAAGCTAATGTTGCAATTGACCGCAAGGTTTTGGCTGACATAGCCGTACGCGATATTGAAGCCTTTGGCGAGATCGCAAAAATCGCAAAAGCCAATCAAAGTCCTCTTTGAGAAGACTGCAAGACGCTTTGACAGTTAAGGCAATTAATGTTCTGCCCGCCCTTCGAGTGCGGGCAGGTTGCAGGTTTTATTTTTCCCTCCCCTTAAGCTATCCAAATTAAACTAGCGGGTCGAAACGTGGCAGCTAACTTAGATGTAATTCTCGCTCAAGCGCTACAGGCTATTGCCGAAGCTCATGATCAAATTCAGCTCGATCTCGTTCGCGTTCATTATTTGGGAAAAAAGGGTCTGTTCACGCTACAGATGAAAGAACTAGGCGCTCTTGATCCTGACCAGCGCCGGGCTGCCGGGCAAATTATCAACCAGGCCAAAGATCAATTTCAGGAACACCTCCAGTCCAAGAAAGACAGGCTCGATAGTATTGAGTTAGAAAGGAGATTGGCTGGTGAGCGTATTGATGTCACCCTGCCGGGCAGAGGCCAGTCTGGTGGTGGTTTGCATCCGGTGACGACAACATTAAGACGGATATCGAAGATATTTTCCAGCGCCGGATTTTCTATCGTCGAGGGGCCTGAAATCGAAGACGATTACCATAATTTCGGCGCATTGAATATTCCAGAATATCATCCCGCCAGGGCAATGCACGATACTTTTTATTTCGACGCCCACACCGTGCTTAGGACGCATACTTCGCCCGTTCAGATCAGAGTGATGGAGTCCGGACAGCCTCCGTTGAAGGTCATTGCCCCAGGACGGGTGTACCGTTGCGATTCCGATATTACCCATACTCCAATGTTTCATCAGGTTGAAGGCTTTTTAGTGGATACCGAGGTCAGTTTTGCCGATCTTAAAGGCGTCGTATATCAGTTTTTACAGGCATTTTTTGAAAAAGACATTCAAGTCCGCTTTCGCCCGTCGTATTTTCCCTTTACCGAACCGTCGGCTGAAGTCGATATCGAATGCGTGATGTGTAACGGTGAAGGATGCCGAGTATGCAGTCAAACCGGATGGCTTGAAGTGATGGGTTGCGGAATGATACATCCCGAAGTATTTAAGGCGGTCAATATCGATTGCGAAAGTTATAGCGGCTTTGCTTTCGGCATGGGAGTCGAAAGATTAGCCATGCTGCGTTATGGGATAAACGATTTACGATTGTTTTTCGAGAATGATCTCAAGTTTTTACAGCAATTTAATTAGCGTTAATTCCAAGGACATCTGAATCATGCAAATTAGTGAAGCTTGGCTAAGGGAATATGTCAATCCGCCTGTTTCGACGGCGGAACTGGTGTCGCAATTGACGATGGCGGGACTTGAAGTCGATTCTGTAGCGGCGGCAGTGACCGTATTCAGCGGCGTTGTTATCGGTGAAGTCTTGACCGTCCAACAGCACCCCGATGCTGATAGATTAAGAGTTTGCACGGTTAATGTAGGCGCTAATGAACCCTTACAGATTGTTTGCGGCGCTAGCAATGTCAGACCGGGTTTAAAAGTCCCAGCGGCGTTGGTGGGAGCCGAATTGCCCGGCGATTTCAAGATCAAGCAATCCAAGTTGCGCGGAGTGGAATCGTTGGGAATGCTCTGCTCGGAGAAAGAACTGGGCTTAGCGACGGAAGCCAGCGGATTGATGGAATTACCTGCGGAAGCCCCTATTGGCATGGATATCCGGGAATATTTATCCCTCAATGATGCTATCATTGAAATCGATTTGACCCCAAATAGAGCGGATTGTTTAAGCGTTGAAGGTATTGCCCGGGAAGTGGCTTTGCTTAACGCTATGGCTTGGGAATCGACAGTAATAAGAGATACCGGTGTCAGTCATGAGGAGGTAGTCGCTATAACGGTAAAAGAAAAAACCGTATGCCCGCGTTATCTCGGGCGTCTAATCAAGAATGTTAACACCAAAGTGAAAACGCCTGCCTGGATGCAAGAGCGTTTGCGGCGTTCCGGCATCAGAAATTTAAGCGCGGTGGTGGATGTTACTAACTACGTGTTGATTGAACTCGGTCAACCGTTGCATGCGTTCGATGCCGATAAGCTTGACGGCGGGATTACAGTCCGCAAGGCGAAAGATGGTGAACCATTGGCTTTGTTAAACGGACAAACGGTAACGCTTGACCCGAAAGCCTTGGTCATTGCCGACGATAACAAAGCGTTGGCTTTGGCCGGCATCATGGGCGGTAACGATAGCGCTGTCGGTGAAAGTACTCAAACTATCTTTCTTGAATGCGCATTTTTTGCTCCGCGCGCAATAGCCGGCGAAGCCAGACGATTTGGTTTGCATACTGATTCATCGCACCG
This sequence comes from Methylococcaceae bacterium UBA7658, assembly GCA_002483425.1. Lineage (GTDB taxonomy): Bacteria > Pseudomonadota > Gammaproteobacteria > Methylococcales > Methylomonadaceae > Methyloglobulus. The sequence goes on from DLHW01000003.1 coordinate 103,621, forward strand.
GTTTGAGCGCGGCGTCGACCCAACCTTGCAGCAACGGGCAATCGAAAGGGCTACTCAGTTGATAGTCGAAATTGCGGGCGGAAACGCTGGCCCCATAAATGAAGTTAAACACGATACGGATTTGCCTCAACGTCCGGACATTTTTTTAAGACGGCAGCGGATAGATAAAATGCTCGGCGTATCTTTGCCTGATGAGGAAGTTCAGGATATCTTTCGTCGCCTGGGTATGGCTGTTCAAAATCATACCGAAGGTTGGGTTATTACGCCTCCCGGTTTCCGTTTTGATATATCCATCGAAGCCGATTTGATAGAAGAACTGGCAAGAGTTCACGGCTACAACCGGATACCCAATAATAGTTTGTTAATGCGGGCGGAGTTAAGTAAAGCGACTGAAACCGTGATGGATATCGACAGGCTTAAAGACTTGCTGGTTGATCGGGGTTATCAAGAGGCGATTACGTACAGTTTTGTTGACGAACAGACACAACAAGCGGTTGCGCCCGAAGATCGTATTATAAAAATTACCAATCCGATTTCATCCGATTTATCCGTAATGCGGAGCACCTTATGGTGCGGTTTATTAAAAGCGGCTTTATATAACCTAAACCGCCAGCAAAAAAGAATACGGTTTTTTGAAACGGGTCTGCGATTTCTTACTGTAGATGGTCGAACATGGCAGCAAAAAATGTTATCGGGCTTAATACTGGGTACTCTATTTCCAGAACAATGGGGAGAAAAGAACCGTAAAACCGATTTTTTCGACCTGAAGGCAGATGTGCAAGCTTTGTTTTCGTTGGCAGGAACCAGTGTGCAGTACGCGCCAGCAGTACATTCCGCTCTTCATCCGGGGCAAACAGCGCAAATTTTATCCCAGACAGGCGAAAAAATTGGCCTACTTGGCATGTTGCACCCAACGCTTGAAAAACAGTTAGGTTTTGAAACTCAGGTTTATTTGTTTGAACTCGACCAAGATTTACTCCTAGACAAAACTATTTCTAAATTTAAACCGTTATCAAAATATCCGTCGGTGACGAGAGATCTTGCTTTGATCGTAAAGGAATATGTGTCCGCCGCCGACATAATTGCTTGTATAAAAAGCAGCGGTGAAGAAATAATACAAGAAATTGTATTGTTTGATCTTTACCGGGGAAAAGGTATCGAAGAAGATTGTAAAAGTATCGCCGTTAGCATCACGATGCAAAATTTTACGCAAACACTTACGGATTCTGAAATTGATGCTACATTTAGTAAAATATTACACACGTTGACCAATACAATTGGTGCAAGATTGAGGGATTGATAAAATGGCATTAACAAAAGCTGATTTCGCCGAGAAACTTTATGAAGATCTGGGTCTTAATAAACGCGAAGCTAAAGATATCGTCGAGTTATTTTTTGACGAAATAAAAGGTTCTTTAGCGCAAGGAGAGCAAGTAAAGCTTTCCGGATTCGGTAAGTTTGAATTACGCGATAAAAACAGCCGTCCTGGACGGAATCCAAAAACCGGAGAAGAAATACCCATAACGGCCCGGCGTGTGGTAACATTCAAATCTGGCCAAAAACTAAAAGCTCGAGTTGAAACTTATGTTGGAACCTAGCAATAATAACGAACTGCCGGTCATACCTGCAAAACGTTACTTTACCATCGGTGAAGTCAGCGAATTGTGCGCCGTTAAGCCTCATGTGCTTCGCTACTGGGAGCAAGAATTTACCGAATTAAGTCCGGTAAAACGGCGCGGCAACCGACGTTATTATCAGCGCCATGACGTTCTCATGATACGCCAGATACGCGCGTTACTGTACGAACAAGGATACACCATCGGCGGAGCTAGAGCGCATCTCACAAGCGATAATGCGAAAGAGGATTCCATTCGCACTAAACAGCTCATTCATCAAATGATCGGCGAACTCGAGGATATACTCGAATTATTAAAATAGAAGTCTTTTCTCTTTAAGCAGGCAAATATTGTATAATTTGCCTGTTTCCGATTCTTTGGGATTATGTCTTTAATCCTATTCTGTTACACATCAACTATCCAATCAGTCGGGGCGTAGCGCAGCTTGGTAGCGCACTTGCATGGGGTGCAAGGGGTCGGAGGTTCAAATCCTCTCGTCCCGACCAATTAAATCAATTAATTATAAATTGTAAGAAATCTCAGGGTTGTTTACTGGCACAAGAATGGCGGTAACTCGGCGGCGGCTATTTTTGCGGCCTATGGGTATTTTCAAACCGGTTACGATCCCGCTGCAAATCCTGGGCAACCGCACTTGTGCGCGAAAGGGGATCACGCCTGGGTAGTAGAGCTTGAAGTTCGCGAGTTTCTTGGGGTGGGCGGGACAAGGCTTGAGCCTTAGCAAGGCGCCGCATTTGGTCAGGGTAGTCTGTCATGGGTCGGTTTCGGTGCGGATATCCAGGCTGCGATCAAAGCCTTTAACCTGCACCCAAGGGCATAAAGACTGGATTGACTATGGAAGCGGTAACGGTCGCGTCGAACAAGGCCGATGCGATCTGCTTATGATAGGTGGCCGGTATCCCCTTCGGCTCGCTCCAGTATTGCTTTGCCTCCACATCCCTGTAATCGGCCATTATGGTGTGCAGAGCCCTGCAGCGACGACAGCTTGCTTGGCTTTTATGCCTGTGGGTGTACAACAAGCCAACCGGTCAATAACCCGGATTTGGAGTTGGCGACCGATTTGGACTTGCGTTTGCCATTGGCGGCATCACATTGATCGGCTTTATTGACGTATAACCCCTAAATACTCTTGTTCGCCAATCACCTTAATCCCTTTTTGCTGCGCCGCATTGATTTTAGTTGCGCCGGCATCAGTGCCTGTTACCAAATAATCGGTTTTTCCCGTAACGGAGTTAGCAATTTTAGCGCCTAATCGTTTGGCTTCCTTGATCATATCTTCGCGTTTACCGTGAACCATTGTGCCGGTGAATACAATAGTTAAGCCGGTGATGGGGCTGGTCTTTTGTAGCTGTCCGGTGATTAAAGCCGTTTGGAGAAGGTTGAACCCTAATCCGTAAAGTTTCATGAATTCGTCTTTTAACATCGCCAAACTTTCCACTACGGCGGAAGCGGTTTTCTCCGCGAAGCCTTCTATCAACACGATGTTATCGACGCTTAAGTTGAAGATGTCCAGCAACCGGTGATGCTGCAACAAACGTTCACAATTGCCTAAGCCCATGCGCCAGATACCGAAGGCGCCTAGAAAACGCCAGTCTTCGATCGCTTCCGTCCGGCTGCGCTTGAGCTGGTCGAGCAGGTTTTTGGCGATTTGGTTTTTACCGTCCTGGCTACGGAAACCCATCTCAACGAGTTGTTCCAAGGTCAGTTGATAAATGGCATAGACCGAATTAACGCCGCTGGTATGGAGTTTTTCAATGGTTTTCGCGCCGAATCCGTCGTTGTTGGCGAGCGTCCGGAAAAAATGTTCGATGCTATTTTCAATTTGGGCGGGGCAGTGAGCACTGTTCAGGCAGTAAAGATAATCGCTGTCCCAAATCAGTTCGCTGCCGCAACTGGGGCATTGCCCGGGGATTTGCGGTTGTTTCGGTTCGATGACGCGTTCGATTTTGGGAATGACCATGCCGCTACGGGTCAGTTCGATCAGTGTGCCTTCGCCGATGCCCTGCTCCTTGACCATGCCGTAATGGTGGGCGGTGGCGCGCGCGATCATTGCGCCGCTCAGACGGGTTGGCTCTAATTCCGCCACCGGATTAACACGGCCCGAGCGCGAGGTTTGCGGGATGACGCGCATTACTTTAACGTGCGCGGTTTCGGCATTGCTTTTATAGGCGATTTGCCAGCGGTGATGATGCCGGGTAGCTCCCATGTGTTGTTTGACGCGCTCGTCGGTAACTTCAAAAATTACGCCATCGGCATCGTAATCGATTAAGCTGTAAATAGTGGCGACGATATTTTCGAATGTTGCCCTGATTTCCGCAGCAGAACCTTGCCAATCGGGCAGTTCGGAAAAGGGAAAAAATACGGCGGCTTTATTTTTAATGGCTTCCAAGGCATGGGGTTCGAGTTCTTTTTCTTTGATGACGCTGGCTTGGAAGTTCCGCGCGTTTTCGAATGTATCCGCTAAATGGCGATTGAAATAGCTTTGGTTAACGACGATTTCGCCCGCGCCCAAGCCGCGTTTGCCGCTACCACCTACGATCATGCCGCGTTCGAACACACGCGTGATGTCGGTGCCCTTGCGTCCGTCGCCGCGGGTGTAAAGTATCTTGCCGTCATCGTAAGCGGCAAATCCGTCCAGCTTGGGCGTTGCGCGGAAAATTAAGGAATCGGGATCGATTCCGAGTTCGACGGCGGCTTTTTCGATATTGACTAGCCATTTTTCTATACTTTCCTCAGTGTAGGCTTTTTCCGTGGACAGCATTCGTTGCGGTAAGACAACGGTTTTTCCGGTAAAGGCTTTTTCCGGTTCGACAGAGTGCAGGTAGGGATGGCCGGGATGACGTTTTTCCAGTTCGGCCAAAAAGACCGAATCGTAAACTTTATCCGTAATCAACGGCTCGCCGCTGCGGTACAGTGTGTTGCAGATTTTAAGGAAGGCAAGCAATTCCTCGTCGGATAATTCGCCTGCTGAGTCAAATCTGGCTAAAGTTTCGAGTCTTTCAAGATGGATGTTAAGCGCGCCGAGTTTGGCGTTTTTGAGGACAGCCAGTTGCGATTCGTTGAGCACGGCGCTTTATTTATAAGCTTTGCCGGATAGCCTGGATGGTTTCTTCGGTCAAAAGTTGCCGCTTATTGTCCCAAATTTCGCCTTCTAATTCCTTGGCGACGGTCTTGATGGTGTCCACAAAATCGTCGAAAACGGCTTGGGCGTCTTCCAAATCGCCATGCTGGAGATAAAACACGATGCCCGGACAGTTGAACGCAACCATATCGGCACTTTCCGGGAAAGTGCCGGGTTCGATCATACAGGCAACGCCGTAATCGGTTCCGCCGTTAAGGTTGACTCTTTCATAGACCTTCAAATCGCCGTATTCAAGCCCAACCAAGCCGAATGCAAGCGCCAAATCGACGCCGTTAAAACTTTGATTCGAATTGGCTACGACAGCAAACTGAATGATGTCTGGGATGGTGTGACGTGAAATCACTTCATCGCCGTCGTCGAACTCATTGTTGAGTTCCATATCCCAATCGGATTCGTCCTCGTTATCGAGGGTGTGCTTTGCCGTCCCGATAGGCACGATATCGAATTCATCGTGTTCCGTATGCAATCTTAAGGCGTCGTCGATATAACCGGAGGAACCGATAACTTTTTCCGCCTCTATTTCATCTTGCGCAGCCAGTGTCCGCCGGTTTTTAATAAAACTCCAGAGTATCATGGCTATCATAACCAGGAAGCCGGTGGCTATTATTACTATTCTTAACAGTTCTTTATCCATTAGTTTTCCGCCAAACTGACTGCCTCATCAATATCAACCGCCACCATCCGGGATACGCCCGGCTCTTTCATGGTGACACCCGCAAGCTGTTTTGCTATTTCCATCGTGACCTTGTTATGGGAAATATACAAAAATTGTACAGATTCTGACATATCTTCGACCATTTGTGAAAATCTTCCCACATTGGCGTCATCGAGTGGTGCATCGACCTCGTCCAGCAAGCAAAAAGGCGCCGGATTCAGCTCAAAAATTGAGAACACCAAGGCCACGGCGGTTAGCGCTTTTTCGCCGCCCGATAACAAATGAATGGAGCTGTTACGTTTACCGGGCGGCCTAGCGATGATATTGACGCCGGATTCCAGCAAGTCGTCTTCCGTCAATTCCAGATAGGCTTGTCCGCCGCCGAATAACCGTGGAAATTTCTCTTGCAACCCCGCGTTAATTTTATCGAAAGTTTCTTGAAAACGCAGCTTGCTTTCTTTATCGATTTTGCTAATGGCTTGATCTAAAGTTGTTAATGCTTCGATCAGATCGGCATGTTGTTCGTTGAGAAAACTCATTCGTTCCAATTGCGCCTGAAATTCTTCGATTGCAGTCAGGTTAATCGTGCCTAAGCGTTCGATTTGACCGGTGAGATCGTCGACTTTTCGTTTCCATACCGGTTCGTCGGCGTCTTCGGGCAGGGTTTGTAAGATTTCTTCCGCGTCGGCGTTAATTTCGGTTAATTGCTCATTAACGCTTTGCTGGCGGACTTTGCTTTCTTGCAAATCCAAACGTAAGGTGTCGAGTTTTTCGCGTTGCTTTTCCAAATCCCGTTCGGTGCGGACATGTTCTTCAGAGAGCTGACTTATGTTGTCTTCAATGTCACTGAGTTGTTCGCGTTGTTTTTTTAGTTGTTTTTCCAGTAGTTCCTTTTCTTGCGACCGTTGTTCTAGTTGCTTCTTTTCTCCGTCAATCGGCGTCAATGTTTGTTCGAGTTTATCTTTTAACTCGGCAATACGGGTTAAAGCGTTTTCCTGCTGAGTTTGCAGACGCTCGATCTGCTTACCGGTTAGGATGGCGGATGCGCGTAGCGATTCCAATTGCGCTTTGATGCTATAAACTTGCTGCCGTGCATTATGGGCGGCCTGTTCGATCTGATGATGGTGCATTTGTAAGTCGTTATTACGGTCATTCAGATTTAAGCGGTTATCTTCTTGCTCGCTTAAGACCGCTTCCGCTTCGCTGAACAACATTCCGGCTGCGATCAGTTTTTCCGCATTTTCGGCAAGATCCTCGGCAATGGACGCTTGTTCGTTAGCGATATGGGCTTGACGGCGTTGGTGTTGATCCAGACGGGCGTTTATCGCGCTGGCCTCGGATTGTTTTTGACTGAGTTCAATGCCCAAAGCATTATGTTGCTGTTGTAGGCTTTCCCGGATGCTTTCAAATTCTTTAAGACGGTGCTCGGTGTTTTGCAGCTGTTCATCCAGGGTTTCGATAAGGTCTTGCAACTCTTCCTGCCGTAATTTGTGCTGCCGCAAGTCTTTTTCCCGTTGCAGTACGCCGGATTTAGTGTCCTTTTGGTGCTTGACGCAAATCCAGCTTGGCCCAAACCACGCGCCGTCTTGGGTAATAACCGATTCGTGCGGTTGAAGCTGAAACGATAAATCCCTTGCGGTTTGAATGGTATCGGCACAGTAAATGCCGGACAGTAAGGGAGATAAATCCCAGGGGGCGTTAACTTTATTGAGCAATAAACTTGGATGACTGCCGGGATTTTGCTGAGTGTTGATTGCGCGGGTTTCGAATAAAGTTAAAGAACTGTCGTTCAATTGGCTTAGTTCAGAGATCAAATGTCCGGCATTTTCGATACAGATGGCCTCCAGATTACCTTCTAAAATAGTTTCCACCGCCGTTTCCCAACCGGGTGCTACATCTAAAAATTCAGCTAAACGGCGATTTTGGGTCAGCCCCATTTTGACCAGCCAGTCGTTCAACGTCTGGTTATCCTTGCCCATTGCGTGCTGTTGCAACAATTCCAAGGATGTTATTTTGCCTTTGACATGCTGGAGTTCGGTACGGTGATGATGCAATTCGGTGTGGCAATGTTTGATTTGTTCGCGATAATCGGCAATGTTTTGCCGGTGTTGTTCTAATTGTTCGTTCAAGTCTTCGCGTTGATTTTCAATCAATTCAGTGGCGGCAGTTAGCGATTCAATTTCGTTTTGAAAGTCATGGGCGGACAATTCATTGCTTTCGGCATGGAGTTTGTCCATGCGCACTTGCAGTTGCTGGTTCAGGCTTTCCAACTGATGGATAGTCAATCGTTGAATTTCCGCTTGTTCTTTAAATTTGGCGCTTTCGGTTCGATAGGCTTCCCATTGTTCCTGCCAGATATGCTTTTGCTGTTGGTGGTTTTGAAGTTGATGGGCGCATTCTTGTTCATATTCTTCGGCGCTTTCCAACGTGGCTTCCGCTTCTAAGATGTTTTGTTTGATTGCTGCTAGCGCCAGCAAGTCGGTTTCGATTTCGTTATGGGATTGATCGGCTTGTTGCTGAGAACGCTTGATTTCCTGTAAGGCTTCCTCATGGTTAGTTTCGTTAAACCGGATGGTTTGCTCCAAGCTGCTAACTTCCGCGACCGCGGAATAATAATCGGATTGAATTTGATTTAATTGCTGTTGTTGATCTTTATAATCGGCGCGTTTGGTTTCGATGGTAGAAGAAAGCTGGCGCGAGAGCGTAAACAGACGGTTATGTTCTAAAGCTACGTCTTGCAGTTTGGTTTCGATATCTTGGGCAGTTTGATGGTAAAGCTGCCAGCGCATGGCCAGCAATTCCAGCTTAAATTGGCGTTCTTGTTTTTTCAGTTCGGTATATTTTTCCGCTTTTTCGGCTTGTTTTTGGAGATGTTTGATTTGTTTGTCGACCTCGTCGCGCAAATCATCCAGCCGTTCCAGGTTTTCCCGCGTGTGTTTCATACGGGTTTCGGTTTCGCTCCGTCGTTCCTTGTATTTGGAAATCCCGGCTGCTTCTTCTATGTGGATGCGCAAGTCTTCCGGTTTGGCTTCCACCATACGCGAAATCGTGCCTTGCTCGATAATGGCGTAACTTCGGGAACCTAAGCCTGTTCCTAAAAAGATGTCGGTTATGTCCTTCCGGCGGCAGCGCGCGCCGTTCAGGAGATATAGTGACTGTCCGTCCCGGCTGACTTGGCGCTTGATGGCAATGCTGTCGTATTGGGCGTATTCGCCGCCGAGCTTGCCTTCGCTGTTATCGAAAATCAATTCGACCGACGCCGTGCTGACCGGTTTACGGGTGGACGAGCCGTTAAAAATGACATCCGCCATGCTGCCGCCGCGCAAATGTTTGGCCGAACTCTCGCCCATGACCCAGCGAATAGCGTCGATAATATTGGATTTTCCGCAACCGTTAGGCCCTACAATAGCGGTCAAATTACCGTGAACGGGAATGACGGTGGGATCGACAAAAGATTTAAAGCCAGAAAGTTTGATTTTTTCCAGTTTCATAACTGGTAAAATAGTCCGTTTAACTGATTCGAATAGCTGATTATTATTAACGATTATGACAACAAAACCAAGCAAAGACCTGGAAACCTTCCCCAATCCGCAACCGGGGCGCGATTATACGATTCGCATTAGTATCCCGGAATTCACCTGTTTATGCCCCAAGACAGGGCAACCCGATTTCGCCACCATCACTATGGAATATGTTCCTGCCGGGCTGTGCGTTGAATTGAAATCGCTAAAACTTTACATTTGGTCATTCCGCGATGAGGGCGCATTTCACGAAGCGGTCACAAATGAGATGCTTAATCACATTGTAAATACCATTGCGCCTAACTTTATGCGGATTCGCGCCGAATTTAATGTGCGCGGCGGCATTTATACAACCGTGATTGTGGACCATGCCAACCCAAATTGGCATGCGCCTTTACCTGTTAATCTTCCATAACTTTCGTATCAACGCTCTAATTGAATGATGAAATTTTCTGACGCTCTCAAAGTATTACCGCAATATATTTTGCCCCACCATGCCTTATCAAAATTGATGAGCCGGTTTACCCATTCCGAAAACAAAGCTCTGAAAGACTTTATGATCAAATGGGTTATTAAGCAATACGGCGTCAATATGGACGAAGCGAAGATTAAGAATCTCAATGCTTTTAATAACTTTAATGCGTTTTTTACCCGTGAACTCAAACCGCGCGCCAGGCCTTTGGCGCAAGAAGCGAAAGCGGTTATTAGCCCGGCTGACGGCGCGGTCAGTCAAGCCGGAAAGATCGATGTCCGTAATCTTTTTCAAGCTAAAGGTAAATCGTTTACCCTATTCGAATTACTCGGAGGCAACACCGAACGCGCCGAGCTTTTTGCCGGCGGTTCGTTCGCCACGATTTATTTATCCCCTAAAGACTATCACCGGTTGCACATGCCGCTCACAGGAACGTTAAAGGAAATGGTCCATATTCCAGGCAGACTATTCAGTGTTAACGCAGCAACTACTCGCTCCGTGCCCCGCTTATTTGCCAGAAACGAAAGGGTTGCGGCCATATTCGACACCGAGGCCGGTCCGATGGCGTTAGTGCTCGTCGGCGCTATTTTCGTGTCTAGTATTGAAACGGTTTGGCACGGGGTTGTAACACCGCCCAGCCATTCCTTCATTCAAACGTGGAATTACGGCGACAAAACACCCGTTGTGTTAAAGCAAGGGGATGAGATGGGACGGTTCAATATGGGTTCTACAATTATTGTTTTGTTTGCTAAAGATAAAATCGACTGGGAAAGCCGGGTTCAAGCCGGTCAATTAGTGAAGTTAAATGAAATTATTGGAAAAGCGATTTAGCAGTGTCGATCACAGTGGCGGCTGTTTTGCACCGCTAAGGTTAATTTTGACTTCATCGCCGACCGATAGAATGCCATAGTTATCATGGATCGCGTTCTGACCGAAATACACTTTATTTTCCCATTTACGCAGGCGGTTTAAGGTGGTCAGAGGCTCTTTGCCGGTTTTCGCCGTTTCAGGGTCGATGGCAGGGACGGAGCAGCGCGAGCAAGGTTTAGGCAAGCGGAAATTTACAGCGCCTATTGCAATGTCGCGCCAGCTATCTTCGGCGTAACTGCCGCAACCCTTGACGACTAGATTCGGCCTAAACCGGGAAACCGGCAAGTCAAGCGGCATAGCCTTATTCAAGGTTGCGAGCGAACTTTCGGAAAATAATAAAAAAGGAAAGCCGTCCGAAAACGCCGTTTTATCGTTCGGTTTTGCAAAATTTTGATCGACTTGCCGAATAGACTTATCGGTCTGATAGACCAAGCGGCACGGAGTCTGTAAAAACCGGCTAAACCATTCGTCGGCTTTGGCGGAAACGGCCATGACGTCAACTTGATCGCGCCAAACAGTAGCAGACAAGGTTTGTCCATCTTGAGGTTCAAGTTCCAGCGCTATAGTATCCATTTCCGGTGCGGATACTATCAGGCTGTCGCTAGTTAATGCCGTTTTAATTAAAGCCATGCGCGGTAAACGGCGTTGACTTAAAAAGGTCTGGTCCGAGTCTACGAGCATCCATTTACGATCATACTTGAAGCCGGTTTCTGTCACCGGCCACTCGGGCAAACTAATGCCGCTCAATGATTTAACCGGGTAGATATAGATACCGCTGAGGACGATATTGGAATCGGTCATTAGAAAAGCGTTTGTTTAAACGGACAATACAGAGCGTTCGCCGGTTATTTAAAGGTTAGCTTTCGTTGCGTAGCTAATAAATGTTCGGCTAAATCGTCACTGATATTATCAAATTTAATGCCGTAAACCGGTAATTCGCTCATGGCTTTTCGAACGACTTTGCCCGAAATCTCGAATTCTTTGAAATCGGCAAACCGGATAGTCAATATTATTTTTTTATTGAGGGCTAATTTCAAGTTTGTTGCTATGAGAGCGCCTCTACTTCCGATATCGACCAATTTTACGGCGATATCCTTATTCGCCCAGAAGACGAGATTAAACAAACCGATTTTACGGATAGAAACACCGATATCGTTCCTAACATACCTGATGCTCATACGCCTGTTGGTTGCAAAAGGAGCGGGAGTTCCTTTATTAAACCAATAATCTTGGGTGGTTTTGGTATGAAAATCGGACATATCGGTCAACGGACTGGGCCTTAATAAGTTAGTTAAGTATTGACCTAATCACGATAATTTACAAATCACACAATTGAATATTCCGAATGACTGTACCGGGATGGTCCATTGAAAGATAATAGTTAATTATCTTTCAATGGATTGCCGTTACGAATACAATTAAAGGAGCGATAATGCACTTGAAGAGCTTTCCTAAAAAGTCTGGTTTTATGATAAAAATAGCAGATCAACGGAGCCGTGAAATTAAGGCTTACAATACTTTATTGTTCATTGCAAAGCGATTTTTATTACTAATAATTCTTTTTTTACCGGTATTCGCAACCAGTGTTTCGTTTGCGAAAGAAAAACAAATTATCAAAATTGCTTTTCTGGCGCAAACGCCGAAAGTGCGCCCGCCGCTTTCCAACCTGGATCCGGTGATCGAAAATAAGGGCGTTACCGGGGCGGAACTGGCGATTGAAGACAATAACACCACAGGAAAATACACCAAGCAACGGTTTTCACTGGACAAGTTTATCGTCCCCGCGGACGGTAATCCCGCGGATGTGTTTGACAAGAAAATCGCCGGTAAATATGTGTTTGTGGTGACCAACCTGAAGGCTGTTGCAACAAATGTGATCGCCGATTCCACAAGGGCGAAAGATATATTGGTCTTCGATGCAGCCACCACCGACGACGCTATGCGCAACAAAGATTGCCGCGCTAATGTGCTGCACCTTTTGCCAAGCCGTTCCATGCGCACTGATGCGCTTGCCCAGTACATGGTAAAAAAACGCTGGACGAAATGGTTTCTGGTGACTGGAACAGCTGCCGAGGACAAGTTATATGCCGAGGCGATCAAGCGTTCCGCCAAAAAATTCGGCATCAAGATTATCCAAGAAAAAACTTGGGAACATACCTACGACGCCAGACGCAGCGCGCAATCCGATGTCGCTGTTTTCACCCAAATCGATGATGACTACGATGTGCTGGTGGTTGCCGACGAACAGGGGCAATTCGGCGAATATCTGGATTACCGCACCTGGATTCCCCGGCCTGTCATCGGTACGCAAGGTTTGACGGCGTCGGCTTGGCACCGGACGCACGAACAGTGGGGTGCGGTGCAAATTCAAAACCGCTTCAAGGAAAAAGCGGGACGCTGGATGGAAGAGGAAGATTACGGCGCATATTTAGCGGTGCGGGCCATCGGCGAAGCAGCCACTCGCGCGCAATCGAATGCGTATCAACCGGTCAAGGACTATCTCTTAGGCGACCAGTTCGCCTTGCAAGGTTATAAGGGGGTGGCGCTGTCGTTCCGGTCTTGGGACCGTCAATTAAGGCAGCCAGTGTTGCTGGCAGCACCGAGGTCTTTAGTCGCGGTCGCACCAATCGAAGGTTATTTGCATCCTAAAACGGAATTGGACACCTTAGGTTACGACCAGCCGGAAACTGTATGTCAATGGAGTCAAAAAAAGTGAAAAAGCTTGTATTAAGCACACTGTTATCATCAATCCTGCCGGTTTCTGCCAATGCCGAAACCGTGTTCGTCACTTTGGAAAAAGACAACGCCTTGGCGATGGTCGATCCCGCCGAGGGCGAATTGATCAAAACCGTGGACGTCGGCCAGCGTCCGCGGGGTATTACCATTAGCCCGGATTATAAGGTGTTGTATATCGCAACCAGCGACGACAATATCATCAAGGTCATCGACACCGATTCATTGAAGGAAATCGGCACCTTGCCCTCGGCAGACGATCCGGAAACGTTCGCGTTGAATCCCAAGGGTGATCGTCTCTATGTGTCCAACGAGGACGACAGCATGGTGACAGTGATCGACATTGGCAAGAAAAAAGCCGTCAAACAGATTAAAGTGGGCGTCGAGCCGGAAGGCATTGCCGTTAGCCCGGATAACCGTTGGGTCGTCAGCGCGACCGAAACCACCAACATGCTGCATTGGATCGACGCTAAGACTCACGAGATTGCCGAAAACACGCTCATCGACGCCCGCCCGCGCGCCGTTACTTTTACCGCCGACAGTAAATTCGCATGGGCGACATCGGAAATGGGCAGCACTTTGTCGATCCTGGACGCCAATAGCAAGCAGGTCGTAAAACGCGTTTCATTTGAAATTCCGGGCGTAGCGAAAGACAAAATACAACCGGTCGGCGTGGTTGTGGATAAGGAAGGCAAACGGGGCTACGTGGCTTTAGGGCCGGCGAACCGCGTCGCGGTCATGAATGCGAAGTCCTATGAAGTGGAAAAGTATTTGCTAGTGGGGCAACGGGTCTGGAATCTGGCGTTCTCGCCCGACCAAAAGCGTTTGTACACGACGAACGGCGTCAGCAACGATATTTCAATCATCGATCTCGATAGCTTGACTGTTACCAAATCGATTGCCGTGGGCAATTATCCTTGGGGAGTGGCGGTCAAGCCATGAGCCTTGTCAGTGCATTAACCGTCGAAAATCTGAGCTTTTCTTACGGCGGCAAAAAAGCGCTGGACGAAGTCGGCTTTGCGATTCGCCCGGGCGAATGCACGTTATTGCTCGGTCCGAATGGAGCGGGTAAAAGCACTCTGTTTGCATTAATTACCCGCTTGTACGATGCCCGCGCCGGCAAAATCGAATTATGCGGGTTCGACATCAAAAAAAAGACAGGCAAAGCACTCGCTAGGCTGGGCGTGGTGTTTCAACAATCGACGCTGGATATCGATCTGACGGTCGTGCAAAACTTAAACTACCATGCGGCGTTGCACGGGATGGGCGGTAAGCTTGCCAAACAGCGGATTCAGCAAGAATTGGAACGTTTGAATATGTATGAGCGCCGGTTTGAAAAAATCCGCCAGCTAAACGGCGGTCATCGCAGGCGCGTGGAAATTGCCAGGGCTTTGCTGCACAAGCCTGTCTTACTCTTGCTCGATGAGCCTACTGTCGGTCTTGATGTACCCAGCCGCCAGGATATTGTCGATCATGTGCACCGGTTAGCGAAGGACGAGAAACTGGCGGTGTTATGGGCAAGTCATTTGATCGACGAGGTGTATCCCGGCGACAACCTTATCGTTTTGCATAAAGGCCAAATCAAGGCTGCCGGATCGGTTAGCGATATCTTAGGGCAAACGGGTACAGCTTCGGTTAAAGACGCTTTTTATACGTTAACGCAAGACGGGCAAAGATGAAAATAATGCATTACTGGCGCGCCATGTGGGGCATTGTCTGGCGCGAATGCTGGCGCTTCGTGACCCAAACCGAACGCTTTGTTTCGGCTTTAGTCAGGCCGCTGGTGTGGTTGTTTATTTTCGCCGCCGGATTCCGCTCGGCGCTAGGTTTGGCAATCAGCCCTCCGTATGAAACTTACATTCTTTACGAAGTCTACATCGTACCTGGCTTATGCGGTATGATCCAATTATTCAACGGCATGCAAAGTTCGCTGTCGATGGTTTACGACCGCGAGATGGGCAGTATGCGGATTTTACTGACTTGCCCATTGCCGCGCTGGTTTCTGCTGTTTTCTAAGTTGCTGGCCGGGACGGCCGTATCAATTCTGCAAGTTTACGTCTTTCTTGCCGTGGCCTGGTGTTACGAAATCCGTCCGCCTTGGGCCGGGTACGGATGGGTATTGCCAGCTCTGATATTGTCGGGCATGATGTTGGGCGCATTAGGCTTATTGCTGTCGTCATTGATTAAACAACTGGAGAATTTTGCCGGCGTGATGAATTTTGTGATTTTTCCGATGTTTTTTATGTCTACGGCGCTTTATCCCCTATGGAAGATCAAGGAGTCCAGCGCTTTGTTGTATCGTTTAGCGGAATACAATCCTTTTTCCCAAGGCGTCGAGTTGATCCGTTTCGCCCTGTATGGTCAATTCAATCAATACGCCTGCCTTTACTCCCTCGGCGCTTTTATTGTTTTTATGGCGTTGGCAATCTTGGGTTATAATCCTTCTAAAGGTATGATGACACGGAAAATAGGCGTTGGATAACCACGGGTTAGAAAAACATCTTAAGTAGTTTTCTTTTATGCTCCTAAATCTTCGGAATCTGATAATCATTACGGTGAATAAGTGAAAAACTCATTTTTTCTTGTTATTCCGGCACAAGAAACGAAGCCTGAGCGGCTAAAAGAATTTGAACAGAAAGCTTTAGAACAATGGTTGATTGAACTACCAACAGCTAACCCGAGTTTAGCGACAAGATTGATCTTAGATCTTATTACCGAATTCAATACGATCAAAATGCCGTTGCAGTTAAGGCTCGACGCTCTGGAATTGATGCGTCCTAAGGTATTGATTATAGAAGATTATCTTCGCTCCAGGCTGCTAAGCACGGCATTTCCAAAAAACGAGAACGATTTAAAGATTCTGCAAGTTTTAGTCTCCTTGGAAAGAGAATTCACGATCGGCTATTGGATGGTGCTGAAAGAGCTCACGCACCGTCAAGTCAGCTGGTTTCAAGGCAAAAACCTGGGCTTAACACTTCAGCGTTGTATGAAGGGCTTATCCAGCGTTGTAATCAGCTATTTTATGATGGGCTTGCCTGTGCCGGACTGGGTATGGATCGATCTGCATTCGCTATATAAACTTTCGGTAAAGTTAAAAAAGGATACTGTAAAAGTAAACGACAGTACTAATTTGTTTATAAAAGCCAGTAGTCCGGAAGAATGTTACCGGCAAATTTTGTTGTTGCATCTCTCGAAACCAACCGGCTTGATGCAAAAAGAGGTTGCGCAGGTATACGGGTTTATTGAAATACTATTGCCTTTATTTAATTTGAGTCCGGCAGCTATCGAAGGTCAATTAATGCAATTTATTATTTTGACGAATGAAGATAAACCGCCGCAACCGCAAATAGAAATGGAAACATCGCGCGACTCAGCCGCGCTTTTTCTTGACGTGACCCGGCTGATCAAGGCGCTGGAAAAGAAGGATAAATATGCAAGCCATAGTCAACCCCGGTTTAGTTCCATTCATGTTCTAAAAGTTCATGAGGAAAAGCCGGCGGTAGAGTTGCTGGATTACCTCGAGCAAAGATGGTCCGGTGTGGATTTGCAGCAAGAAACGCTTTTTACCGACCGGTTGGATCGTTATTTGAGTATCGGCATGGCGTCGGCGCATACTCTCCAACTTGCCAAATCCGGGCACAGCGGAGCGGCTGAGGCCGATGAAGAAATTCTTGTGCATTCCGAATCGGACCGGTTATTGTTTTGCACCTTAAATAGGGTCGGGTTGCTTTCCGTCGGTCATCTCGTCAGTTATCGAAAAGTCGATCAACCTTTACAAAAAAGAAGTTTGGGCGTGGTAAATGAACTCATTGTTGCCAAACAAAATACCAAAATAAGTTTCGGCGTGAATCAATTAACGAGTCATTACGATGCGGTCTATTATGTAATGACCAGCTCTACGGATACTGAAACTTTAAATAAAGGATTGTTTTTTAATGCGGACGAGCAATACGGTGATGCAAGTTTTTTAATTACCGACAACTATCTGCTCAAAGAAGGCGATCTTATTAAGATGCACCTTATTCAAGACAATATTTATTTAAAATTAAAACAAAAAACAAATGTCGGACTGGGTTATTGGCGATTTGAATGCCAGAGAGTAGCAAATAAAACAGACAAACAGGAGCCGGTTAAAAAAGGGTTCGATTTTATTTAAGAAGCCGCTTTTTAAAGATAAATCACTTGAAAAGTTTTCACATCATGGTAAGTTGGTCAACTAAGTAAACAACTGTCTTTATCGCCGATTACTGTTGCAAGAACGTTGACTTCGGGTTGACAATAGTCTGTTTACTTAACTATCTTAGAATGTAACCGTTGGGAAAAGTAAATCATCTAAGCGATGACCAAAAAGAAAATTAAAAACCAATAATGAGGATGAACAATGAGTGACGAACAGACCGAGAACAAGAACGCAGCAGCGGCAAAAAATGCCGTTGGGGAAAAGATCGCAGCTTTTATGGGATTGAAAGATTCAAACCCTAAGCTTTTTTACGGCATACTTGCCGTTGTCTTTTTACCGATACTTATTTTGATGTTTAGCGGCGGCGGAGAATCGACAAGCGTATCCGGACCCACTATAAAACAATTGGCAATTGGCCAAAAATACTCTTTAAAGAGCCCGAACGTTGTCGACCAAGCAGCGCAAATAAGGCTTGTGCCTGTTCCTGGTACATTGGCGGCTTATGACGACACAGAAGAAAAAGATAGAAACGAAGCTTGTCAACACATGCCGCAAAATACGCCCGTTGAAGTAATGGAGTTCTCCGATGCTTACGGCAAACAAAAAATGTTTGTTAAAGTAAAAGTATTAGAAGGCGAATGTAAGGATAAGGACGGTTGGGTATTAGCAATTGATGTTCAGTAGTAAATTATTAATTGACAGCTTTTAAATATAAATTCATAATATTCCGATAATATCCATTGCGGGAATAGCTCAGTGGTAGAGCACAACCTTGCCAAGGTTGGGGTCGCGAGTTCGAGCCTCGTTTCCCGCTCCATTTTCCGAAGAAAATGGCTCTTGTGAAATGTTATTTTATTGCCGGAAATCGAATAGTCGCTTACAGGCTTTTCCCCATAAGGCTTACAACACATTTAGAAGTTATGCAATAATGGCGGGGTGGCAGAGTGGTCATGCAGCGGCCTGCAAAGCCGTGTACGCCGGTTCGATTCCGACCCCCGCCTCCACCGATCTGATATTTCTATCGCCCGGGTGGTGAAATAGGTAGACACAAGGGACTTAAAATCCCTCGGGCTTAAACCGCCCATGCCGGTTCGATTCCGGCCCCGGGCACCA
>DLHW01000043.1:0-66320 GCA_002483425.1 Methylococcaceae bacterium UBA7658
ACGTTTCCAAGATTTTCAGCGGAAGCCGAATCTTGAAAACATATGAAATATATTTCTAATCCGTTTCCAGCCAATCCAATTCCGCATCCGAAAACCCGGCAACTTTACGCAGTTCCCGGTTAAACGGTCCTTTGGGTTTGCCGCCGCGGTAATACTGGCGAATCAATGCTTGAAATTGTGTTTCCGGTTCAAGTCCCTCCTGTGCGCAAATATATTTAAACCAATACGATCCGCGTTCGACATGGCCTATTTCGTCGATCAGGACACGATTCAAAATTGCCGTCCCAGCTGTATCGCCTTGCGCTTCGAATTTTGCGATGATGGCCGGCGTGACATCCAAACCCCGCGCTTCCATGCAGCGCGGCACCATCGCCAAGCGCGCCAGTAAATGGCCGGCGGTTTCAACGGCGTGATCCCATAGCCCGCCGTGCGCGGGCAGGTCGCCGTAGTTAATGCCCAAACTGCGCAAATGCCGCCTTATCAGCTCGAAATGCTGTGCTTCTTCATCGGCAATCCGAAGCCAATCCTGATAAAATTGTTCCGGCAGGCCGCGAAAGCGGTAAAGGATGTCCCACGCTAGGTAAATCGCCATGAATTCGACATGGGCGATGGCGTGAAAAAACGCGGCGGCACCTTCCGGCGAACTAAGGTTGCGTTTGGGCATGTAACGCGGTTCTTTTAGGACAGGTTTTTCCGGAAATCTCACGAGATTAATGGGTTGGGCAGGGTGGCGGGCGGAGAAATCCAATTGCCCGCTATCCAATAGCGATTTTGCCCAGTGGGTCAGGGTGAGTTTTTCGTCGATTTCCGGATTGGATAAGCAGGTTTCGGCTATTTCAAATAAATTATTCATCGATTATTTCAACTAAAATAATGCTTAAATTTTTCGATATTCTGTCGTTGTTGGGTTATTGCGGGTTGATCTACTGGTTGTCGGATCAGCCGGGTTTGCCTTTGCCCATGCTATTCGAGTGGCAAGATAAGCTGGAACATTTTACGGCTTATTTTATTATGTCGGGCTTGGCTTGGCGTAGTTTCCGGCATTTAATCCGATCCCAGATGCTTTTGCTGGCGTCAAGCGCGCTATTTTGCAGTTTGCATGGGTTTTTGGACGAATGGCATCAATCGTTTGTCGTAGGGCGCGACGCCAATGCATTGGATTGGTTTGCGGATACGCTAGGTGCGGTTGTGGCCATGCTGGCGGTTGCACAATTTTTTAGAATTTTAAAGTCAGACCGGGCTTAAATGGAAAGACCTTTCCGCATCCATAGTCCCTACCAGCCGGCTGGAGACCAGCCAGCGGCGATCAGACAACTCGCCGAAGGACTTCAAGACGGCGAACTCCATCAAACCTTGCTGGGCGTAACCGGTTCCGGCAAGACCTTCACGATAGCGAACGTTATCCACCAGGTGCAGCGGCCCGCGATGATTATGGCGCATAATAAAACGCTGGCTGCCCAGTTGTACGGAGAAATGAAGGAGTTTTTCCCAGAAAACAGCGTTGAGTATTTCGTTTCCTATTACGATTATTATCAGCCGGAAGCTTATGTGCCTGCATCCGACACTTATATAGACAAGGATGCATCCTTAAACGAACACATCGAGCAAATGCGCCTGTCCGCCACCAAAGCTTTGATCGAACGGCGCGATACGATTGTGGTGGCGACGGTTTCCGCCATTTACGGCTTAGGCGAGCCGGCATCTTATTTCCAAATGGTGCTGCACCTTGTGCAAGGCGATTTGATCAACCAACGCGACATCGTGCGCCGCTTAGCTGAAATGCAATACACCCGGAACGACATCGAACTGCGCCGGGCGACCTATCGGGTGCGCGGGGAAGTTATCGATATTTATCCCGCCGAATCCGAGCAAGAAGCCTTGCGGGTCGAACTGTTCGACGACGAGGTCGAGCGTTTGTCCCTGTTTGACCCATTGACGGGCGAGATCATCAGCCGGATAGCCCGCTACACCGTTTATCCAAAAACGCACTATGTTACACCGCGCGACCAACTACTGGCCGCAGTGGATAATATTAAGGTCGAACTGAAAGAAAGGCTGGATTATCTCTACTCGGTCAATAAACTGGTGGAAGCGCAACGGCTGGAACAGCGGACGTTATTCGATATCGAAATGATTTTGGAGGTCGGCTATTGTTCAGGCATCGAGAATTATTCACGCCATCTGTCCGGCGGTAAGCCGGGCGAACCGCCGCCGACTATGTTCGATTACTTGGCTGGCGATGCTTTAGTTATTATCGACGAAAGTCATGCGACCATTCCCCAGATCGGCGCGATGTACAAGGGTGACCGCTCACGCAAAGAAACGCTGGTGGAATACGGGTTCAGGCTGCCTTCCGCATTGGATAACCGGCCTTTGATGTTCGACGAGTTCGAAGCGAAATCGCCGCAGCGTATTTATGTATCGGCGACACCGGGGCCTTACGAGAAAAAGCATTGCAGCGTGTTCGTCGAGCAGGTGGTGAGGCCAACCGGCCTGCTCGACCCGGTCGTGGAAGTCCGCCCGGCGACAACGCAAGTCGATGACTTATTGTCCGAAATTAATAAGCGGATTGCCGTCAACGAGCGTGTGCTTGTGACAACTTTGACCAAACGCATGGCCGAGGATTTGACCGAGTACCTGTTCGACCACAATATCAAAGTGCGCTACTTGCATTCCGATGTGGAAACCGTCGAACGAGTGGAAATCATCCGGGATTTGCGGCTCGGTCAGTTCGATGTGCTAGTGGGGATCAATTTGTTACGTGAAGGGCTGGATATACCAGAGGTTTCACTGGTTGCCATCTTGGATGCAGACAAGGAAGGCTTTTTGCGATCGGAGGTCTCTTTGGTGCAAACCATCGGGCGGGCAGCTCGAAACCTGCACGGCAAGGCGATCTTGTACGGCGATAAAATCACTCGTTCCATGCAAGCCGCCATCGATGAGACCGACCGCCGTCGTTACAAGCAACGTAAATTCAACGAAGACCATCGCATCGTGCCGAAAGGCGTACAAAAAGCCGTTGCCGATGTGCTGCAAGTGGCTATTCCCGGCGCGGGCTGGTCTAGTCACAATAACCGCTACGGCAGCCAAGGGCCGGGAGCGCGCAAAGTCGCCGAGCAGCCGGCGGAATATAAGGCTATCTCGCCAAAGCAGTTGGCTAAGCAATTAAAACAACTCGAAGAAGCTATGTACCGCCACGCCAAAAATCTGGAGTTCGAGCAAGCGGCGAAAATCAGGGATGAAATTAAATGGCTTCAGGAAAGGGTTTAGCTCTGTTCAAAGAAAAAAGCCTATCGCTGAAATAAATTCGGCGATAGGCTTAATTATTAGCGCTTTTAACCGGCTTTAACTCACCTTCATTATTTAGCGCTATCGACGATTGCGGTTTTGTTTAATTGACCGAACTCCCAAACCGGCGCCCCCCCGATACGTATGCTCACAGGCGCGGCGTTTGGCAATTTGGAATACTCCGCTTCATCGATTGTAAATATTAGACGGTCGGTAGCTGGCGAAGCAAATCGCGATATTGTGTAGCTATTTTCACCGATTTTAAGCGCCGGTAAGGCATTGGAAACCGGAAAGCGGCGGGAAGAAACCATTTCTATTTCCACGGCAGGATTTTGCGTAATGGTTCCGCTTGTTCCAACAGCTGCTGAAATCCGGCGGATTCCGGCTATTTGGTTGACATCGCCGCTGTTATCCATCGGACTAACAGCGATAGCGGGACTGACCGCAGTTTGGTTTTGTCCGGCAGAATCGGCAGTTTGAAGAGCCAAAACCGTATCTCCTGCAACTTGTTTTGTTAAGCGGATATTACCTAAATAAATCGACGCAGGCGAAACTTTATCAAAGGTAAATTTAATGCCGTGAAAGCTCGCTAAGTTGATACCTGAGAAAGCGTCCAAAGAAATCCGGACGGTTTGGAGTATCTCGTTATTTGAAAACGAACCTGCCGGACGGCGGACAACCGCACGCGATTTTAATGCGATAGGCGCCGATTCGCTACCGTCGGCGTTGACCAATGCGATAGAAAAATCAACATCGCCGCCAGGCTTTGGCTGTTGATTGCAAATACTGCCCGTACACCGCAATAAGACCCTGAATTCAAGCGCTTTGAATAAACTGACATCGACGCCTTGACCGTTTGCCGCCGAATTAATTTGCAGCGAACCGCTTAAACTATTCCAGCTAACTAACGCCGCGCGTTGGGTTGAGTCGTGATTGAAGCTGGCCGCGCCATGGCTGTAGGCAGTTAAACCGGTCGCCTGATTCGGGAAATTACGGCTGGAAAGCCCTGTGGCATTGTTAAATTCGTCAACAATGAAGTTGTCAGCTGCGACCAGACTGGGCGAAAAACCTCTGGCGTAAGCAGTGACCGTTGAAAGTGTTGCCGGTAACGGATAACTCGGGTCGAAGCGTTTAGTTAAAGCTGGACGCTCTGCTGGCGCTAAATGCGACTGAAAAAAAGGTAATACCGTATGAATC
This sequence comes from Methylococcaceae bacterium UBA7658, assembly GCA_002483425.1. Lineage (GTDB taxonomy): Bacteria > Pseudomonadota > Gammaproteobacteria > Methylococcales > Methylomonadaceae > Methyloglobulus. The sequence continues at coordinate 4,486 of DLHW01000043.1, forward strand.
GCCGTTTTCCGCTGACTGGCTGAACCCACTGTTTGCGGAAACAGCGCAGTCTGTCCTAGGCAACCAAAAGCATCCGATTCTTGCCACTGCGTATTATAAAAATTGTGATTTGCGCCGAATACTTGAAAATTCGATTTTTGGAAAGCTGAAATTTCGGCAATAGCTTTTAACATCCGGTCTAAAGGCTTGATGCCTTGCAGGTCGGAAACATCGCCGTCGCAACCCGGCAGCAGCACGTTCCAATAGACATCGGGAGCATTTAGAATCCGGCTCGTTTGACCGTCGACTGGGCCGATTTCGTACAATGCTTTAAAGTTAACCGGCACACCGATTCTGCCCGGCCAGGGACTCCCTGCATCGCGATATTGGGCTAATGCAGCTCGCATACCTTCGCCGCCACGGGAATGTCCCATCAAACCGACCTTGCTAAAATCGATGACGCCGGTTAAATCGAAGCCCAGCGATGCGGGAGCGCCGCCGCTGGTATTCCATTGCTCCAATTGTTGAAGATGACGCAAAACCAGACGGCCGCGGCGTAAGTTAAGGCCTGGATCTCCCGAAACACCGCTAGCGGCGTTTATCCCCCGGTTTGCATTGATGGATACGACGACAAAGCCGTTTCCCGCCAGCGGGGCGGCTAAATAACGGTAGCCGAGATGATTCGGCGTGACTACGTAACCGGCGGGGCAGGTGCCGGTGGTCGTATATTGAATGGAATCATCGATCCGGATGCCTAGCGAAGCGTCAAAACGCCCGCATGTGGCGTGGTTTCCGTGTAAGAATACGATCAAGGGATAGGGTCCGCCCGTGGCGGGACGCTGGATTTCAGCCCATAGTTCGGTATTTATACCGGTTGCCACTGTCGGATCAATGGTTGCCGGTAATTTATAGCTGCCTTTAACGACGGGCAGCAAAGCGCCATAAATTTGCGGGCTGAACAGTAAATTAAGTAAAACGAGAACGATACTACAAACCTGTGCGATGGATTTCATAATAATTATCTCTGAGCGGTTGTGGATGTTGGAGAATACCCGGTATTTTCTTTTACGGATTTTAACTTTCAAAATCGAGTAAAAGTTTATCGTAACAGAAAGTATGTTAATGCAAAGTTAAAAAATTAACTTACTGAGCTTTTAAGGCTATTAACTAACAGACATGAGCTTCTTTACAAAGTTGCATACGGTTTTTTCTAATGCATCAGGGTTTTAAAGCTGGTTCGTTATTCGATTGCGCCTAGCAAACTAAATCCGGCCATAATTATCGCCAAACCGGACAATATCGTCTTCGCCCAAATAGCTGCCCGATTGCACTTCAACGATTTCCAGGGGAATGACTCCGGGGTTTTCCAGTCTATGCACTGTCCCTAAAGGAATATAAGTGGATTCGTTTTCAGTCAGCAATATTTGTTCTTCGCCCCGCGTTACCAAGGCGGTGCCTTTGACGACGACCCAATGTTCGGCGCGGTGGTGGTGCTTTTGCAATGACAATTTAGCGCCCGGCTTGACCACAATTCGTTTTGTTTGATGGCGGTCGCCGCTATCCACCGAATCGTAATGACCCCATGGGCGATATGCTTTCCGGTGTACTTGCGCTTCGGGGCGGGACTGCTTTTTGAGCTGATCGACAATTTCTTTAACTTCTTGGACTCGATTTTTCGGGGCGACCATAACGGCGTCCTTAGTTTCTATGACCACGAGATCTTCCGCGCCAATGACAGTGACCAGTTTATTTTCCGAAAAAATATAGGAGTTTTTGGTGTCGACTGTCAAAACATCGCCGGTTATGGCATTACCCGACGCGTCTTTTTCGGTTACATCCCATAAAGCCGACCACGAACCGACATCGTTCCAACCGGCATCTAAGGGTATGACCGCCGCTTTATCCGTTTTTTCCATCACTGCGTAATCGATAGAATCGGCAGGACAAGTTGAGAAGACGGCTCTATCCAACCGGACGAAATCAAGGTCCGTTTTAGCCGAGCCGAGTGCTTTTTTGCAAATTGTTAGCATCTCCGGATTAAATTTTTCCAATTCCTTTAAAAAGCTTCCGGCAGTAAAAGCAAACATGCCGCTATTCCATAAGTAGTCGCCGCTTTTTAAATAATTTTTGGCCGTCGCTAAATCCGGTTTTTCAACGAATGCAGCGACTTTAAAAGCGTTGCCGATACGTTCCGAATCTTTCATGATGTAACCGTATCCGGTTTCCGGGTGCGTTGGGACAATCCCAAAGGTAACTAGATAGCCTTGTTTCGCGAGAAGTTCGGCTTGTTTGACTGCCGCTTGAAACGGTTCGATATGAGCAATGACATGGTCCGCCGGTAAAACTAGCAATACATTGTCTTCGGATTGCGCGGATAATGCGGCGATTGCAACGGCTGGGGCGGTATTTTTGCCCACCGGTTCTAAGATAATTGCGGCCGGTACAGCTCCTATTTCCAGCAGTTGTTCCGCCATCATAAAACGATGGTTTTCATTGCAAACGGCGATAGGGGCGTTTAATCCGGTTAATCCCGAAAGTCTTAATAAGGTCTCTTGCACCATGGTGTGTTCAGAGACTAAAGGTAGAAATTGCTTAGGGTATTGCCCTCTCGACAAAGGCCATAGCCGTGTTCCGGAACCGCCGGATAAGATAACCGGTATCATCTGAATAGTCTCTTTTTTGCTAGTAATATCAATTAATTAACGTATTTTTTAACCGGATTTGTTCAGCTTTTTATACTCTAACGTAATCTTTTGCAGTTGCGCAGGTTTCTTGGCTGACAAAGCCTTTTCGCTCAGGACCCGGAACGGGATTAATCAAAAGGGACTTCCGGTGAGAAATCCGGCCCGGAAAATAACCGGATTTCCGGCTTAGGCGGCCGGTTCCGATCTGATCGTTTTCAACAATTCCTCAACTGTTTTCTTTTCAAGAAAGTCTCCCGTTTTTGCGCCTGCTTTTAGCGCTTCTTCCAATTCGGTAATGGCTAAGGCTATGTTCTTAGTTTTATAGTAAGCGGCGCCAAGATGGTATCTGAACACCGGGGTCTCGGGCATTTTTTTGGCGGCTTCTCTTAAGATTTGCAAGGCTTCGTCATATTTTCCGCTGTGGTACAACGCCCAGCCGTAGCTATCCATGAAATAGGGCTGATCGGAACGTTCAAAGCGTTTGGCCAGATTCACCGCCCTATCGATATTTTCCTTGGTGTTAAAATGTTCTAACAATAACGAAACAAAGTTGTTCACTATTAAATCGATAGTTGGATTCTTAGCCAATAAGCCCTCGTAAAGTTTTAAAGCTTGGCCGTAGTCCGCTGTTTGTTCGTAGATGGATGCTAAAAATAAGGACAGACGGATTTCGCCGGGCATTTCATGAATGCCTTTATTGATAATCGCTACTGCTTGAACGTTATCTTTCTGTTGTAGAAAAACATTCGCTATCGCTTCGTAAAACTCGGGAGTTTTAGGCCATTTGACGTTGGCGTCAGTTAAAGTTTTTAATGCTGCGTCATAGGTTTTTTCGTTTGTAAGCAATTGGCCTTTCAATAACCAAGGGTATTTTTCCTCCGGATGCGCGGCAATAAATTCATCCAAGTACGCATACATGTCCTTCATTTGTTTTAAGGCAGAATAGCTGTTCGCCATGCCTTGTAAAGCATCCGTCAGATCGGGCGATAGGGTTAGCGCTTCTTTATACTGCCCTATTGCTTCTTTATAGTGCTCTTGCGTTTCCGATATTTTGCCGCTTAGAAACTTAGAGAATCCAGCCCCCTTGGGTTTCGCGCCGATTAAATCGGCAACTTTTTGAGAACCGGCCCAATCTTTTTGCATTAGTTTTATTTGCGCCATGGCTTGCAATGCGCCGGTATGGTCCGGTTTCTCCGCGAGGGCTTTTTTGAGCAACTCTTCCGCACGGGTTGTTTCGTTATGCCTTATTAAAGTTGAGACAACCGGCATCAAGGCGTCGAAATTGGCAGGGTTGACCGCTAACGCTTTTCTGAAGTTTTCTTCCGCTAATTCAGGCGAATTTTTTTTGAGATAGGCTTGTCCCATAAGCACTAAGGCTTCTTCCGAATTCGTAAAGTCCCTTAGCACAAGCCGTAAATTGGTGATGGCTTCGTCGGTAAGTCCTTTTTGTAAGTCGAGCCGCGCTTTCATCAGCGAAGCATCCTGATTAGTCTTATCCTCAGACAAGACAGCTTTAATAAGGTTTTGGGCAAGCTCGGTATCGTTGTCTTGAAACGCCATTTTGGCCAGCATGATTTTAGCGTTGAGGCCTTCTTTCGATTTCGGTTTTAATTCGATAATTTTGTTAAGCGCTTGCTTGGCTTCAGTATTCTTATTCAGTTTTACATTGACGGCTACGCTACGGAAAAGCAAGTCGGCGTCGTCCGGATATTGGGCCAAGTAGCCCGCCAAGGTTTTTTCGACCTGTTCAGGTCTTTTTTGCATTAAGAAATCGATTAAGACAAGTTTGGGTTTTAAGTCTTCAGGATGAGCATCGATAAGCGTTTGCAATTTTTCCAGCGCCTTTTCGTCTTGACCGATGTCGGAATAATGTTTAACCAAAGAATAAGTAAATTCGAAATTTTCGGGAAATTGACTAATGAGGCCGAAATAATCTTGCTCGACTGCCGGAAGATCTTTGATTTGAGAATGAACTTGTAATTTAAGCAACAACAATGAAAGATCGCCAGGTTTTAATCGCAACGCCTTTTCGACGGTTGCTATGGCGGTTGCAGGATCGTTTTTAGTCAAATGGATTACAGTTTTTAAGCTAATGGCGTCAGTATGGTCTGGACGCTGCTTTAAAACTTGTTCCGCTAACGCCATCGCGTCGTCCATTTTTTCTTGTTTAACGAAAACGGCGCCTTTTAGCGCTAAGGCGTCCTGATTCTGAGGATCGGTTTTGAGTACCGTTTCAACATTCTTAATCGCTTCGGCTTGACGACCAGATAATAAATTCAATCTGCCGAGTTTTAAAATAGCTTCGTTGTTTTTAGGATCTAACCGGACGACTTGGGATAAGTTGTTGAACATGCTTTGCCAGTTTTGTCTTTTTTCGTCGATCAGGGCGAGGTGGTAGTAGGCGCCGGCATGTTTATTGTTCAGTAGAATGATGTTTTTAAACTGTATTTTGGCCTTATCGTAATTGCCTTTGTCGTAAAGCGAAATTCCGCTTTCCAAATAGTTTTTAATTTTGTCTTCGGATTTACTGCAACCTTGAATAATGACCAATAATAAAAGAAACAAAATTTTTTTCATCGTGCTTATATTTAGTTCGGAATAAATTTAGGTAAAACCGGATTAACTTGCAGGGCAAACGCCTTAAGCCGGTTATCTGCGTCCGCGATATTTTCGCTTTGCCGCACCGCTGTGGTCAGACGTACGAGTGCGCCGTCGGTCCGGTTGATGACTAAAGCATCCTTGAATAGAAACCATTTCATCAAATACTCGTTAGCTAATTGCCGTCCTCGTTGTTGAAACCAATAATAGACTAATTGAGTATGTTCCTCTTTTTTTATTACGATTCGGTTAACCGGTAAGTTGCCGAGGTCTATGCGATTGATTTCGGTAATCTGCCAGCCGCCGCCCGGAATGCAGACCCGAGGCGAGTGCGGCGATTGGCCTTTCCGTTGCGATTCGTAATAAGCGGAATAAAAATTGACTATGTCTTGATTTTCGTTTTTGTAATCGGCCAACACATAATCGGTTAAACCCAGGTATTTAGTGACGGTATCGTCGATAGCGCTCTGCGCTCCGCTCCAACTGCCGATTTGCATGGGGAATTCAGGAAACATAGTGCGAGGCGGGATTATTTCTTCCCGCTTTTCAATACTCGATACAATTAACGCCGATGCGGTCAAAGCAATGACCGACGCTATCAACGGATACGAAGTAGAACGTTCTTTAATGGTATATAACGCGGGATCGAGCGGTTCTTCCTGATATAAACCGAAGATCTGAGAAAAAGATTTGTGTTCGCCGCCAACCTTACTCAATAGCGCCATTTCGATGAATAACACGCCGAAGCAAGCCATAAAAACAATCCAGCCTTCAAAATCATGCAGAAAACCTTCCGCCATTTCGATACCCCAGTTATCGACCAACACGCCGATCATACCTATCCGGAAGCTATTCATCAAAATAGTGATGGGGATCGTGGACAATACTACGATTAACCGCTTCCAAAAAGCCACATCGTACATATAAGCGCAGATAAAGCCGAGGCTGATTAATGGAAATAAGTACCGTAAGCCGCTGCAAGCTTCGACTACTTGAAGTTTATAGTCTCCCAAATCGATGACATTGCCTTCAAGATAGACCGGAATTTGGCACCAGCGGATGAAATAAACGCCTAATTTCGACGATAATAATTGTAAATTCGCCGACAGACTGACTTCCAGGAAATAAGGCAATGGGACGGCGAAGACCAGCAGTAAAATAGGGATGAGCACGGGTTTGCAAGCGGTCCAACCCATCACGGTGAGGGCCAAACCTATTAAAACCATGATAAGCGCATATTGCGTTAGAATGAAAAGCGCGCTGACCTCGCCGACGATGAAGATCGCCAAAGCGGCTAGAATGAGCGCCACCCCCCACCAAGACGGCGAAAATTCACTTTGAATGATGGTGTTTTTCTTTTGCCAGATAAAATATAAGGTCAGAAATGGCAGCAAATAGCCGTGACTGTATTCTTCTTGTTTATCCCAGCGGACGATAAGCTCATTGATGCCGCTCCAGAATGCGACGGTCATCAAAATCAAAGCAACCACGAGCCATCCCCACGTCGGCCAATTTATACGCCAAATATTATGCTTTCCGGTCATTTTTCAGTGCGTTCGGGTTATCGGTTATCCAGTTCGGATACTGAGTTTATCAGTTTGTCTGGGTTAATTTAAAATATCGCTGACTTTTTGCCATTTCAGTATGCGTTTGATGGGTTTGCCAGCATTGCTCAACTTTAAGGTATGGCCTGAAAGTGTTAGATGTTTATACAATATCAGACATAACCCTATAAAAGCACTATCGATTTTTTTTACGTCCGTTAAATCGAGGATGACATCGCGTTTTTCAAGGACGGCTTGTTTAAAGGCCGGGCGGAGTGGCGCTATGGTGAATTCAGTGCAGTTGCCGGCAATTTTTATGGTTACCCAAGCTGTATCGGTTTTCGATACGGAAATTGCAACGGGCGGTTCTTGGGAATTAGCAGGGTTGAATTTCAGCCAAAGCCAGTAAGGTAGAATGTTGCAAATTAGCAGCTTAATAAAACAGAGACCGTCATTAAAATACCGTTTCCAAAGCGCCGGTTCTTGATAGATGCGCCACAGCCATTCCAGGCCAGTTTTTTGGATCCATACCGGCGCGCGTTGCACCGATCCAGCAAAAAAATTGATGACGGCGCCTAAATGGCTGATGACAGGCGCTTTTAAGCGCTGGCGGTTAAGTTCGATCCAGGCCTGACCCTTTTTGGCGCCGAGTGCGACGATTAGAAACTCGATATCGTGCCGGTTAATCAGGTCGATGATTTCGGGGCTGCTCATTTCCTCGACCGAGCCGAATCCAGGGACGAAATGGCCCACGGCGGTCAATCCTGCCGGCTTCCGGTTAATTGTCCGGCAGGCTTTTTCGCCGACGCCCGCTTCGCCACCGAAAAAAAAGACTTTTAGCGGCACATCGGTGTTGCGCCGGTACAGATGTTCTATTAAGTCTGAACCGGCGACCCGTTGAGGTAATGAGATGCCTAATAATTTTGCGGTTAAAACGATCGGAAAACCATCGGCAATCGATAAATCGCTGTTGATAACCGATTCTTTAAAAGCTTTGTCGGTTTGCGCGGCGCATAAAAAGTTAAGATTGGGGGTCGATAGGAAACAGGGTTCATGCTTGTTGGCGGAAGATAAGACCTCTATAACGGTCTGATTGATATCGACAGCATCGAAGGTTAAGCCGAGTAAACACCATAGGTTACGGGAAAAGTCTTTCTCGATGTTCATAAGCCGTTAGATTAATATAAAAAATTTAACTGTCGCGATCCGTTCTGATCCATTCTTTCTGACGTTTTAGGAAAAAACCTAAATAAATTGAAAGTTTAGACAGAATGTATCTAGGAATTCCGGCCATTTCTTGCGCCGATAGATAAACCCGGCCATACCGTTGCCAGATCAGGCTCAACATGGCCAAAAAAAACGAAAAACTGGCTGCTAAAACTTGGAACGCGTGCCAACTGTTCGTCCAAACCGAAATTCCCGCTAAAACTGACAAAGTCAATCCGGTTAATATAATTAACAGCGATAATGGAGGCACGCCGATATCGAGGGCCAACGCGAGCGGTTTGTGGTTTATTTGCCTCAGAGCTGCAACGATTAATTTCGGCACTTGATGGATAATTGTTTGCAGATGACCGTGTTCCCAACGGGTGCGTTGGCTCAATTCGGCTGATGACTGTTCCGGAAAATCGCTATAGACGGTGGCGTCGGGGCATAATACCGGCGGATAACCCATGATAGTGCAATCTATTCCCAACTGCATGTCTTCAACAATATTGCCGTGCGCCAGTTTGACCTTTTCAAACACTTGCCAAGGAAATGCCATACCCGTACCGGTTAAAACGATTGGCAAATTCAATCGGTTCATGCCAATCGGGCGGATTTTGTTTTTCACAAGCCACGCAAAACCGGCTATTTTTTGTTTGAGGGTTGCATCCGGTTTAATGCGCATTAAATAAACCATCTGTGCGGGTACTGTTTTTTTTGCCACCTTAAGTATAAGGTTGGCTAACGAGTTTCGGTCGGTTTCGCAATCGGCATCTAAAATGATTACTATCTCTGGCGGTTGCCCGGTTGTTGCAAGATGGCGGATGCCATGATCTAGCGCATAGCCTTTCCCACGGCGGTCGGGATCGGTTCGTTCCAATACGGTAACGCCAAAAGACCGGGCAATTTGCGCCGTATCATCGGCGCAGTTGTCGGCGATTACAATGACATGCTGCGGATCATTGTCCGGCAATTCGTTGAGTAAGCGGGTTAAAGTCGCGCTAATAATCTCCGACTCGTTATGCGCAGGCATCAAAATGCGATATGACATTGCTTTGCTATTCGGTTCAAGGCTTTTACGCCCGGAGTCATCCAGGTTACTGTCTCGAAGCGCAACAAATGCTTGAGTTCCGGTCACTAATAACGGGACAGAGAGCAATGCCGCCAAGATTGTTATAAAAAGCTCTAAAAACATCGGAAGTTTTGCCTTTCTTTTTCAGGGATGAAGGAACCATTTTAATTGCGTAGTATCGCGTTTCTTAAAATGGTGCAAAATAATACGCTAACCAGCTTGTTTATTTGCCGTATTACTGAATATGCCATAAATTTGGCGCGCAATTTTATTTAAGTCGTGTTCTAGTTCGACCCGGTGGCGGCCTTCTTTAGCCATAGCGGATAATGTTTCGGGTGTTACAGATAATGCTCGCCGGATAACGGATACCATGTCTGGAACCGATCCCGCCGGAATCAGCCAGCCGCATTGGGCGTCGACTAATTCCGGAATGCCTGCGATATAGGTGGATATGACCGGACGACCCAAAGCCAGCGCTTCCATGATGACGACCGGTAACCCTTCGGCGAAACTGGGTAATAAAAAGACCCGGCTTTCGGCGACTAATTTACGGACTTCAATATTTGCCCGCCAGCCATGTAGCTGGACATGCGCGCCGACTTGATATTTTTCGATGGTGGCTTCCAAGGCTTGAAGCGATTCGCCGCCGCCGACAAAATGCACTTTTAAGCGCGGAAACTCTTGCTTTAATTGAGCAAGTGCTTGTGGAATTAAAAGCTGGCCTTTTTGAGGGCATAAGCGCCCGACGCAAACCAGGGTATGATTGTCTGGATCGAAATGGTAGTTAGGTTCAAACTCTTCAGTCTTTAAGCCGCAATGTACGATATGAATTTTATCCCAGTAATCGTAGCTGCTGAATCGTACAAGCTGTACGCGGCAATAATTGGAAATAGCAAAAACGAACTTGGCATGATGGATTTTCAAGCCCATGCTTAAGAGCGTAGGATCGACGAATTCGTCCGGCCCGTGCGAGGTAAAACTATAAGCGGCTCCGCCCATGGCGTTGGCTAGCATGGCAACGGTCGTCGCGTTGGTGGCGAAATGGACATGGACGTGCCGGATGCCGTCTTGCCGGGTGCGTCGGAAAAAGTAAGCGGCTTGGATCAAGTAAGCGATATTTTTGACCGAAATTCCGCCGGAGTTTTGGCAAACCTTGAGCCATAGCAGAAACGCTTTAAAAAAACCGCCAGGGTTGAGGGTAATGACTAAGAACAAAGCCACAAACAACTGCGGAATATTGCCGGTTAGCAGATAGTGGGTCCGGTTTTGTTCAGCGATGTCGAGCAGATCGACCAGTTGTTCGCTCCAATGCCGAACCGCATAACGTTTGATATTTAATCCCAGGTTTTCCAGGCTTTCGATTTCACGTCGGATGAACGTGGTGCTGGTCATGGGATAAGAGTTCATGAGATAACCGATTTTCAACGTATTTGCTCCCATAGAACCCGTTAATTGGATTTTTTAACCTGATCGATAATTTGTAAAACTTGTTTCGATACGCTTAAGGGATAGATATCGCTTTCCCTTTGTCGAGTACTTAACAATTCGGAGAAATGCTTTAGTAGCGGTAAATATTGATTGGCGCTATAGCTGTGAAATTCGGACATCGCCGAATTTTTATATTGCTTTATCCGGCGCAACAACGAACATTGTTTTAACGCTTGCTTGAGTTTAGCCGTTAAATTTCCAGACGGGTATTCAGGTTGGTTAGCTTCCGAAAAAAAATATTCGATTTTGAGAGCCTCCGCACCGATAACCGGCGGCTCCAGTGCAATCGAACCGTTTGTTCCCGATACGACGGCCCTATTTTGTAATAATGCCTCGATTGAAACCGAAATTTGCGAAATACAGCCGTTTTGATGCTGGAGTTCGATTGTCGCATGAGTGTCAACACCAAATTCGGTCTTCTTCGTCCAGCTTTTGACGCCGCTGACCGTGCCGAACGTCGTTAACGCCAATGCGATCGGATAAACGCCGCGATCCAGTAATACGCCGCTACCGGACGAAGGTTCGAATAATCGGGGGTGTGAGGTTATATCGGCTGGATAACCGAAATCGGCGTACAACTGGATCGGCGCTCCGATCGCATTGTTTTGCAATAACTCAAGGAATTTGCGATAAGCCGGAAGACAAAGCGTCCACATCGCTTCCATGCAGAGGATTCCGGTGCGCTCGACCTCGGCTTGAATTTGCTGGATTTCGGTTTCGGTTACGCCCATCGGTTTTTCGCACAGTACGGCTTTTCCGGCTTTAAGCGCCAGCATTACCGTTTTGCCGTGGGCTTCGGTCTCATTGGCAATGTAAACCGCTTGGATGTCTGGGTCGGCAAGTAAGGCTTCGATACTGCCATAAGCTTTGCCGAGGCCGAACTGTTTGGCGAATTGTCCGGCTCGCTCCTGCGAGGAACTTGCGACAGCCGAAACGATGGTGCCGGGCAACAATTTAAAGGCGGCCATCATGGTTTCGGCCATTTTGCCGGTGCCGATGATGCCGAAGGTCAGTTTTTGGGTTGAATTATCTTTGTTCATGAATCAAGAGTAGCCCACGGCATCGGTAAGGGTTGGGAACAGGTGGTTTTCATCGTTTGCACACCGGTTTCGTCTTTTGCGTTTTGAATTGCCAGGGTGACTTCGTTGAGATGTAAAGCGAAATCGGCGGAAGCCCTGCAATCCCGACCATCCGAGATAGCTTGAAGGATTTCGGCCGGACCGAGCGCGAAATTCATTGAAGCCGCGCCGCGGCGTCCTACTTTGGGATGGGTACTTTTAGCCAGTTTGATACGGGTTGTTAACGGACTGTTGATTAGTCTCCGGCGTACAGTAAACCGCTTTCGTAGTTTTACCTTGGCGTTGTTATTCCAGCATTCATCGACTTCCAAGATGCCGTTTTCGCCGTAGATGCGAAGGCTATGATTGTGCGGCGCAATAATGCCGCACGTTAACCGTGCAACCACACCCGATTTAAAAAATAAGGTCGCGCAAGAAAAATCGGGCGCCGTGTTTGCGCATTCCGGCAGTTTACTTTTAACGAGTTCGGCCGATGCCGCGACCACTTTCTCTACGCTGCCGAAAATCATGATGAGCCACGTTAAATAATAACCGGCATGTTCCAAGGTGCAGCCGACCTTGAATTCATCCCGGTACGGCCACGGCGCGCCGGACTCGCTCAGCCACTTCCGGTAAGGTGCTTGGGTAATGAAATCATCGTCCAATTCAGCATACACCAGTAACGGTTTACCGATACGGTTCTGCCTGACTGCCAGCCATAAGGTTTGCGCTGCTTCGCTCAGATAACTGCAAGGCGCCGAGGCTAATATCAAATTTTTTTCTGTAGCTATTTGATGCAAGGCGAAGGCGTCTGCCATTTTTACCGCTAAGGGTTTTTCGCTGTAAACATGGCGGCCTGCTTCCAGGCAGGCTTTGCTGACGGCAAAATGCGAACCGGGATTAGTCAAATTCAAAACCAAGTCCGGCGCGTCGCCATGATCGCCTGATTTTGCTAATAACTCATCAATGGATGCCGCCTTGGTGACGCCCCAAAACTTGGCGAAGGCGTCCAGCCGTTGGCTATCTTGGTCGAAGGCTTTTAATATTTTGATGTCCGGAAATGTTTGCAGCGACCTCATATAAAGATCTGCGACGAAGCCGGTGCCGATAATTGAAATGTTTGACATGACGGGTGAATACAATGCCTATAGATCTAAGTTACTTTACGTTTTCGGTCTTTGAGGATGTTTGTTCAACGTTAATCTTAGCAAAGATTACGGGGCATTCTTACCGTAGACGGTTTTCCATTCCGGGAAATCCTTACCCAATAATTGGGATAATTCTTCGACCTGTGGCAACATGATAGGTCTCAGCAACGCTATGGTTTCTTCCTGACCTTCATCGGTTTTTTCGACGGGTTTTGATAGGAGTTTACGCACCCGCCGCCTGAAAGTAGTATTTGGGGGCACGAGTTTTTTTAGGATTTTCCAAATTAAAGTGCCTTTAAGATGCGAGATATAACCGCTTCCTATCAGCCGGTTGACTTGCTCTTTTGATGGATTGAATACTTTATAAGTGTCTTGTGCGATATTAATGCCAGTACTAAGATCGAGCCAAGCAAAGATTTTTTTCATGGTTTCAGTCGGCGAATTTTGTAATTCTTCGGTCGTTAGCGTGTATACGTTTTGATTTCCGAACAATTCGAGATAAGGCTTGATTTGGAGCGCATAGTTGCTGACGTTCATTATCCAATCGCTATTGATAACTGCATGCACCATTTTCCGGCCTTCGCCGCTCGACTCGACTTCCCACCAGTATTGGCTGATCGCCCGCTCTATCGGGTCCCGCATAATGTAAATAATCTTGGCATGAGGGGATACGTCGTAAATACGTTCGGGAACCCCGGAAATAATCGGTAAACGGCTATAAGTGGTGCTCGATTCGCCGATATATTTTTCGTGAACCGCTTCTTTAAAAAGCCCGTAATACCAGTCAAAACCTTTGTTCCAATTTTCTTCCTTGGCGAAAAATTGCGGTTCTTTCCAGGGGCGTTTGGACATAAATATGTCCGGATGCATGTCGAGATAACTGTGCAAAGATGTTGTCGCGGACTTCATCGCGCCGATAAGAAACAAATTAGGTATCTTAACTGTTTGGTCAGTCATGGCTTAGTTCGAGTAGGGTTGTACCGGTCACAGTATGTAAATAAACGGTTGGCCGCCTTGAGTAATTCATTAACATAGAAACGCAAGCAGACGCAAGGCAGCGTGATGCTTTGGTTTAGATGCTTCCATTCAAGTTCTGGTCTTTATTTGCCATTTAGGGTCGTCCATTCAGGGAATTTTCTGCCCAAGAGTTGGCTTAATTCTTCAACTTGTTGTTGCATAACAGGCCGTAATAATACAATTGTTTCGTCGCGACCTTCTTCGTTTTTTTCGACCGGCCGCGACAGCCAGTTTTTCAAGCTATATCGTAATGAGGACCGGGCCGGAATGACTTTTTTTAAAAAAGCCCAAAATTTGGTGCCTTTCAAATGCGAAAAAAATCCGCTTCCCATAACCCGGTTGACCGCTTCTTTCGAACGGTTATAGGTTTTATATTCTATTTGTCCCAGATCCAATTCCGGGTCCACAAGTAGCCAAGCGAAAATTTTCCTCATTGTTTCATTCGGGGCGGCATTCAACTCTTCGGTCGTTAACGTGTAAATAGCCTCCATACCGAATAACTTAATGTACTGCTTAAGTTGCAAGGCATAATTGCTGGCATTGAGAATCCAATCATTATTCATGATAGCTTGCGGCATTTTCCGGCCTTCGGCGCTGAACTCCACTTCCCACCAATACTGGCTGATCGCCCGTTCGATCGGATCGCGCATGATGTAAATTATTTTGGCGTCAGGGCAATATTGATGGATTCTATCCGCCACGCCCAAAAAATTAGGGTATTTGGTGTAGTCGGTGCTCGATTCGCCCAAATATTTTTCATCGGCGGCGTCTTTGAACAAGTTGTAATACCAAGCGAACCCTCTTTTCCAATTGTTTTCGGCGACAAAGAAATGCGGTTCTTTCCAAGGCGATTTGCTCATAAAAATTTCAGGATGCATATCTAGGTAATTATGCAAAGAAGTTGTCGCCGATTTCATTGACCCGACAAGGAAAAGATTTGGCAGTCTTGCTGCGTGGTCAGTCATGGTTGTTTTCTCGCTGTTTCGATAAAGTGTTTAAAATGCGTGACATAATTTTGCTCCGAGCACAGGGTTTGCGCGAAATTGACGCCGTTGGCGGATAATTTCGAACATAAGGCCGGATTCCGCCAGAGTTTTAAGATTGCTTGCCGCATACTTTCGACCGATGCGGGCCGGCACAAAAGTCCGGTTTCGTCTTCTGAGATATAGTCGCCGACTCCCGATGAATCGGTGACAACGGAGGGAATACCCAGATACATCGCCACGACAATAGTGACGTGACCGCAAGGAATTTCGTTTCCGGCCAGCGGCAGAACCATAAGACGGGAATTTGCGATTACGGAATAAGCATCGTCTTTCGGAATGTCGGTAAAAACTTTTACATTTTCCGGAATTTCTAAGCCCAATAAATTATGAGGTCTTACAACAATAATAGCCGGTATTTCGGGTAATTCCCGCATGGTCTCGATAAAAGTCCGGTAGTCCCGGGCATTGCCGCCCACGGCGCATATATAGTCCGCCTCCTGTTGTGGAGGTTTATTGTTAAATTCGGGTTTATTCACACCCCATCTGACAAAATCGAATTTTTCCGCAGGGATATTAAAATGACCGGCATAGAGTTGAATCTCCATATTCGAAGACACAACGAGTTTATCGATTTTATTAAAGGCGAACCGCATTCTGCGTAGAGCAAAGCCGCTTGGTAGTTCGGCAAAATTAAAGGAATACACGATAAGAGGCGTTTTAATGCCGAGCAGCCACTTAATAATGGCGCAGTAAAATGCCATATACGGTCCCTGGGCAATTAAAACGGCGCAATTCTTAGCGCTAAGCACCGCTTTAAACGCAGTATTGAAACGGGTAATTGCGAGCGGTAAAAAGTTATTTTTTTGCACCAGATAAAAGAGCCAATCGATATTGCCGATGTGATGTGCAACCCAGCGCCAAGACGGTTTAAAATTTTCGGGGCCAACCACAACAGCGCAATTCTTAGTCATGAATCCTACTTTTATTTGTACTCGATTAGTTTAGATTTTTTCGACAATAAGTTAAGCAGTGTAAAACGGACCGCTCCGGCTGCTTGGGGGAATTTGCCAAGAACAACGAAAACGCCATAGATCAGTGAGTGGCGTTTTGAATTGGGATTAACCGGCCGAACAAGGCCGATTTTGAGGATTTGCACGGCATAGATTAATCCCCCGAATAAAAACCAAGGGCTAACGAGCCAAGCCGAAATTAAAAGAATCATTGGCAGAACGATACCCCAAAAAACGATGCTCCGGGTTTCTTTAACCCAGTATTTTTCGGCCGATTTGCCGTGCAAATAGCTACCTTCCGCAAAAGCAAAGCCGGCTCGTTTGGTTCGTTGCCACCACTGGCTAAAGCGGGTCATGGCGGCGTCGTGCAGCGTCATTTCTGTATCGAGCCGGTAAATTTTCCAGCCCATTTGACGTAACCGGAAACACAATTCGGGTTCTTCGCCCGCGATTAAATCGTCCCGGTAACCGCCAATTGCCGTAAATGCGGCGATACGTATAAGGGCGTCGCCGCCGCAAGCGCTGGCTTCACCCGTTGGCGTGTTCCATTCGATGTCGCAGAGTAAGTTATAAACCGATTGTTCCGGAAAGCGTTCGCGCCTTCGTCCGCACACGACAGCATGATGCGGGTGTCCGGTCATAAACGTAACCGCCGTTTCAAACCAGGTTGGGTTCAGTTGGCAGTCGCCATCGATAAATTGGACATATTTCAGTTGCGGATGGGTACTGTTCAAAACAGCGAAACCGGCGTTGCGCGCCCTGGCTGCTGTAAAGGGCTGGGTCATATCCAGGGAGATGACGTTTATACCTTTCCGGCGCGCTAATTCGACGCTACCGTCGGTCGAACCGGAGTCGACATAAACGATTGCATTGATTAGTCCGGTTAACGATTCCAGGCAGACCCGTAAGCGTTCGCCTTCGTTTCGTCCTATGACCACTGCGCCGGTTTCTTGTCTGATAAACATGGGGTGAATCTTAGTTTTGCGAAGGCTGAATGGTTTTTATGACCCGGGCAGGGCTTCCGGCAACGACTTCATATTGCTGAACATCTCGAGTTACCACGGTATTTGCGCCGACCAAACAATGCTCGTGCAGGGTGATTTCACCCAATATTTTGGCGCCTGCCCCTATATCGACATGGCCTTTAAGGGTAGGCGTACCGCCCGATCGTTTCGTGCCTATGGTGACTTGCTGATGAATGAGGCAGTTTACCCCGATTCGGGCATCGGGATGAATCACAATACCGTTGGGATGGGGTACGCTTAGGCCGCCTCCGATAGAACAGTTAATCGGAATATCGGCGCCTGAAACCACCGCCCAAAACCGGTGCCGCAAAACGCAGAATTTGCGCATGACTAGGGCGAGGTATCCTTTTTTTCCCCGGTAATGCTGATATTGACGCATCGCTTTTAACAATTTTCTGCCCGGATCCCAAAAACAACGCGGTTGTTCCCGCTTCCAGTCGGGGATTGTGGTGGAAATTTTATGGGGGTCGTTAGCCACCGTTTAACTCCATATTGAAGGATTGCTCAGAGCAGCGGAAACAAAATTATCGCAATTCAATTCGATATCCAGCCATTCGCCTAAAATTTTTAAATCGTTATTGAAAATTCCGGTCAAGCGATCTTTGTGCGGTTGATCTAATTCAGGCCGCTCTTGCATGGTCAGATTTTTCTTAATCCGGTCCCTGATAAACTGGGGGATTAAATGCCGTCTTAAAAACGTCATCACTCCGGAATCGATTAACAATTCGTAACCGGGGAAACGCCGGATACGTTCGTTGGAGGCGTTTTGTAACGCTAATTCTTCGCGCCAGATGACCGTACTTTCATAACCGATAAAGCGGGCTATTTTTTCAAGCTCGCGCTGCGGGTTGGCTCTAACAGCTTCGAAAAATACCGGCAGAATATTGGCTTTGCCGTAGACCTTGACATAAGGTATCAACTGGCGGGCGTAACAACTGTAAGCGATCAGTTCTTGATGCCGGTCTATGGCTTCATTGATGCCGCACTCGAACACATTTTGCGACCATTGGTGGATGTAGTGCGACACCAACCGGTCTATCGGATGACGCATGACGTAGATCAGTTTTAGCTCCGGCAAATGCGACGACAACCGGCGGACACAATCCGGATAATCCGGCAGTTTGGTGTAATGAGTGCTGGATTCGCCGCAAAGATCGCCGTCTTTAGCGTCTTTAAAAAGCGCTTCGTACCATTCCAAACCGAGGGCGTATTGCTCGTCATCGCTAAAAAAATTGGGTTCTTTCGGCGTACTCATGAAAATGCCGGGTTGTTGCGCCAATTGAGTATGCAACGAACTGGTCGCGCATTTCATTGCGCCGATGATGATGAAATCAGGCTTTTTTGCCATAGTTATCGGGATGAATATAAGGCTTTTGCGGATTAAAAAAGTTAATCCAAAGATCTTGCCATTGTTTTTCGGAAATATCTTTGGTGTAAGCTTTCGATAGCACACTGCGCGCGGAAGATATTAGCCAGCCGGTTAGCCATAGGATATTAGCGAATAGCAGACCTAAACGGCCGTAGACTTGATAAAAATAACGGGTGCGCGACTCGTAGAAGTACCGGGGCAGGCGTTTTCGCAGCTTTGCTTGCGCTTTTAATGGCGAACTGCCGCCGCGTAAATGCACGACATGAGCGGACGGTTCGTACTGAATGAGCCATCCGGCTTGTTTAGCGCGGTAACAAAACTCGACGTCTTCAAAATACATGAAGTAACCTTCGTCCATAAGGCCGGCGCTTTTTAGGACTTTGGCGTTAATCAACACGCTGGCGAAACTAACCCAATCGTAAGTATTAGGCGTATCTGAAACCGGTTGCGGCACCACCTTTAACCGAAATAGTTTCGTGACCGGACCCGATTTGGCCGCGGCGATCAGTTCGCTTAAAGGGCTATGAAATCTAAAACAGCTTTCTTGCGGCGTTCCGTCCGGCCATTCTAAGCGCGGCGCGAGTAAGCCTATCTTGGGATTGTTCAGGGCTGTTTCGAGTAAGGTGCGCAGGGCGTTTTTACGCATTAAGGTATCGCTATTGAGCAACAAGTAATAGTCGGCGTGTACGGCTTTAATGCCAATATTATTCCCCGCCGAAAAGCCGCCGTTCGTTTTGGACCGGTAAACCAGAAGACTATCGTTAATGCTTAAGCTGTGAACGGCTTGTTCGATTTTATCGATGGAACCGTCGCCTGAGTGATTGTCTATAAGCACAACGCAGGCATTCAGACCTTGAATTTCGCTGCACAGCGAGTTTAAACAATCGATGGTCAAGGCGGGGGTTTTATAGTTGATTATGACGACCGCGAGATCGAAATGAGAGTTGTCGAAATCTTTTTTCATCGCTTATTTGAGGTGCCGGCGATTAATGTCTTCTTTTCTCAGAAAGAGCGCTTTGTGCCATTGTTTAAGGCCGGTAAATTGGGTCAGTTTTTCCAAAACATAAAGCGAAATTCCGTATTTTTTTATCCCGAAAGTCACTCTGAAAAGTTTGTTTTGCAGAATTAATTGTAGCTTTTCCAGAACGCCGATTCGAGCACATGGAAGTCCACTTAAAGGATAACCGTTTTGCGTCATGAGATGATCGGCTTTAACTTCGACGAGCTGGATTTCTCGTTCGGATAATTTCTGCCGCCATTGTTGCACCAGCGTTTTATCCGGTTTTTTATAAGACGAGTGCAAATGATAATCGAGCATGGCGGTATCGTATTTGAGACCTAGAAACCGGCAAAGTTCGGCTAATACAGTTTCCGGGTTCTCGATCAATTGTTCGAAATGGACTGTGGTAAATTGTTCGGGTTTTAATGTTTTTTCAAGCTTAATCCATGATTGTTCAGTATTAATCCAATGATCCACACCGTAAAAGACATTGCCGCGCCAGCCCATTTCCTTGCTTGAGCGCGCGACATCTCTTGGATCCCTGAGTAAGTGGACGTATTTCGCATCCGGAAAAAGGGCCGGTATACGGTTAAAATTCCGGTGAACATTTAATGCGAGCACCTTATCTTGTTCTTTTAATTGAGTTGCAAAAGAGCCGATAAGTTCTTTGAAACCGAGAGATTTGTCGATATTCAGTCGCTTCGATTTAAAGATGCGGCTTTTATCCAAGAACTCATGATAGGCTTGGGCATCAGGAAAACCGTTCAAATCGTTTACCAAGTCGAACATAAAATCGAATTCGCCCGGATTTTTAACGTTGGGATGATGGTCCAGCATTAAATGAAGCAGTGTGGAACCCGAGCGCAGGGCGCCACAGATGAAGACGGGCTGGTTAAGATTCAAAACGGTTTCCTCTCGATTTAAGATCAGGTATTGCGGTTATTTGACGATACCCTTAATAGATTCTTTAAACTTCCGGATACCGCCCTTGATCGATTTTTTGGTGTCCTCATAAGGCATGAACACATTACCTTTTAACCACTCGTCGGGGCGCGGCTTAAAGATGGTCGAATGGTGTTGTCCGTTCCAATGATCAGGGGCTTCTTTCGTGTAGTAGTACACGGCAAACGACTTCCGGAAGACGTCCTTCGGACATTTGACCGGCGTTACCCCGTGATAACTGATTTCGCTGGTGGCAAACGCCGCAATCCGGTTAAAGACCGGCGCAAAAGAGCCGTAGCATTTTTTAACGTCCTTATCCCAAATATCGAAATAGCCGCCGTAGTCTTCTTTCCAGTCTTTGTTAAAATAAATCAACACGTTCATGCGACGGTGCCATTGCCGGTCTTTTAAATAATTGAAGTCGACGTGAACATCTAAATGACCGCCTGAATTAGTTTCATGAATGCCGCCGCCGATTAATTCCGGATCGGCCAATATGTTGGGGATATCCATCAATTCCGACATTAGATCGAGAAACTCTTGCGAGGCCAGCAGATTGTTGAGTTTTTTGAAAGGCTCGGGAAAAACAGACGAATCGGTGATTTGAATTTTTTGCTTTTCGTTGACCTTATTGTATTCCTTGCCGATTTTTTGGGCTTCTTCGTAATGAGGGAAAGCCTTATACACTTCTTCCGCAAACGACTCCGTTAAAAAATTATCGAAACTGAAATGAGGGAAGGGTTGGGATTCTTTGATCTGTTTCTTCAATAGATCTTTGTCGAATGGATTAATCAAATCGAACATGGTCATAATCAATTTTATCCTTTAAAAATTAAGTTACAAATACCAGCCGGAGAGGTCGCGTCCCCAGTGGATTTCAAGCGCTTGCGTATCGCTCTTGAATTCATTCAGCAGTTTTGTCCGGATTTCGGGGCTTATGGGAGACAATTGCTCTTTTTTAGTTTTCATCAAAATTTGTGCAATCGAAGAGTTTAAAAAGGCAGCAACGAGCTGTTTCCGGATTTTTTTCCGTGTATCCTGATTTAATGTTAAATCAACGAGAGTTTTAATGCCCGGTAAATTTCTGATTTTCCGGAGATAGTTAACGAAATTTTTCTGGACCGATTTTTCGCTGGCTTTGTTTGCGGTAATTTTATTTTGCGGCGCTAATGACCGTACTTCGCAGCCGAGAAACGCCTGAATCGCAGCGAGCGTTTCCGGGGTTTTATTGACCATGTCTTCGAAAGCCACCAATAAAATCTGCTCCTTCGGGAAATATTCCAAAAATTTATTGATCTGTAACATGTACTTACTGGCCGAAATAATTTCGTCTTCGGCATTGATGGCGGCTTCAAATGTAGCATACGGCTTTTTGTCGGAATACACTAAGTGACCGTAGTGAGAATACGCTCTATCGACGGGATGCCGGAGGATATAGATAACTTTCGTTTTACTGTTAAATTCGTGGATGCGTTTAGCCGCTTCCGGGTACGCAGGCCAGCGCGAGTAACAGGTTGAAGCTTCGCCTCTGATTTGACCGGGCGCGGCTTCTTTAAAAAGCGATAAATACCAGTCCGCGCCTTTTGCGAAAACGTCATTCCGGCTAAAGAATCCGGGTTCTTTCGGAGTGGTCATGAAAATACCGGGATGCAGCGAAAGATAGCTGTATAAGGTCGTGGTGCCCGATTTCATTGCACCGGCGATAATAAAATCCGGAGGTGTGTTGTGTTCTATCATTGTAAGAAATAAGGTAATAAAGCCTGTTGTTCCAGATAATCGTATAAACGGTTAAAGCCCAGCCCTAAAAAGAAGCCGGCCACGGCCATGGGGAGCATGAGAAATTCCCGGTAAATGTTCAATATATTATATTTGTACAACGCGATCAGAATGATGACAATCTCTATCCCGATGTTGCAGGAGATTGCATAAAGCCCCCCAGCCAAGCCGTACATTTTCAATGCGACGGGAACCGTCGTCCAAAGCAACAGCGCCCGGGCAGAGACAATGACCGTCCTGACATAAGGATAGCCCATAACCGTTAATAAACGGCTTCCCAAGGTATAATTCGATCCGATCAGCGAGATCGTTAATATCTGCAGCATCCAGCCGGCGTCCCGGTACCGGTCATCGTACAGAATTTTAATCAATAACGGCGCCGAGGCGTAGAGAAATCCGGCAACCAGCATGACCAAGGTATCCTGAGCCATACGGATTTTGTAATACTTTTGCTTAAGCTGGCCTTTATTGTTGCGCCAAGTTTCGCTTAATAACGGAAAAAATACGCCGTCCGCGAGCTTGCCCAAAATAGTTGTAACCGAATCGGCAATAAAAAAGGCGATAGCGTAAACGCCTAATTTGTCGGGCGATAAATATTTTCCTAGGATGACTCTATCGCCATGTAAGGCGAAAAAAGTAATCATGGCGGAAGCGAATAGCCATTTGCCGAAATGCAAAAACTCCCACGCGATTGCGCCGTTTAAGTGGAATTTATTGTTTTTACCTTGAATGACGAAGTGAGAAAACACACTGAGCAGGATCGTCGCCAGCAGATTGCCTAACACGAGTCCCCAGATGCTCCGTTCGCGGTAGGCCCAGGCGATCATGAATAAGATTCCGCACAATTGCGTTGCAAGCTCGAGCAGAGTCACCCGGTTTAATTGCAAATTTCTTTGCGCCAGCCAAATTTTAGTCGAACCAAAACCGGTAATAAAGGCGTTAAAGCCGGTGACTAACAAGATTGCCGGTAAGTCGGGATGACCGTAAACCGTGTTTTTCAGGCCGCCTATATGACCGTCCCACCACTGTAATCCATAACCGATAAGGATAATCAAGCAGCATAAAAAGGCGCCTCTGATTACTTTGAGTGTCCATGCGGTATTCAAGTATTCGGGATCCTGACCGCGTTCGTGCCGGACTATGTTTTGCTTCAAACCGATATCGGTGCACAAATTCACGCCTATATTGATGGTCGTAACGATAGCCATCACGCCGAACATTTCAGGCACGAGTAAACGGGTTAAGACGAGGTTGCTGCCAAGGCGCATTAATTGAGATACAAAGTACCCCATTAGCACCCAGCTGCCTGCACTCATTATTTTTTTTCTCATGACTGGTGTTTCTGAAAATTAAGCTGATGTCAGCC
The DNA here is from genome assembly GCA_002483425.1 of Methylococcaceae bacterium UBA7658. Taxonomy (GTDB): domain Bacteria; phylum Pseudomonadota; class Gammaproteobacteria; order Methylococcales; family Methylomonadaceae; genus Methyloglobulus. Next base: position 27,754 of record DLHW01000043.1, read on the forward strand.
GATGCAATTTACGGTGTTCCACCGGCGCTTAAAAAGCGGTCCGGGTTTGTGTTATGAAAGTTCAGGGTCTTTATAAAGCGTATTTTAACGAGTTTGCCCGGTTTTCTTTAATTTAAGCGTTTCATTAAGATTTTATTTGTATACTAGGCCGCAGTTAACGTCATTCGCGTCGTTAATAATGACCGGCGTTTAACCTTCGAGTGCAAATTATAATCATCCGTTAAATTTCTGTAATCCGTTAAAACACTTATATGCGATTAGCAGACATGATAGAAACCTTGCTTTGTTAATGCCGCCGCAATGTCCGAACTCCATAAAGCTTTTATCTATGTCATCTTTTTAAGCACGGCGTCGTTCTGGATTGCGTCGCGCGCGTTGCCTCAGATATTGACCGTTTCCGAATTTAAGCGTTGGCGGAATCTTTGGTTAATAGTGGTTGCATCCGCGTTTCTTGCCCACAATATGTGGGTGTTTGTCGGCGCGTTTATTTTAATTACTTCTTTCATTATTCCAAGGGCGCCCAAAAATGCGGTTGTCTTTTATCTATTACTGCTGTGTGCTTTGCCGTTATTAATGAAAGATATTCCGGCCATCGGAATCCGCTTTCTTTTTCAATTGACCTATCCGCGTTTATTAACGTTGACATTGCTGTTTCTGCCTTACTTCACAAGGCGTCCGCCCATACCGTTATTCGCTAATAAAACGGATAAGTGGATGATGATGTATCTCATTTTAATTTGTTTCGCCTCCTTTCGCGGCGATTCTTTTTCCAATGCTTTACGGACCATCTTTCTGTATTTTTTGGATATATTCTTACCTTATTTTATGTTGAGCCGTTATTTAGCGGACCATAACCAACTGAATCGCGGACTGATCGCGTTTTTAATCGGCATTGCGCCGGCTGCGTGTGTTGCAATTTTCGAGACTTTAAAGCATTGGCATTTGTACATTCCTTTAACCCGGGTGTTGACCGGAAAAGATCCATCGTTTACTTACGACGTCAGAGCAGGCGGATTAAGAGCTTCGTCGATCTTCAAGGGACCTATTATTTTGGGTTACACCATGGTGATAGGAATCGGGATTTATCTGTATTTTAAGCCTTTACTGAGTAATCCCAAAGTGACCAAGCTCATCGGGCTGGCGTTACTCGGGGGATTATTAGCGCCGATGGCGCGCGGACCTTGGATTGCCTGTTTAGCGGCCGTAGTCGCCTTTATTTGGACCGGCCCGAACCCTTTCCGACAATTAATCGCAATGGGGTTTATGGGTTTTCTCTCGTTGCCTATTTTAGCAATGACCGAAAAAGGCGCTAAACTACTGGAGCTTATTCCGTTTCTCGGCACCATTCGGACGGATACGATTGACTACCGGGAACGCCTGCTCGACGTCGGCATCAAGGTTTTTAAGAAACACCCTTGGTTCGGGTCGACTAACTTCCGGGAAGACCGGGATATGCAAGAATTGGTTCAAGGCCAAGGTATTATCGATTTAGTGAACAGTTATTTGCAAATCGGACTCAGTTACGGTGTGATCGGCGTTATTTTATTCCTGTGTATTTTCGGCGGGATGCTGGTGCGATGTTACTTCATTATTAAAAAATTGCCGCCGCAGGAAGCCGACTTAATTCGCTTAGGACGGGCGTCCATGGCCATACTTATTGGTATTATGCTAACCATTTTCACCACCAGTTCGATTGATTATGTCGATGTGTTGTATTGGACTTTCTCCGGCGTCATCGCCGCGTACTTATATGTGGCGGAAAAGACCATAAAAGAGTATAGATTTGCGAGCCAGGTTAGTAAGCCGGTTTGAGTGTATAAGGCATATCATAACGCCGAATAGCGGACTTTCGATCCGGTTCGATAGGCTTTAAAGCCTTGATTGCCGGTTGTGTTTATCCGAGAAAAAACGGTTTTGTGAAGAGCCGCTTCGCTCCTTATTGAGGTGTAGGCATCGGGAAAGGTCGAATCATTAAAGGGCGGCGCCGGTAAACTTTAAAGGAAAAGGTTGAGCCGGTAGCTGATCTTCGTCTAGGCTCCAGTGTTCTATTCGAGAATGAACTTTTACCGGTAAAACGATTCTTCCATCTCAGCAATACCAATGCCGTGCCGGTCTCGACCGTAGTGTTAAGTATTGTCGAAGCGGCTAACACTGTTTTCTTGAAATAGGCTTATAACCATGCGCTACAACCGAATCAATACCGTTGTTTTATTATGGCTACTGGCTAGTCCCCTTTGTTACGGCTTCGACACTGTTAACTTAGAACGGAAGTCCGGTTTGTTTTCAGTCATCGATAAGACGGTGCCAATTGTAACTTCGAAATATATCGGCTGGGGTGAAAATTGGGCTTGGGCCGGCGCTAAAATCAAGCCGCTGACTCCGTCCGGTCAGAGCGAGGAACCGGGGCTATCGCACACTGCTAAAATTGCCAAACTCGATATTGACTTTACTAGCGTCAGCAAACGCGACCGCAATAAAATCGAATGGGTATACGATTGGCGGAAAAAAACCGGCATACCGAGCGCCGAAGGGTTCGGCATAGAATTTAATTTGAAGCTCGATTCGGCCAGTTTTGATACGGTTGCGCAAGCGCCAGAATTATTGCCGGGCAATCAAGGCTGGCGCTGGCAAACACCCGATGGTCAAACCATAGAAGTTAAATTTACGCCGGCGCTGGCAAAGATTTATTTCGAACGTAAAAAAACACACAAAATTCGGGCCTTATTCTTCACCGCGATCGAGCCGGGAAACGAAAAGACTGCCATGATTGTTACGACAACAGGCAATAGCGCCGTTCATGGCGAGGCGGAATCCAATGCTAAATCCGTTAGTTACGGCAAAACGGAATTAAACCGCTGGCATAACGATATCTTGTCCGATGCGGTGTCTCCCCTCGATTTATCGTTTTTAAATGCTAACGATAAACCGGCCGGACGGCACGGCTATGTTAAAGCCAAGGGCGATCAGTTGGCGTTTGAAGACGGTGCGCCAGCGCGTTTTTGGGGCGCTAACGTAATGGCCTTCGCGTTGTTCAACACCCCAGAAGCGGAGGTCAAAGTCCATGCCCGCCGGATAGCTCAATTGGGATTTAATCTGATTAGAATCCATCATCACGATTCCGCTTGGGTCAAACCGAATATTTTCGGAGACGATGCTGATAATACGCAAAAGCTTTCGCCGGAATCGCTAAAAAAGCTCGATTGGTGGATTAAATGTCTGAAGGACGAGGGCGTTTATGTCTGGATGGATTTGCATGTCGGGCGGGCGTTTACCGGAAATGACGGCATCGACCATTTCGACGAGTTAAGCAACGTTAAAGGTAAAAAAAATAAAAAGAAACAAGCAACTGATACGCCGCAAGTGAAGGGCTTCAATTATTTCAACGAAAGCATTCAGAAACAAATGCAAAGTTTTAATAAAGCTTATTTGACGCATGTCAATAGTTTTACCGGCTTGGATTACAAAAGCGATCCTGCGGTCATTGCATTTTTATTAACGAATGAAAATGATTTAACCCAGCATTTCGGCAATCTGTTTAAACCGAACAAAGGTTTAACGGAACATAACGCACTGTTTTCAAAAGATATGAAACGCTTTTTTGAAAGCAATGGCTTGAACAGCAAAAAAGGTGGTAAAGCTTGGGATATGGGCGAACCTAAGCTGTTTTTAGCCGATGCGGAACATCGTTTCAATCAGCGTATGATCGAGCATTTACAGGGTGTGGGGGTTAAATCCATGATCGCGACCACCAACAGTTGGGGAAAGATGGGGTTGTTCGGTTTGCCGTCATTAACAGACGGCGATCTGATCGATGTGCATTCGTACGGTAAGGCCGAAGAGTTCAATTATAATCCACGCTTTAATCCGGGATTTTTAACTTGGATTGGCGCCGCTCAAGTGACCGGCAAGCCGCTTTCAGTGACGGAATGGAATATCGAACCGTTTCCCGCGGAAGACCGGTTTACCGCCCCGCTTTATACCGCGAGTATCGCGGACTTGCAAGGTTGGGACGCCCTAATGTTTTACGGTTACAGTCAGGCTAAGCTGGGCGGCAAAGCCAAAGGCAGCAATTATTCGTCCTATAACGACCCGGCTATTATGGGTATGATGCCTGCGGCGGCGTTGTTATACCGGCAACAGCAAGTATCTCCTGCCCAAAACAATTACGAACTTAAATTAAACCGGGAAGATTTTTTCTTTAAAAAACAAGACCCGGTGACATCTAAGAGTATCAGAACGTTACTGGAAACCAGCCGGTTTACGGTGACCGTGCCGGAAGCCAAAGAACTGCCTTGGTTGAAATCGAGTTCCGGCTCCAGTCATGCTACCGTCGTTACCGAAGCCGATAAGGATTTTATTCCCGAAGGCCAAACTTTCGTGCAATCGGATACCGGAGAGTTAAAACGCGATTGGCAGCAAGGTATCCATACTATCAACGCCGCCCAGTCTCAAGTTGCAGCCGGCTGGATCGGGGGGCAAACAATTAAATTGAAAGATGTAGAATTCGATATAAAAACTCCCAAAGCGGTCGCCGCCGTTCAAAGCGTAGACGGAAAAGCGCTTAACCGTTCGAAAAATATCTTTATCACGATTATGGCGCGCGCCCAACCCGGCGATAAGAATAATTTGCCGTTCTCGTCCGAACCGGTCAGCGGGGAACTGATTATCAAGGCGCCGGAGGGTCTTAAGCTGTTCTCGGTGAATAGCAAAGGAGAGAAAAAACCGGCGGATAATGGTCAATATTCGGACAATGCATACCGCATTCACCTTGACGAAAAAAACGATACGCATTGGTTTTTGCTATCGGATTCCTGACTGGACGGCAAAATTATCGCCGAAACCTTCAGATAAATTGTTAAACGAATGTCCGGGTTGTTGATTTAAATCAATACGATTCGAAAGAAACGAACTATAGTGTCGCCTTACACGATTGCGATCCGGGAATAGATTGCGTCCCGATTCGTTTGACGGTACAAAAAATAATTAATAACAATCGGTTTTTATAAGGGCAGGCATATGAAAACAACAATTTTTTTTCCCGCAATTTTATTATTTGCTGCAACTGCAGCCGCAGGATCCCGAACTGGTCATCATGGCGATTGGCTGGTGACTTGCCACAAACCCAAGTTTATTCAAGAAAAACCAGTTATGGATTCTGCTGTCTCCGAGTTTCAAACGTTCGAGTTTACCGCCTCGGACAATACCGATGCCGCAACGTTAAAAGTTTGGGTTAACAATAATCCGCTTAAAGTTACTATCGATAAGCGACCAAGCGGATATTACCGCGTGACAGGTAAGCTGGTCGAACCCATCCGGGAAGGTAAGGCGTGGATAAAGGTAAGTTCCGAAAGTAATGACGGATGTAACGACTTAAGGGCTTGGAATGTCTACGTTAAGTAGACCATAAATTCTAAAGATAAAATGCCGTCAAGAATTGCGGGGAATCGTTCGATTATCTAAGACGGCGTCCATTGGAAACAACGGACCTGCCGGTTTTAAAGACGGATTTTTTCTCAATGTGAGGCGAAGCCGCCGTTACGGCGGGGGGTGNNCGGCGGGGGTTGATGGATTCTGAAAACAACATCTACCCAATAATTATTAGATTGAAAAGATTCGGTGGGAAAGGTTGACGATGCGCTGTATTGAAATAAACCGTTCGAACCGTTTTCGCCGTTTACTAACAAATGGATGGGCGGATTGTCGACACCGGCAATGGCGAATGCCGGATTATTGTTAGCCGCATAATTGCCGTTGGGCGCATGATAAGAAGCGATATATACCGTATTGGCGGTAATTGCGAGAGGTGTTGAAAAATTGACTTGCTGCCAGCCGGATGATGTTGATGTGACCGAACCCAATGCAAGTTGTTCTCCCGCAAGATTCCAAATAGCCGCTTGATAAACGCCTGGATTGGTTTGGTAAAAACGAACGCCAGTGATCAAACCGTTTAGATCTGAGCGAAATTTTACGCCGAGTTCGATAGAATTAGGATCATTGACAGCCGGTGTGCCGGGTGTTGTATTGCTGGGCCAGGCGCTGCAATCCGAGACGGCGCACGGCGATTCGCCGGTTGTGAAAGTCCAGGACACATTGGCGGCAAGCGCATTGCCGAACACGTCTTTAACACGCGGATCCGTCGTTCCTCCTTTCAGGGTGGCCGTGTAGATCGTATTCGCCGCCAAACCGGTTTTAGGCGTCAAGACCGCTTTTAGAGCGTTTGCATTATAGCCAGCCGTAGCGCCGATAAGCGCGTTTTGAGGATTCCGCAATTCAAATGTCTTAGTAGTGATTGTACTTGGGTTGATCGTTTCATTGAAAGCAGCTTCAATAGCTGAAAGCGGATTAATCGCTACTGCTGCAGCCGGCGGAACAGTTGAAACGACTGTTGGAGCAACGTTATCATCTGTATAAGTCGCCGCATAATTACCGCTAATACCTGGAAAGGCAGCGTAACTTAAACCTTTTATAAATTTAGAAGCAAACGTTACCCGCACACCGTTACGAGTCAGTTTGGTTAGCTTCCCTGTCTTGGAGTGGAGAGGCAGAAGCACCTGCAAAGCATTGACCGGCACTTTAGTAATATCAGGTCCAGGGACTACGGAAAATAGTAACGTATTTCCCGACCAGGCTAAGCCGCTAAACGAGGATTGGTTGCGATGGTCAAACCAATTCAACAATTGCCGGCTGGTTACAATGGGCACTCCGCGCATTTTCGCTGCGGTAACTGTTGCAGTCGCTTCCGGTGTGACCGGCACATCGGTATGGGCATTAATTGTAAAGGCGCCATAGTAACCTTGATCGCCCAGCGCGCTGTCCAGTAACTTATTGATAGTATAAGGGTAGCCTTGCCCCGATTCATCGCTCATTTGGGTGGTGGTGCTATAGACATCGATTAGAGTCCCGTCCAAGTCGGAAAACCGCATCGGCATGCCGGAGCCGCTAAAAAAACCCGGACGATTCAATATCCAGCTTGGCGGAAAGAAGTAATAGCTGGTATCCAAACGTATGCCATGATCAAGTTGAACTTTCGCGCCCGAGGCCCAATCGCTCCAAGCTACGCAATGGTGCCGTTGGGTAACCGGAGCAGGGATATTGTTGTATTTGGCGGTCCAGATCTGGATCTGATCGACGTAAAAATCTTCGAGCGTTGCCGGCGTAAAGTTGGCGCATAAAGTATTAATGTGTAGACCCACTTCAAAACCTTGGGCATTGTAGTTAGCGGCGGCTACGGCTGTCAGCGGCGTAGCCGGATAAAGATAAGACGTGCCGCGCACACATTGCCAATTCCGCACCGAACAGACTGCCGGGCTTTGAGCTATAAAATAATCGAAACGCCCTTGCGTACCGTTATTGGCGTGATCGTCACCTGTCATGATAACGGCGGCTTTGAAATCGCGCGGAAAATACCAGAAGCGAGGCAACGGCTTTCTGTCGCGATTCATCTCAATTATCATATTGCCAAGCAGCCGCTGTTGTTCGTCCGCCTGCGGTATCGCGATCTTGTTAAAATCGATCCAATCGGTTTGCGGATCGCCGGTCGCCTGGCCGAAAAATTTGTCGTCTGAACGAATTGGGGAGAAACCATCCCGCTCTTGGCTTGCCCAAGCCGGGTTTCCTTGCCGCGTATACACAATAGAGGCGGCCAGATCGAAAGCGAAGGCCGCTGCTTGACCGGTACGAAGCGGACCGATGTTATTTCTCATGGATACGGCCGGATTCGCGGTCGCGCTTGAGGCGTTGTTATACAATTTGGCGATATTGATGGTGCCGGCTTTTAAACTGTAACGATCCGCGATACCGTGAAACTGCATTGTTTGCCCGGTAATCCCATTGCCCGGGATTCTGCTCGTATTAACCAGCAGGTAACCGTTATTCAATGTTGTGTTAGTATCGGTTAGGCCCAATAGCGGCGCCAGTTGCTTGTCAGGACGCATCGCGATCAAATTACCGCCGTTAGCAACCCAAGCGCTCAGCATTTGTACTTGCGTATCGGTTAACGGCGTCTTCGCCAAAATAACCACGTCATATAAAGCGAGCATTTCGCCGGTAACCGTTGAAATACCGGCAACCGAAAATTCGTTGAAACCTTCGGTTCGTAATATTTCGGCATAAAAATTGCTAAAATCAGGGGCGGCGATTGTTCCTTGATTACCCGAAGTAATAATTAAAATAGGTCCTCCTGGCGGCGGCGGTATTGCTGCGCTAGCAGGCGGTATGATCCAATTTAATAGAGTGTATAAAATCGAGCCGGTAGAGGTAGGTTTTGATTTTATTTTGGCCGCTAAACTTGGTTCAAAAGCTTGATTTCTTAGCAACGTCCTTACAGTATGCCGCGTTTCTATAGTAAAAATCCGGCACTGTTCGGGGGGGTTATCGGCTTGATTTACCTGCGCTAAGGGTGCTATCGATTGAACCATCAGGAGAAGAGCAATAACAACTAAAGCACAGTATTTATTAGGAATTTGTTTAAAAATATTTCGTTTCATTAGGGTATTATTGTTGAAAGCCCTCATTTAATAACAGACTGTTGATTTTATCTAAAATCGACTGAACAAAATCTATATATAGTGTTTATATTTTATTTTTAATCTATATATTGAGTCACAATAGCCTGAACATAGTGTTTTTCAACAGCCTGTTAAAGCTCTGAATAATGCGAGTTTTCCGGTTTAAAGAAATTAAAACAAACGTCAGGTTATATTATAAGCGTAGAACATTACTTAAAAATTAACCGCTGTGAACATTTGTTAAATAAATCAATCTGATTTTCTTAGAAGCGCCGGAAGTTGAGCCAAAATGCCGTTGGGGGATTGATTGATAATTTATATTATTGGATTGTATTATTCGATAGAGGAATTAAGCATAGTTTATTTGATTTAAAGTGAGTATTTAATTTCACTTCAGCTCTAAGTAATATACATCAAACAACAACATTTTTTGAATTGCCTAAATGGTCTGTTCGTTACCACATTGGTTTTTCAAGAAGATTGCCGAGATCTTTGCCAATTTGCACTGCTCGCAAATCACTTTTCATTAATAGCGGGACGTCCGTATGAAAATGCACGACAAGCTTGAAACAATACCCTGGCTAAGAGTTACTCTAATCAGTCTATTGGCGAGCGTTTATTGGACTGTAGCCGGTGCGGCAAATCCGGAACCGGCCGGGTGGTATGCGGGAGATATGCATGTGCACCGAAGCTGCGGCGGCCCTCCCGAAGCCGTGACCAGTCTATACAACAAAATGGCTACTAATAATTTGGCGGTTATTTCGTTGTTAGCGGATATGGGCAACGGCGAGGTCCAAAATCCGATAACCGATTTGCCGCTTGTTAACGGCTCAGATGCGCCCGTTTCGACACAAGGACGCATTGTGCATTGGGATACCGAATGGCATTGGGATGCCATTTATACCCAGTTTCCACATCAGGCTTTAGGCGGGCATCTGGTTGCTCTCGGGCTTAACGAAGCGCATCAAATATGGGAAGAATACACTTACCCGATCATGCAATGGGCGCAATCTGTTCCCAATGACGGTATTGCAGGGTTTGCGCATATGCAATACTTGGACGAGGGAATTCCTCAAACGCTAAATTGTTGCATCCCGATCGAATACCCTGTTGAGGTCGCGTTGGGTGCGGCAGATTTTATCTCGGAGGATGTTACCGGCAGCGATACGGCGATTCATGCCTATTATCGTTTGCTAAACACCGGTTTCCGGCCTGGATTTGCAGCAGGTACCGATTATCCATGCGGTGTTTCGGAATTGGGTTCATTGTTAACCTATGTCAAAGTCGCCAACGGTCAAATGACTTACAGCAATTGGATCGAGGGAATAAAGGCAGGCCGGACAGTGGTGTCCCGCAACGCACATAATGAATTTCTGAATTTGAGGGTGAACGGCACTGCTGCACCCGGCGATGAAATACCGTTAAGTGCGGGTGCCAGTTTACCGGTGACGGTCACATGGACAGCCAATAAGAATTTGAGCGGAACTATCGAGCTGATTAAAAACGGAGTTGTGGTCGCTAGCAAGCTCGCATCGGTGACCGCGACCGCCTCCGCGAATTTGTCGGCAACCGTCAATTTCACTAAAAGCGGTTGGCTGGCTGCCCGAAGAATGGATATCAAGGGGCATCAATCGCACACCAGCGCAGTTTTCGTGACCGTTAATAACGCTCCAGTCCGGGCAAGTGCGGAGGACGCTCAATTTTATGAGCAATGGATGGATGAATTGTTAACTAAAACCTCGCCGGGAGGGGTTTGGAACGCATTTTTTCCAACCAATCTCGTCGCAGCCCAAGCCCGGTATCTCGACGCTAAGGCAATTTACCATCAAATTGCCTTAGAAGCCGGTGCGACACCTAGGCCATTAACCATCGTCACAACTGGACTGCCTAACGGAATACTTGGTTTTCCTTACTCGGCAACACTCTCGGCAAGCGGAGGGACTTCGCCATATAGTTGGTCTGTCAGCGGGTTGCCCGCCGGGTTATCAGTGGTTGATGGAACCATTGCCGGTACGCCTTTAGCCGCCGGGTTCAATTCCTTTTCCGTTCAAGCGAGCGATGCCGGAAATCCGATACAAACTGCGAGCAGACAATTAAATCTAACGATCAATTCCGTGCCGCCGGCATCAAGTACGCTCTGGCCTGCTACAGCCCTTCCTTCCGTAGCTGCCGATGACGACGCCTCGCCGGTGGAACTGGGCGTTAAATTCCGCTCCGGTGTCAATGGTTTTATTACCGGAATCCGCTTTTATAAAGGCTCTACTAATACAGGCGCTCATGTAGGGAATCTTTGGGATAGCAGCGGAAATTTGCTGGCTAGCGCTGCTTTTACCAATGAAACTGCTTCAGGATGGCAACGGGTTTCTTTTCCCAGTCCTGTTGCAATCGCCGCCAACACGGTTTATGTGGCTTCATACCATACTAATACCGGTCATTACTCGGTGGATTCCGGGTATTTTGCCAACTCAGGAATCGCTAATGGGCTGTTGTATGCTTTGCGTGACGGTGAAAACGGGGGCAACGGCGTCTTTGCGTATGGTGCAACCTCGTCATTTCCTAACGCCACTTATCAAGCGAGCAATTATTGGGTCGATGCTGTGTTTACGGCAAGTATCGACGATGATACCACGCCGCCGACTGTTCCTGCCAACGTAAAAGCTGCCGCTACCAGTGTTACCCAAGTCAACCTAAAGTGGACCGCATCGACGGATAACATTGCCGTAACTCGTTATGTGGTGGAACGTTGTCAGGGTGCGTCATGTGGCGGCGGTAGTTTTGCCCAAATTGCGTCGCCGGTTGTCAATAACTTTGCCGACTCGGGGCTTGCCCCGGAAACTACTTACCGTTACCGTGTTAAAGCTGTCGATCCGTCCGGAAATCAAAGCGGTTATTCAGCAATAGCGACGGCGGCAACCAATGTAATCGCAACGCCGGATACCTTCTTGTTTAAATCGGGGATGTTGCGAACAGTCGATTATGCCGGACCACTTGGTTTAGGCGTATTGGCAAATGACGCGGATTCAAAAAATCTACTGCTTAATTCAGTGCTTTTGGGTGTTATTCCGCCGGGTGTAACGTTAGAAAATACTGGCATTGTAACGATTAATAGAGCAACCGGCGCTAGTTTTAAATACCGGGCGAGCAACGGGACTCTGCTCAGTTTACCGGCGACAGGGGCTGCTGTGATCCTTAGACTTAATGGATTGCCCAAAGCGGTTATCGATAATTGCACCTATAACAGAGCGGGTACCGGTTCTATCGTTTCCGGAAGCGCATGCGTCATGGCGGCGTCAGCGCGAGTGTTTTCAATGAATCTTAGAGCCAATGACACGGATCCCAACATTACGATCAACAAGCCTTCCGACGGCGTCGGCGACGCCATAACCGGCGCTATTATTACCGCCACAGGAACGGGCGTGTCGGTAGCCGCCAACCCGGTATGCGGTCAAGCGGCGATTGGAACATCGACCGCATCGGCCCGGATTACGAACAGATGTAATGGCGTTTTAACCGTTACCGTGACTGCAACCGCCCCAGCAACCCCTATCAAGTTTAACTATAAGGCAGTGGATGATTTAAAAGGAGAATCTGCGGCGGTGATTAATACGATAACAGTTCAATAAAAATGCAGAGTAGAACGGTATTAATTTTGCGTTTATTTTGATGAGTATTCATATTTGTTGGTGTGAATAGTAATTCGGCACAGACTATGAAGGTTCTCCAGCCGGCTCGGGCAACCGGCAATTAGCACCGGCTCCGAGAATTGCCATTGCATCATCGCGGGTTTTAAAAACGACTAAAATAGTTTCCGATATTGCTCTTTTAGCGCTCATCATTTGCAATCGATTAAGATTGGTGCAGTTTGTTACCGGCAAATTTCGCGGTTATCTTTAGCTCGATTGTTAAACGGTAAGACAGAAAACAGCGTGAGCACTGTTCGTCTTGGGGAAGCAACTCCAAGCTTATGTTAACCAAAATTACCCGTCGCCTCGCCTGTATAACCTCCGGGTTAGGCTTTTAAATAACGGTTAAGTTATATAACGTGTTTAGCTTGTAAATCGGCGTGATAAGACGATCTAACCATCGGTGCGCTGGCGACTTGCTTGAATCCCATTTTTTTGGCTAATTCGCCGTATTCGGCGAATTCCCCAGGACTGATATAAGCTTTTACAGCTAAATGAGCTTTACTCGGCTGCAAATATTGCCCTAAAGTCAGCATGGAACAGCCATGCGTTAACAAATCTTCCATGACTCGAACGACTTCTGCTTTTTTTTCGCCGATGCCTAGCATTAAGCCAGATTTGGCGGGTATGCCGGGCTGCGCTAGCTTGAATTGCCGGATTAAATTCAAGGAGTTTTGATAATCAGCACCGGGGCGGACTTGTTTGTAAAGACTTGGCACCGTTTCAAGATTGTGGTTGAAGACATCGCAGGGTTCGTTAGCTAAAAGAGTAACCGCCTTATCGATACGTCCGCGAAAGTCCGGCACCAAGATCTCAATTTTGGTGCCCGGCGTTTTCTTGCGGATTTGCTTGATACAATCGGCAAAATGACCGGCTCCGCCATCGCGTAAATCATCGCGGTCGACCGAGGTGATGACGACATATTTCAGCGCCATTGCTTCGATAGCGTTAGCTAAGTGCTCGGGTTCGTCCTTGTCGAGCGGCAGGGGTTTGCCGTGCGCAACATCGCAAAACGGGCAGCGCCGGGTGCATAAATCTCCCATAATCATGAAAGTCGCGGTGCCGTGTTGAAAGCATTCCGCTAAATTAGGGCAAGCGGCTTCCTCGCACACAGTATGCAAATTGTGTTCGCGCAAAAGTTGTTTCACTCGTCCGATTTCAGTGCTGGCGGACAATTTGATGCGTATCCAGTCCGGTTTACGTAACACGGTTTCGGGCTGCTCGACTTTGATGGGAATTCGCGCCAATTTATCGATGCGCCGTTGATGCGATTCCGGGGTAGAACGGGATGGGGCTTTAGTATTCATAAGGAGATTGCCGTGTTTATAGCCCGTACAACGGGAAGTGCTAATGTGCCGGTGCTGACAGTGATGCCGAATTCCGCTAGTTGGGTCACTTTTAAATCCCGGAAGCCGCAGGTATTGATGTGCTCGAATGGCGTTAAGTCCATATTATTGTTAAGACTGATGCCGTGGTAAGAGCTGTTGTTTTTGATCCGTAACCCGATAGAGCCGATTTTTTTGTCATTGATGTAAACGCCCGGCGCTTCGGGTTTGGCAACCGCTGTTAAACCGAATTGATTTAAGGCGGTAATCATTGACTGTTCCAATAACGTGACCAATTGCCTTATATTTAGTTTCAAGCGTTTGATGTCGAGCAAAGGATAAATGACCAATTGACCGGGGCCGTGATAAGTCACTTGCCCGCCGCGATCACATTGTATGACAGGTACGACGCCTGGGTCGAGTAAGTGTTCGCGCTTGCCGTTCAAACCTAAAGTGTAGACAGGTAAATGTTCGAGCACCCAAATTTCATCGGGCGTTTCATTCGTGCGTTCTAGTGTGAATTGCTGCATAGCATGCCAGATGTCTTCATAAGGTTGCAGGCCAAATTCTCGAATGATGACAGGCATCGGTTAGCCGGTTTTTAAGGACGTCTGCGCTAATACGCGGTAAGTTTATAGTTGCGGCTTAACCTTTATAAGGCCATCAATACATTCGGATGACTGGTTAAATCCAGGTAAATCGCATCCAGTTGCGCTTTGCTGGTAGCCTCTATCAAAATGGTCACTGCAACGTAGTTGGCGTTTTTACTGGCCCGCGTTGTAACGGCGCGGTCATGCAACTCCGGGACGTGACGCCGGACAATATCCGTCACCAGCAAATCGAACGAAAGGTTACTCTTCCCCATGACTTTAATAGGGAATTGGCAAGGAAATTCCAGCAGAGTTTCTTCGGTCATGCCAGTGATTTTTTATAATCTTGAAAGAGCTTATGAAAAGTCAGCCAAAATGAGCCTGGTTTGCCGTTACCGACTTGCGCGCCATCCAAATCGACAACCGGAATGATTTCTCGCGTGGAACTGGTTATCCAGATTTCGCTGGCATTTTTAAGGGCGTCTTTCGAAATCGCTTCTTCACTGCATGGAATAGTATGTTTTCTGGCTAGCTCTAAAATAATATCCCGGGTTATGCCTGGTAAGATAGCGGGCGTCTTGGGCGGCGTTGTCAACACGCCGTCGATAACGGCGAAAACATTACTGGCCGCGCCTTCCGTCAGATAACCGTCTTTGAATAAAATGGCTTCGGCGCAACCTTTTTCAACTGCGGTTTGCCTAAGCAAAACATTGGCTAACAAGGTAATGGCTTTGGTGTCGCATAACTTCCAGCGGCTATCTTCCATGCTGATGGCTTTGACGCCGTTATCGGGATCGGTATGAGGCGTAATTCCGGAAACCATTGCAAAAACCGTGGGTATTATGGTCTGAGGAAAAGCATGGTCTCTTTTAGGGGCAGCGCCTCGGGTAATTTGGAGATAAACGGATTGGTCGGCGCCGGGTTTGAGTAAAGGGGTAAGCAAGTCCCGCCATTGTTCATGGGTATGCGGATTTTGCAGACGAATGGCTTGTAAGCTGTTCGCCAGCCGTTCTAAATGATTTTCGAGCCGGAAAAGCTTGCCAGCGTAGGCCGGGATGACTTCGTAAACGCCGTCGCCGAACAGAAAACCTCTGTCCATGACGGAGATTTTGGCGTTGGCGAGCGGTAAATACTCGCCGTTGAGATAAATGGTTTCATTCGGCATGTTATTTACCTATCATCCGTAAAGCGCTGTCGTAAAGTTGCCTGAAAATACCGCCTTTTTCGACGTTTTGAAGCGCGACTAAGTTTTTAGTGGCAATAGTTTCATTGTTAAGCGCAACCGATACCGAGCCAAGTTTCTCGCCCGCTTTGACGGGCGCTAAGATTTCGCTGTTAATCTTTATCGCGGCTTTAAGATCTTTGTAGCGGCGGCGAGGAATGGTTACGTAAAAATCTTCCGCTAGCCCAACGGGTATATGTTGAATCTCGCCTTTCCAGATTCTTTGTTCTTGAATGGCTTTTTTACCTTCATAAAGGCGATGAGATTCAAAAAAGCGGAAACCGTAATTGAGCAAGGTTTGATTTTCGTTTGCCCGGGCGTTTTCGCTTTCAGTGCCCATAACCACGGAAATTAACCGCATGCCATTTCGAAGCGCCGACGCCACTAAGCAATAGCCGGCTTCGTCGGTATGGCCGGTTTTTACCCCGTCAACCGAACCGTCTCTTGAGAGTAATAAATTACGATTTTTCTGAGTAATTTTGTTATAGGTGAATTCTTTTTGGGAAAACCAAGGGTAATATTGAGGGAATTCTTTAATGAGCGCCGTGGTAAGAATCGCGAGGTCGCGCGCGGTGGTGTAATGACCATCGCTAGGCAGGCCGTCACTATTTTCAAAATGGCTGTTAGCCATGCCTAAACGGGCGGCGTGCTGGTTCATCATTTCCGCAAAAGCAGCCTCGTTGCCGCCGACATGTTCGGCAAGGGCTACACTGGCATCGTTGCCGGATTGGATGATGACCCCTTTAAGCAAGTCTTCAATGTTTACCTGGTCGTTGACTTTGACAAACATTTTGGAACCGCCGGTTTTCCAGGCGTTTTGGCTAATAGTTACCTTATCGCCCAGTTTTAAATGGTCATTTTTAATTTCATTGAAGACCACATAAACGGTGAGGATTTTGGTTAAACTAGCAGGTGCAAGTTTGCTATCGGCGTTATTTTCGGCTATTACCTTACCGGTATTGAAGTCTTGCAGAATAAAACTGCTGGCGGCTATTGTTGGGACCGAAGGCGTGGTTATATCTGCCTCTTCGGCATTAGCATTTATTAGTGTGGAACAAAGAAATAAGATTAAAAATAGTTTGGCTTCAAAAGTTTTGAAATAAGTCATTTAAATAAGTAAGGAGGATATCAATAAAACAATCGTTTTATTGTATCACGGGGATTTTCAAATTCTTTGTTTTGAATGCTGGTTTGAGGAGATTAATAGTGCGTTTGTATAATAAAAACTTGCCATTAGGCCGTTTTCTTTCCAGCCGATACAACGCTTGAGTTGACATTTTATGAAGGGAGAAAGATAACGGCTAATACGTTATAGCTTCAAAAAATTCTTTATCAGACTTTTATTAAGGAGCTTCTGAGTATGCTGATTTTATTCATAGCTCGACAAAATAGCCCAAACATAATCAATTACTTAACGTTCGTCCAAAGCTAGCCGAAGGATTTAATCACAGGCGTTTAACCCATTAGCTTGAGTTACGTATCGCCATGGGGATGATAATAATGTTTGCGCCCAATGTGAAATTTGGCGCTTTTTGATTTACTAAGAAGTTGAAATGGCTTTAATTTCTACTTTGCCGGTACCTTGGCTATGAATACCAATTCTTTTTGCGGCGGCATAAGAAAGATCCAGGACTCTATGATGGGAGTACGGTCCCCGGTCATTGATTCTAACCACAACACTTTTATTATTTTTAAGGTTGGTGACTTGAACGTAGGAATCGATTGGCAGCGTTTTATGTGCTGCAGTCATTTCGTACATGTTAAATACTTCTCCGGAAGCTGTTTTCTTGCCGTGAAAGCCCGGGCCGTACCAAGAAGCAATGCCCCTTTTAACATATTGTGCGAGGCGGGGTAATAAGCTCTTCTTTTTTGCTGGCGCGTTATTTTCGGCGTAGTTTTCATTCTTTGCTGTCGGCCATAAGCGGTCTTTTAAAGCCAAGATCGTTCTGAAGCGCGATTCCGGTGCTTTGATAGTGATAAGTTGTTGTTTAATTTTAGGCGTAGAAGCAATCGGTGTGACAAACGGGGTATGGATTGTGGTGTCACCGGTTTTTATTTGCTGGCTTGAACACGCGCTCACCGCCAGGATGAACGAAATAAGAATGATCTTTTTCATAGGATGATGAAAAGCTTGATTGAGAATTAAAATTAGAGATGGCAAGGCTTAGTTGATACACAGCCATTGCATACAGGGGACTTTTGTTGTAGCGGGTAATTACATGAAAATTGTTTAAAGCTGCCCATAATTCTTCGCCATTCTCTTGTTTAAAAGCGATAATTTTCGCTTTTTTGGTTGAAAGTAAAGGTGTACTTATGTTTGGGTTTTCAGCATTAGACTTAATCAAGCTTAAATCTTCCTTAAGAAAAGAAAATGAATTTAGTTTTTGTTGACCTGGTTCACCGATTTTAACTGCGACGGTTTCGTCTTTTTTCCAGCCGTGTTTGGCTAAATAATTACCAACGCTAGCAATGGCGTCGCCGGGATTATGCCAAATGTCTCTAACATTATCTTTATTAAAATCAATAGCATATTCTAAGTAGCTGCTGGGCATGAATTGAGGGATGCCCATGGCGCCGGCATAAGAACCGGTAGGCTGCGTGGGCTCCATGGCTTGTTCGCGGCACAGTAATAAAAAATTTTCCAGTTCGCTAAGAAAAAACCGGCTTCTGGGCGGGTAATTAAAAGCTAAGGTAGACAATGCGTCGATGACCCGGTAACTGCCGGTATGTTTTCCATAATAGGTTTCTACGCCGATGATCGCAACGATAACCTCGGACGGAACGCCGGTTAAGCCCGATACTTCAGCTAGCGTTTCCTTATGATCGCGCCAGAATTTGACGCCCGCGCTTATTCGAGATTCTGTTAAAAAAATTTTCCGGTATTTATACCAAGGTAAACTTTCGGAAGGTTTGGAGATTTTTTTAATAATACTGTCATCGATATAAACCTGATTAAATAAACCGGTTAGATCGTTTTCGTTAAAGCGGTGTTTGTCGCGCATTTCTTGAATAAACTCCGCGACTGGTTTTTGATCTTTAGCGATGGAGGCGCAAGATAAAATAGTAAAACAATAACAGTAGCTTAAGAGCCTGAGTGTTTTAAAAAAGGCTTTTGGAGTCATCATTCGAGCCGAGGTTAATCCTGGATAAATTTTTTATGGGTGTGGATTGACATGAGAATGCCGAAACCCGCCATTAAGGTGACCACCGAAGTTCCACCGTAACTGATCATGGGTAAAGGAACGCCGACGACCGGCAAAACCCCGATCACCATACCGATATTGACGAACACATAAACAAAAAATGTAAATGCTAGACTGCCTGCCAATAAGCGGCTGAAAGTATCTCCAGCTTGAGTGGCGATATATAAACAGCGCCCGATGATCAATAGATAAAGCGTCAACAGGCCGAGACAGCCGAAAAGGCCGAATTCTTCGGCGAAAACAGCAAAAATAAAGTCCGTCGAACTTTCGGGTAAAAACTCGAGTTCGGATTGTTTGCTGCCGAGCCAGCCTTTCCCGTAAATACCGCCGGAGCCAATCGCTATTTTCGATTGAATAATATGATAGCCTCTACCTAAAGGGTCGGCTTCGGGGTCGAGCAATGTAATAATCCTGGCGCGTTGATAATCGTGTAGGGCGTAATTCCAAATAATAGGCGCTAGAGCGGAAATTAAAGCCAGGATGGCCAAGATGAACAGCCAGGATAACCCGGCAAAAAACAGCACGGCTGCGCCGGACGCAGCCACTAAGATGGCTGTTCCCAAATCGGGTTGTTTGGCTATTAACAGGGTGGGAATGAGAATAAGAACGCCCGCGATTAGGAGTTGCTTCGGTCTAGGCGGGAGCACATGATCCGATAAATACCATGAAATCATCATGGGTGTCGTTAACTTAAGCATCTCGGACGGTTGAAAACGAAGAAAACCGAGATCCAGCCATCTAGTTGCGCCTTTGCCGGTGTAACCGATGGCAAAAACCGCCAGCAGAAGTAAAACGCCTAGCGAGAATAATAAGGCCGAGTAACGTTTGAATTGATACGGATTAACGTGGGCTAGGACAGCCATGAGTAAAAAGGCGAGACCCACGCGAAAAGCTTGTCTTAGTAAGAGATCGACCTCTTGGTTGCCGGCGCTGTAAAGAATGACAAAGCTCAATAAAGAAACCAGCAGCAGTCCGATTAACAAAGGGACGTCGAGATGGAGTTTTCTTAAGATGCGGCCAATCAGGGACGGCGAGTGAAATTGTTCGGGCCGGGTTTCTATTTTCATGGCTGTACCGTTTGATTCTCGCTTAAGTATTGTTTGATGACTTTCGCTGCAATCGGCGCGGCAACGGAACCGCCGTGACCGCCGTTTTCAGCGATAACGGCGACCGCTATTTTTGGATTACCGGCAGGAGCAAAGGATATAAATAAAGCGTGATCGCGTTGTTTAAACGCGATTTGATGCTCATTATAACTGGCGTTTTGTTTAATATTAATGACTTGCGCGGTTCCGGTTTTTCCGGCTATTTTATAATCGATGCCGCCGCTGATGCGTTGCGCGGTCCCGCGCCCGCTGTGGACAACATTAATCATGGCGGCAATGACGGTATCGATATTGTCCGGTTTTAACGGTATGGTTTTATTCGCCGGATGACCGCCTGGTTTCGATACCGCGCCGGAAACAATTTTATCGACCAGACGAGGTGTAATACTTTGACCTTTATTAGCCAGCGTTGCGGTTGCCTTGGCGAGTTGCAAAGGCGTGACTTGATGATAGCCTTGACCGATGCCGGTAATGACGGTTTCGCCAGGGAACCATTGCTGATTCTTTTTAGCCATTTTCCATTCTCTGGACGGAAGCAAGCCGGCTTTTTCCCCGTTAAGATCGATACCGGTTTTTTCTCCAAATCCGAATTGTTGTAAAAAACTGTGAATATGATCGATGCCTAACATGCCGGCCANNCGGTAAAAATACACGTCGCACGATTGCGTAATCGCTTCCGGCAGATTGACGGCGCCGTGACCGCTTTTTTTCCAGTCTCGATAACGATGCGGCGAGTTAGGTAATTGATAAGAACCCGGACAATAGAGTTGCTGCCGGGCGGTGACAACATCGTACTCCAGTCCCGCCAAGGCCATGAAAGGCTTAATCGTAGAGCCGGGCGGATAAAGGCCTCGAAGAGCACGGTTATAAAGGGGCTGGTCGGGCGAGGATGACAGCAAGCGATACGCCTCCGAGCCGATACCGATGACAAACGGATTGGGATCGAATCCCGGACGGCTGGCGAACACAAGTACGTCTCCGGTAGCCACCTCGATGGCAACGACGGCGCCGTTGTAATCTTGGAGTGCGTCGTAGGCGGTTTTTTGCAACGCTATATCCAAGGTTAGGTAAAGATTAGCGCCGGCGATAGGATCGACTTCCTTAATGGTTTTAAGCGGCCGGCCTTGCACATTGGCTTCAATTTCTGAATAGCCGGTGGTTCCGTGCAGTTCGGTTTCGTAAGAACTTTCGATGCCCAATTTACCAATATAACTGGAGCCTCGATATTCGGCTACGGGAAGAGTTTTCATATCCTCTTCATTGATCCTGCCGACATAACCGACGACGTGGGCCGTAAGGTCGCTGTAAGGATAATATCTGAGTTGGCGGACATGAACATCCACGCCGCGGAAGAAGGGTTTAACCACGGCAAATTTCGCCAGTTCTTCTTCCGATATGTTCGATAACAACGGTATCCAGGTAAAACGTTTTTGGCGTTTTCTGAGTTTTTGAAATTGTTCTATATTTTCATCGGGGATATTAAGAAGCTGTTGAAGCCTTACGAGGGTGTTTTCCAGGTTGTTGCTTTGTTCTGGATTGATTTCAAGACTGTAAGTTTGAGTGTTCTCGGCTAAGATATTCCCCCGCCGATCATAGATAATGCCGCGCGAAGGCACGGTAGGTTCAATCTTTATACTGTTTTCCTTTGCTTTGGTGGCGTAAATTTGGTGTCCGACGACTTGAAGATAAATCAAACGGATCACCAAACCGGCGGATAAAAGGATTGCTAAAGCAAAAGCCGAGATAATACGGTTAGTAAATAGGCGGCTTTCTTCCGGATTATCCTTAAAGGTTAAATTACGCGGCATACCCGGCGGATTAATTAATGGGTTTTGCTAAGCGGACAAAACGTAACACGGTATAAACCACAGGCCAGCAGAGCGTTCCGGTAAAAACCGAAAGCCAGAACGTAGGCTTTAACTCTGCGGTATGTTGTATATTTTTAATAAAAAACAAGAGTAGCTGAGACAGCAGCAAGCAAAAAAATATGAACAGCGCTTGTTGAATCAGCGAAAACTGGCGAAGACGTTTATGCGCAAGCAAACAAAGGTAAATGACCAGCGCGTAAGCCAAGGCGTATTGACCAAACAGTCTTCCTGTTAGCACGTCGTTTAATAGACCGAAAGTCCAGGCATGAAAAATGCCGACTCGTTCCGGGAAGGCAAGCGACCAATAAATCAGCGTCAGGAGCACCCAGTCGGGGTTATAGACTGCAAACGCATGCGGCAAGGGCGCGATTTTTAAGCCCATTGCGATTATTAAGGTAAGAATGATGCGTCCGAAACCGTAGGTATTAATCATGATCGGTATTTTCGTCTCCGGTCTGCGGCGATGATGACGGTGTGTTGATCGGTAGCGGTTTACTGTTACTCCAGACCAGCATAAGTTCTCTATTACGATCTAAGGCGGCTTTCGGCGTAGCTGTTATTTGTTTGGTTGCCGGAGGGGTAAAAGGATCCACGATCGCGACCGGATAACCTTGCGGAAAAGTTCCGCCCAAGCCCGAGGTGATTAACAAATCGCCGGGTTTGATATCGGCGTTTTCGGGTAAATAAGGAAAATTCAGCCGGTTTAGTTCGCCGCTCCCAACCGCGATTGTCAGTAGCCCGTTGCGGTTGACTTGAACCGGAATGGCGTGGTTGGGGTCGGTAATCAACATGATTTCGGACGTTTCCGGCAATGCCCGGAAAACTTGACCGACGACTCCGGAAGCATCGACTACCGGTTGCTGCGCGTGAACGCCAAAACGGGATCCTTTGTTAACGACGACTGTGTTTTCGTAAGCCGAAGCAATATTGACCGCTAAGATTTCAGCAATTAACACTTGTTCGCCGAGTTCGTAGGATTGTTCCAATAAAGCGCGTAATCGGATATTTTCTTTTTCCAAGGCTTCAAATTTAAGAAAATGTAATTTATTGGCGGCTTCTTGTATTTTGAGTGTGTCATTTTCCGCTTTCAAATCGGCGTACGACTTTAGTGAACTGCTAATCCGGGCGGCGGTTTTTGAGGGAAAATCAACCATATATTTGATTGGGTCCACGGCAAGCGATAATACGGCTCTAAGCGGGTCGAGCCGGGGGCTGATATGTTCCATGGTCAATAAAGTAATCGACGCCGCTACCGCCATTAACAGCCGGAGATGAACGGAAGGACCTTCAGAAAATAATAGTTTTATGGCGGAGCTCTCGTTTAAATTGGGAAAAACGGACTAATCCTCGGTACTCGAATACTTCAGAAAAAGGCGAATAAATGGGGCTTTTCATAACCCAACCCTAAGGCTTATTTCAATTGCGGCCTTATATCCTAATAAAACAGCTAGAATTTATATAAGTATTTTCGGTTAAATTCCACCGTAAGCTCACGGCAACTAAGCCCTGTTTGCTTGCTTCCTGAGGTCGAGAACCATAGCGGGCTTTTGATTCCATTCGTTTCCTGAAAAGCCGAAGCGGCGAGCTTATTAATTAGAAACATAAAAGAAACCGGCTTGTTCAGAGATTCCTTAAGATAAATTGTTTACTTTGATTATAAAAAACTCAATTTAAGAAATCCGAAGTTAGGCTACATAAAAGGCAGACATCGTTACAGTTATGTTGCCGTGCAAACCGAAAGGCAGTTCCGTTTTTTAGCGTTCTATGTTTCAGCGTTGTTTCCGGTCATAAAGCCCGGATTGATCCGCATTGTTATAATTGCACCCGTTGAGGTAGACGGTTATCTTTATAAGAAATAGATATTAAGCGTATTTAATTTAAATCAAATAAACGTTAGACGTTATTCGAAAGAGTAAGCGGAAATCCCTTTTTTATCCAACATTTCTAATACCATGCCGCCGCCTCTGGCGACACAAGTCAAAGGATCGTCCGCAATATGGACGGGCAGTCCGGTTTCTTCCGCAATTAAACGATCAAGATCTTTGAGCAGGGCGCCGCCTCCTGTTAAGTAAATGCCCCGGCTGGCGACATCGGAACCTAATTCGGGCGGTGTTTGTTCCAACGCAATTTTTACTGCACTAACGATTCCCGATAATGGATCTTGCAAGGCTTCGAGAATCTCATTGCTATTCAGAGCAAAACTGCGCGGAACGCCTTCGGCCAGATTACGGCCTTTGACTTCGATTTCCCTGACTTCGCTACCGGGATAGGCCGTGCCGATTTCTACTTTAATTTTTTCCGCTGTCGCTTCACCGATCAAAGTGCCGTAATTTCTGCGGACATAGTTGATGATTGCTTCATCGAAGCGATCACCGCCAATTCTGACCGAGTTTGAATAAACGATGCCGTTAATCGAAATGATAGCGACTTCCGAAGTGCCGCCGCCGATGTCCAAGACCATCGAGCCGCAAGGTTCGTCAACGGGTAAACCGGCCCCTATGGCAGCCGACATCGGTTCTTCAATCAAAAAAACTTCCCGTGCGCCCGCCATGGCCGCCGATTCCCTGATAGCCCGGCGCTCTACCTGGGTGGAGCCGCAGGGTACACAAATTAAAATCCGCGGACTCGGTCTGAGCAGTTTGCTCTTATGAACTTTCTCGATAAAAAAACGCAGCATTCGTTCGGTGACGGCAAAGTCGGCGATTACGCCGTCTTTCAGTGGTCTAATCGCGGTAATGTTGCCAGGAGTCCGGCCTAACATTTGTTTTGCTTCGGCACCAACCGCTGCTATGCTTTTCGTGCCCCTAACTTTATCTTCCTTGATAGCGACTACGGAAGGTTCGTTTAAGACAATGCCTTGGCCTGGGATATAGATCAAGGTGTTAGCGGTTCCAAGATCAATTGACAGATCGTTAGAAAACAGACCGCGAATTCTTTTGAACATTTTTTACCTGCGTCCAGAGAGAGGGAATAAAACCGGCATACTTTATCAATCAAGCGGGTATTCGGGCAAGATATAAAGTATTATATTTTATCGCGTTGGCTTTAAATTAAGGTAAATAATGATATTAACGGCGGAAGAGGTTAAGAAAATCGCATACTTGGCCCGGCTCGGCATCGAGCACCAGGATATAGAGTCCTACACGCAAGATTTGTCCAATGTTTTGGATTTGATGCAACAGATGGGAAAAACGGGTACGGAAGGCGTACTGCCGATGGCGCATCCGATGGATCAAGTTCAGCGTCTGAGACAAGATCTCGTAACCGAAAGCAACGGCCGACAGAACTTTCAGGCGGTCGCTCCATTAGTTGAAGAAGGTCTTTATCTAGTGCCTAAAGTTATCGAATAAGGATTCGCGTGCATAATAAATCGATCATTGAATTAGCAAAGGGATTGCGTTCTAAGGCGTTCAGCAGCGTAGAACTCACGCAATCTTTTTTAAATAGAATCAAAAAACACGAGCATTTGAATTGTTTTATAACAGTAATCGCAGATGCGGCGCTAGAGTCGGCCAAGCAAGCGGATGCCGGAATTAGTAGCGGCGCAGCAAATTTACTCACCGGAATTCCTTTGGCGCATAAGGATATTTTTTGCACACAAGGAGTACTGACCTCCTGCGGTTCAAAAATGCTGGCGAACTTCAATGCACCTTATAACGCCACTGTTGTCGAACAGTTGAATCATGCCGGTGCGGTTACGCTGGGTAAACTTAACATGGATGAATTTGCAATGGGGTCTTCGAACGAGACCAGCTATTACGGCTGCGTCAAAAATCCCTGGCATACAAGCTCAGTCCCTGGCGGTTCTTCCGGCGGTTCCGCGGTAGCCGTTGCCGCCCGGTTAACGGCTTGCGCCACCGGTACCGATACGGGGGGGTCGATTCGCCAACCGGCCGCTTTTTGCGGGATTACCGGCTTGAAACCGACCTATGGCCGGGTTTCCCGTTACGGGATGATTGCTTATGCGTCGAGTTTGGATCAGGGCGGACCGATGGCGCGTAGCGCGGAAGATGCCGCTGTGCTGTTACAAGCCATGGCGGGATTTGATAGCAAAGATTCAACCAGTGTGGATAGACCGGTGCCGGATTATTTGTCCGGCTTATCCGGCGCTATAAAAGGCTTAAAAATCGGTCTGCCGAAGGAGTTTTTCGGCGATGGTTTAAATAACGAGGTCGCGTCGGTTATAGACCGGGCGGTCGAAGAATTCAAAAAATTGGGCGCTGTCGTTAAAGATGTCTCAATGCCGAATTTGGAATTGGCGATACCGGCTTATTATGTCATTGCGCCTGCGGAATGCTCGTCTAATTTATCGCGCTTCGACGGTGTCCGTTTCGGTCACCGGTGCGAGAATCCGCGCGATTTAACGGATTTATTCACCCGCTCGCGCGGCGAAGGGTTCGGAAAGGAAGTCAAACGGCGCATCCTCATGGGAACTTACGCCTTATCGGCCGGATATTTCGACGCTTATTACATCAAAGCTCAACAAATCCGCCGCTTGATTAGCGAGGATTTCAACAACGTATTAAAAGAAGTCGATTGCCTCATGGGTCCGGTCGCTCCGACAACCGCGTTCGGCATCGGTGAAAAAATCGGCAATCCGATTGAAATGTATTTATCGGACATTTACACCATCGCCATTAATCTTGCGGGGCTGCCTGCTATGTCGGTACCGGCCGGTTTTTCGGACGGCAAGCCGGTCGGGTTACAAATTATCGGCAATTATTTCACCGAGGATAAGTTGTTGAATATCGCGCATCAATATCAATCGGTAACCGATTGGCATCAGCGTATACCAAACGGTTTTGAGTAGGAATAGATTATGGAACATTCTCAACAATGGGATTACGTGATCGGGCTTGAAATTCATGCCCAGCTCGCCACTCAATCGAAAATCTTCTCCGGCGCGGCGACTGCTTACGGCGCCGAGCCTAATACTCAGGCATGCGCGGTCGATTTAGGTTTGCCCGGCGTTCTGCCGGTGTTGAATGAGCAAGCGGTGACTATGGCGGTGAAATTCGGCATGGCGATTGAGGCCGAAATTGCTCCTTATTCGGTTTTCGCCCGTAAAAATTATTTTTATCCCGATCTTCCGAAAGGCTATCAGATCAGCCAGTACGAATTGCCGGTCGTCGGTAAGGGCCATTTAGAGATTGAGGTTGACGGCGGCACTAAACGCATCGGCATTACACGCGCGCATCTGGAAGAAGACGCCGGTAAATCCTTGCATGAAAGTTTTCACGGCATGAGCGGGATCGATTTGAACCGTGCCGGCACACCGTTATTGGAAATCGTGTCCGAACCCGATTTACGTTCAGCGAAAGAAGCCGTCGCTTATATGCGTAAACTGCATGAGCTGGTGCGCTACTTGGGGGTATGCGACGGTAATATGCAGGAAGGTTCGTTCCGTTGCGATGCGAATGTTTCGGTAAGGCCGGGGGGTCAAAAAGAATTCGGCACACGGGTTGAGATAAAAAACATCAACTCCTTTAAGTTTGTCGAAAAAGCGATTAATCATGAAATCGAAAGGCAAATCGAGTTGATTGAAAACGGCGGTAAAGTTGTGCAAGAAACCCGGCTTTACGACGCGAATAAGGACGAAACCCGTTCGATGCGCAGTAAGGAAGAAGCGAACGATTACCGTTACTTCCCCGATCCGGATTTGTTGCCCGTTCATATCAGCGAGGAATTCAAGGAACAAATCAAAGCGCAATTGCCCGAATTGCCGGATGCGAAAAAATCACGATTCAAAGCGCAATACGGTTTAGACGATGAGAACGCCTATATTTTGACCTCTTCACGCGATTTGGCGGATTATTTTGAAGCTTTAGTTAGGGCCTCTTCTTGCGAGTCCAAACTTTGCGCAAATTGGATGACGGGCGATTTGATGGCGGCGCTAAATAAAGCGGATTTAGATATCTCCACCAGTCCAATGCAGTATGAACGCTTGGCGGGCTTGTTAATACGTATCGATGACCAGACCATTTCGGGCAAAATTGCTAAACAAGTGTTTGAGCTGATGTGGCAATCCGGAGCAACGGCCGATGCCGTCATTGCCGGAAAAGGGCTGAAACAAATTACCGATACCGGTGCTATCGAAGCCATAATCGATAAGATAATCGCCGCCAATCAGGATCAGGTAGAACAATATCGAAACGGTAAAGACAAGGTTTTCGGTTTTTTCGTCGGCCAAGTGATGAAAGAAATGCAAGGTAAAGCGAATCCTGCCGAAGTGAACAAAATGCTAAAAGAAAAACTCCAATAGGCTGTTTTGAACATTTAACAGGATTGAAGGGCTATATTCATTTCTTTCGGTGGAGCAATATGAAAACGATAACTAAACGGCTGTTGAACAACTTTCTAGTCGGCATTCTGGCCGTGATACCGATTGTGGTTGTGCTGCAAATATTGTTATTTATCAAGCAGTTGTTGATGGGTTTATTCGGCATGGTGCATGGGTATTCCAATAGTTATTTTTATACGGCGCTGGTTTTCATCATTAGTTTTTTCATTTTGGTTTTAGTGGGTCATGAAATCGTTAGGAAAAGCCGTCCGCTGATCATTACTTTGTTTGAGACGGTTATCGACCGGATACCGTTATTGAACACGGTGTATCGGGTTATCACCAAGGTTATTTCGATGTTTTTCAGCAGCGATCAAACCATCGCCAAAGAAGTCGTCTATATAGAATACCCGAAAGAGGGTATTTGGGTGCCCGCCTATGTAACCAATCGGTATGAAGATAAATACGTTTTATTTATTCCGACTTCGCCGAATCCGACATCGGGGTTTACTGTCATTGTCGATAAAGCCAAAGTCGTTGAGTCGGAGATGAATATAGAAGACGCCACCAGTTTTATTGTCAGTGTCGGGGTGGACTATAGTAAGGCTAAAGAAATGAAGCATTTACCCTAATTGCGAGGAACAACTATCATGGCTCCTAAAATTCTCGCTTTCTCCGGTAGTGTCCGCAAGGAATCTTTCAATCAAAAGCTGGTCTGGATTGCCGCTCAAGGCGCACGAGACGCAGGCGCTGAAGTAACGGTTATAAATCTAGGGGATTTTCCCTTACCTGTTTTTAATCAGGATTTGGAAAAGGCGGAAGGCTTGCCGCAACCAGCACGGACCTTGAAAACTTTGTTTGCCAGCCATCACGGTTTCCTGATTGCATCGCCCGAGTACAATAGCGCGTTTAGTCCGTTGTTAAAAAATGCCATCGATTGGGTTTCCAGGCGGGAAGGCGATGAAACTTTTCAAATTGCCTTCCGGAATAAAGTGGCTGTCATTATGGCGGCTTCGCCCGGATACTTAGGTGGGTTGCGAGGCCTGGTTTTTTTACGGATGTTACTGGGAAACTTAGGGATTACCGTATTGCCGGATCAATTAGCCGTACCTAACGCCGCTACAGCATTTCAGGAGGATGGCGGGTTGGCCGATAAAACAAGTCATGAGGCGGTTGTTAAGTTGGGATTTGTTTTGGCGGACACTTTAAAAAAACTGCAATAAATACTTAAATTATTGAATTATAATCAATATATCGCCGTAGACGCTAATTTACAGCAGGTGTGCAGTTAAACTTAGTGCCGGATAGATAAAGCCGATTTTTCGATAGAAACCGTCAATATTAATAAAAACCCTGTGTCAAAATCTATGAGGGAATTATGCGGAATTTAAAATTCATACCCGCAATCATTTTAGCGACAGCCGCACTCTGCTTTATTCTTTTTGTCGCTTTTCATTTTATTTTTCTCGATTTTTTTGTTGATTGGTGGTGGTTCCAATCCCTGAAACTGGAACATTACTTTTGGTTGCGGATACTGTATAAATTTTTGTTGTCAGGCGCCGTCACCGTGTTTTTCTTCACGGTTTTCTTCTTTCATTTCTGGATTGCTTCCCGTTACTTAGGGCTGAATCCGCGCGAAGATGTCTTGGCTAATTTCGATAAAAACGCGAGTTTTCAAAAGTTTTCCGAGCGTTTTTTATATGGCTCGGTCAAGGTTTATACGCCGATTTCCCTGGTCTTAGCGATTGTTATCGCTATTCCGTTTTACGACGATTGGGAAAATACCCTGCTTTACTTTTTCGGCAGCCGCTCCGGCGTAACCGAAACCGTCTACGGTAACGATGTCAGTTTTTATTTGCTGTCGTATCCGATTTATCAGCTTATCCAGCCGGAACTCTTAAGTACGGCCATTCTGATTTTCTTAATGGTAGGCGCGTTGTACTGGTTAGAACATATTTTTGTACCTAACCAAAACAAAGAGTTTCACATTGGCGCTAAAATCCATTTGTGCGTGTTGATGGGGTTTGTGGTTTTGTTTGTGGTGTGGGGGTTTCTGTTGCAACGGTTTTCGTTGCTGTATAACGCGACCCATGAACCCATTTTTTACGGTCCTGGTATGGTTGAGGTTTTGTATAAGCTGCCTTTGATCTGGCTAGGAATTCTCTCGTTTTTGGCGTTAGCCGTTTCAGTCGGCGTGTATATCTTCTCCGATATGCACCGGAACAAAACGCCATTATTCATTGCGCTGGCGATTTTTGTGTTCTTTTGGGTGTTCCCGAAAATTACGTTCATTCCCGAAGCGATTGAGCGCTACATCGTAAGTCCGAATCCGGTTCGCACGGAAAAATCGAATATCCAGAATAATATCAACGCCACGTACGATGCGTATGATTTAAAAAATATCAAGATCATCGATCAGCAAGTCAACCTGAATGCGGCGGAAGATATTTCGACTTGGAGCAGCCAGAAACGCTTTGAAAATATCCCGGTTTGGGATAGGGAACACCTGATCAGCAGTTATCAGCAATTACAGGAAATCAGGCCTTATTACCATATCGGCAATATCGATGAGGACCGCTACCACATCTTAGACCACACCCGGCAAGTCAATATTGCCGCGCGCGAAGTCAATACCTCGAAACTGCCGGAAGAGGCCCAAAACTGGGAAAATCTGCATCTGCGTTACACGCACGGGTTCGGGGCAGTGATGACATCGGCCGCGCAAGACGCCGATAAACCCCTGATTTGGTATATGCGCGATCTCAATATGACGTCGCCGGCCGGATTTAACTTAGCTTATCCTGATATTTATTACGGCGAGGGTGAATACGATTATGTGATTGTGCCGAACGATTTGAAAATCGTCGATATTCCAGGCAGCAAAATCAGCGACGATCCCGGATTAACTAAGGCTTATCACGGCGATGGCGGAATTCCGGTCAACACCTTGTTCAAAAAAGCCTTATTCGCATTTTATTTACAAGAAGAAAAGATTTTTTTTACCACTAATCTCAGTAACGAAAGCCGTATCAAAATTAACCGGAATCTTACTAGCCGGATAAAAAAACTAACCCCGTTTCTTACCCTGGATAAAGATCCCTATTTAGTTGCGGGCAAAGACCGTTTCTATTGGATTCAGGATGCTTATACGTTATCCAAACATTACCCTGTATCCAGACTGGAAGAACTGGAGTTTGCCAGGGAAAGAAAACAGTTTAATTATATCCGTAACCCCGTGAAGGTTGTTGTCGATGCTTACGACGGCGATGTCGATTATTTCATTTCGGATCCCTCCGACGCGATCATACAAGCCTACGACCGCGCTTACCCTGGGTTATTTAAACACTTAAGCGAAATGCCCAAGGAGTTGCTTAAACACTTGCGCTATCCGCGCGACCTCTATTATGTGCAAATGAATGTGTTTGCCAAATACCATCAAAATACACCGGAAGCTTTTTACGAACAAGCCGAAACCTGGCAGTTCGCCAATGTGCGCGACCAGCCCGTGATGCCGTATTATCAAACCATGGATTTCGGCAATTGCAACGACCGGGAAGAGTTCGTGCTGATTAATCCCATGACTCCGGTTAACCGGGATAACCTGAGTATGATCGGTTTAGCGGGTACGATGGATAAAGAAAAGTGCACGACGGAGTATAGGCCGGGTATAACCGTATACAAATTCGGCAAGGATGTTCAAGTTAATGGACCGGCCCAAGTCGAAGCCTTGCTGAATCAAAATCCGGAAATATCGGCTAACTTTACCTTGTGGGGTCAGGGCGGTTCGGTGGTCGATATGGGGCGTATGATTATTCTCCCCATGGGCAAAACCGTACTTTACGTGCAGCCCATTTACATTTCATCCGCTAAAAACCGTATTCCGGAATTAACTCGGGTCATCGTTTCAATCGGCGACCGGCTGGTGATCGATACG
Source organism: Methylococcaceae bacterium UBA7658 (assembly GCA_002483425.1). Classification (GTDB taxonomy): domain Bacteria; phylum Pseudomonadota; class Gammaproteobacteria; order Methylococcales; family Methylomonadaceae; genus Methyloglobulus. The sequence continues at coordinate 59,472 of DLHW01000043.1, forward strand.
ACGTTATGGTCGGCGTTTAATAAAATAAAGGAATATTATTTAAAAGACGCCGCGGAAATTAGGGAAACCGGCGCGTCAAAAGCCATTGTTAAACCGGTTGAATAATGTTACTGTTGATACGATATTTAAGGTTATTAAATAATGTATAGATTTCAGCCTATTAGTTGGCAGTGTTTAAAATTTATATTTTTGTAAGAGATTTGGCTATCAATTTAATGTTGGGATGGATAAGGATATTTTTAGCACTGAACAGATATTGTGCCTAAATGATAACGGTTTAATTATTTTATCTAGGAGAGTTTCATGAACAAACTGTATTTATTGTGTGCTTTATTTTTTATGACTCAAAACGTATTCGCAGGCGTTTGCTCGAACGGGACCGTTTCGGTATCGGTTTATTCCTATAACTTCATGATTATAGGCGGGTCATCCGGTCAGAATCCATCGATATATCAAGCCGGTAGAATAACATTTTTATCCGGCGGCGCTATGTCTGTGAGCGGTACCGAATCTCGGGGCGGAGAAACAACCAATATAGCTGTAAATGGAACTTATTCAGTTTCTTCCGTCTGCGTCTTGACGATGAAATATATTTTGCCTCCTACCTCGTCGCTTACAACAGAAAGAACTTTTTTTGTGACTGTATATTTAGATAGGTTATATACGTCTCTTGCAACTAATATCGCTTATCACGGTAATGCAATATTTAAAACCTCTAATAGTTTATCCGGAACTGGTGTAATCGATCGGGTTACAGGAAAATTTTAGCTTAGATGTTCGGGTTAGGTTGAGGAAAATCCAAGTACATTTGGATTAGCGGACATTGCTATCCACGGGCTTAAAACTAAGCCGGATGCAACCATTAGAAACAATATATTTTAAGTTCATAATGATATAAGGAACGGGAAATATTCGTTTGCATTAACAACTTTATTAGTACTAAATAAATAATTATTCATCCAAGGGAACTATCAACAAGCTGATTTGGTTCATAACCTGGCGAGCACACGAGTAGTTCGACAAGTTTTTTAAGCTCTAGGATATGGATATGCACCACGGACGGAATCAGCTTGTACAGAGTTTCATTAAATTTAAAACTGTTCAACCTGCGGCTTGTATATAGCCATGTGTCTGTTTTACCCTAAGAAGTAATAACCGGCGTTACAAGCCAAAGTAAATTAAGCGTTTTAAAAAAGACCAATAATTTTTCCGTCGGCATCAATGTCAATCCGCTCTGCCGCAGGCGACGGCGGTAAACCCGGCATCGTCATCATGTCGCCGGCGATGGCGACGATAAAACCGGCGCCGTTAGCAAGCCGGACTTCGTTGATTTCGACATTATGACCGGACGGAGCGCCTTTCAACTCGGGATTGGTGGAAAATGACATTTGGGTTTTCGCCATGCAAATAGGAAAGTGCCGGTAGCTTTCGTCCCATTTTTTCAGTTGATTCTTAATTTTAGATGTAGCGGAAATGCCGACGGCGCCGTAGAGCTTAGTAGCAATGGCTTCGATCTTGTCCCATAACGGCAACTTATCGTCATAAACAAAGTCGCAACCCGGACTACGGTTTTCAGCAACATCGGCGACGGCTCGGGCTAAGGCTTCCGCACCGGCGCCGCCCTCCGCCCAATGTTTGGCAACGATACATTCCGCTCCCAATGCCGCGCATTTGTTCTGTAATAGCGCTAATTCGTCCGCCGTATCGAACGTAAAATGATTGATCGATACGATGCAAGGCAATCCGTAATGTTGTGTGATGTTACGGTAATGCCGTTCGAGATTTTCAAAGCCTTTCTCCAGCGCCGCTACATTTTCTTTATTTAAGTCTTCTTTTCCGGCGCCGCCGTGAAATTTTAAAGCTCTGATCGTCGCAACTAATACTACAGCCGACGGCTTTAGTCCGGCCATGCGGCATTTAATGTCGATAAATTTTTCCGCGCCTAAATCCGCGCCGAATCCGGCTTCCGTAATCACATAATCGGCCAGTTTCAGTGCGGTTTTGGTGGCGATGACGGTATTGCAACCGTGGGCGATATTGGCGAACGGGCCGCCGTGAATGATGGCGATGTTATTTTCTAATGTTTGTACTAAATTCGGTTTGATGGCGTCTTTCAGCAAGACCGCCATGGCGCCGTGAGCTTTCAGATCGCTCGCATAAATCGCTGTTTTGCCATCGGCTTTATAACCGATGACAATACGGCCTAAACGTTCTTTCAAATCCGCAAGACTATCCGATAGACACAAAATAGCCATTACCTCCGATGCGACCACGATATCGTAGCCGTCTTCTCTCGAATAGCCGTTGCCGACGCCGCCCAAGCCGATAATAATTTTACGCAAGGCCCGGTCGTTCATGTCGACTACCCGTTTCCATTGGATGCGCCGGGGGTCGATGCCCAGGGCATTGCCTTGGGTAATATGGTTGTCGAGCAAAGCCGACATTAAATTGTGCGCCGCGCCGATGGCGTGAAAATCGCCGGTAAAGTGCAGATTAATATCTTCCATCGGCACGACTTGGGCGTAACCGCCGCCGGCTGCTCCGCCTTTTACCCCGAAACAAGGCCCTAATGAAGGTTCGCGCAAGCAAATCATGGTTTTTTTACCGATGCGGTTCAAGGCGTCGCCCAAGCCGACGGTAGTCGTGGTTTTACCTTCGCCGGCAGGCGTCGGGCTGATAGCGGTCACTAATATGAGCTTGCCGTCAGGGTTATTCTTTAGGCTGTTGACATAGTCGAGCGATAATTTGGCCTTAAAATGTCCGTAAGGATCGAGATGTTGGGCGGCAATCCCGTGGTTTTGTTGAGCAAGATCAATAATGGGTTTTATGGTCGCTTTTTGTGCGATTTCGATGTCAGACATTTTCTTAAAGTAAAGGAAGATTCGATGGTTTGATTTTGGTTGTCAGTAAAAATAAAATTGTTATTAATCATTAAATAAGACGGTTTTTCTGCCGGCAATTTACAACTTACACGGCTTAAACTAAAGAGATGGTCTCAACCCGGTTTTCGGTTTTTAGTTCTATTTTGCCTTCTTGCGCTAACCAGCCGATGCTGCGTTGAATAAGTTTATTATCTTCACCCAAGGCGCTTATTAGTTTTTTAACCGGGATTAAACCGTTTTTTTCGAGGTGGCGATAAACTTTTCCAGCCGCTGTGCCTACCTGTTCGGGCAGGTTTGTCGAGACTTTTGTTAAAACCGGCTTTTTTGCCGGGGGGGTAGATTTGAGTTTTCTGGTTAAGGGTTGCGGCGTTTCTATTTCCGGCGTATCGATTTTACTAACCGGTTGAAGTTCGCTACGGCTAAGTCGGCTGGCAGACATTTGTTCGTCTACCAGAACGTAAACTGCATAGCCTACAAACGCTACGCTAAAACCAAATAAGACTTCGGTCATTATGATCTCCTCGTTATTATTTTTATTGTCGAATATTATCTTGAATCAAAGCAATCGCTATCAATAAGCTTTTAGGCGGAAACCGGCAAATATCGTCTTAGCGATACGTCTACATTCTAACTGAACTCAATCGAATTGGAATAAAATCAATTATAAATCGATTCGCTATATTGTTTTTAATTGCGTACTTATTCAGTCCGTATTAGGTTTCGCGCAGAGGATTTTGCCTTGCCGCTGACAGAGTTGAAAATTGAGTTGAGAGGCCCAATAAAAATAAGCTTGTTCAACGTCGTCCCATTCATTAGTCGAACCTACGAGTGTTTTTCCCCCGGCGCGAGCATCGGCGGATGCCATTAATAAGTTTCCGGTGGCCGAATCTAGAATTTTTGCTTCGACACTGGCTTTTCCCACAAAAGATTCGGTACCGGTAACCAAGTATTTTAAGGCAGATAACGTGCGGGCAGACGGATAAACGGAGGAAAACATATCGAGTAATACTATTGAAGTTTCGACATCGGTAATCGCGAATTGAACTCGTATCGTATCGGAGCCGGGCTTGTTAACGAACATAAAATTCTGTTTTAGCGCGTCGCGTAAGCGGATTTCAAGCAATTCTTTAAGACCGTGGCGTTGGGCGTGGGTGATTTCAGCGAGTTCCGAATTTTCGAGCGCTTTGATCTCAACCGGTTCCAGAATAATTTTTTTATAAGATTTCCAATCTACGCCGTTTTTCCAGTAAGTTAGCAAAGCTTCATCGTCGCCGCCTTCTTTAAGCAGGGTGTAATCGCCCAAAAAACCGGCCGTTTCGACAGAATTGGCTTGATAAGTTCTTGCGCAACCTAACAAAAACGTGGCGGCAATAATTAAAGTAGTAACCTTTTTGTGTAACATCCGAATTTTGATTAGGCTTGATAGTATTCATGAGCTTGCCTCACAAGTTTAATCCATTTTGAAACTCATGGGCGGTTAAATTAACGGCGTTAAGCAAACACAAGGTTTCGTTTTAGATTAAGCGTATTTAGTACAACCCTAATGCATAAAAGCCAACCGTTGACGCCGGGATTCGGCGTTCGAGTCTGTTGGGGTGAATTGAATCTTGCGCACAGCCGGATAACCTAATGCCGGAAAAAGACCTTACAGGCCCGGAAATATTAATCCTGCCTATTTATGTTTAACGTTCGAACTGATTGTATAGAAACATATAAACCTTTCAATAAGCCAACAGTAATTAAAGCTTCATAAGGCGGGATTAATAAAATTAAGCCGGTGTCAGAAAAAACTCATTTGAGCTAAATATCGGCCGCCGTTTTAATATTAAAAACTGTCGATTGGCCCGTTGCTTATTTCACTTCCAGCAGATAAGTATCGATTACCAGAGTCTCGTTCGGCATGATGCCTTTTTCGCTCAACCCTTTTTCGCCGAACGCTAAAGGGCCGGGAATGAAAATCCGCCATTTACTGTCTTTCGGCATCAGCAAGATCGCTTCTTGCCAGCCTTTACTGAGGAGTTTTTGCAATTGCACCTCGTACATCTTAGCTTTGCCTTTGGTTGTGGTGTCGATCTTGACCTTGCCGTCGATGCCGCTGATGGTGTACATGATGCCAACAGTATCCTTGAGCCGGGGAATGTCGCCTTTGCCTTGTTGCAACACTTGATACTGCACACCGCTGGGCAGTGTAACGATGTCCTTAGCTGTTTTGTTGTTTTCCATAAAGACGTCCCCGGTATGGCGATTGGCGGCTTTCAACTGTTCAAAGTTCAATCCCGCCAATGCTTGCCATTCCGCCAGCGTTCCTTGTCCGGCTTCCGCTTTGCCCGCTAGCGCATCGCTCAGGCCTTGTTCGTAGGCCGCTTGGTCGATGCCGGACAGTTTGCTTCGCAGCATTTTGATGTGCAACAGCCCGAGCTGGTAACCATCGTCTTTTCCGGCAGAATTTGTTCGCGCGGGTGGTTGCTGGCCTTTAATTGCATTATTAGCGGATTCCGATACGCAGCCGGTCACTAAAATCATAATTATTGATAGGTACTGTAGTTTCATCCGTTTTCCTGTAAGAAAAATATTACTCATAAAAATCAACGTTTAACGGTTTCCACCAGGGCATCTAACCGATGGCTTAAATCCTCACGTGAAATCGCTTTTACTTGACGGTGGACTAAATTGCCCTTCCGGTCAATGATGACTGTGGTTGGTGCGACCATTACTGAGTAATCGTGCAACAGTTTGCTTCTTGCTACCAGGATCGGGTAATTGATGTGATATTTTCGGGCAAATGTCTTGATTGCCGCCTCGTCGCCATGCGCCATCGCGGCGCCGAGGATGACGACGCCCTTACCGCTGAATTGCCGTTGCACGGCGACTAAATCCGGCGTTTCATTGCGGCAAGGTTCGCACCAGGAGCCCCAGAAGTTCAACACTACGACTTTACCTTTTAAGTCCGCAAGCGTTATAACTTGCCCAGTCAAAGAGAGAGCGGTGAAATCCGATGCGGCTTTGCCGTTTGCCGGTGTGGTTAGGCCGGCAGGCAGAAAAAAATAAGTGGATAAAATGCATAGTGTTTGCATCAACAGCTTCATTCCTCCACCTTCATCTTGACGATGCCTAATTTTTTCGATTCTTCGTCATTCCAGGCGACGAACACGTCGCCCTTTATTTTCACCATGCTCGGCCCCGGCCATTGATATACATGCGACTGGACAGGATCCAACACGGTAGTTCGATGTTCGATTCGGCCGTCGTCAAACACGCGCGCCATCTTGATGATTTCGCCGTTATTGCCATTCGTTGTCCACAGTACAAATGCAGAGTGAGAGCTATCCATGACCAAGCCATTAACGCCTTCGCCATCGACTTCCACATCGATGGGCGGAGAAAATTTCCGGCCATGGTCGTGAGAAAACGCCGCCCTTACCACGTAACGATCCAGGCTGTGTCAAAACGAAATCCCCACTATTGAAAATTCGGTAAAATATATCCACAGCAATTGTTGAGTTGGGGGCTAAATGAAGCGGTTCATTGAGAGCGCTGACCGGATGCAAGGCACATTGTTTCCCGAATATTTGGAAGACTATGTTGCCGAGGACGACCTCGTCCGCGTCGTTGAGGTTTTCGTCGAGAACCTTGATCTCGGCAAATTGGGATTTAACCGGGCGGAACCTGCAATTACCGGCAGGCCGTCCTACCATCCCTCGATTCTTCTCAAGCTTTATATCTACGGGTACCTCAACCGAATCCAGTCCAGCCGCCGCCTGGAGAAAGAAACCCAACGAAACGTCGAATTGATGTGGTTGCTCGGCCGGTTGACGCCAGACTTTAAAACGATTGCCCGGTTCCGTAAAGAAAATGGTAAAGCGATCCGCAAAGTTTGTAGCCAGTTTGTGCAATTGTGCCGCCAAATCAATTTATTCTCCGAAGCCCTGGTCGCCATTGACGGTAGCAAGTTCAAGGCCGTCAACAA
>DLHW01000043.1:66339-66877 GCA_002483425.1 Methylococcaceae bacterium UBA7658
AGCATTGACCGGTATTTAGCGGCGCTTGAAACGGCCGACCTGCAAGAACCTGACATTGCCCAAGCCAAAACCGGACGGTTACAGGACAAGATTACCAAGTTAAAAGAACAGATGGCGCAATTGGACAGCATCGAAGCCCAATTGCAGGAAACACCAGACAAGCAAATTTCCCTCACCGACCCTGATGCCCGGTCAATGGCGACCAGCGGCCGGGGCACCGGGATGGTCGGTTACAACGTCCAGGTTGCCGTCGACACCAAGCACCACCTCATCGTCGCCCATGAGGTCACCAACGTCGGGCATGACCGTCACCAGCTTGCCCACATGGCGACACAGGCCAAAGACGCGATGGCAGTAACCGTACTCAACGTCGTCGCCGACCGGGGTTATTTCAGCAGCTAGGAGATCCTTGATTGCCAGCAGGCAGGCATTGTTCCCACCTTGCCAAAACCTGCGACATCCTCGGCTAAAGCCAATGGCCGGTTTAACAAGGATCACTTTGCATACCATCCCGGACAAAACGAATACAGTTGCCCGG
>DLHW01000046.1:0-8215 GCA_002483425.1 Methylococcaceae bacterium UBA7658
AGGGGGTGTGCAGGCTGCACACCCCCTAAATTTATTTTCCTACAACTTCGTCCTCGCTTGTCAGTATTGGCAATGTGGCTGTTTATTCACAAAAGCTACAGCACCTGATCCATTATCCTAGCCAATCAGGTTAACATCCAATGACCGATTCATAAGTCCTGTAATATTTGCCAGTTTTTTAAGGGTAAGGGGCGGAGCCGCCCCTTACCCTTAAAAGGTACCCTTAAAAAGCCTTTACCTTTAAAGGGCTAAATAAACCATAGCTACCTGGCTACTAACGAAACCACAACTACTTGCAAGCCAATTAATTGTTAGCCACTGGGGCTTGAATCTGATCGCCCGAAACCAAAGCCATGAACGCTAGCATGACAATCCAATCCAATTATGGCAGCATCTGGCACAGCGATACCCATTGATGGGTTTTCTGTTGAAGTAGGCAAGACAAAGTCCAACACAGAACGGATATCCGGTGCAAATTTAGCCCGATGCGTTATGTCGAGTATTTCTTGAGGCAGTTCGCCCATCTTGGTTTGTGCTTCCTCAGCTATGGGTTCACCCGCAAGAATGGCTGACCGCGTCGCACCGGTAAAATGCCAACGGGTCGATAACAAAAAGGCCCTTCTTACCATTTTGCTGGCAGTGATCATAATGTCCCGCTTGGGCACCCTGTCCACTAAGCCGATATGCCACGCCGTCAATACCGCACAGGATAGGGCATCGAACTCGGCCACTAGATAAGCACCCATGTAGCCGTAAGGGTTGGCGAAGCTCAGCTTTATTACCACCGGCTTGATGGAATGGGATGTCTGGATTTTAATTGCATCCACGCTTTCCAGTATCTGGGACAACTCTTTGGTTTTTTCCGTGATGGTGCTTTTAGCTGTTTCTAGTGCAGATTCGACTTGCAACAGAAACCAATCGGCATAAGGGTCGTCATATTGGGCAGCAATCCAAATGGCATTCATTCGCCGTCCAAATGAATATACACCCATGATGTGTTCAACAACCTTTTTCTGATGGTTGAATGGGTCAGCGATTTGCATTTTGCGGCCGGCCACCAATTTTTGTGCGGCACGGGTCTGGATCGTCAAGACAGCCTCACTCCGCAGTGGGCCTGGAATATCTTGTGTATCCTTTTGCGCACGATGCTGCATATCTGGATTGAAATGTTTATTGGCCATTTATTACCTCATTGCTAGTTCATTTCTAACCTGACTTCTTGGCACTATTGCCGTGCAGTTTAGTGCTTTACTACAGCCAGTCGCTTTAAGCTAAAGCCGCTGCGCCAAGTTAAGGTGTGCAGCCTGCACACCCCCTAAATTAAGCGAGGTCAACTATTGACAAAAGCCTTACATAAAGACTCAAGTGCCGGCCAGGACGTGGTTCGTGAGCGGATCAGGGGATACCAGGCGCAGTGTGATTCAATAGCTTGGGCAATGACGGCGGCTGCATTAAGATTCAAACAAACATTTCGTTCGCCCTATCCCATCTATCTCAGTGTCCAAAAACTGACAACAGGTGCTGTCTATCTGCGTTGGCGTAGATCAGGCGCAAAAGGCAAGCAACCTTATGTCCTGATGGAAAGTAATCTGGGTAAGGCGTTGTTAGAATCCCTGCCCTCAGCGGTTAGGCAGTCCTATTTACGGTTTCACCAGGAAGTCATTAGCCTGAATTACCAACATGCCCTGCTGTTGTCGGAACAGCGGCGGTTGAGATTTTATTTACAACAATTACGGGCATTAGAACAACTTAAAGCCCAATTTGGGGTTAATGCCCCAACTAACTGACGAAAATGAACCAGCCCAAAATTAATCGCCTTTTTTGGAAGTTCGGTTGATTGTTGCGTAGGCAGCTATTGTATGGCGTAGTAGAGCTTTCAACGTACAGGAGTAAAGCTATGAGCAATCAATTTAGTGGTGTAGGCAATATTGGGCAGGCACCTGTTTTAAGGACAGTCAAAGTCGCCGGTGAAAATAGGCCAGTGGCCGATTTACGGGTTTTCTTCGACCGAAGTATCCCGCTGGAGGATGGAACTTACGAAGATGGCGGCGGGTTTTGGCTCACTGTCAGTGCCTGGGGGCATCGCGCTGAGTCTGCCGTAAAGCTGTTGAGCAAAGGGATGCGTATCCATGTCACGGGAGGGCTGCGTTTGGATAACTGGGAAAATGAGGGTGGCGAAGCACGGACTGAGCTTCGTTTAACCGCAGATCACATCAGTATCGACCCTATCTGTCTGGACAGCGTACAGGTTCGTAAACGTAATGGACAGTCTGCTGAAAATACGGGCAACGCACAAGCTGATATTGACAGATCTAACGCTGTGTTACCGGCAAACAATAGCCAGAATACTGAAAGCTATAAGTCGAGTGTCGAGTGAAGATGTCTCGCATTAACAGTTCACTTTTACGGGCAATTCTCTTGGGGGTTGGCGCAGTGATGACGGGCTGTGCCAGCAATGGGCAAATAGCGCCAATACAGGTGATTCTGCTTGGCGACCTTTGGTTTGTTGATCCTAACATCGGATGCCGGAACCAACCGATATGCGGATAGGCGATGCCGTTTACAATCTGGACGGGCTACCGTTCCGGTCAGACCAAACTGCCCAACGCATGCTGGATTTGTTGTCTGGTGAAACTGGCAAGCATTATCAGATGGAGTCGTATCCAGAAGGCGGGTTTGTCATTCGTCTGGAATCGGCAATCGCCTCACCGTTAAAGCGCGAAATGCAAGAACCCCAGGGTTATGAATTGCCTGACGTATCTCAAGGTATGATTAATATCCCAGCAAATCATGGACACCCCAACAGGCAAAAATCAGAGTCATCTGTTATCCAGCCCAGGGATTACCATTTACGGCCAGCCGTGTTACGGACTAATTTGTTCTCGCTTGGGATCATGGGGTTTGCGGCGTTCCTGATGTTAATGCCCGATACCCTATTGGCCGAGGCCTTGGAATTGATTCACATCCAGCCGCATCAACTAGGCGGTTGGATGCTGCGTATCCAACAGGCCATGACCGGCACTGGGGCGATCTTGTTGGTGACGTTATGGTTGGTCTTGGTATGGCAACGTGCGGGGGCTTTATACCGGATCACCGGCTTTGGTGTAGAGGCAAGGTTGGGGATTATCGCCCACCAAACAGTAGGGCTCAGATTTCAGGATATCCGATCCATGAGTATTCGGCAGTCAGTGCCGGAACGCTTGTTAGGAGTCGGTATGCTGGAGTTTAACTCGGCGGGTACAGACGGCGCGCCGGTGCAATTTAGGCAAATCGCAAAACCAGCACGAGTATTACAGTTGGTGAAAGAACGCATGGCGGGGATGCCCAGTGCTGATTGATATTTATGATCCAACAGGAGCGAATGATGAAAACAATGAATGGCGGTAAGTCCTTCAAGTCCCTTTGCCTGTTAATGCTGGCAGTCAGTTGGGCGGTGCCAGATTTATCTGAAAGTGGGGCAAAACCAAAACCCCTGAGCGATCCCGCCCTGGAAGCGGTACTCCAGCAGCAGATTGATCCCGAAGAAGGGGTGCAACTGCAAAGTATGGTCAAGTCAGAACTGGAGCCCGGCTTACCCGGTGAAGAACGGGTAGTGATCTGGACTTTATTAGGGCCGTCCTACTGGTCGAGCCATCTGAGTGTGCTGTCCCAAAAAAGCGGCCAGTGGCGATTACTGGCGACCCTGTCACTGGATGGCACAGTAGCCACACTCGAAACGGTGACCACCGACGGCTTGATCAGTATTGCCGCCAAAACCCCAGGCCCTAATGATCCCATTTGTTGCCCCAGCCAACAAAAGACACTCCAGTACCGCTATGGCCGTGGGCAATTGGTTGAAGTCAAGCTTGAACCTGCGGGGGGCAAGCCATGAGGCCAACCCAGACCAGTCTTTTACCCGCTGCTGGGCAGAACTTGCCTCCAACCCTAATTTCCACCGCCTTACTGTTATTGATGTTCACCTGTGCCGCCTTGGCGGCAGGTAGCTATACCGATTTCTTGCAATCACTGGCCAGTCGGGAATCATCGGGCAATGGCCAAGTCGTCAATGAATTCGGTTATGCAGGGTTGTATCAAATGGGCGAAGCAGCGCTGGTCGATGCTGGCTATTACCGCCGTGACGGTACCAAAGCGAATGATTGGCGGGGGAGTTGGACAGGGAAGAACGGCATCACTAGCCTAAACGAATTTCTAAACAACACCGCCGTCCAAAATCAGGCGATCACGGGCTATCACGATGCCCTGTGGGATCAAATCACCGCCAGGGGCTTGGACAGTAAGGTAGGGCAGACCTATAAAGGTGTGCCTATAACCCAATCGGGTTTAATCGCAGCGGCACATCTGATTGGCGCTAGGGGGTTGCGCGGGTGCTTAAACGGCGCCTCCTGCACCGATGCCAATAACACGACCGCGCTTTCCTATATGAGTCAATTTGGCGGCTTTGACGCTTCCCCAATAACGGGTTCAACGCCACCTACAGGCATAGGTACAGGAACCAACCCAACCGATTCCCATGTTAGCCCTACTGAATCCAATACCAGTGCGCCATTTCCGACCGGAACCTCAGTGTCAACCAGTGAAGCCTTTTCCGCAGGGTCTGGTGTGGACATGAAAGACATCCGCCAGTTGGTGCTGGGAATCTTGTCGATTGCCCTGTTGTTATGGACAGCCTGGATCACCCGTGCCCAGTTTTCCAGCTGGCGTTACGGCAAGGTGTCATTGATGCAAATGCAGGCCAATGTGCTTTCCAGCTTGGCATTGCTGTCAGTGGTGTTGTTTATCACGTTGGCTTAGAAAAGGCTTGACAAAATATCGACTGAAGGTTTAGATTCCGGCTTACCAGCAAAGAAACTGGTAGGTTAGGATAATAACAAAAACTTTCATTCTATCGTTGTTTTGGACACGCAGGTATTGGCGACATAACCGCCTATCTGTCCAAGTTAAACGCAAGCCCTTTGCCCATGTTGCAAAGGGCTTTTTCGAGTATCGGCACACCGTCCCGGTATTGGAAAAAGCTTGCTGGCTTTACCGTTGCAACTGCGTATTCAGTTGCCGAGGTGCCACCTCGTAAACCATGGCACCATTAGCTGCTGCGGGTCTGCCTTGCCAGCAGCCGGTTTTTTTTGTACGAAAACCGATGCAGACATCCTTAACCATCACAGTAACACACCGTTCACGCGGAGTGATTACTCAATCTACCCACCAGGGAAACCATTCCCTAGTGGGCATGGTTTTCTCTGGTTTTTTACTACTGGAGAAAACCCATGACTAATCAAACTAACCAAGACACCACCGAATACTTTGACCTGCATATTTCAGGACTCGGTTACCTTAACCGCATCCGCCAGGTCGAAGTCAAACGGGGGGAACCGTTTTGGGCATGTGACATTGCTGCTTTGCACGGTGCCAAAGATGATGTTGAGTACACCTATTTTGATTGCCGCGTCAGTGGCAGCGAGGCGGAAAAACTTGTCAAGCGGTGTGAGGAAGCTGAAAAGGGCGGTAAAAAAGTCCTTATCGGTTTCAAGCTGGGCGACCTGTATGCTGAAACCTTTGTATATGAAAAAGGTAACAAGCAAGGCCAGACCGGCATCAGCCTGAAAGCCCGTTTGTTGTTCATTAGCTGGATCAAGGTGGATGGTGAAACGGTTTACCAGGCTCCCCCAAAAACGGAGCCTGGAGAAGCCAACGCCGCACCACCAACAGTTGAAGGTGAATTGCCTGATCCTGAAGCAGCGACGAACAAAGCAGCAGCTTGACTCGCCATAATCCGGCACTGGCAACGGCTCTTTTGTGGGCTTCGCCAAACGCTGGGTAAGGCAGTTATCGCTTATTTTTCCTAACCCATACCGGGGATTCGTCCCCAGTATGGGTGATGGTCTCCGGTGTTTTTTGGAGATCCATCATGGAAGCAATGAATAAAACTCAACAGGCAGACCAGCTGGACAATCTGAAGTCTGTGTCATGCAGTATCAAGGAGGCCTTATGATCAAGGTTTCCGGAGTATTGCACATAAAGATCATCACCGGCCGTAACGGTGATTTTCGGGTAGGACGGCTAGTCACTGATATTGGCGAGTTTGCAGTGAAAGATGCTGAACTTGACCAGTATGAGGAAGGCCGTTACGAAGGGGATTTTGGTATCAGCCAAATTTCACCTTCCTATTACTCGACAGGTGGACGCTTGGTAGTTGAAGTCAGGGCAAGGTTGAGCATGATTGACCTTGCCAGTGTGGATGAGACTGAACCTGCCGTTAGTGGGCTGGAACAGGATCCGCTTGATGAACTACCGGTCGCTGTCACTGTTGCGGTGCAGGATAGGGCAACAAAAACGAAGGATGAAGGTATCGAACCTCTGGAAACAGAAACCGATGCCGAGTTGTTTGGCCTGCTTTGGCCGTTGGCGAACCCGTTGAAACTGGATCCGACCGTAGACCGGAACGTATTCAGGAAGCAGCGGGACCGGCTCAAAGCATTGGGCTATAAGTTCCAAGCCATTAACCAGCAATGGCTAAAGGACTAGATCTTTAACAATATGGTCTTTAAAGCTTCCCAAAGCAATTTGGGGGGCTTTTTCGAGTATCTGGAAATTTTACCGGTACTCGAAAAAGCCTACCGATTTTACCGTTGCAACTGCGTATTCAGTTGTCGAGGTGTCACCTCGTAAACCATGGCACCCTTTAGCTGCTGCGGGTCTGTCTTCGCCAGTAGCCGGTTTTGATGTAAAGGCCGAGCAAACGTTTTTTACTGCCTGGTAACAACCGCTATTATGACAATGCAGTTATGCAAGGCCTGCGTGACCAGATCGAGCAAATGCGCGGGTTGTTTGACAATGAAGATGGTGCCATACAAACCGCTTGTATGGGACATGACCAAGCTTCGATATCTATTTCTGAGGCATTTAAAAAACCGTAATCAACTCCTTATGGGCTGTTCTTGATATTTTCATTTTGCCCCTGTTTAAACTGGGGCTTTTTCGAGAATAGGACAATAAATCCGGTCTTGGAAAAAGCCTCAAGGCTACCAAGCCTTGTTTTCCACTTCCCATAACGTCTTGCTCCAAGGTCAGGGTTTTATGGGAAGGCCGTAAGGCCTTCGTTTAAACCATTACCGGCTTGCCGCCGTCGGAAAATGGCGGAACCCTTTGTGCGGATGTAGACCGTGCGCTGATGTACTATTGGCCTCAAGCTCCCATGACAGGCCGTGCGATGCAGGCAGTTGGACGTTCATAACCGGGGACAGACAACTGGACTCGTAAAGGAGCGCTTCTGACCTCGATATCCCCCTCTTTTACTAAACGGTATGGGCTGTGATATCGCTTTTGACCAGCCCTGTTCAGTTGAAACAGGGCTTTTTCGAGGATCGGACAGCCCGGTCTTGGAAAAAGCCCCCAAGCTTACCAAGTTTTACCGTAGCTACTGCGTTTCAGTGGCCGAGATGCCTCCTCGTAAACCATGGCACCCTTTAGCTGCTGCGGGCCTGTATTTCCGGCGGCCGGTTTTTGATATGCGAAAACCGAAGCAGGCGCAATTGACACAACCGACAACAACCATTCTTTACGGGGTGTTGTTGCCACCTTACCCACAGGGGAAACCATTCCCCACTGGGTAAGGCTTTCTCTGGAGAATTTTACTGGAGAAAATCATGAACAACACTGAACAAACGCTCCCTGCCCCTTTTTTAGTTTGGGATACCTGTGAAATTGCAGTGGATCAAGCAAAATACTTGGTCGAGAACGGCGAAGCCGCCGATGAAGACGAAGGTTTTGCAATGGCCTGTAATGACAGCGATCTTTATACTTTGGAATGGGAATGGCTGACCGAAAGCCTGACTGAAACCTTGAATGAAATTAATCCTGATGGCTACTGGCATGCCGAAGTCGCCAACTTCGGCTGGCGTAGCCAAAGTGGTTATTCTGATTTTAAAGCTGATAACGGCAATCAGTTTTTGGCTAACATACTGCCCAAGACAGACTGCACTTTCAGGGTGTTCCTGGATGCCGACAACACCCTACGTATCCAGAATTCCCACCATGACGCTCCGACTGGTAATGAGTGGTACACCATACGGGCTGCAACAGAGGAAGAGTACGCTGAAGCTGCTTGATATAACCACCGGTTAACGCCGATGTAATAACCCCGCAGGGAAAACATCCCTGTGGGGGTTGTTTTCCCTGCATTTTTCAATTTTTATGCGAGGAAAGACGATGACTGAAACAA
>DLHW01000046.1:8253-14598 GCA_002483425.1 Methylococcaceae bacterium UBA7658
TGGATGAATCAATCCAAAACCAAATCCCTCTGACGCAGTTTATTCAGGATTTTGGTGAAGGTTTGATGGCTGCTGTCGCCAACCAGAACCCACCGATCTATGACGGGTCACCAAACCCTGGATGGGAAGCGGTAATGGACAACCTAAAACGGCAACCCTTTCAAGCCCAGCGAGAACGGATACAAGCCGTGTGCAAGCTGTTACTGGATGATGGCGCATCGGCGGCAGTACTCAATGGTGAAATGGGTACAGGCAAGACCATGATGGGCATTGCCGCAGCTGCGGTAATGTACGGCTACGGTTACCGCCGTACCCTGGTGATCGCCCCGCCCCATTTGGTCTATAAATGGCGGCGGGAGATCCTGGAAACCGTAACCAATGCGCGGGTCTGGGTCTTAAACGGCCCGGACACGTTGAGGCAGCTGCTCAAAATCAGGGCACTGCGTGATGAAATCGGTAGTGACCGTCCTGAGTTCTTTATTCTGGGTCGTGTCAGGATGCGTATGGGCTTTGACTGGCAACCATCGGCAGTAAAGCGTAACCATTATTGCCGAATGTTGGACGGTGATGGAAAGCCTGTGGATACTATTTCCACACAAGCTAATGCCGCCTGCTCCGACTGTGGTTCAGTGATCTTGAATGAAGATGAAGAGCCTACCGCTTACTGGCAGTTTATGCGTGAAACCGACCGCCGCCGGGCTTGTAAAGTTTGCGGCAGCCAGTTGTGGAGCTTGATCCGAAACGGTGTCCAAAAGAACCGGGATGAGATTATCCACGGGGCGATTTGTAAAATACCAACCATTGGGCCTAAGACTGCTGAAAAGCTGGTCAAAGGCTTCGGTTCGGAGGTGCTGGGCAATATGTTGGACGACAACGTGTTCGAGTTCATCAACTTGATGAATGAAAATGGCGACCTGGTGTTTTCAGACCGTCAGGCGAAGCGGATGGAAAGTGCCTTGGCGAAGCAGGAATTTGGCTTTGGACAGGGAGGCTACCAACCTTCGGAGTTTATCAAACGCTATTTGCCGGACGGTTTTTTTGACCTCTTCCTCGTAGATGAAGGGCACGAATATAAAAACCAAGGCTCTGCCCAAGGCCAGGCGATGGGTGTTTTGGCAGGCAAGTCACGCAAAACCATCCTATTGACGGGTACTTTGATGGGTGGTTATGCGGATGACCTCTTTTACTTGCTTTGGCGGATATTGCCGAAGCGGATGATCGAAGATGGTTTTTGCTATAACGCCAGTAACAGTCTGGGTTCTGCCGCGATGGCTTTTATGCGTAAGCACGGCATCTTGAAAGAAGTGTATAAGGAAACAAGTGGCGGTAATCACCGGACGGCCAAGGGTAAGCGGATAGAGGTGCAAACCTCCAAAGCGCCAGGTTTTGGGCCAAAAGGCGTAACCCAGTATGTCTTGCCTTATACCGCGTTTTTAAAGCTGAACCAAATCGGCGGCAATGTCTTGCCATCGTATGATGAAGACTTTATCAACGTACCCATGACCGAGGAACAAGGTGAAACTTATCAGCAGCTAAGCCGGAAGCTCAATGCGGAACTGAAAGAGGCGTTAAGGAAACGGGACAAGTCCTTACTGGGAGTCGTCCTGAGTGCCTTGTTGGCCTGGCCCGACACTTGTTTCCGTGACTGGGACATCAGGCATCCGCGAACCCGGGACGACCTGTTTCATACTTTGGCTGTGTTGGGTGAAGATGACCCCAGTCCCAAGGAGGAACGGCTGGTTCAGATCTGTAAGGAGAATAAGGCCGAAGGTCGCAAGGTGTTGGTGTATACCGTTTACACAGGTAAGCACGATACCTCAGCTCGGTTGAAAATCTTGTTGCAGCGTGAAGGGCTTAAGGTTGCAGTCTTACGTTCTACCGTCAGCACAGAAAGCCGGGAAGACTGGATCCTAGATCAAGTCGAACGCGGTATTGATGTCCTGGCCTGCAATCCTGAGTTGGTCAAGACTGGCCTGGACTTGTTGGATTTTCCAACGATCTGTTTTATGCAAACGGGTTATTCGGTCTATACGGTCCAGCAAGCCTCACGGCGATCTTGGCGGATTGGGCAGAAACAACCGGTTCGGGTGCATTACTTGGGTTATGCGGAAACCGCGCAAATTTCCTGTTTAGAATTGATGGCCAAGAAAATTGCGGTCAGCCAGTCTACATCAGGCGACATGCCGGAAACCGGCCTGGATGTACTCAATTCGGACGGTGACAGTATCGAAGTCGCATTGGCCAAGCAATTGTTGGGAAAGCAGGGCAGCATCATGATGCCTGCGCTGCCCAAGCCTGTTAAAACCTGCGATGATGAAACCCTGCCATCGGATTACCGACAGCAAGGACGGTTTAGCAGTGAGGAATTAAGCCAGCAATTGGAAGCAAACTTTTATGGCACAGCACAATGGTACCGGCATGGCTTGAACAGGGACTTGCTGTATACCGACGGTGTCCAGTTCTTTGCTGAAAACGGTGGTTACCAGGGCGCATATTGGTTCATAGACAAAGTGGCATTTGAGTATTGGCCACTGTTGAAGACCCAGGACTTCCTGTCGATCATCATGACGGTCGGGAAGGATTCCAAGGCAACAATCACTGTTGATGATGGCAATAAACATGTCCTGAAAACCAGCAAGATCGAGTACACCGACATGCAACCGGGGATCTGGAAATTTTACTTGACCAATAATGTCCTGTTATTGCCGAGTGAGAATTGAACCCATGAAACCTGATTGATTGTATCCCTGCATTATCTGCAACCCCCATCTGAACTGGGGGCTTTTTCGAGGATCGGACAGCCCGGTCTTGGAAAAAGCCTCAAGGCTTACCAGGCTTTACCGTGGCCACTGCGTATTCAGTGGCACCCTTTAGCTGCTGCGGACCTGCATTTCCAGCAGCCGGTTTTTGATGTTTAAAAAACTGAAGCAGGCGCATTTGACTAAACCGGCAACAACCATCCTTTACGGTAAGGTGTTGCCACCTTACCCACCGGGGAAACTATTCCCCTGTGGGCATGGCTTTCTCCGGTGTTATTTTTCATTGGAGAATGCTATGGATAAAGAAATGATTAAGGCCTTCATCAACTGGCTGGAAACGGCCTCTGATGAAGACATTCACGACAGGAAGTATTTGATTATGGGGCAGCTCGTTAGGACAGGAGCGATACCATGAATGAACATCAATTATTGACCTTGGAATCTGTCTACGGCATCTTTTGCGATGCCTGGGTGGATGACGAAGAAATGCTGGTGTTTGCCTCTTTTTGGGGGCGGGATACCGCCATCCAGGAATTTCTGGCTCGGCTGACTTTGTCCAACCACGAAAACGGCATAAACCAGCTTTATCTTGTCGGCATCGCCCCGAAGACCTTGCGGATCGGCAATCCCGAACGCCTGGATAAACTGACGGGCCGGATGCCAAAAACTAATTTGTTTGGCGATATCGTCCAGCTTTGGTTGTTTGACAAGAAAGTCAGGGAGCCAGATTTTGCAAACCGGAAAGCTTATATGTTGGTCCAGCCCGACCATTTTGACCCTGTCCATGATTTTTGGGGCACGGTCAAGTCGGTCAGCCATCTGCCCTTACTGGATAGTTGGCAAAAAATCCTGACCGATCTTGCCAGGACTGAAGGCTGGTTAAAAGTCCATCAAGGCTATGCCCTCAATGCCCTATCCATTGAATTACCGGAACAGGCATGGGAAGAACATCTAACCCGTCTGATCCAATCAAGCGCGTTATTAGTTTAACCCGATTTGGTACGGCTTTTTTAAACTCAACCCACCAGGGAGACGCTGCCCTTGTGGGCAGAGGTCTCCTGTCAATCAAATAGGAGAAAATAATGGCTTTAATGTTTCAACGTATAGCCCGTAATTTTGCGAAAGACGGCTACTTTCCAACCGATAGTGATACCACACAACGGATTTTGTCTGCCCTGTCACCTTGTTCACAAGGGAAAATGTCAATTCTTGACCCCTGTGCAGGTGAAGGGGTTGCCTTGGCGGAATGTAAGCATCATCTGGGCAAGGACAATACCGAGGCCTTTGCCGTGGAATATCATCAAGAACGTGCTTACCAAGCCAAAAAACTGGTAAATCGGTGTATCCATGGTGATTTTCAAGAAACGATCATAACGCCCCGCAGTTTTGGTTTGCTCTGGCTTAACCCGCCGTATGGCGACTTGGTGTCTGACAAAGCGCAAACAGGCGGAATTGATGGATCAAAAGGAAAAAAACGCCTGGAAAAGCTATTTTACCAGCAATCCGTAAAACTGCTGCAATATGGCGGTGTCCTGGTGTTGATTGTCCCGCATTATGTATTGGATAAGGAATTCAGGCGCTGGCTGGACAATGGGTTTGACCGTTTGCAAGTCTTTTTGGCTCCTGAGCAACAGTTCAAACAGGCTGTGGTGATTGGGATCAGGAAACGGAGCGATGCGGTCAGCCAGGCTTACCACTCGGCATTATCGGCACTGGAACAATTTACCCAGTCAGATGAAAAGCCGATGTTGCCTGAATCCTGGGACGAAGACCCCTATTGTGTCCCTGCCAGTCAGCTTGGTGAGATCCGGTTTAATTGTACCCGGATGGAGCCAGCGCAATTAGCTCAAGAAATCGCCAAGTACCCGTGCCTCTGGGGACAATGGGGTCTACAGATGGGCCATCAGTCCGACCTAAGCCGAAGGCGGCCTTTGATGGCCCTGTCCGATTGGCACTTGGCCTTGGCGCTGGCAGCCGGGCAGGTTTCGGGTGTTGTCCATTCTAATGACAGGACGCGGACTTATGTGGTTAAAGGCGACACCTTTAAACACAAAAAGGAAAGCGTCCAGCTTGAGGAAATGGGTGAACACGAAACCAGGGAAGTCAGGACTAGCCTTGATGTGTTTGTGCCTGTCATCAAGGCACTCGATTTTAGCCCGGACAGCCCAACGTTTGGTCAAGTCTTGACCATCAAATAATAAAACATCAACTGCTTACCCCCTCTTTAGCGGGGGCTTTTTCGAGGATCGGTTAACTTTTCCGGTCTTGGAAAAAGCCTACCGTACTGACTTTACCGTCACTACTGCGTATTCAGTGGTCGAGGTGTCACCTCGTAAACCATGGCACCCTTTAGCTGCTGCGGGCCTACATTTCCGGCAGCCGGTTTTTGATGTCCGAAAACCGAAGCAGGCGCATTTGACTAAACCGGCAACGGCCATCCTTTACGGGATGGTGTTGCCGCCTTACCCACCGGGGAAAACATTCCCTGGTGGGCATGGTTTTCCCCGGTGTTTTTAACCACCATTGGAGAATAACCATGGCTGACAATTACGACCAATCCACCGTCGAACCCGACTTTCCGATTCAGGCAGTCTCTGAATTTGAAAGGGTCTTGATGAAGGAATATGGGTATACAAGTGAAATTTGGAAATCCCCTGAAGGAGACGGGATTTATTTCTACGCACCTGATGGCAGCATTTCTGATATTGAAAACATTGATATCGACATTGTGCGGAAATATGCGGATGAAGGCGATCCGATTGCCGTTGACTTGATTCGTTGTACAAAGGAAGAAGGGGAAGATAAGCTCGATAACTATATCATGGCGCATTATTCCTTTGAATCGATCATCCAGGGTATTTTAAAAAAACCTGGATGTTCTGGTATAGGGGAAGTTTGTGTCATGGGTGCTTTTACTTGCAGCAAAATGCGTCCCGGAGAGTTTGGTGGATGGGTAATGAGGATTACCCGTGAGACTGTCCAATACGATGGCACGTATGGGATATACCAACGCATGCAAGAGGAAGAAAAGTTTTTATCCGACCTTGACCTGGTATACCAGTTGGCCGACGGCAACTGCCTGGACCAAGAACACGACCCTGGTGAGCCAGGACTAGACGAAGCAATTGCCGATGAGTGCCGGAGGCAGCGCAACGCGCTTAATTACGTTCATGATTATATTACTAATCACGGACTAATCAGGTAATTGGATCTTTAAACCTACCTCGTAAACGATGGTGTCCTTTAGCTGTCGTGTGTCTGTTCTTCCTGCAGCCAGATTTGTTGTTTGGGTTCGGGCAGACGTTCTTAACCATCAGGTAACTCTCCCGTCATACGGGGCGTTACCTTTAACCCACCGGGGAAACCATTCNNACTGGAGAAAACCATGAAAAATGAAATTGTAGTCAATTTAGCTGACACTAGCCCTGCCAGTACAACGCCCATGAACCATTTGCCTGTTGGCACACGCATTATTTCCATTTTTGGAGAAACCGCCAACACGGAGGATGGCCTAGATGTTTTTACCGGCTTTAATGCTGTAGGTAACATTTCTGCGGTATTGTTAGGTCAGGAACATTGTTATGCG
>DLHW01000046.1:14688-23741 GCA_002483425.1 Methylococcaceae bacterium UBA7658
TTATGCGTTGGATATAGACGGGGACTGCGACCTCGATGTTACAGAGCGACTCTTGGAGATGCCTCTCATTGATATACAATCGTTAGATGATGACTACTATCCAAGCGATGAACTTGTCTATGGAATGACAGGACATATTGGCCCCCATAAGCACACCGTTAAGAATTCTGTCCTAGAATTTTTTGGCGTTGCGAAGCTGTCCGAAATCACTGAAGCCATGCTTATGGAAAAACGGTTGCAGNNATACCGTAAACCCAAGTAGTCCAAACGGCAAAATACACAACGTCCATATTTACGCAATTGTTCGTGTGACAGTACCCAATGTTGAAGCAGAAAGCCACCCTGAAGCAATCGTCAAGGCCGAAGGGATGGTTAATCTCCATAGCCTGTTCAATAAAGGCCCAGACCAGGAATTCGCCGAAGACATCGACTGTTTTTTGGTTGATGAAGTTGGCGATGGTGCGGATTTTACGAACAGTAGATGGTATAGGTCGGATGGAATAACCCCTTTGTATAAAAATCAGGAGACGAAACGAGACTTACACCCATACATGGTCACGCTTTATGAACATATCGAAGGCACTGAGACAATTGTTTTCAAGTGCCAAGCAGAAGACATCCACCATGCTATCCAGCAAGCTGAAAACGCTTACTCGAATGCAAAGGTTGTCGGTGCAATGTTAAAGCTCGGCTAGTTTTATAACTTGATCAAACCCATTGGGGAAGTACTATCCCCTGTTGGGTAATTGTATTTCCCCAGTTTTATTTATTTTGGAGAAATATGATGAACAAGAAAGCATTGATTGTTGCAAGTGGTGGCATCCCAAGCGTATATGCTGAAAATGGCGTTGACGTGGTTTGTGTTGACCTTGACGATGTCAGAGTCATGGTTGAAAACGACATGATACCTATCCACACCAGCTATGGGACGTTGATGGAATTTGCAGGAGTCACGGGTGATTGGCCTGTGTCTGATGATGGACGGATTGACGATGCCGACCATCTTGAGGCTTGCGTTCAAGAGCAGAATAGTTGCGGTCAGCCTGGGAATCAAAACCAACCCATCAGTATGGTTGTGGAAGTTGAATGTGGTTTAGTTCAAACCATTTATTCTAATTGCTCAACACCCATTAAGGTTGCGATAAAGGATATGAATGTTGAAGGCGCGGACGGTGACGAAATGGCGACACTTGATGACGGCACCGAGTTTGTTGGGCACATTGAGCCTGTCCTTCGCAACGGTTCGTTAGTGGCAACCGTTTTTGCCGCCTTTGGCGAAGAATGCATTACCGCTGACAAACAACAGGAAAATTATGTTGCGGGAAAAGGTCAAGTTTGCCCTGTGTGTGGCAGCGATATCATCAATCAACAAGGACGACTGCAAGCCGATGGTGGTGAAGCCTGGGCGGATATCTTTTGTTTTGGGTGTTCTGCCTCGTGGCAAGACCATTATCAATTGGTTGGTTTCAATGACCTTAACCGATAACCGCCGTTTTTAAAACGGCGACGTTATCACAACCCCCCGGGGAGAACATCCCCTGGTGGGCATGATTTTATCCGGTGTTTTTTTTTATCTATCGGAGAAAATTATGGCGGTTTTTAAAATTGACTGCAACCTGCAATCTGGATCTTTCCTTGCCGAGTATAAAGGCATTCAACCCACAAGGAGTTCTGGCGAAAACTATCAACTATCCTGGTTGATTCAAAGCGCTGAAAGGGCGGCTTCTTTACCCAACGGATACATCAAGAAAGTCCTATGGGATGCCGAGGATGGATACCCTGAACACTCACATGGGTTCGTTCAATATTCACCAAGGCCCCTTTTCCAAGGCTATGGCTGCGACGGAACGACGGATGAAAATGTCCATCTAATTGCGTTGACATTATGCAACCAATTAGGTATCGACTATGTGACAGTTTATGCTCAAGCCTATCCTGATGCAGAGGATGACACATTGGATTGGATCAGGGGCTTACCCTTAGACCAAGAAATTGTTGCAGAAACCATTGTTCCAAAAAGCGCAGGCGCACGGGAATTGGCCTTGATGTTACACGACCTACAGGCGATCAACAACCGTTGTGTCATCGATGTGTTATTGGATGTTTTTGAGCAACGGAACATTCAAATAGACGAATGGAGTTAAACCTATTTACCCCCTATCTGTATCGGGGGATTTTTCAAGTAACTATTGAGTATCTGTTTAGTATCTACTGGATACCAATAAATTGGATATTTGAAAAAGCCTGCCGACTTTACCCGTTGTAACTGCGTATTCAGTTACCGAGGCGTCACCTCGTAAACCATGGCATCCTTTAGCTGCTGCGGGTCTGCATTTCCGGCAGCCGGTTTTTGATGTACGAAAACCGAAGCAGGCGCATTTGACTAAATCGGCAACGACCATCCTTTACGGGATATGTTGTCGTCTTACCCACCAGGGAAACCATTCCCTTGTGGGCATGGCTTTCTCTGGTTTTTGTTATTACTACTGGAGAAAACCATGAAAACATCTGTTGCAATGAAAGTTAACCAGGAAAACCTGGTCAAAAGCCTGAAATTCAGTTTCACCAACCGCTCGACTGTGTTGGGGGAACTGATGCAGAATGCCAGACGGGCGGGCGCCACCCAGGTTACGTTTGATTATGACCCTGTGAGCGCCACCTTGACGGTGACCGACGATGGCTGTGGTATTGATGATATCGAAGCACTGCTGACGGTTGCGGAATCAGGTTGGGATGCCGAACTGATGGCGGATGAACATCCTTTTGGGATTGGCTTCTTGTCGGCGCTGTATGCCTGCGAACATTTAACCTTGGTCAGCAAATGCGGCCGCTTGACGGCCTCAACCGCTGATGTCCTGTCGTTCAAGGACTTGGAGATCGACGCATCGGTGAATTGGCAGGGCGTGACCACCTTCACGTTGTCAGGGTTTGGGCTGGATGCCGACAAGATCAGCGACAAGCTCAAAACTTTGGCTGAAGGCTTTCCGATTCCCGTTATATTTAACGGGACTGACCTGGAACGGTATGCTGCGTTTGGTAGCCCAGAACAAAAATCCAATTCAGGACTGGACTATGTAGAAACTGAAATTGGTTGGGTGTCTGTTCGGTGTATTGGCGGTTCAAGCGGCGTCCCTTGTGACGACCGATATTTCAAGGTCTACTTGCAAGGGTTGCCGATCTACTCCAATTCAACTTGGGGCATTAGCCTTGATAGGTATCATATCATCCATCTTGATTCTGCCCGGTTTTATGCCCGGCTACCGGATCGGGATAAGCTGATTGATGAGGCAGAGGCCGTGGCGTTAATCAACGGGGTTCTCGATCGTCTAGTGCGGGAGCGTATGATCGCTTTAAAGAATGGCATGGAGTCCTTGGCTTTTGTCCAAACTTTTGCCACATTGCAATATTGGAAGTGCCTGGACTTACTGAACGATGTGGACTTTCTGCCAAAACAAGCCGTCGAGTTCATTGACGGTTATCCTGTTTGCGCTACGGAGCTTTACGGCGATTTTACCGGCCATCCAGAGAAATCAGTGCCCCGTTCGGAAATTGAAACCCGCCAAGTCGAAGTGGTTGATATCGATGATTATTTACAAACCGATGGCGCTGCCCGTTACATGTTCGCTTGGATGCGGAATTCCCTCATTTATCAGGGCAATCTGGATAACGGGCATTGGATCCATTCGATGATCCGGCATCTAAACGATGAAGAAGTCACGGTCGAATTGGTCAATGAGACCCATTCGGCGGGTTTCCATGGTAGCTGGGTGTGGGTCAGCGTAGATTTTTGCGATGCCTACCGAATTAAGATCGGTAGTGATGTCGTCGAAATCTCCGACCACGCTTATTATCAAGGGAGCGACAAGAGCGACACCATAGTTATGCCCAGCTGCGACCGGTCTTCATCGGTCATTGAGCAGGTGGCGACATTCAGATCTGAGTACGACGATTACCAGAAAGCCACGCATGATGACGATTGTGAAGCATTCTACTCATTTGTCGTTGCCAACACCACCAGCGATCCGGCTGAAGCAATGGGGCAATTATTGCCGGAATTTACCGGATGCCCCTCGTTGTTCGGCAAGGCGTTTGTCATAAGCCTGGATGGCATGGGCAAAGTGGCTTCGGTCATGGCAGCTTGAGAAGAGGATCGTCATGTTACTTCGATGCAAAATGCAAACCAAACCAGGGATGCATGCCCAGTATGATGGTTATGTCGATGTCCATTCCATAATGATGACGATTGGAATGACGTTTTTTATGCTGCCGTCAGGGAACTAAGACGAACGGCATTCACCGACTATAACGCCCTCATGTGGACATTGGTCAGTTACGGGCGAATTGGCTGATTGATGGCTTTCCACCTTACCCCCCATCTGTACCGGGGGCTTTTTCGAAGACCGTAAAGACCCTGCGGCCTTGAAAAAAGCTTACCGACTTTACCGTCACAACTGCGTAATCAGTTGCCGAGTCGCCAACCCGTAAACCATGGCACCCTTTAGCTGCTGCGGGTTTGCCTTGCCAGCAGCCGGTTTTTTGTTGTACGAAAACCGTTGCAGACGCTCTTAACCAAGCCGTAACAAAAGCCCAAAGGCTGTTGTTGCTTACTCGACCCACTAGGGAAACCATTCCCCAGTGGGCATGGTTTCCCCGGCGGTTTTTAACCAACTGGAGAATACCATGAGTAAATTATTTTGCGTTACTTACATGATCGACTATGTCCATCGGGTCGTGATCGGAGTTAAAGCGGAAAACAAACAAGCCGCGATAATCAAAACCCAGGATGCTTTCGATGATGCAGTGATTTGGGACGACACGGAAGAAATGCCATTGTTGTTCGATGACTATGAGGAAATCGCCTCGGAAACCTTAAGGTTTGATGCTGAGGAAGTTCTAAAACTGCCAAAACCCGATTTGTCGGTAATCGATATCAAGCGCAAGGAGTGTGCATTTGAGGCATGTAGGGCACTTTTGCGCGGGGAACTTGATAACGCCCAGGAATCGGCGAAAAATGCCTTGCCCGACTACCTAACGCGGATAAAGGAAACTGGCGATGATAGCCGGTGGAATCAAATGGATAAACAGGACACCCGTGTGAATCTGGCAACTAGCGAGATGCTGACATTGGCCATTAGCCATAAACTGGAAGTATCTTTGTTATTGTCAGGCGGTTTGCGGTCTACCCATTTTATTGATTGTGATAGTCATGGCATGTGCAGGGACGAAGGTTGCGACGGTGCAATACGCGATATTACCGTTGCAGATTTTCTGCTTGATTACCCGGACGAGCGTGGCAAAATCTGGCGCATTGATCAGATGACCCCGCAGGAAGACAAGGTTAGCGATCAGATTGAACCAACGGACAAAACCAGGGATGAGTTCGACCTGTGCCGTGAAAAAGGTTTGCCATTTGGGCGGCTTTTTCCCGACCCTGACAAACATCTGCCTGCAAATTTTGCTGATGCAGTCAGGTGCTTGACTAGGCCATATTATCCAATTACAGATGCACTGTATGAGGAAATTATGGTTGTCACCAGGGGCTTAAATACCGATATTGTCATTAACGATAGAGGCAAGCAGATGACGTTTGGCAATGCCGATGATATTTATCAACTCATGCCATTGAGTAAACGGATTTAATTTTCAGCATGTGCCACTTGATAGCTATTGTTCTAACAAAACCTGGAGGAATAAGCGGTTAAACACAACAAGCTTCTTAAAATGACGAAAACCTGACTGTGCTTATTGAGACAATCATATTAACCGATTACCCCTATCTGTACCGGGGCTTTTTCGAGCATCGGCACTCTTTCCGACACCGGATAAAGCCTACCAACTTTACCGTTACCACTGCGTATTCAGCGGTCGAGTCGCCACCTCGTAAACCCTGGCACCCTTTAGCTGCTGCGGGTCTGCCTTGCCAGTAGCCGGCCTTGTTGTTTTGGCCGAGCAGACGTTATTAACCACCAGGTAACTACCACCCGTCATAAGGGGAAGTTACCTTTAGCCCATCGGGGAAAGCATTCCCCGAGGGCATGGCTTTCTCTGGTGAATTGTTTTTACTACTGGAGGACAACATGACGATATCAAATCGCTATAAGAAACCATTAGCCTTTTATTTCGATGCTAACCCAGGCCATGGCTGGCTGGGGGTGAAGCGAGATCTCTTGCTTAGCCTTGGGCGAACTGCCTTTGCAATCAGGAATTATGGGTGTTTTGCCTTGACGGACACTGAAAAGGTAATGCTTTCAAACGGTCAACGACCAGGAGAAGGACAATGAGCAAGATAATTACAGATACCGAGATTGCTGAGATTCTGGTGCAAGCTATCCGTAATCCAGAACTTATGCCTTGGGCATCAGTGCGAGGAATAACGGCTGATGCTGCTTACAAGGCATTGCTTAGGGACTTGGGTTTTTTAGTGACCAGACATTTTGGTGGCTGTTTTAACCAAGTTGCTGAACCAGACGGGATTGAAGGCTTGGGTTATACCCTGTCCTTCAGTTGGGATCGGCAAGTCCCAATAAATGGCGGTGTTTACGCCAACCTTGATACTGATGTCAGTATCGATGAGTGGAAAAAGGACGCTCCGAAAATTTCAGAGTTGGGCAGATTGATCTGATCCACCTTAACCTGAAACACAAGTTACCCCGAATAAAACTGGGGTAACTTTGACATAACCCACTGGGGAATCCATTCCCCAGTGGGTGGGTTTCTCCAGTGTTTATTTTTTATCTACTTGGAGATAATCATGAGTAAAAATATTAGCGGCTCTTTAAACCGCATTGTGGTTGAAGTTGAAGGCAGAACGATTCGGACTGTTTATAACGAACGGAACGCACCAAATAGTATCGCATTGATTGATTTAGATACGGAATTTGGCGAAGGCACAGCGGAAGTATATGCATTAGGAGATGGAACCCGGTTTAATGGCCATTTTGAACCCCCTTTGGTGTTGCCTGACAAAGTGGCAGAAGTCTTTGGGGCATTAGGGTGGCCCACTTCTTCGGATAAAACCAGGGAATTGCGTTATTTGAACAATGACGGTGATTCATGTCCCGTTTGCGACAGCACGGATCTTAGGATGCAGCCGCCAAGGGGCGTTGAGAATGATACCTGTGTTTGTGATGTTGAGTGCCTTGAATGCCAATCGTGCTGGACAAATGTTTATAAATTGGACTGTTACGAAGACCTCAGCAGTGATTATATGTCGGTAAGCGACAATGGCTTCGTGGTAAACATCAATTTCACGCCGGAACAGGCAAGCAAGTACCAAAGCATTACAATACACGGTGTCAAAGAACGCCTGTACCACGATGCCCACGGACTCTGTGAGGTTGATGAGGAAGCCCCTACGTTTTTCTCGATTTACCTGCGTGACCATGAGGGCCTAAGTCACTGCTTCGGTGACTGTGGCAAACTAAAACTACCTGTGTTGCGCCAATTAGCAGAATCGTTGGCAAATGAACACGGTTGGTCTTATATCGACTGCACTACCCAAAATCACCCCTAAAGGGGAACATTACCCCCTAACCTGAACATCATCGCCAACGCAGTGGTGTTCGGGCTACCTTCCGAATAACCCTGTCTCTCTTCAAATCCCACCTATACTAAATTTAGCATTATTCGTAAAACTATGTTAAAAAACAGTCGTTTTCTGAAAAAGAACATATTGGGAAGATTATGTTTACACGAAATTTTTTAGCGCGTAGGTGCTAAAATTTCAATCAACATTTCTACTGTCAACTAAGGTTAATAAATAACTTATCGGATATCATAATAATAACGTACCACATGCCCTTAAACGAACCCGATACCTGTCGCCTATATGTCACACCTAAACTGCAAACTGCTGGTTGGGATAACTCACCTTATCTCCTTGGTGAACAGCGGTCATTTACGGATGGACGTATCATTGTCACTGGAGGAAGGGTGCGCCGAGGCGAACGGAAGCGAGCCGATTACCTGCTTTATTACCGGCGCGATTTTCCCATTGCGGTTGTAGAAGCCAAAGCAGAGGGTGAACACGCAACAACTGGTGTGCAGCAAGCACGCAGTTATGCCGAAATCCTTGGTCTCAAATTCGCCTATGCGACTAATGGCCATACTATCATCGAAATCGACTACCTGACTGGCCAAGAAATCGAAATTGACCGATTTCCTACGCCAGAGGAAATTTGGCAACGCCTTATCTCTGCCAATACCTTTACCGAAACAACCGCAAAAACCTGGGTTGAACCGTTTAATTTAACATCCGGTAAAACACCACGTTATTACCAACACATTGCCATTAATCGGATTGTCGAATCCATCCTATCTGGAAAGCAAAGGGTGCTGGTGACAATGGCAACCGGTACAGGCAAAACTTTCGTCGCCTTCCAAATTTGCTGGAAACTTTGGAAGAGCCGATGGAATCGGTCAGGTGAGTTTCGTCGTCCTAAAATTTTATATCTCGCTGACCGAAATATTCTGGTCGATGATCCAATGGCTAAGATGTTCGCCCCTTTCGAGGATGTTCGGCATAAAATAAGTTCGTCTAATGTCAGCCAAGGCCGTGACATGTACTTCAGCATTTATCAGTCTCTTGCCAGCCCGGCAAATGATGTGTTCAAGGAATATCCAGCCGATTTCTTTGATCTAATCATTATTGACGAATGCCACCGAGGCAGCAGCCGGGAAGATAACAGTTGGCGAGCAATCCTGACCTATTTTTCACCAGCCGTGCAATTAGGCATGACAGCAACTCCGCTAAGGGATGAAAGCAGGGATACCTATAACTATTTTGGCAACCCTATTTACACATATTCTCTAAGGCAAGGCATCGAGGATGGTTTTCTCGCGCCTTACCGTGTCCATAGAGTTATTACCGATGTAGATGCCATCGGTTGGCGACCCTCTAAAGACGAATTGGATCGTTATGGTCGCCCAATTCCCGATGATGAATACCAAACCAAGGATTTTGAAAAAGCAGTTGCGCTCCGTGCACGAACCAAAGCTATCGCCAAACATTTAAGCAATTTTTTGAAAGCCTCTGATCGCTTCGCAAAAACGTT
>DLHW01000046.1:23766-25903 GCA_002483425.1 Methylococcaceae bacterium UBA7658
TAAACCAAGAATTGCGGAAAACATACCCTGATTATGTGTGCAGGGTCACCAGTGACGAAGGTGATATAGGGAAAAACCATTTATCAAAATTTCAAGACGTAGATTTGCCGACACCAGCCATTCTGACAACTTCGCAATTGCTAACCACTGGAGTTGATGCCGAAATGGTCAAGAATGTGGTACTCGCCCGCGTTGTCGGCTCACTTTCAGAGTTCAAACAGATCATTGGGCGTGGCACACGGCTCAACGTTGATTACGGTAAGGAATATTTCAATATTATCGACTACACCGGTACGGCGACAATTCATTTTGCCGATAAGGATTTTGACGGTGAGCCGGAATTTATTGATGAAACAACAATAAATAAAGATGGCGAAACCACTTCCGTTACCGTTGAAAAACCTGATTCACAAGAAGAAGCTACGATACCTGAACAAAAACTGGAAGAAACATCTGACCCGACACCACCGCCAGAACCACCCTTACCTCCTGATCCACCACCACAGCCACCGCGCAAGTTCTATGTCGATGGCGGAGAAGTCGAAATTATCGGCCATCTGGTGTATGACCTGGATACGGATGGTAAGAAATTGCAGGTCGTCAAATACACTGATTACTCTGGGCGGATGTTACGTTCTATGTATCCTTCACCTGAAGAGTTTAGGACAACTTGGGCAAATCAAGATACCCGTATAGAGGTATTGCGTGAACTTGCCCATCGTGGCATTGACTTTGATGAACTGGCAGTGGCCAGCAACCAAACAGATGCAGACCCGTTTGATCTGCTTTGTCATTTAGCCTGGAATGCCCCTCTTTTGAGCAGACGGGAACGAGCGGATAAAATTAAGAAAAATCCAGATTTGTTCGCACAACACGGCGACACTGCGCGGGAAATTCTCAGCCTCCTCCTCGACAAGTACATTGAGCGTGGCGTGATACAATTTCACGGTTTATCTGATCTCATGAAAACTCCGCCTTTCAACCATTACGGATTGCCTGCTGAAATCGCCAACCTGCATTTTGGTGGTGTCCTGCCAATGCGCCAAGCTGTCGTGCAATTGCAAGAAACACTGTACCAATAAAACCATCATAATTTCATGACACAAGCACCAAAAGTTAAAAAAGTACGCCAAGCCAAGCAAGCCCCGACACTTTCTGCCCTGATTAAATCGTCTCGTGAC
Organism: Methylococcaceae bacterium UBA7658; assembly: GCA_002483425.1. GTDB lineage: Bacteria > Pseudomonadota > Gammaproteobacteria > Methylococcales > Methylomonadaceae > Methyloglobulus. Next base: position 24,948 of record DLHW01000046.1, read on the forward strand.
ATTCTACGCAAAGATAAAGGCTTGAATGGCGATGTAGACCGTCTTCCATTGCTTACTTGGGTGATGTTCCTTAAGTTTCTCGACGATTTGGAAATAAAGCATGAAGAAGAGGCTGCAATGGATGGTAAACCCTATCATCCCATTGTCGAAGCGCCTTATCGCTGGCGAGATTGGGCGGCACCTGCTAATGGTATCAGCGGAGATGACCTGCTCGCGTTCATAAATCAGGATATTACGACGTTTTCTCATGCAGGGATCACATTAAGTAATAAGCCTGGCTTATTTAAGTATTTACGAAATCTCGCAGATAAAGGCGAAAAAGGCAGTCAGCGTGAAGTTATAGCCAATGTTTTTAAGGGCGTACAGAACCGCATGACCAGCGGTAGCCTACTGCGTGACATCGTTAATAAGATTAATGGCATTAATTTTAATTCCAATGATGCCATTCATACCCTGTCACATTTATATGAATCCATGCTTCGGGAAATGCGTGATGCGGCAGGGGATTCCGGCGAGTTTTATACGCCTCGTCCCGTGGTGCGCTTCATGGTGGCTGTGGTCGATCCTAAATTTGGGGAAACCGTGCTTGATCCAGCCTGCGGCACTGGCGGGTTCTTGGCTGAAACCTATGACCATCTTGCCGCCCAGATAAAAACACCGGAAGACCGCCGTCGCTTGCAAAGCGATTCCTTATACGGTCAGGAAGCAAAACCATTGCCCTATATGCTGGTGCAAATGAATTTGCTCCTGCATGGCTTAGAAGCGCCAAAGATCGCTTACGGTAATACCCTGGTTGGCAAAAAAATTACCGAAATTGGCGACCGTGAACGGGTGGATGTGATTTTGACCAACCCGCCGTTTGGCGGTGAGGAAGAACGTGGCATCTTGGGTAATTTCCCACCCGACAAGCAGACGGCGGAAACGGCACTGTTATTTCTGCAATACATTATGCGTAA
>DLHW01000046.1:25928-38794 GCA_002483425.1 Methylococcaceae bacterium UBA7658
TTGTTTGGTGATGGCATCAGCGGCAGAATCAAGGAAGAACTCTTGCGCGACTTCAACCTGCATACCATCGTGCGCCTACCTCAAGGCGTGTTTGCACCGTATACTGACATTCCCGCAAACTTGATCTTTTTTGACCGGCAAGGCCCAACACAGGATATCTGGTATTACGAACTATCCGCACCGGAAGGGCGCAAAAAGTACAGCAAAACCGCCCCCATCCAATTTGATGAGTTTGCCGATTGCTTGGCGTGGTGGAAAAACCGAAAGGAAAACACCCAAGCTTGGCGTATTGATTTTGCCGCTTTGAAAAAACAAGCCGATGAGAGGGCTACGCCATTTTGGCAACAGGCTGAGCAAGAAAGCCAATTAGCGACGGAAGCGGGAAAACGGATTCGTGAAATTGACCAACAACTGAACGGTTTGGCTGACCCTGCACAAAAGGCGGCACTGCAAAATGAACAAAAAAACCTCAAAGCTCGCCAGCGGCAACACGAAGACACCGCCAAAGCCGCACAACGGGAAGGCGACGCCATCTACTGGCCAATTTACAACCTGGACATCAAGAATCCACACGCTAAGGAAGCCTTGGAACACATACCACCGAAAGAGCTGGTTGCAGGAATGCGTCATAAAGCCAATCTAGTGGCAGGTTTGCTGGCCGAAATTGAGACTTTGGTTAACGAGACGGTTTTATGAGCCAACCTGCCACACCGACTAATTACGACACTATTCACGCCGGGATCGTCGGATTACTGGAAAATGCCCGTCGGCTTGCAGCCCGTAATGTTAATGCCCTGATGACAGCCAGCTATTGGGAAATCGGGCGGCGCATTGTTGAAGCCGAGCAAGGCGGACAGGAACGCGCCGAATATGGCGAGCGCCTAATTCGGCACTTGGCTGACGATCTGACCACCCGGTTTGGCCGAGGTTTTGGGGTGGTCAATTTGAGCCAAATGCGTCGGTTCTACTTAGCGTGGCCTCCTGAACAAATTTTTCAGACACTGTCTGAAAAATCATCTACTGACAAATTGCAGACACTGTCTGCAATTTCCGCCGTGCCTGAACTGGGTGATTTATCACAGCATTTTGCTTTGCCTTGGTCGGCTTATGTAAGGCTGCTTGCTGTTAAGAATGAACAGGCCCGCGCTTTTTACGAAACCGAAGCCATGCGTTGTGGTTGGTCAGTGCGGCAACTGGATCGGCAAATCAACAGCCAGTTTTACGAACGCATTGCGCTTTCACACAATAAGGTCGCCATGCTGGAGAAAGCCGGACAAACCGAACCTAGCGACAATCTCACGCCTGAAGCAGCCATCAAAGACCCTTTTGTCCTCGAATTCCTCAACCTTAAGGACGAGTATTCTGAATCCGATCTTGAAGATGCCCTGATTCAACATTTAGCCGAATTCCTGCTGGAACTGGGCGATGATTTTGCGTTTGTCGGCAGGCAACGCCGTTTAAGGCTCGATGATACGTGGTTCCGGGTCGATTTGCTGTTTTTCCACCGTCTGCTGAAATGCCTGGTGGTCATTGACCTTAAAATTGGCAAGTTCAGTTATACCGATGCCGGACAAATGCACCTTTACCTGAACTATGCCCGTGAACACTGGATGAAACCGGGCGAAAACCCGCCCATTGGCTTGATTCTTTGCACCGCCAAAGGCGCGGCGGAAGCCCATTATGCCTTGGATAACCTGCCTAATAAGGTACTGGCGGCAGAATATCGCACCGCGTTACCGGATGAAAACCTGTTGGCGGAAGAATTAGAGCGGTCGCGGCGCGAGTTGGAAGCGCGGCGGTTGAATTCTGGAAAGGGGATAACAGAATGAACCAATGGCCTAATGTTGCTCTCGGTAATGTTATGTCAATCAATATTGATGCAGTTCAAAGCTCAGTACTCGATAACGTAAACCTAGCTGGTGTATACGGGTTTGGACGCGGATTATTCAAAAGAGGATTAATGTCTCCTCTTGATACTACATACAATGCTTTTCATAAGCTGCATGCAGGTGATTTTGTTATCAGTATACCGAAAGCATGGGAAGGTGCTATAGCAAGAATACCAGAAGAATTTGAAGGCTGGTTTTTATCTCCTGTTTTCCCAACATTTAGGGCAGATTCTTCACAAATCGATACCAAATATCTTGATTGGTACTGTAAGCGCGAGTCAGTATGGAATGAACTTAGCTTCAAAGCGAAGGGTATAGGCGCAAGACGCGAATCAGTTTCTGCATCACAATTTCTGAGTTTAAAAATACCTCTTCCAGCCCTAGACGAACAACAAACCATCGTCACTCGCCTGGATGCCGTAGCAGAAAAAGTGCGGCAAGTCGAAGCCAAGCTGGATGAAATTGAAGCGGATGCCGATGCGTTGATTATAAGTTTACACAATGAATTATCGGCTGGTCGCACCATGCGATTGGGAGATATATTAGAGCTTTCTGAAATCAAAGCACCTGTATTGCCCGATATTGAATATCCACAGGTCGGCTTGCGTGGTTTTGGCGGTGGATTATTTGCAAAACCTGCGATCTGCATGACAGATACAACCTATAAAGCATTTAATCAGCTTTATCTCAATGCCATCGTGTTGAGCCAAGTAAAAGGATGGGAAGGCGCATTAGCGGTTTGCACAGAACCATTCGCTGGTATGTACGCATCCCCCGAATACCGCACGTTTTCTTGCTTACCAAATAAAGCCAGTCCAGCTTATCTTGGAGAATTAATAAGAACTCCATGGTTTTGGAACTTGTTACAAAATGCGACACACGGTGTAGGCGCACGTCGTGAGCGGACAAGACCTGAGCAATTCTTGGAAATCGTATTACCTATGCCGATATTCGAGAATCAAGTTAAGGCAACACAGATTCTTTCACGACTTAAAACAACAAAAAACAAGCATACCGAGACCCGTCTAGCACTAAAAGCGTTGCTGCCTTCCATGCTTGAACAAATTTTCAATTAAATCAGCAAACAACATGATTCGAGTCTTCTTATCCTATTCCCACATTGACGACAACTATCGTAACGAACTTCAAAAGCACTTGATGAGTTTGCAGCATCAAGGGATTGTCGAAACATGGCATGACCGGCGCATTGGTGCGGGTGAAGAATGGGCGGGGCGCATTGATGACGAACTAAACCGCGCCGATATTATACTTCTGCTGATAAGCTCGGACTTTATCGCCTCGCGCTATTGCTATGACCTGGAAATGACACAGGCACTTGCCCGCCACAATCGCCGGGAAGCCGTAGTCATTCCGGTTATTCTGCGTCCGTGCCCTTGGACAGGATTACCTTTTGGAAAACTACAGGCCGCTACAAAAGACGGTAAACCTGTCGTTAAATATCCAAGCCTTGATGATGCGTTCCTTGAAATAACCCAAAACATTGAATCTGTCGCCAAGCGGCTTATTGCTCAAAGCAATAGCTTAACTACTACGCCAGCAATGACTTCTGCCTCATCTGGAAAATCAGGAACCACACAGCCTGATCCCGCCAGATCAGAATTACCGCGCTCAAGCAATCTAAGCATACCAAAAACATTTTCAGATCACGACCGAGATACTTTTGTTACTGAGGCATTCAATTACATCGCCAGTTTTTTTGAAGGCTCGCTTGGTGAACTTCAAGTGCGTAACCCAGAAGTTAAAACCTTATTCCAAAGAATGGATGCCCGTTCGTTTGAAGCCTCAATCTACCTGAATGGCAACCAAGTTTCTAAATGTGGTATCTGGCTGGCTGGGAATTTGTTTGGTTCAAGAGGCACACCATCAATAAGTTATAGTAGCTCAGGGCTTGTACAAGGAAACAGTTTCAACGAAAGCATGAGCGTGAAAGACAATGGTAGCATGCTTGGGTTAGAACCTATGGGCATGTCCTATCTTCATAAGACTGAGAAAAAGCCACTAACCAATCAAGGCGCAGCCGAATACTATTGGGCAATGTTTTTTGAGCCGATACAACGATTTAATAAACCCAGTTCTTTCGTGTAACTTCTGTTCTAAAGTTGCTATTTACTCCGGCGATTACTACCACCTCCTGGTGATGGTGTTGTCTTATCCTTAGCATTTTGATTCGGAACACCCTATGAACGTCTAGCGCGAATCACCTCTTTCCGAGACTCGACCGATTTGCGCCATGTTTCAAGCGCCTCAATGTCAGCATAAAGTTCATCAGGATGAGGTGTGGGCAAATGTGCGCCTGGGGCTGGGTCGTGCTCAAACTTCGAACTCTTGGTCATGCCGGCCTCGATCGTCGCAAAGTCGGAGTCTTCGACCACAACACAACTAAGTCTCTTGGTTGAAACGCCCTCATCGAAACGAATAACCGAACTATGGAAGAGTACTTCCTCGACACCCCGTTCCCAAGCCAGCCGTAGGTGATGGTAGATATTGCGGGTGAGCCGCGTTGCTTCCTCCTCATCTCCTGCTTTGTGGGCTTTTGCGGTAGCCACATGCATTTGACGAAGGGATTTAACACGCTTTAATGTGCTCATTGCATCAAAAGGTAAACGGTCGGTTTGCACGCCGAATCCAATCGGAGCCTTGCGAATACATTGTGCTGCGAGCTCAATCCCAGCTGCATCGGCTTCTTGTTGGAGGATACAGAGAAAATAAATATCGTGAGTCAAGACAATAACCTGTCTTTGTTTGGCCTCTTCTGCCAATCGTTTTGCGACATGCCAACGACGTCGATGGTCGAGAGATGAGACAGGATCGTCGAAGACGATGCCTCCCCGCCCTTTGCCGAGGTTCACTTCAGCAAGGAAAGAAGCTATCGCGATCGCACGTTGTTCCCCCTCACTTAGGATGTCTTTGGCTGATGCATTCCCTAGGATCTCCAATATCAGTTTGAATCGTGTCTTACCCCCAGGCGATTCTGGCTTCATCACAACTTTCAGCTCATGGACATTGAGGCTTTTCAGCTCATTGTTGAGGACATCGGCAACTTCTTTGGTAGCCATTGTATTGGAGAGTTCAGTGGACTTACGAGAGATTGCGGTTGCGCCTGCCGCGGCATGGCAGGCAATGAGTTTCTCTTTCAACACAAACTTGGCGATAGCATCTAATACAGCACCTTTAAGATCGAAGAGCCTTTGCCGTGCATCAAGTTCAGTTTTTTCGTTGACCAACACAGCTTTGGCCTTTTCATCCAAGGAGTCTTCGAGAATTTTGGCTTCAGCGAGGAGTTGGGTCTTAGTGGTATCCAAAGTTTCGCGAGGGTCAAGAGGCAGCCCAATGATCACGCTCCAATCTCCCTCTGGCTTTGATGCATCGAGAATGGATGATCGCCGATCAATCAAGGCTTTTTGCATATTGGTACAGTCATCAGCTAGCTTTTGAGACGATTCTTCAAGTTCCTTGGCTAAGGCCTCGTCAATAGCAAGATCGAGCTGGGCTTGCTTGACAGCTTGATAAGCATCCAACGCCGATTTTCGAGCGGCCTTATCGGCTTTCTCAGCTGCTTGCTGGTAAAAGACCTCGAACGCTTCGAGCCTCGCTACTCCATCGAGATCGAGAGGCTTCTGGCACAGCGGACAGGCTGATTCTGGTTCAAGGTGTGGAAATTTCTTGCCTGGATGGGACTCAACGGCGAAAATTCTGGCGGCTTCAAAGAGTGCTTTCCACACTTCACTCCCTGTCCCTGGGAGAAGGCCAGGGGTTTCTTTGAATTGCTTGCCTGCGAGGTCGGCGGCTTGCTTTGCGATTTTTGATTTTTCGATGAGTGATTTGAGGTAGGCGATGTTGGAATCACTGACAAGACCGATGGCTGTGCCAATACGCATAGAAAGATTAGCGAATCGTGTTGCCTGACGTTTGAGTATTTCAGCCTTCTGTTTGGGGTCGGTCTCGGCTAGCGTCTTGTTGAGAATCACTAATCTTTCTTGGTCGGATTCAGTCATTTTCGCCAGTGCTTCAACATCTTCAGGCTTGGTTTTTGATGATAGCGAAGTAAGGAGCTTGCCCACCTGTGTTTGTGTGTTGCTCAACGTTGCGAATAGCTCAATGTTCGGTTTAGAGTCTTCTTGTTCCTTAGCTGCCATGGTTCGCAACTTCGAACAGACATTCACGAGTCCTTCGAGGATGTCTAGACCATAAGGTACATACGCGAAGTCTCCGTGGTTGTCGACGTATGCGCGAGCACAATGTGAGTCGAAGATGGCGATCGCGGAGAGCTGTTCTGGTGCTTCCTTGCCGAAAGTCCATTCGACTTCAACAGGATTCCCCTCTACGATAAGCTCAAAGGTGGCTTGTGGCGGACTAATTTCGCTTGGCTTTTTGTGGGCGTTAGGGTGGATAGGCTCGCGTTGATCGCGGGCGCGACAAGCCTTTTTGAAAACTCTGGAATATCCTGATTTACCAGTGCCGTTTTCTCCATATATGACAGTAAGGCCACTTGGATTGATGGGAAGCCGTTGGTCTTCCGCCAAGGCGTTAACGTTTTGAAGATTCTTGATCGCAGCGATTTGAACAAGCCTACCGGAAACCTGTGGAGCTGCCACTTGTTCAGAAGTGAGTTTGGTCGGTACTCGGGCGTTGAGGTCTGTAATGCCATGCTTAGATTTAAGCAGCGCATAAATATCATCGAAGTCCTGGGAGGTTAAATCGGGTTTGATATAAAGCCTAGCGATTGCATCTTGCTGCCATTCAGGAAGGTTTTGCGACCATTTCAGAATCTCTTGTAGGATTGACACTAGTTTTCCTTCCGCGAATCGGCGGCTTGATGTGTAATTAATTTGAAGGTATGTGCTCTAACCAGCGTAAATTTCGATTTTATTTAAAAATACATTTACTCGAACATTAGAAAAGACGATGTTTATAATCACCAAAAATAATTTTTTAAACTCCATAAATTCAATAGAGTATGATTTTTTATAGTTACCGTTTATTGGATTCGTTCATTATTAGAATCATCAAATTGATTCATAAGTACACAATATTCACCTGCTTGCCAAAAACAGTTTCAACCGTTGGAATCAGGTGATCGTGATGGCTAAGGAAAATCACTTGTGTTTGTTCGGATAATGCTCTTAAAGCTTCAAATCCTGCTTTTGATCGTTCATCATCATAGTTAATAAATAAATCATCTGCGATGAAGGGCAAAGGCATTGTTTGGTCTAAATGCATTTCCAATGCGGCTAATCGTAGCGCTAAATAAAGTTGGTCGCGTGTACCGTCGCTCAATCCTGAAATTCCGACGAGCTTTCCATCGGAACGTTGCCCTTCCAAATCCATCGGCTCTCGTTCGTAATCAACAATCAGCTTTTGAAAAGAACCTGAAGTTAATATTGAAAATATCGTGCTGGCCCGAGCTAACAAAGGCCCCTGTTTTTCTTCACGATAACGATCAATAGCCCAGCGGAGCAATCGTTGGGCGGTGAATACTTTAACGAATCTTTCTGCAACATCCGACATTGCGGAAAGTGCTTCCTGCCTTTGCGCTTCTGCCTGGGTTGCTGCATCAGAACCACCTATATCAGACAAAATCTTTGCTGCAGTTGAGAGTTGAGCCGAAAGCTCTGTTTGTTTATTAACCGTTTCCGAAAGCTGAATATTGATAGTTTCAAGTTCAGATACAAGTTGAACCAAGTCTGCAGCATCTATTTCTGCTTCGATTTGTTGCCGAGTTAGGCCATCGCCGCCATTAAGAAGATTGATATTAGTTGCAGCCACCTCTCCATTTAGGCGCCGATACTCATCAGACCGCTTGATGGCGCCAGCTAACAATTCATTAGAATCAACACCTGCTATATCTAATAAGCGTTTTAAACTGGCCGTTGCCGTTTTAATTGATTCCTTAGCTTCAGAAAGCTGTATAGCAGCTTTGCGTAAGTTCTCGTTTAATCGGCGGCTTTCTGCATAAGAATCGCTAGCTTCAGATAATCTACTTGCCAATCCTTGCGCTATTTGCTCAGATGATTGACTTTTAAGGTCTGGCGCTATTATTAGAGCAAGTCGATTAGCTTCGATAGAAAATTCTTTTAAGTCAGCGTTCATGGCATCAATTCGCTCAACCTGAATTTGCCGAATCTTCTTTAACTTTTCTTCAATTAGNNTAGCCCGATGAGTTCGATTGCGCCTTCAACGGTACCGATTTCACTGCCTGGTGTTAATCCAGCCTTTGAAAGAGCATTTGACCATGCTTCGACCCAGCGACTTTGTTCCGCTCTCGCATTTTCAGAAGCTTGCTTTAGCATGTTAACTTGCGTCTCAGCAGCATGCAATTGATTAGTTAAGGTTTCTTGACGAATTTTGGCGCCATCACTTGAATTGATATAGTTCTCTGCCTGAATGCAAAGGACAGCGAGGTTATCGGACTCGTCGATCTTAAGCCCCGTTTCCTGTAATATCTTTGCTAGGTTTAAACTGGCATCTGAAATTGATTTGCTTAGCATTTCATAATCATTTTGATTATCTTGATAATTTGCCGCAGCAGTAATAACCTTTTCTCGTTCAATTAACCACGTTCCAATGTCTTCTAATGGCATGCTATCCAGACCCAGATTTATAGCTTGTTCAACCCATTGGGTGTCAAAATTTTGAATCTCCTCCATTAATGTTGAACACTGATTCTCAATTGCCAAAAGGCTCAGTTTTTCACGTTCAACTAGATGAACCAAATTTTGAAGCTTCGTTGCTTCTTCCACATCATCAAGACGCATATCAGCGACATTGTCAGCATGGATTATTGTCGCCTCAAAGATTTCAGCCCCTTGTTGCAATGAATTCTTACCGGATTTGATAGCTTGCCATGCAGTGTCACGTTCACATCGGGCTTCAATCACTGTTTCATGCGTTGTGGGATGATGAAGCTCTTTAAATTGGGCGATGACCAATTCAATTCGAGCAATCTCTGCTTTATGATTTTGCAGCCGTAATAATTCAGCTTTCTGGTCGGCAATTAGACCTTGCCGGAGGTGTACCAATCGAGATAATTTTTCTTGGCTAGGCGGTTGCATTGCCAATAACTCAGGTAGTGTCTTTTTCCATTGCCCCAATTCCAACAATGAGTCTTGAAATATAGATTCTCCCTTCTTCAAAGCCGCCAGTTGTTTTTGGATGGATGCTGCTGGGTCACCAAGAGACCTAGCGTATGCTAATGCAGCACGAAAAGTCGGCCTCACCTCACAAAATTGTAATTCGTCAAGCTGCTTAGATAACGATTCAATCTCGGATAACTTAGACCTTTCTGCCTGTTCAGATGCTTGCAACGCCTGGATTATACCGCTATATTTGCGGATAAGTTCCCTAAGTTCACGTTGTACAAGGAGTGTCGGTAAACGCTTTGTAATTGAAACTTCGGATTCTGGTTTCCAACCAAGTTGGTTGCATAATTCACAAACATCCTGCCAAAGATTTGCTATTTCATTTTTCCGGTGTTCTATATCTCGGCTATAAGCGCTGTATTGCAAGCGAAGATTATGAAGTTTGTTGATGTCGTCGGTAAATCCAATTAGATTCTCGTCCACCTGAATTTTTCCTAAATCTTCTTTTATTTTTTCAACTTCGGCATTTCGTAGTTCCAAGCGTTGTTGTGCAATATCAAGCTCTCGCTCCGCCAATGAGAGCGTTGCAGCGGCATCAACTGGAAGCTCAATAACCTCGCCAAGTTCAATCAGTTTCTTTTCGTTATCCCTGATGGTGATGAGATATGGGGCTAACCTTCGAACGCGTTCCAGACCAATTCTCTTGCTTTGGAGTTGCTGATGGTGGTCGCGCTCAGACATCAACGCTTCCTGTAAGGATTCTACTTTATTATTTGCTTCTACCCATACCTTAGTGCGAACAGTTGCATCCTTTAAAGCGGCAGAAGCCTTTTCATGTTGGTCTAAGGCAATATAGTACGCCCTCTCTGTACTTTTCCGTGGTGCCCAAAGTTTTTCTGCTTCAGAAGCCAGTGCATCACGAATCATACCCAGACTAGCGACACCGGACGCCGATTGAAAAAGTATCTGACCAACGTCACTTTGAGCGTTCAGGATACTATTACCTCCTGAAACCAACCTCGTATGATCAAGGCCAAACATCTGTTCAAAGAAATTCCTATCAGTTGTACCTAAAAAAGGGATCAGCGCAGTATCTGGTAATACATCATCCGTTGACGAGCGCAGAGTTTGCTTAAGTGCTTTCGTTCGGTGAAATTCATAAGAGCTTGTCGAATTGCTGATAACTGCACCCAAATGCAGTTCGTTAAGAGGGTGCAGAAAACTGAATTGTGATCTTGGAGGAATGCCGAATAACAAATCAACAATTGCCGACCGCAAAGTCGATTTGCCAGCTTCATTCGGGCCTACAATCAGATGGAAATCCTGTTTAGCTGCGGGCAATTCGACAGACCGGCCAGTGAATTTGCCATATTTGATGAGGTCTAACCGATTGAATCGCATTATCCGTTCACTCCGCTTTTACTAGATAGGAAACCAGACCCGGACGTACTTCGCGAATCAATTCCAACAGATCACCGGAGCGGATGGCATTAAAGTATGGGACAGAAGTTTGTAACTCCAATGGAGCCTTATTAACCAAACCCAGGAGTTCGTCTCGTAAATTTTTAATGAAATCCTGGTCACTTTCTGCCGCAAGCAGAATGTCTTGCAGATCAGAAAGCGCATCGGCTCTTGCCTTGATGGCTTCACCGTCATCGACCTCCGATGTCCCTACTTTTACTTTTTCTATCCAAAGTCGCTCTGTCCCGCCAATAGAAGCAGCCAATGCCAACACTTCAGCACGAAGTTGGGATTCCAGACCGAAAAGGTCGCCATGGGCGGATGTCTTGCCGGTAACGGTTATTCTTACTGCAGAGGGTATATTGGAAGAACTATTTTCCACAAAAATCTCAAGCGCCTTTCCTATGGTGCTTACCACTTCGGATAGCTTTTTACATTGGGTTACATCGACTTCAAGGCTATTCCAGCGGAGCACGTCAACGAAAATCCGATTAATTTCTTGAATGCCGCATTCATCAGCGGCAACAAGAACCGCACCTCGTGGCCCTGTCTCACATATATGACGACCTTGGAGATTACCAGGAAAAACCACCGTCGATACACTTTTCCAAATTTGATAATCATGAACATGTCCTAATGCCCAGTAGTCATAGCCTTTTGCATGAAGTTCATCGAGACTACACGGGGCGTAATTTGCATGGGCTGAATTACCTTCAAGCGCTGTATGGAGTACACCAATATTGAACATGCCTTGAACAGGTTTCGGATAGCCTGTAACGAGATTTTCTGTGGTCTCTTTTTCCTTAAAACTATGCCCGTGTATTGCTACTTTTAAGTTTTCCAAACGAAAGGTGGTTGGCTTTCGAGTGTCGAAGCAAAAGACATTATCGGGCAATTGCAGCTTCTTGGTCATTTCGCTCTCGGCATCGTGGTTGCCGAAGAGCAAATAAACAGGAATCCCGGCCTTTTTCAGATGCCCCATCTCTTTAGAGAAATATATCCCAGTATTGTGGTCTTTCCACGTGCCATCATATAAATCTCCAGCAATCACCATGAAGTCAACCTGTTGTTCAATAGCCTCGGTGATCAGGTTGCTAAAAGCATCCCTAGTCGCAGTTCGAAGCATTTCCACTGGAGCATCAGGATAAGTACTCAAGCCCGTTAGGGGACTGTCAAGGTGAATATCAGCAGTATGGATAAATTTCACTAATTTTTTCCTTTTTGTTGTGTGACTAACAAAACTAGCTTGACGTGTTTTCGAGGGAGATTACGAACGCCTAAAACCAAGGGTTGTAAGACAAATTCTAGTAATCTTTCTATTTCCCTATGAATAAATGNNCTATGTTGACAAAATCGCCAGCCGATTATTTTGCCGTTGTGCTGGTTTATTTCTAACCCGACCTGATTATAAACCGACAATGCTAGTTGCTGGTTTATAACCAGATGAATAATATATTTTTTGTAAGCAAGACTCAGCAAATGGGTTGTAAGCACCTGAAATAACGAATTATTTTAATGGTGTACTAAATAGCGGGTGGAAATCTGCTAAAATTAGTGTTAATTACTAAGGGAGTTAAATAGTGGTCAAATCTGAGCTAGTGTTCACACTAAATGAAAAATTTCCCGGCCTTCATGAAAGGGATGCCAGGTTGTCTCTGAATTGCATTCTGGGACAGATGGCAGATGCATTAGTCCAGGGCGAACGGATTGAAATTAGATGTTTTGGTAGTTTTAATTTAAGTCATCGTCAACCCCGTATTGCACGCAATCCTAAAACAGGTGAAGCCGTTAAATTGCCTGCGAAAGTAGACACTCATTTCAACTAAGCAAGGAAATGAGGGGGCGGGGAATGCCAATCGCGTCTTATTGCCTAGATAGACCATCATTTACAACGCTGAAAAAGTGACGCTATGGTCATAACAAAAAGCCATTTTAGCCCAGCTTTTGTATAAAAATGTGGGTTTGGATAAACGTGAATCAAGAGATATGGTTATCCAATTCTTCAATGAAATAAAGGACACCCTAAAACGGTCTGAGCCAGCCAAACTGCCAGAGTGTGGCAAATTTATCCTCCGCGACAGAGTTAGTCACCCAGGCAGAAACCCTAAAACCGGCGTAGAGACGCTTATCTCGGCTCGGCGTATTGTAGTCTTCAAATCCGACCCTACACTCCTGGGACAAGTACACCAATCCCCAGACGATGACTGAGCCAACCCACCCAGATTCCCTTCACCCTTTTCCGCATTAATCCGGTCGACGAATATTCGTCGGCGCTCAATTAGCACCAACAACCGGAAAGGGAAAAGGTTAACAGCGAAGGGCAAAAAGGCCAAAGGGAAGGGGTTGTTAATGGGAAAGGGCTTACCCAGAAAGGGTAACCAAAACTGGCTAGTTGTTTGATATTTACATCACATCA
>DLHW01000055.1 GCA_002483425.1 Methylococcaceae bacterium UBA7658
GACAAAGACCCTGCCCATCAATGGTTACGGAATAAAATTAAGGCAACCTGCAGACATATTGATGGTGTATGCATAAGTTAGCGTCCCGGCAATCCGGCAGCTAAGGCGTTAACCTTAATCAGATAGTAAGGTGGTTTAGCTTTCAACACGCCGCCATTCAATGTAGCCGATTGGTGCAGGCGATTAGCGACTCCGTAAAGCTGCCCAGCTGGGCCGAAACAAAATGAATCCACCCATGAAAGCTCTGGGCTTTGCGCCAGCCGCTTATATTTTCTGTCCGCCGAAATAACGCCAATCGCGTTTTCCGCCAATTCGCCCAGATAAATATTATTGTCCTTATCTATCGTAATCCCATCCGAAATTGGTTTGTTGCTGTAGCGTTCAACCCGGCTTGCCAAAGATTTAGAGTCAAAACTCTCGTTCACCAGATCGTCCGCCTTAATCCGGTACAGGCTAAGTCCGTGCATAGGACCGAAATAAACCCATTCATTCTTCAAGTCTTCGGTAATCGGATTGACACCGATATGGGGGCGGTTTGGCTTTCCTGATTTATCTTTGACTTGAATAGTCACTTTATCAATAATCAAATCTACATTTTCAGGAATCACGCTGCTATGCCCTTCCAGCACACGTCTTGCCTTACCTGTGTTGAGATTGACCACTATCAAACCCGCATTTGCACCACCCGCAGGATCGCTGATAAAAATGTGATCGTGGCGGGTATCGACCGCAAAATCATTGACGAAGGCATCCTTGGGCGCAACCGGAGGCGGCAACATGATGATCTGGTGCAGCTTATCTGCTTTAATATCCCAGCCCACCAGTTTGGGCGTAATCCCGCTACGCATCCCGTTATCCAGCATCCACACTACCCCGTTCGCTGAACGAATACCTAGCACAGAATCAAGTTTCATCGCCGCTTTTGAATCCACATCCGCCAGCTCCTTATTCGGAAATGGTGTAAGCACATTGTTCTTATATTCAACCACCGTATATTTAGGCTGGTAAAACTGGTGCAAACTCATAATGATCCGGCTATCCTCCGTTATCGTGACATTGCCAGGGCCGCTATCAAGTTCGCCGATAATTTCGAAGTTTGATTGTGCGTTCGCTCCAATCGCAAACAAGAGTAGAAAACAAAGGGCTGTCAATTGAGGTAACGTCTTCATGCGTATCTCCACTTAAAAAATGAATTTAGCTACAAAATACGCTATCCCACGAGAACTGTTAAATGATCTTTATTCATGGTGGCATTCATGAATTTTATGATCGAATATCGTAAAACACCTATTTTTTCGACACCCTACGGAATTAGCTTTACTCACCTGTAAAAACCCTTGACATTATGTACACTTAACACTGTGGTATAGCCAGTGTGTCCAGAATTACGCTTTATAGGGTTTTCCGAACATGCTTATCGGTTACATGAGGGTGTCCAGTGATAATGGCCGCCAGACGACCAATCTTTAATGGGACGCTTTAATCAATGCCGGTGTCTATCCACGGCATTTGTTTGAAGACAAAGTTGCATTTCGTTCGCTCACTGAACAAATGGACACCACGACACCCCAAGGCGAATTCTTGTTCAGCATATTTGGGTCTTTAGCACAATTTGAGCGAGCCTTGGCAAAAGAGCGGATTGTCGCCGGGTTAGCCGCTGCTAAAAAACGTGGCCGCACCGGTGCCCGACCCGTTGCAATCAGTAGTGAAAAACTGACAGCAATCACCGAAGCGCTAAGCTCCGGCGCAAGTAAAGCTTCCGTGTGCCGAAACTTTGGGGTCAAAAGAACAACGCTTTACGATGCCCTTAAACGGGAAACTCCATAGAGGATTTTACAATTTCGGGGGATGGGCAAAAATAGCCATAATGTAGATTCAAATAGTTTCTTCCGGTTAAAAAACAGCTTCTACTTAGCCAAAAAAGCCACCGCAACAGCTGGCGCGCAGTCAGATGCGGTCAATAACGTTTCATTTTTATCAGCACAGAACATCGAGGAATAATCGTAATACGGCTTGCCCAGCTTTGCCGCAATTTCACTGGCTAAAAATCGTCCAATGCCAGCGCCGATTACCGGCAAGTTCTCTGTTAACTCAAGCCGTTGTAATTGTTTTTCGCAAGCTTCTTGTATCCAGGTTATTTGCTGAGTACGCAAGTTTTGCGCAAACTGCCGCCAGCGGGGCAGTTCATCGTCCCGGTAATCGCATCCGATCATCCGAGCTAACCTTCGAGCGCTGGCCGCCGCAGTTTTTTCGGCGCCATCGGCGGTTTCGTACTGATCGTGCGCGTCATTCAATTCACCCGTAACACGATAGACATCCGCCATTGTCGCAAAATATTCGGCCATTAGACCAACCTTGCAACCTTGGTCTTGTGCGGTTCGCGCCAGCGCCATGACAGGCGTTCTAACGATTCCGGTATACACCAGTTCTTTCGAAATCAATCGGTTATAATCGGAATACCCCTGCGCCATGACGTTACTATTGTTCAGTAACAAAATGTCCGTCGTTGTACTGCCAATATCGACAAACAATCCGTTATGGATTTTTCGAGCGGCCCATGTCGAACTCGCCAGCCAGTTTGCAGAGGCAATATCGGTATAATGCGATGCATTGATTTTGTTAAGCGCTATTATGCCTTGCCGTCCGGCATAAACGCCGGTAGCGCTGCCGGAAAGATGACGGCTCATAGCCCCTAAAATTTGCTTGATCCCGTCATCCCTCCCTGCGAAAAGATCCGCTAATTCGCCGGTCATCGTTAAAATATGGCGGTCAATTTCAATGACGCCCAACAAAGCGCTGTTCATCACGGCGCGAACGGCTTCATGCAATTTATCTAGCCCTTTCCACAACGGACAAGGTTGCTGGTATACACCTATAACTTGGTCTGGCGGCCGGATAACAGCCGCTTTAAGATGAGCGCCGCCGATATCCCAACCCATGATATATGTTTGCATGATTGTCTCAACGTATAAGTTTTATGTGAACGGCTTTGTTTCGAGTTTTTTCAATTTTTGGCGTACCGGCTAATAATTCCAGCACGGCTTCAGCGTAATTGATTCCGCAGGCATCGTAAATGGCCGCACACGAAGTCGTCAAACGTGGATTTATTTCAAGAACGTATATCTTATTTGGTGTTTCAATCAAATCAATACCCGCATAGCCCCATAACCCGGGCAAGGCTTTAGCGATATTATCGACTAAGTTTAAATACTTAGAGTGATCCGGCGAGTAATTAACCGTTATACCTGTTAATTGATATTGCCGGTTAGTTATGTCGAATAGTTGATCGTTGACACAAACAAGCCACGCCTTTCCTTGCTTAAACAAACAAGATAAGCTGGTTTTTTCGCCCTCGATATGCGGCTGTATTAAGTAAGCGTGTTGATTAAGTACGGTTGCTATTTCCGAAAATTCTTGCTCGTTCGTTATCAAATAGCTGTGTTCGCAACCGGCGCCATCGACCGGTTTAATGATCCACTCGCCCGGAGCAAAATTAAAATCGCTTAATAACCAGGTTTTTACCGTATCGGTCGAATATTCACGTAATTTCAAGTATGTTTGAAATTTGTTGCCCGCAAGCGCTACGGTAGCAGCGGGTGAAGTAAGCAAAATTTTACCCATGCGCTCGACCGCTTCGCACATTGATTGCAAGATATTACCGCTCTCAGGCGCAACCGGCCAAACAGCATCGTAAAAAGCGATGCTCCGGGTAAATTCTTGCGTAAAATTTTGCCTAGGTCCGATAATCAAAAGGTGTTCCGGGTTAACAGCCACTTTTTCAATCATGCGATAATCCAGCATGATGGCGAATTCGATACCGGCGATGCGTTGCAAATTATCGATAAGCGATTGAAGCATCGATAAGGCTTCTACGGTCATGGCGTCAGAAAAACCGGCCTGATTTAAACCGCCGCCGGTAATATATTCAACGGCTAGGATTTTTAATTTTGCCATCGCTTGTATTTTAAGTCATAGCCACAGAAGAACGGATTACTAAAATCATGCAAATAATCCCAGTCATCGATTTAAAAAACGGTATTGCCGTACATGCCAAACAAGGCCGTCGCGAACGTTACGAACCGCTTAAATCAATCTTGTGTCAATCAGCCGATCTCCTCGATATCATTGAAACACTTAACAGCCGTTTCGGATTTTGCCTTTTTTACATCGCCGATCTAAACGCGCTGATGCATGAAGGCGATAATAATTTGTTAATCAGCCGGGCAATTACCTCATTTCCAAGGATAACTTTTTGGATCGATAGCGGTTATCCGCTAGTCGACAGCGGTTTCCGGCAACATTCGAACTATGTTCCGGTTTTGGGTAGCGAATCATTCCGTGAAAACAACATTTCGGACATAAAAAAATTTGAAAACGCTTTTATTCTCTCTTTGGACTTCTCGGCGAATGAGAAAATGGGGGCAAAATCACTGTTTGAAGCCGATACTCTTTGGCCTGAGCGAATTATCATCATGAGCTTAGCTAAAGTAGGCAGTAATCAAGGTCCCGACTTTGAAAAATTAACCAGCTATAGCCGCCGTTATCCCCGGAAAAAAATTATTGCGGCCGGCGGAATCAGACACATCGGAGATTTAAATGCTTTAAAAAGGCTCGGAATCGATCAAACATTGATTGCCACCGCTTTGCATAGCGGTAATTTAACGTTAGACGATATAGTCAATTTACAGGCAAAAAAATACCCCGGTTAAGCGGGGTATTTTCATCACACTGAGCAGATCCGCTTAGTTAGGCGCGAACGGATGTTTTGCCGTCGCTTTGCCTTTTACTACTTCAGCAGCAGTCGGGCTGCCTGCTACAGCACGTTGCAACGCTTCTTTGGTCGCATCGTAGTTGTATTTTTGGATTTTAGCGTCGTCTTCTGCATCCCAGTGGATAAATACACCTACTGAAATAAACAGATCACCGGCCTCATCGGCAGGAATGGTGCCGTCTTCTACGCAATCCGCAACCGCCATTGCGACGCCGCGTTGTGCTGGACCGAACATTTGCACGGCTTGTTTGGCGCCTTTGATGGTGACTTTGTTGAACATAACAGTAGACGGTTTAACCATCAAGTTTGGCGCAACAACTGCCAGCAAGCTTGAGAACCCGTCTTTGTTATTGGTTAAGCAATTCGCGAACGCAGTTTCCGCCGCAGAACCTCTAGGACCAATGATTAAATCGATGTGCGCAACTTCATTGCCATCGCCCACTAAAGATTCGCCAACACACATCTTACTGATTTTTGCCATGCTTATTCTCCCCTCTGAAGAATTATGAAAAAAAATGACTCTATGATTATTAAAAAGTATCGCTGAAGATTTGTCCGTGTTTATTGTAGCAACTGCTCCTCGATAAGCGCTGACAATACCGTCGCTACTGTCATATCAGCAGTAGTTCCTGGATTAACGCCGATGGATTTAAACTCTGCATCCAGGTTATAAAGTCGCTGCTTTATAAGTGTTAAGTTCGCCGTGTGGCTAAACTCATTAAGAAATTGCTGCATCCTTAAAGCGACATGTTCCGTATATTTCTTCCCATGCTTTCTTTCGATATGACTGTCGGGAAACCGGCTTAACAATTCCGCATACACGAATACTGCTGGCCAATTTTGGTCTTTCCATTGACTTAGCCACACATTGTACCTTAAAACCGCGAAATCGAAAATATCTTTATAATTGTTAATATACTGCAATGCGATGCGGTCCCATCCGGAAGCAAAACTCATTGCTTGGGTCAGGGTAACTGTCGGCGTTTGATGGACATCCTGTTCGCCGGATTTGCCCAAACCGCCCGGCGCTGCCAAAGCAATTGCTTTGAACGCCCAATCTGCATCTGAAATCGTAGTAGATTCAAGCACATGAATTAAAGCATGCCGGAAGGTCGCCTCAGCTTTCATGCAAAATACCGCTTCAATTAGCGGAGCGCAAAGCAAGATGATCCCCAGATTTGTATTACAACCGGCAACCTCACGCGTCGCCTTAACCGCATAAAATATCTTTTCTCCTAAGCTGTAAGCCGGATTGCACAAGGGTTGGGCGCTAGCCTCGGCGCTGATCCGGAAATCCCGCACCGTCATCCCGTGTCCTTCGGAATAAATGCTGACATTGCCGGGTTTGAAAGCCTGCAATTCGATTTCACATGCTTGCCGGTACAGTTCACTGAGTCGCTGGGGAGTTAACATGAAACCGCGGTAACGTTGAACCTATTTTTGCGGTTGATGTGACGATCAACTAAATCTTCCGCTAGCAGCGCCGCAATGTCGTTTTGAAAGACGCTTTGCAGCCCTTTCCAGGCGGGAATGCTGTTCACTTCGATCACTACGTACTGCCCTGAACTATTTTGAATGATGTCGACACCGGCATAATCCATTGCCAGCGTTTGCACTGCTTTTACCGCCATATCGGCAATGACCGGATTGAGATCGACGGCTTCGCATGAGGCGCCTCGTGCGACATTATTTAGCCAGGACTTACCGCGCCGCCGCATAATGGCGACAGCGCGATTATCGATCACGAACACACGGTAATCCGAAAAGCCGTCGCCCGCGCATCGCACAAAGCGTTGCAGGTAATACACGCCGCTGGACGGTGTCAACCAAAATAGGTCGGTCATTTTTTCGATACGGCGGATACCTTCGCCTTGCGAGCCGAACAATGGCTTGGTAATCAGATAATGACCGTTTTTTAACTCATTTTCGGCGATATTAAAGGCATCGGCGCTACTCCTTAAAACCCAAGTCATGGGTGTAAATAAACCCGCTTGGTGCAGCAGAAAACTGGTCATGGCTTTATCGACACTGCGTTCTACTGCCCGTCCGTCGTTGTAAACAGGTACGCCCAACAATTTCAAGGCGTGGAGGATATCCAGATAAAACACTACTTCTTCCAGCGATCCGCCGGGAATGCCGCGCACGAAGACAGCGCCGGGGAGTTCGTGTTCAAAGCCGGGAATGACAACGGGGATTCGACCTGATTCGATGTTCAACCGGCAATCGGTCAAAGAAACAAAATCACTGGCGAAGCCAAGTTTGGCAAACGCTTGAGTAAGCTGCTTGCCATGCCATCCCGGATCATCGGTAATAATAGCAATGCGTCCCAAGTTCTAACCTTATCCTTGAAAACAGTCTTATATCGACACACCAAACCGACGCAACAACGGAATCATTAGCAAATAACACAGAATAGTCGCGGCACTAGCCAACCCTAGACTCAGCCAAAAACTAATCCCATATTTAAGCAGAAAAGGCAACAACAAAAACAACATAAAAGAAGGCAGCACCAGCCAAAAAATTTGCTGGGATAATTCAGCAATTTGGGCGTTCTGGAACCCTTCAATCCGCAGCCATATAATGGCAAACAAAGATGTCAGCGGCAACGAAGCGACTAAGGCAGCAAAGCCGCTGTTTCGCTTAGCGATTTCTGAAACTGCTAGGATAATTAGCGCCGAAACAACGACTTTACCTAAGTAATACCACATTAGTGACAAGGAAATCAGAGTATTTTAGGTGCCGGAACAATCATAAGATACGGTAAAACGTCCGCCCACAAAATCAATTAGAGCTTCTGAAACTTGCTTTTCAGCGGTAACGGTTTCAAACACAAATTCAATCCCTTTATCTTTTCTTATATTTTGAATGGGTATATCGCTACGCTCATACCAGCCAAGCATCCAATTACCTTCAGAAAATTTTTCAAATGTCATCGACGTTTTTTCGCCATTCCTAACGTATGTTTCTTTATAAGTAGGCTCAGTCCAGAGTATTGCTGCAATCGAATCATCCATTGAGTTTGGGTTATTGCTGGAAATCTTATTAATCGCAGATTCAGTTAAATTGACTTTCATTGAAGACAAAGCCAAATACCTAACAATCATTAAGCCCAAACGATAAATCCAACAAGGCATTATCCAATTTCCCCGCCCTGAAACTATTGCCGGATTCCATTGCTGTGACAAGCACCGACGCAGGACTGAATAGCATAGGGTCAATTTTGAAAAAATCGTATTCGTATTGTTTGAAAATGTCTGCAAACGGCTTGCCGTAGTCTTTAGAAGTTGAACTGGGTAAGTCGTTCGCCAGTTGTTGCGCGGCCGCATCATCGCCTTTCACAAACAAATGCACTTGCCCCGCAAATAAGATCGCGTCGTTGGTGCGGCCCATTGCCTTGACAAATTTGGGATGAGGTGGACAAACTGGCGCGCTGCCACTGCCGTCGATAATATTTTCCAAAGGAAAATGCAAGGCATGCGCCTTGTGCATGGCGACTTCCAGAACCCGCGCCACCACTTGTACGCACCCCGCCAAGCTACTCGTAGGTGTAACAATAACCGTCAGTTTTGCCGGTTTGATATTGCAAGCCGCCGCTACTTTTTCGATGATTTCTATCGGAGGAACGGAGTCATTCTCGATCACCAGCGTTGCATTATCCGCCGCATCTCGATAAGCCAATTCCTTATACAATTCTTCTACAGGTTCTTTTTTACCTTCTTTCAACTTGGTCGCCATCGCGCGGGCCGGGCCAGAACCGAGTGCGTAATATTTTTCGTGCGACAAACTCCAGCCCGCGTATTGGCTGCCGAGACAGCTCAGCACCGGGTTACTGGAATAGACATTAACCGATAACGGCCAAT
Source organism: Methylococcaceae bacterium UBA7658 (assembly GCA_002483425.1). Lineage (GTDB taxonomy): Bacteria > Pseudomonadota > Gammaproteobacteria > Methylococcales > Methylomonadaceae > Methyloglobulus. Next base: position 8,632 of record DLHW01000055.1, read on the forward strand.
TTTCGGTATAGGCGCGCTGACCGATGCCGACCTTGCCTAATCCGCCCATACAGATTTCGGCGACAATCCGGCCTGCTTCAAGGCCGCCCGGAACTTTGATACCGGCGTCAATAATCGTGCAACCATTTTTCAATTGCTCAACGCTTATCCTTAAAGAATTAGCGTTATCGATCAAATATTTCACTAAGGGCTGAGTCAACGTATTGACGCTGGCGTTATATTCCATGAACTTGAAACCTGTTTAATGCGTTAATAATGAAGTTTTGCTGGGTTAGTAACTGCTCGTGGACCGCTTGTGGCGTTTGAGCATAGGTAATCATACTGCAAATCGGCTGGCCCGCGCTAATTACAGTATCCGCATCGGGTATATCCATAACGTCTTCAGGCCAGTTGAAACCGCACGGGATGGTTAAATTCTGCGGCGCGTAAATCACCTGATAACCTGTTATACCGGCTTTTACCGGCTGATAATCGGCTAATTCGCCCTGACATGCTTTGACGTGACCGCCGAATAGATCGGCATCGTATAATTGCATGCTGGCTGGTGGTCTCGGGTTGATTTCCAGGACGTAACTTGCCTCACCGTTCTGAATAAAATCTAGCGAATTCAATCCATTGAGCGATAACGCCGCCACCAGCTTATCGACCCAGCAAGCTAGCTGAAATTTTTGCCTCTTCGTTAACCGGGTGTGGTTCATGATCCCTGAAAACATAAATTCGGCATTTTCATTTAACGCGACCGCCCATTGCCGGTTAAAACCAACGATTTGGCTTCGCTCGCCATCGGCGAGAAACAAAACGGAATGCGCTTCGCCTTTCTGATGCTTTTGCCAATAAACGTCAAAACCGGTTAGCTCGTCTTTACAGTATTTTTTTATCCCGATACCGCCCTGCCCCTGCGCCGGTTTAACTAACCAGCCGTGAAAATCCGCCGGACGGCTGAATGAAATTTTAGGATAGGGTATCGATAAATAATCAAGCACCGCGAAAAATAGCCGTTTATCGTTTACCGCATCAAATACCTCCGGCGAGTTTCCGTACAAAACGAAATAATCTTGCAACAACTCTATACTTTTATTATGAGGTTCGAAACCGCTGCCATAAACTGCAGCTTTGACAGGATATCGGCGGCAATAATATTCAACAGCCGGTTGTAAATAAGCGCTCTCTAATGACGTAACTTTATGATAAGCCTCTGCAAACGCCTGAGTGTCGCAATCGCCGTAAAGGTCAATCGCTAACGGCGTCTTCCCCGCTTTCCGGGCGGCTTGCGTCAATAGCCGGGCAGATTTCGCAACGACTAAAATATAGTCCGCTTTAAGCGCCGGTTGCCTGATATTTAATTTCCGTTTCACTCAAAAAATAATAACGTGTGTTTTTTAAAATTATTTTAAAAAGCGCCAGCAAGTTTCCCTATCGAGGCTATAATTGGCGAAACCGGTAATCTACCATGCCTGAAATAAGGTAATCCCAATATTCTCGAGGTCTTAAAAAATAATGGAAAACGCTAATAAAGAAAAGATGAGTAAGCAATTGGATGCCCAGTTGCTAGAACTGGAAGAACGATTTAATACTTTTTTAAAGGAACTTGAAGAAGATTTCGACTTTGTGCCTTCAGCCGTGGCGAATAAAAATCATAAGGAAGAAGACGATTACTATCCGGAGTTCGATAACCGGCTCGCCAACATTGAAAGGAAATACGCCAGCGTCGATAGAAAATATAATATCGTTTTGGCACTTACCACTCTATTAATGTTGAGTGTGATCGGTTATTTGGTTTACGTGCTTTTTTACCGTTAATAGTTCAACACACTTTACATTCCCGTCCAGGGCTTATAAAGGCCCTCCGCATTTACCCCGAACATATCCAAAACCCTGCCAACCGTTTCATTAACCATATCGGTCATGGAGTCCGATTTGTTATAAAACGCGGGCATCGGTGGAAAAATGATTCCGCCCGCCTCCGCCACAATAGCCATATTACGGATTTGAATCAGATTGAGCGGCGCTTCTCTAGGCACTAATACTAAACGGCGGCGCTCTTTAAGCGCCACGTCGGCCGCACGGGTAATTAAATTATCCCCGAAACCGTGTGCAACGGCAGCTAGTGTCTTCATCGAACACGGGGCAATAATCATACCCTCGGTCTTAAACCCGCCGCTGGCGATGCTGGCGGCAATGTCGTCGATACCGTGGCTCACATCCGCTAAGGCCGCCAATTCCGCCCTTTTCATGTTCATCTCATGTTTTAAGTTAACTACGCCGGCATCGGAAATAACAAAATGAGTTTCCCATTCCGTTTGTTCGCGTAAAACTTGCAGCATTCTTACGCCGTAAATAGCGCCGGTCGCGCCGCTCATGGCGATAATCAAACGTTTTTTTTGCATCATTAATCCTGAATACCGGCAAAACAGTCGGTTGCACGAACCAGAGAATCGATCATTTCCTCGTGCTGGGCGATATGTCCGGCATTAGGCAATACGATGAAATCCGCCTGCGGTAAAGCATGATGAAGACTGTAGCCTGCTTCCATCGGACAAACCAAGTCGTAGCGACCGTGAATGATAGTGGTTGGAATTGCTTGCAGCAACCCGCAATTCTCTAGGATTTGGTTTTCTTCAATAAAATAACAGTTTATTGCGTAATGTAATTCCATACGCACTTGCTGAACCGTTAATTCAGGGATTTCATCGCACTCAATTCGTTCTTGCGGTTGAAAAGCTTTTCCCATCGCTAACTGGCCGTTCCATGCCTGCCACTCAACAGAGACTTGTTTTTGCAAGCGTTCATCGCCGGTATTGATGGCAGACCATAAACCTTCCACAAAATTGTCGCGACCCTGTGGTAGAGCGCACCCGGCCAACCGTTGCCATTGTTCCGGATAGACCCGATTTGCACCCGTTGAAATAAACCAGTCCATATCTTGCCGCCGTGCTAAAAATACACCGCGAACAATAAGACCCAGCACACTTTGTGTGTGTTGTTGGGCATACAGCAAAGCGAGCGCACCGCCCCAAGATCCGCCGAATACCAGCCATTTTCCAATGCCGAGATAAATACGGATACGCTCCATATCATCGATCAAGTTCTGCGTCGTATTGCCTTCCATTTCACCGAAAGGTAACGATTGCCCGCATCCGCGCTGGTCGAACAGGATGATTTTATATTTATCAGGATGAAAAAATCGGCGATGATCCGGTTTGGTGCCAGAACACGGGCCACCGTGCAAAAAAACCGCCGGAATACCATCAGGATTACCGCTTAATTCGACGTAAACGGAATGTTGGCTACCGGTTTCCAGGAAAAAAGTACGGTAAGGGAAAAGTTCAGGATAAAGTATGTTCATACTTAGATGACCGGCTTAAATTCTTTTAAGGAAATATCTTTCAGAAAACGATAATGTTTCACATTAGCCGTTAATACATCGAAGCCATTGACAACTGCTGTCGCACTAATCAATGCATCGGCTAGCTGCAAGGAATGGCTTAGATAATATTGTTCGACGTAGAACATCGCTTTAGCTGAAATATCTTCCGTAATGTACGCTATTTTTGCATTCCAAACCCGTAAAGCCCGGCGCAAACATATTAGCTCTTGCTTATTTCGCATACCCTGAACCAGTTCGATATAGCTCACAACCGAAATATGAAACTCTGACAACGCCTTGATTTCGCTTTGGGCATTAAGGTTGCCTTTCAGATACCAAATTAATACATCAGTATCTACCAGCATCAAGAAAACCGGCTTTTACGTAAGCCACGAACATATTCCCCGACACTATCGATATCTTCACGATCATGCCAGATACCAAACAATACATTCTCGTCTTGCATAGGTTCAGGCGACTTAGGATCTTCATAAGGCACTAATTTAGCGCATGGCTTCCCCCTGAAGGTAATAACCACGCTGTCACCCCTGCTTACCGCATCCAGAAGCTCTTTAGAATGAAACCTGAGTTCTTTGGCTGTCGCTTTCATAATGGCACGCCCCTTAAAGTATTAATTTCAAAGTGTAAACTTTGAAATATAACTCGTCAACACCATTTTTCAGGCAAAAAAAAGGAGGGCTTACGCCCTCCTTCCTGTTGACATCCTTATCGGACGATGTCCATATCTTATTCTGTTTCCTTAGAAACCGAGACCTACGTATCCACCGGCGGTAAACCCATCGGTGTTAACTCCGTCGGCGCTTCTGCTCGTTAGATGATAACGAGCATCCACGCCTACGTACATACTTTTCCAGATGTTGTAGTCCGCACCGGCGCCGAACATCATGCCTGGATTAAATACAGTAATAGATTCTGATGGCGGGCTTATAACATGGAAAGCAAGACCAACCGGAATAACCCACGGTCTGATTTTGCTGCCTTTCATGAATTTGATTTTTGGCGACGCCGTTATGCTGAACTGGCTAACCGAAACCCTTTGTATTTTCAGGGTGGCGTTAACACCTGGAGAGCCATCGATATTTGGTTCGCCTAATCCAGCACCGTCGCTAGATACGCCTACACCGGTTGCCTGTCCAAAATCTTTCCACTCTAACATCAATTCACCCAAAACCTCAGTATTTGGCATTAACCCCCAAACATCGTCGGTTAAACCGAAATCAAAACCGGCACCAATGTAAAAGCCTTCATCGTCACCCGGCTGAATACCGAGTGGTCTTGCTTCGTCTGGGATAGAAACACCACTACGAGAGTGGTCGTTTTTGGTATAACCGCCGCGGAAGAATAAAAGGTTGTCGAACTTTCTGCTTTCCGGTTTGTTCTTATGTTCTTGCATCCAAGCATCGAGTTCTTGAACTTTAGCGGAATCCGCACCGCCGCCGGCCGATGCTCTGATCGCGGACATTTCGTCTTGCATGGCGCGTAATTGGGCTTCCAACACGTCAACCTTACTAACCAAAGCGGCTTCGGTCGCATGGTGTTGCGCGCGGGTGCCTGCAACCGCTTGTTGAGATACGGCAACGCCTGCCACTGTTAAGGTAGCTGCGGCAATGCCCAACGCCAATTTAGTTTTCTTCATCGTCTTCCCCCTCTTGAGGTTGTTATTTTACAAAAATTTGCTTTATTACAACAAAACTTTCTTACGGTACACATACTAGCAGCATTTCCCTAACTCTACAAGTTTTCGTGGAAATTTTTAAAAGTCTTTAATAATATATTTTTCATATAGTTATAATTTTTTATTAATTATTACATTAATGTTGTTTGT
>DLHW01000059.1:0-14266 GCA_002483425.1 Methylococcaceae bacterium UBA7658
AACGGCAAGCCGATCTCATTGCATCCGAAATCAAAGCCGCGGGAGTCGCGCCGAAAGCATTTGAATTCAAGGATGGCCGGGTTTTAGCGCGGTTCAACAACACTGACGATCAACTTAAAATAACCGATTGGCTGAAAGACAAATTAGGAAGCGATGTTACGGTCGCCATGAACTTGGCGCCGGCTACGCCCGCATGGCTAAGCGCCATCGGCGCCGATCCGATGTATTTGGGTTTGGACTTGCGCGGCGGCGTTCACTTTTTACTTGAAGTCGATATGGAGGCTGCCGTTAAGCAAGCCGAAGAGCGTTATACCGAAGATTTACGCGTCGCCCTGCGCGATAAGAAAATCCGCTATCAGTCCGTGATGAAAGATAGCGGTTTTATCAAAATGAAACTAAAATCGGTAGACGATAAAACGGCTGTCTACAATATCTTAAACAAAGATTTCCGCGGCTTAAAAACAACCGAGCCTAACGAGCAAGATCAAATTTGGCTGCAAATGTCCGAAGCCGAAGCCCGCGAAGTCAAAAAATTCGCTGTTGCCCAGAATATGACGACCTTGCGCAATCGTGTGAATGAGTTAGGCGTTGCCGAACCGGTCATTCAGCAGCAAGGCGAAAACCGTATCGTCGTGCAATTGCCCGGCGTACAGGATACCACGCGCGCCAAGGAAATCCTGGGTACGACGGCGACCTTGGAATACCGGCTGGTCGATGTCGAACACGATGTCCAAAAGGCGGTTGAAGGTCATGTGCCGGTCAGCAGTAAGCTTTACTATGAAAAAAATAAGAGTCCAATCTTATTGGATAAGCGCGTTATCGTCACCGGCGATCAGATTATCGATGCCTCTTCCGGTATGGATCAAGACGGGCGGCCTGCGGTATTCATTACCTTGAACGGGGTCGGTGCGGCTAAAATGGGCAAGTTGACGCAAGCCAACGTCGGCAAGCCGATGGCGGTCGTGTTCATTGAGAATAAAGTCGAAACCAAAACTGTCGATGGTCAAAAAGTCCGCCACAAGGAAACGGTTGAACAAGTCATCAGCGTGGCGACTATTCAAGGCGTATTCAGCAAACGATTCCAGACCACCGGCTTGGATAGTCCGCAAGAAGCCAGAAATTTAGCGCTCCTGCTCAGGGCGGGGGCGTTGGCGGCGCCGGTCGATATCGTCGAAGAACGCACCGTAGGACCAAGTTTGGGGCAAGATAACATCAACAAAGGTATGTTGTCCTTTGTGGTCGGGTTTGTTCTGGTCGTGCTATTCATGATTGTGTACTACAAAATGTTCGGTTTTATCGCTAATATCGCGTTGGTTTTTAACGTGGTGATTATTTTGGCGATACTTTCTTTGCTTCAAGCGACTTTAACATTGCCGGGTATTGCCGGTATCGTGCTAACAGTCGGTATGTCGGTGGATGCCAACGTCTTGATCTTCGAACGGATTAGAGAGGAAATCAGGAACGGCACCTCGCCGCAGGCTGCCATCTACTTGGGTTATGAGAAAGCGTTCGCGACCATTTTCGACTCCAACCTGACCACTTTATTAATTGCAGTCATTCTGTTTGCATTCGGTACGGGGCCGGTGAAGGGTTTTGCCGTCACCTTATCGATCGGTATTTTGTCGTCAATGTTTACTGCGATTACTGGCACCCGGATGATCGTTAACTGGCTTTACGGCAATAAGCGGCTTGAGAAACTATCAATATAGCCACGTCGTAAAGCCAAGAAGGAATTTAAAAATGAAGATTACAAATATAGATTTTTTGGGGAACCGCAAATACACGCTAGGAATCTCTTGCGCCTTGATTGCGATTTCCATTGCTTCCTTATTTATCAAAGGACTACCGTTAGGTATCGATTTTACGGGCGGTACTTTGATTGAGGTCGGTTATCAAGAGGCGGCTGATTTACAAACTCTCCGCAAAACCCTTGATGAATCCGGTATCGAAGGAGCTACCGTGCAAAATTTCGGTTCGGCGAAAGAGGTTTTAATTCGTTTGAAACCGCAAGACGGAATCAGTAATAAAGAAATCAGCGACAAGGTTTTGAAAACGATTAACAAAGACGGTCAAAAGACCGCAACCTTAAGACGGGTGGAGTTTGTCGGGCCGCAAGTCGGGGACGACTTGACCGAAGATGGATTTTTAGCGTTGCTTTGGTCGATGATCGGAATTTTTATTTACGTCACCGCCCGGTTTGAATGGAAATTTTCGGTCGGGTCGGTAGCCGCTTTATTTCATGATGTGATGATTACGCTAGGGTTGTTTTCAATAGCGAATTTGGAGTTCGATTTGACCGTATTAGCGGCGATTTTGGCCTTGATAGGTTATTCGATCAACGATACCATCGTGGTGTTCGACCGCATCCGGGAAAATTTCCGCAATTTCCGGAAAGTCGACACCCAAGAAATCATGAATATTTCGATTAACGAAACGCTTAGCCGAACCATTATTACCTCATTAACAGTGGTTCTGGTCTTGATATCGCTTGCGTTGCTGGGCGGTGAAGTCATTCATAACTTTGCGATAGCCTTATTATTCGGAGTTGTGATNNGATCGGAACCTATTCTTCGATTTGTATTGCGAGTCCCATTGCCTTAATGTTGGGTGTTGGACCCGAAGATTTGGTTGTCCCGGCTAAAGAAGGCGCGCACCTCGATGGTATGCCTTAATTTAGAGATCGAGCCGGTTGCGCTGAACTGTTTATAATTATTAATTTGGAGTTTTAAAAATATATGGCGATAGAACGCACTTTTTCAATCATTAAACCCGATGCCGTAGCCAAAAACATTATCGGCGAAATTTACAGCCGTTTTGAAAAGAATGGCTTACGCATTGTCGCCGCAAAAATGCTGCATATGACTCAAGCGCAAGCCGAAGGTTTTTACGCCGAACATAAAGAACGCGGTTTTTTTAAAGATCTAGTCGCTTTCATGATTTCCGGTCCGGTCATCATTCAAGTTTTGGAAGGCGAAAACGCCGTTTTGAAGCACCGTGAAATCATGGGCGCCACCAACCCGAAAGAAGCGGCTCCCGGCACCATACGCGCCGATTTCGCCAATAGTATCGACGAAAACGCCGTACACGGTTCCGATGCGCTCGAGACAGCTAAACGGGAAATCGCTTACTTTTTCTCCGACGATGAACTTTGCCCTCGCACCCGCTAAGGACACATTAATCAATTTGCTGGATTTCGACAGAAAGGGCTTAGCGGCCTTCTTTGCCGGTCTGGGCGAAAAACCGTTTCGGGCGGGTCAGTTATTGAAATGGATTTACCAGGAAGGGGTTACCGATTTCGATTCGATGACTAATTTCAGTAAATCCTTACGCGCTTATCTGCAAGAAAACTGTCAGATCGCCGCGCCTCAAATCGTACTGGAAAAAAACGCCAGCGACGGTACCCGTAAATGGGTGGTTGAAACTACCTGCGGTAACCGTGTAGAAACCGTATTTATCCCCGAAGAAAGCCGCGGAACCTTATGCGTATCCTCGCAGATAGGCTGTGCGCTGGCATGCACGTTTTGTTCGACCGCTCAACAAGGCTTTAACCGTAATTTAACGACCGCCGAAATCATCGGTCAGTTGATGGCGGCGCAACAGCGTTTAGGTAGCGCTAATAAAATTACCAATGTCGTCATGATGGGCATGGGCGAGCCGTTATTGAATTTCGATAATGTCGTTGCCGCCATGAATTTGATGACCGACGATTTCGCCTACGGGCTGTCCAAGCGGCGGGTGACAATTAGCACTTCGGGCGTGGTTCCGGCTATATACCGATTGACCGAAGTTTGCGATGTCAGTTTGGCGGTTTCATTACACGCCGTAACCGATGAATTGCGCGATCAACTGGTGCCCATCAATAAAAAGTATCCGATCGATGAACTGATGGCTGCTTGCCGGGAAAACGCTAAACTTGCGCCAAGGCGCACAGTTACTTTCGAATATGTCATGTTGAATGGTGTTAACGATTCTACTGAAGACGCTAAGGGACTGATTAAATTGCTTAAAACCGTGCCTTCCAAGTTGAATTTAATTCCGTTCAATCCATTTCCAAATTCGCCTTATACGTGTTCTAGCAACAACCGGGTTCACTTATTTAAGACGATGTTAAGCGAGGCAGGTATTGTGACGACGGTTAGAAAAACGCGCGGTGAAGATATCGACGCCGCTTGCGGTCAATTGGTCGGGCAAGTCGCCGACCGGAGCCGCAGGCAGCAAAAACTAAATACGGTGAGAGTCAATGATGCTGCCTAAATTATCCGCTTATTGGTTTCGCGCCGGGGGTTGCTTATCAGCGGCTGTATTATGTTCTTGTTCCTGGTTTTCATCCTCGGAACCTGCCGGAAATCCGTCCGACATTTATTTGCAATTAGGCGTCCGGTATATGGAAATCGATAAGCTTGAATTGGCGAAAGAAAATTTGCAAAAAGCGATCGATCAAGATTCCAGCAATGCGCGCGCGCGCAGCGCCATGGCTTTTTTGTATGAGAAAATCAACAATTACGACGAGGCGCGTCGACAATACGAGCAGGCGTTGACCTTGGCGCCGGACGACACCGGTATCCAAAATAATTTCGGCCGTTTTTTATGCGAACGGAGGCAATTCGATAAAGGTTTAGTCCAGTTGATGAAATCGGCGTCAAACATGTTAAACGACCGGCAATGGATGCCGTTGACGAATGCCGCGCGCTGTCATCTCGGCATGGGGCAACGCCCGCAAGCTGAGGTGATGTTCAAGCAAGCGTTAGATTTGAACCCGCGCTACGCCGTGGCCTTATTCGAAATGCAGAAAATCAGTTATCAAAACGGCGACTACAAAGCATCGGAAGATTATTTGCAACGCTACTTGGGCGAAGCGGCGCATACCGCCGAAACTCTGTGGATGGGCATTCAGACCGAGCAAGCCTTGGGCAATCTTTCCCTCGCAAACGAATACCGTAATTTGCTACTGGATAAATTTCCGCTTTCTAACGAGGCCAAACAAGTCGCTGGTATTCGTTAATATTCCGAATTCAATTAATGGCAGCCAATATTCAAGCAATTCGCGGGATGCACGACGTTCTTCCTGAACAAACGCCGCTTTGGCAATATGCCGAGCGTATTATTAGGGAAGTGCTGTCCAGTTATGGCTACAGCGAAATCCGTATGCCCATCCTTGAAAAAACAGAATTGTTTAAACGCTCCATCGGCGAAGTGACCGATATCGTCGAAAAGGAAATGTATACCTTTGAAGATCGCAACGGCGATTCTTTAACCCTTAGACCTGAGGGTACCGCCGGGTGTTTGCGCGCTTGTCTGGAGCACGGCTTGCTGAATCAACAAGCACATAGATTATGGTATTACGGTCCGATGTACCGGCATGAACGGCCTCAAAAAGGCCGCTACCGGCAGTTTGTGCAATTAGGCGTTGAAACCTACGGTATGGCGGGTCCGGAAATCGATGCGGAATTGATCCTGCTGATGAACCGGCTCTGGCTTAAACTCGGGTTACGCGATAAGGTCAAGTTGCAACTCAATACCTTAGGCACGATTGCCGAACGTTTGGCTTACCGGGAAGTATTAGTCGCTTATTTTCAGCAACACAAGCAAGCTCTCGATGAAGATAGTTTACGTAGACTTACTACCAATCCTTTACGGATTCTGGATACTAAAAACCCAGATATGAAGGATGTTGTCGCTAAGGCGCCGGCGTTAATGTCGTATTTGGGTCACGAGAGTTTGCAACACTTCAAAGCCATTACAGCAATTTTAGATGGCTTCGGCATTGTGTATGAGATTAATACCCGGTTGGTTAGAGGTTTAGATTATTACGGTCTGACCGTTTTTGAGTGGGTAACCGGAGCTTTGGGTTCCCAGGGAACCGTTTGTGCCGGCGGCCGTTATGATAACTTGATTGAGCAACTAGGCGGTAAATCGAATCATGCTGTCGGATTCGCAATGGGCATGGAGCGTTTGCTGGCGTTGCTGGAAACCTGCGAAGATATTCCGTTAGAAAAACCGGTTGATGCTTATCTGATAAGGGTCGGTCAATCGGCGGAGGCGGAAGGCTTACGTTTAGCGGAAAAAATTAGAGACGAAATTCCTAAAATGAAGTTGCAAATTGCCGTCGATGGTGGCAGTTTCAAGAGCCAATTTAAAAAAGCCGATAAATCCGGCGCCGAATTCGCCATTATTCTCGGCGATGACGAGGTTGCTCGAGGAGAAGTCGGTTTAAAATGGCTGAGAGAAGACCGTCCGCAAGAAACGATGCGGCAAAACGATGCGCTTGTTTTCTTTCGCAAGCAAATGACTGGAAACCGGACCATTTGTTGACTACCGGTTTTGGAGAAATACCGCCGTCCGCTCGATAGCGGTATTTTCAGTACCAATAAAACGGACGTAGCACGATTTAATTTAAATGAGTTATCAATTAGGATAGAGAAAAGCAGTGGCAATTTACGATACAGAAGAAGAGCAGCTTGAAGCATTGAAAAAGTGGTGGCAAGACAACGGTACGTCCACTATCGTAGGGCTTGCCGCCGGTATTGCTGTCATTATGGGCTGGAATTATTGGCAAGAACATAAAAAAGATCAGGCTAATCAGGCGTCTGCGGTATACGATCAATTGCTCAAAGCCGCCGGAAGCGAGCAAAAGGAGCCGGTCGATAAATTAGCTAAAAAATTGCAAGAACAGTATGCCGGTAGCAATTACGCGGCTTATGCAGGTTTGTTTCAGGCCAAAATTAAGGTTGAATCAGGCGATTTAGCATCGGCAAAAGATATCCTTAAGAAAATTGCGGAAGGATCGGATAAGGAATTGAGCAATATCGCCAAACTCAGACTCGCGAAACTGATGTTAGCTACCGGCGATTTTGAACAAGGGCTGAAAATTGTCAATAGCGTCGATCAATCGGAGGCTTCTAAATTTTCAGATAATTACGACGAGTTGACCGGCGACCTTTATGTCGGCCTGGATCGGTTGGACGAAGCCCGCACAGCCTATCAAAAAGCTTTGAAAAACGGTTATCAATCGCCGTTATTGCAACTTAAAATCGACGATTTAACCGCACCCGAAAAAATCGAAGCTAAAAAATAATGCGATTACCGACACTTTTGCTTGTAACGCTGATACTTTCGGGATGCGCCGCGTATGATACGGTTACTGAGTCCATGTCCGGGATTAAGGATTATTTTACCGGCGGTGCAGACAATACCGATCCTCCGAATGAATTAATTGAATACTCGCCCGAAATCCAAACCGATGTGGTTTGGCAGGGAACCGTCGGCGTTGGCACGGATGAACAGACGCTAAAACTCGTGCCAGCAATCGGAAACGGCCGGGTTTACGCTGCGGATCGCGACGGTTTGGTGGAAGCCAGGGATTTAACTGGCGGAAATCTGTTGTGGTCGATTCAGCTCGAAGACGAAAATGAGAACGACATTCATTTTTCTGCCGGTCCCGGTTTGGGTTCGACCACCGTCATATTAGGAACGAATAATGCCGAAGTGGTCGGCTTGAACAGCGAAACCGGAGCGATGTTATGGAAAACGTCTGTGTCGAGCGAAGTATTATCCGTGCCGCTCGTTGCGGAAGACCTTGTGATCATTCGTACGACAGACGGCTCGGTGCTGGCGTTAAATGAAAAATCAGGGCAGAAAATTTGGAGCTACGAGCATACCGTGCCGGCATTAACAGTGCGCGGCACCGGTGTTCCGTTGATTATCGAAGACACGATTATCGAAGGTTACGACAACGGTAAGTTGATGGCGTTTCATTTGGCGGACGGTAAATATGTTTGGGAATCCACGGTTACTATTCCTAAGGGCCGGTCCGAAGTCGAGCGGCTAGTCGATATCGATGTTGATCCGATTGAATCGCGTGGCGTTATTTATACCGCCAGTTACAATGGCGGTTCTGCCGCGGTTTCAATTTTGGACGGCGATGTGCTATGGCGGAATGAGGCAGTATCCTCGCATACCGGCTTAGCCCAGGACGAACAGTACCTTTATATCTCGAATTCAGACGGTCATGTATTGCAATTGGATAAACGGACCGGTTCGCCGCTATGGGAGCAAAAAGATTTACACGGCCGCAAACTGACGGCGCCAGCCGTATATCAGGGTTATGTCGTTGTTGGCGATATCGAAGGTTATGTTCATTGGTTGAGTACGACGGACGGCCGGCAATTGGGCCGCGTACAAGCCGCCGGTGATGGCATTGACGCCAAACCAATAGTTGCCGGAGATACCGTTTATATCTATGCCAAAGATGGCACCTTGGCTGCTTTAAGAGTTCGTTAATACGCAATGTTGCCAGTTATTGCCTTGGTAGGCCGCCCTAACGTGGGTAAATCCACCTTATTCAATTTCCTAACTCGAAGCCGGGAAGCGTTGGTCGCCGATTTTCCAGGCTTGACGCGAGACAGGCAGTACGGCCGCCTGAAGCACGGTAACCGTCCATGTCTCGTAGTCGATACCGGCGGTATTGCCGACGATGCGGAAGGCATAGAAAGCCTGTCCAGAAAACAGGTGCAAATCGCGCTCGATGAAGCCGATGTTGTGCTATTCATGGTCGACGCCCGCGAAGGGTTAAGCGCATCCGATAAGGCTATTGCCGATGTTTTGCGTAAACTCGCCAAGCCTGTCGTTTTGGTGGTTAATAAAACGGACGGCATCGATTCAAATACGGCGATGTCCGATTTTTATTCGTTGGCTTTGGGCGAACCGGTTGCCTGTTCCGCCGCGCATGGCCGGGGCATTCCCGAACTGCTGGAAAAGGCTAATCGATTATTGCCCCCGGAACAAGACGATATTGATGAAAATCAAGGCGGTATCGGAATCGCGGTGGTCGGCAGACCGAATGTCGGAAAATCGACCCTGGTAAACCGGTTGTTAGGCGAAGAACGGGTTATCGTGTTCGATGAGCCGGGCACTACCCGCGACAGCATCTATATTCCCTTCGAGCGCAACGGCAGGCGATTTACCCTAGTCGATACGGCCGGTATGCGCCGCCGTTCCAGGGTTTCTGAAACGATTGAAAAATTCAGCGTGATCAAATCCTTGCAGGCCATTGAAAAATCGCATGTGGTGATTTATTTAATCGACGCGAGCGAAGGTATTACCGATCAAGATGCGCATTTATTGGGTTTGGTTTTGGAAGCAGGGCGGGCGCTCATTATTGGCCTGAATAAATGGGACGGTTTGAGTAGCGAACAAAAAGCCGCCATTCATCGCCAGCTCGACGTAAAACTATCGTTTCTCGATTTTGCCGAAAAACATCCGATTTCTGCCTTGCACGGCAGCGGGGTCGGCAAATTATTCGATGTCGTGCATACCTTGTACGAATCGGCGATGGTTAACATGTCCACGCCGGTGTTAACGAGGATCTTGAAAGAAGCCACCGATGCCCATCAGCCGCCGCTCGTCGGCAATCGCCGGATTAAATTAAAGTACGCCCATCAAGGTGGACGGAATCCGCCGGTGGTGATTATCCACGGTGTGCAAACCGATGCGCTCCCACTGTCGTACAAACGCTATCTGACCAATTATTTCAGAAATAAATTGCATCTGTCCGGTACGCCGATAAGGCTGGAATTTAAGTCTCCGGCGAATCCGTTCCAAGGACAAAAAAACAAACTCAGCGACCGGCAAATCGAAAAGCGTAAGCGCTTGGTTAAACACTTTAAAAGTAAAAAATAAACCGGCACAACATCGCTAAAGGTTAATAAGGCATAATTATGGCAACGATCAAATTTCAAGGCAAACCGCTTCATACCTCGGGCGAATTACCCTCTGTCGGCAGCAAAGCGCCTGATTTCAGTTTGGTAAACGGCAAATTGCAGGACGTTACTTTGGCGGCGTATGCAGGAAAAAAGAAAGTGCTGAATATAGTGCCTAGTCTTGATACGCCAACCTGCGCTATGTCTACGCGCAAATTTAACGAAAAAGCGGGTAAATTGGCTAATACCTCGGTCTTGATTGTTTCCGCCGACTTGCCGTTTGCCCAATGCCGGTTTTGCGAGACTGAAGAGTTAAAAGACGTTATTCCTCTATCGACCTTCCGTTCCAGTTTTGCCGATGATTACGGGGTAAAGTTAACCGACACTTTTCTCGCCGGATTAACCGCCCGCGCTATTGTCGTTATCGATGAAAACGATACGGTGACTTATACTCAGTTAGTTGAAGAGTTAGCGCATGAACCGGATTACGAAAGTGCTTTGGCGATATTGTGAGTCCAGTCGAATCGATAACCGGAAGCTTTATTTTTTACATACGCGCAATTGAAACTGTGAGCTGAGTCGCAAAAAAACCATCCGCATTTAAATGATTTAAAAAAATGTGAATAGCATCACAAAATTAAATGCCGATCCCGGTATCATATAAGTGGGAATAAAAAGTTCCCTCTTTGTTAGTGAGCTAATCTTTGCACAAATAAGCCGACCCAACGGATGGGAAGGCTTTTTTTGTACGCAACAAGCCCTTCGATCAAAATAAGCACTAAACTATAGCGATTCTCTGTCAAAGATTATCTTTTTGTGCTTAATACTATTTGGATTTGCTTTTTCCTCGCCGCGTTTTGCACCGCGTTAGTTAAGCTCCTTTTTTTTGGCGACCAACAAGTTTTTGGCTTGCTGATGGCAGCCTTATTTGCCCAAGCCAAAGCCGCATTTGAAATTTCCTTAGGGTTGACCGGCGTTTTGTCCCTGTGGCTGGGCATTATGCGGATAGGCGAACGCAGTGGTTTTATCCAGCTTTTAACCAACTTCCTGACACCCTTATTCAGCCGCCTGATGCCAGACGTACCCAAAGGCCACCCCGCCCTAGGTTCTATCGTCATGAACATAAGTGCCAATATGCTTGGGCTGGACAATGCCGCCACGCCGTTGGGCATTAAGGCGATGAAGGAGTTACAGACCTTAAATCCCAGCCCAGATACCGCCAGCAACGCCCAAATTCTGTTTCTGGTCATCAATACGGCGGGCGTGACCTTATTTCCGGTGACGATTTTGACTTACCGCGCCCAATTGGGTGCAGCCAATCCTAGCGATGTGTTTATCCCGATTTTGATCGCCACCTATATGTCTACCTTAACCGGCTTATTGGCGGTGGCGTGGGTGCAAAAAATCAATTTGCTGGATAAGGTCGTCTTGACTTATCTGGCTGGATTTTCCTTAGCAGTCGGCGGCTTGCTCGCCTATTTTACCCATTTACCCCAGCAGGAAATGCTGGCGCAATCCGCCTTGATAAGCAATGTCATTTTGTTTTCCCTGGTTATCACCTTTATCTGCGGTGCGGTTTACAAAAAAGTGAATGCCTATGATGCGTTTATAGAAGGCGCAAAAGAAGGCTTCCAGACCGCCATTACGATCATCCCGTATCTGGTTGCCATGTTGGTGGCGATTGGGGTATTCAGGGCGAGCGGCGCGTTGGATTTACTGGCGGATGGCGCACGTTCTATCGTACATTTATTTAAAATGGATGACCGCTTTGTCGATGCCTTGCCGACCGCACTCATGAAACCCTTTAGCGGCAGCGGGGCCAGGGCGATGATGATCGACACCATGAAAACCCACGGCGCAGATTCGTTTGCCGGACGCTTATCGTCGATAGTGCAAGGCAGTACCGAAACCACGTTTTACGTGCTGGCGATTTACTTCGGTTCGGTTGGCATCAAGCACATCCGCCATGCCGCCACCTGTGGGATAATAGCCGATTTTGGTGGCATAATCGCTGCTATTGTAGTTGCTTATTGGTTTTTTGGTTAAGCAAATTGATGTTCTTCCATTGAAACAGATAAAATACGAATAATTACTAAAATCTAGCTTAATTTCTGCTAAACTTATCTTATCGCAAAACTAAAGAAACATTAGCGCAATGTTAATGTCACATCTAAACTCGATAGAAAAATAAACTGGTTATTTGCCAGGTTTTTATCATTTTTTGTAGTTTTACTTTGATAAAAATAACTATAAATTTATTTGGAGCGCGATATGACCAATGACATAACAGAGCTTAAAACTGACTCCAGATTATTGGAGACACTTAAAAAAGCATCAGTAAAATCTAAAGAAATGACTGCGGAAGAACTTAAAGAGCAACGAGCCTCATTTATTTATGGTTCATTAAGTTCAAAAAGCTCAGTATCAAAAGCTCAAATTAAAAAGTTCCTTGAAGAACATGATCTTTCATAGATAGTTGCTTACAAATTGGATCAATCTTGATTGTTTTTGAGCTAACTAATACGGAAAATCATCCGGTTTACCAGGGTTTAGAACAGTCCAATGGTTCAAGACAATATGACTTTCTAAGATCAATTGTTGCGGCCTCTTTGGATTTGGGTCGCCCTTTTCTCTCATCTGCTGTTATCAAAGCGCTAAACTTCCATGCCATCATTTGCTTGCATACAAATGCGGGCGAATATCGTCCTTGCCCAGTTATAGTTGGTAATTACGAACCACCTGAACATTATCGGGTGCAAGCGTTAATGGATGATTTTGTAAATAACGTCAATCGAGCTTGGGAACAAACAGACCCAGTAGTGTTGGCCGCTTTTGTCTTATGGAGACTTAACCACATCCATCCTTTTATTAATGGAAATGGTCGAACCGCAAGAGCAGCAAGCTATTTTGTTTTGTGCGTTAAGGCTGGTTCTTGGTTGCCAGGAAAAACAATTTTGCCAGAACTGCTTCGGCGGGAGCGTGATAAATATGTCGCTGCATTGCAAAAAGCAGATGAATCTTTAATTAATGGCAAACTTGATTTGAGTGAATTACACGAGTTAATCGAAACTCTATTAGAAGAACAACTTAACCATGAAAATTAGCGACATAACAATAAAGTTGTCCTAATGGCTAGTTTAGAAATAAATCCAAAAATTTAACTTCTACATCTTCCGCCGTAAGCAATTTATCAAATAACGCATTCGATCATGCGTCCTACATGAATCTCCTATTCTGTAATTTTTTGTTTTAACTTTTAATGAAAGTCCACCTCAAAACCCTCGGCTGCCGCCTAAACGAAGCAGAATTGGAAACCTGGGCGCAGGCTTTCCAAAAGTCCGGTCATGAAGTTACTCGGCAAGCTGAAACGGCTAACCTGATCGTGATTAATTCTTGCGCCGTTACCCAGGATGCAGCCAGGAAGTCCCGGCATTTAATCCGCAAAGTCCACCGCGAAAACCCCGCCGCCAAACTGGTGGTGAGCGGTTGTTATGCGACTTTAAACAAAGATGAAGCCGAACAATTGCTGGGTGTGGATTTGGTCGTCAGCAATAAGGATAAGGATAAACTGGTCGAACGTTCTTTGGCGGAGCTGAATTTGGACACCATGCCCGCGATGTCTACGGAACCCGGTGCCATCTCGCTGTTTACCCGTGGACGGCAACGCGCCTTCGTCAAGGTACAAGACGGCTGCCGTTATCGCTGCACGTTTTGCATTGTCACCGTCGCACGGGGTGAGGAAAAAAGCCGGACTGTGCCGGACGTTATCGCCGAAATCAATGCCTTACATCAAAAAAACATCAACGAGATCATATTGACGGGCGTACATCTTGGCGGTTATGGCAGTGATTTGGGCAATAATCTCGTCGATTTAATCAAGGCGATTTTAACGGAAACCGATGTGCCACGGATTCGATTAGGATCGCTAGAACCTTGGGAATTGACTGACGATTTCTACCAACTGTTCGAAAACCCAAGGCTAATGCCGCATCTGCATTTACCCTTACAAAGCGGTTCGGATTCTGTGTTAAGAAGGATGGCGCGGCGTTGTAAAACCGAGGAATTTGCCGAGATTGTTGCCCGGCTACGGCAAATCAACCCGCTGTTCAATATCACCACCGACATTATCGTCGGCTTTCCCGGCGAAACCGAAGCAGAATGGCAATCTAGCCTTGCGTTTATCCAACAAGTCAGTTTTGGTCACATCCATATTTTTACCTACTCACCACGGGAAGGCACAAAAGCCGCCACATTACCCAATCCTGTGCCGGAAGCGATAAAAAAACAACGCAGCCAGCAATTGCACCAACTGGGTGATGCTATGCGCCTAAAGTTTTATCAACAAAATTTAGGCCAGCAGTTTCCGGTCCTGTGGGAGGCTTATTCCGAACCTGTTGGGGAAAACATGCATCGGGTATTTGGTTACACGCCCAACTACCTTAAAGTCGGCTGTGACATCAGCAAAGCAATTTCCTTAGAAAATAAGACAACGCCCGCGAACTTATCGGTCATTTACGATGGCTTTATCTTGGCGGATTTGCATGGCGGAGTGTTGTTTCCAGCGTAAC
>DLHW01000059.1:14285-85560 GCA_002483425.1 Methylococcaceae bacterium UBA7658
TTGTGACCTTTAGGTTATAAATGCTGAGCTAGTCGAAGCACACACTGCCTTTCGACAGGCTTTTATAACCTAAAGGTCACAAGTGCTTTTGGGTGCAAGGCGAACGGAAACTTAACCTCACAAGGCAAAATCTACAGTTCAAAGTTGAATTCCTGAATGACAACAACCTTACCGATTTTATACAACTTCCGCCGCTGTCCTTACGCAATAAGGGCAAGATTAGCAATTGCTTATGCGGGAATTCCGGTGGAAATCCGGGAAGTTCAGCTAAAACAAAAGCCCGAATACATGTTGTCCATATCGCCTAAAGGCACCGTGCCGGTATTGCAATTGCCCGACGGCACGGTAATCGACGAAAGCTTGGACATCATGCGCTGGGCCTTGGCGCAAAACGACCCCGACCATTGGCTGGATTCAAGCGAAGATTCAGAACGGCTAATCCAATGGAACGACCGCGATTTTAAGTATCACCTGGATCGCTATAAATATGCCGACCGCTACCCGGAGTTTCCGGCAAGTTATTACCGAAGTCAAGCTGAAAAGTTTTTAGCAGAACTGGAAAGCAAGCTTAGCCAAACGCCGTTTTTAGGCAGCAGTCATTTTGCAATAACGGATGCGGCCATATTCCCGTTTATCCGGCAGTTTGCCGCTGTCGATAACCAATGGTTTGCTGCTTCGGATTATCGCGACCTCAAACTCTGGTTAAACGATCTGTTCGAATCGGATTTATTTGCTTCGGTAATGGTTAAACAGCCGGTTTATAATCCAACCGATTATCAGACGGGTTAGAGAAAAATACGCTACGCTACGAATGGAGCTTCCTAACGGTTACTGCACATTAGAAAAGCTATAATTAAGCGATAACTACTTAAAATTATTGGGAGATGGTGAAGCTATGAAACCGAATGAAATAAAATTGACCGCTATTTTAGCTATCACATTCATCTTATGCGCTTGCGCTACTGAAAAACAGACCATTATTATGGAACGCACTCAGCCTGCTTTTTCAGAGGAAACTAATGCCGCTGACGCTAAACTGCTTGCCGAACTCAATTCTGTTGCTCAAGCGAACGGTAAGCAATTGCCCCCGCCGGCAAAAAATTTTATACACTGGACGCCGGTAAGCATCGGTAGCGCCGCTATGTTAATCCCGCCAGACTGGAAAACGGTTACCGATTTCGGTGAAAAGCCCGGCAGCCGCATTCATACCATCGGCGCGCTGTCAGCGAAAGAAGATTTTTATATCGAATTGCGCGTGATCCAAGATTCCGATAGTAGTTACAACCAAACTCCGATGGATCATGCTAAATTGGATTACGCCTTAGCCACAAGCCGTTATGCCGAAAAAACGATTTTGGGTTTTCAGCCGGCGGTTAAGGAGGGCGTCGTCGGCAAAATTGAAATTATGAACGACTACGGCAAAGAGAAAAACGACGACGCCAGTCCGGCTTGGCGGATAATCTTGTGGGACGGCCGGTGGATTAACGGTCAATCTATCGACAAAGCCGAGCTAACGGCGCGATTTGCCCAAGACCGGTATGAAGAATTCGCACCTATCGTTAGCAATGTAATCGCGTCGATCAAAATTAATCATTAATACGCACAAAAGTTATTCGCATTTCGATATTGGAAAACTCAATAATTTCTTACGTTCATTGATTCGGCCCTTTAATGTTTGAACCGCTTGTACCTGAAGGGCGCTTGTGACCTTTAGGTTATAAATGCTGAGCTAATCGAAGTACAAAAGCCTTTCGGCAAGGCGAACGGGAATTTAGAACTTCATAAGGCCGAATCAATAAAACGTTTGGATCAGACGGCTGCTAGGCTGGCGGTTGCTTGATGTTGCCGTACTAACGTGGAATTTCCGCATAACTTTCCAAAGCATATACGGCGGTTGCGGCCAAGTCTAGGAATGAACAGGCCGAAAAATTGGCCAAAGTTACAGCGTCTCCGGCAAGCCAATCCCCTTTAAATGTTGTTCGAGCACTTGGGCCAACCGATGGAGTTTTTCTTCACCTTTTGCTAATTCATAGAATAAAAGGGGGAAGTCTTGTATTTCTGTAGCTGAATGTGTTCAAAATATTAGCAAGGTAGCCCGGATGAAACTTGCGGAATCCGAATTTAATATTTCCGTACTCCGTTTCACTTCATACGAGCTACGGCTATTTGTTTAGAAGCGACGACAATTGCCGTAACGCTTGGCCTCGATGACTCAACGCATTTTTAACCTCGGGCGCTAATTCGGCGGAAGAACAATCGTAGTTAGGCACCCAAAACAAAGGGTCGTAACCAAAACCGTTTGCGCCTTGCGGATGGAAGAGGATTTTCCCCACCCAAACGCCTTGGGCGATAAGCGGCACCGGATCGGCGGCATGTTGCAGCATGACAAGCACACAAATAAATCGCGCCGTGCGTTCTTCAAACGGAATTCCTGCCAGCTTTAAAAGCAGTTTCTGGTTATTGTCCTGATCGCTTGAACTGGCTCCGGCATAGCGGGCGGAATAAATCCCCGGCCCGCCATCCAAGGCATCCACTGCCAAGCCGGAATCGTCGGCAATCACAGGTAAATGGCAATGCCGCGCGGCATGACGGGCTTTCAGCAAGGCATTTTCGACAAAGGTTAATCCGCTTTCTTCCGCTTCCGTTTGCACATAGCCAGCTTGCGGGATGATTGTGTAATCCGGCAGTAAAGCTTGTATTTCTTTGATCTTGCCTTTGTTATTGCTGGACAGGACGATGGTTGGTTTGTTCATAACAAAAATAAAGTTTTAAGACTATCAGAGACGTTAAAATTTACGACGAGGCGCTAAAACTCAATAGCCGACTCATCGGGTCGTCTTTTTCAGCGCCGCTTTGACGCTTCCAGGTGGAGTTAGAAGTTTACCGAAACGCCGTTAAATTTAGCAAGCCGCCGTTTGGTAAAGCGCCAGAACGATTCGACGCCTCTGATTTAGACAATGTATAAATAACCGGTATCGTCAAGGCAAACCGTTTGCCCGATGAACGTATTTCGTTGAGGAATGCCGTTGATTAAGATCAACACTTGCGTGTTGGGTTCGGACTATCTCCCGCGAAAATCGATCAGATGACTGGTATCGCCAGCTCCGGCGCTGTTGATATGGATGAACCCAAGCATTCCAAGTCATCTTCTAACCGCAGTGCGCCGATTTTCTCAATATCTTTGCTGGTAAAAACGGAAGTGACGCTGGGGTTTAGCTTTTGCGGGATGGGGTGGACGGTGGCAATGGACGGCATTTTTTATTGCCTTAGGGTACTCGGAAAACGAATTCAGAATTCTCAGCATGGGCGGCTTGAATGAATACCAAGATGAAAACCCGTAATCTTGGTAGTTTGCACAGCTTCGGGAGGTTAGCCAATAAATCATGCCTTCCTATGAGTCCTCAGGTGATAGCACAAGCAGGACTAATTGACTTAGTTGCCGAAGTGCGGCTTATCTGGATTTATAAGCGACATATACCCATATTTACATTAAATTAAGTTACGTAGGACAGAATGTAGCGTTAACTCCCGTATCGTCTTGCTTCTTTAGCTTTGTCTGTGGCGTTTTGGTCAAAGTATGCTTTTCCACCTAGAGAAAGGGAAAGCCAAGATTGTGAATCCAACCGAAACACGTAAGGGGGGCGGAAACCGATAGCCGTTCCGCCTATAACCATCGAATCATCATGTGCCGGAACTACGACTTTAATGTGGTTTTTAATTACAACAACGCTTTGCAGTACAATTTACCGTAAGCGACAAACCATCTCGAAGAGCTACCCTCAAAAATGCCGGCAAATGTCGCATTCGATCCGTCCTTAAAATCAGGAAGCCAACTTTCTTGAACAATACCTCTAATATGATATCGGGTTGTTGTAAATCCAGCAGTCGTTACGCCCATATCAACGAGATAATGATAATCGCCCGGATATGCAAGGTCCACTACCTTGCCTGGATCGGGTACATACTGAAACCATCTGGTCGCTGCAGGGCCATTTAACCAATTAAAGCCAGTCACTTGCCCTGTACTTTTTATCCATTTAAAAGACATGGGTTCGTCTAAACTGGTCAGTGCGGCGTAATGGGCTTTTTTTGTAGTAAAAGTACACAACTCATCCGCAAATGCTGAATTGACAGCTACGATTAATAGTCCAAGCAAAGCAATAGATGATACATTTTTCATAACATTCTCCTGTGTGCGAAACAAATTAAAACATGCTATTTTCATTTAAAGCATGATCATCATAAATAACGCCGAAAAGGAACTCTGTTAAATTGTCACAAAAAAATTGTGTGTTTTTACCAACACGTATATCCATAAACTCATAAGATTAACAGAGGATGCAGTCTAAAAAAGGGAGGCGCATCAATTTCGCTGAATCAATTTGTTCAGGATTCCTAAATAGCCCAAGTATTTAGCCACTGCTCAAAAATAAAATCGCCTAACGAGATGTTTTTACCCTTGGGAACCTGAAAACGCGCGCCGCTCGAAGGCGTCATTAGGTTTTGGGTTTTGATGCTGTGCAGTTGAGCGTACTCTTCAACAGGTTGCCACAATTGCCGCCAGAATGGGGCGTTTGTGCTGCGTGTTAAATAGACTTTCGATATTGTCGGATTCCCGGCAAGAAGTTTTGGGATATCGACCAAGGTAAATTGCCGGAAATGCCGGGTAATGAGGTCGTCGCGGTAGGTTTTAAGGTATCCGGCATGATCCGGATGGTCCGGGTCGGCATCGTCGATGCTGGCGATGAGGTCGGTTAGGGCAATCCGGTTTGCACGGCAAAATGCCTTCCATTCGGCAGGCCGCGCTTGTCTTAACGGATTTTTGCCGTAAAGCCTTGGCAAAACGTCCCAAAAATAATTATTTCGAGTCCGGCCGTAAAACCAAGTGGCGTAGTTTTCAAGATGATCCCAGCCGGGATTAAATGTACCGGTAATTAATACGTCCGGTTTGAAATCAAGCCGTTCTAAATTTAAGCTGGCTTTAAATTTGTGGATACAAGGCATTGCGTTAACAATTTATTGTCCCGGCTGTTTGAATCCGAAAAACGCTTTAATGCGTTGCACTGTTTCGACGGGCCAATGCGCTTTAAGCCAAATTTTTATGCCGGCGCTTTGGGCTTTGATAGTAAGGTAAATCGAACTGGTTTTGATTGTGTGCAGTAAGGATAATAACTGCTCGTAGCAAAACTTAAACCAAGTGAAAGTCATTAATTTATCTTGCGTAATTTTGAACATCCAAAAGGTAAACGCGGTGATGGGGATTTTTCCGGCGTACAGCACCGTTGCGGGAACGAGCAGTCCTTGCGCAAATAAACCGATTGCGACGATGCCCAAACTTTCGACTGCGGCAAATAAAATCAAAAATAGCATCAGGACGGCGTAGCGATTGAGGCCGGCAAGCTTCATTTCGGCCTTATGTAATATTTTAAGGCCGTGGATAAATTCATAAACCGGTTCGGCAATACGCTCCCAAACCAGTTCTTCCAGGAGTAAATAGATCAAAATCAATGCCGTTAATAAGACATTGAACATTTTGCGATAAAGCAGTTTCAGCATGACGGTTGGGTGCAGTGAAATAATGGGTGCATGATATTAACCCGGATTTAAGCGGATAACGAAATTTTACCGGTTGCAAGAAGAGGGATAATGCAATCCGGCGCCGGGCGCCTTATTCAAATCAATTAAAGGCGTCGTTATGCTATTAATGATAGCGTGATAAGCCGATTTTTACCTGCTGAACTCAATATTTTAACCGCCGGATCGTTTAGATGCGGGAGTCTCGCTTTATAATGGACTTATAAAGTTTATTCGGGAAAAACAATGACGATTGATTGGGCAAGCACAATGGCTGCAGTTTGGCGGCAACGGAAAGAGGTTCTGCGACCGGTGTCGAATACCGATCCCATAGGATTGGATGAATTGTTGGGGATCGATAGTCAAAAACAGCAGATGATTCGGAATACCGAGCGTTTTTTGGCGGGCAAATCGGCCAATAATGCTTTACTTTGGGGGTCACGCGGCACCGGTAAATCATCGCTGATTAAAGCGTTGTTGAATACCTATAAAAGCAGTAATTTACGGCTGATCGAAGTGGATAAACAGGATTTGGTCTATTTGCCGGAAATCGTCGACGATATCAGGGCTTTGCCGCAGCGCTTTATTATCTATTGCGACGATCTTTCGTTCGAAGCCAATGACACTCAGTACAAATCGTTAAAGAGCGTACTCGAAGGTTCCGTTGAATTGCCGCCGGAAAACGTTTTAGTTTACGCCACGTCCAACCGTCGGCATTTAATGCCGGAACAGATGCGCGATAATCTCGATACGCGGCAGGTGGACGGCGAAGTGCATTATTCCGATACGGTGGAAGAAAAAATATCCTTGTCCGACCGTTTTGGTTTGCGGTTGGCGTTTTATCCTCAAAATTCAGATACTTATTTGGCGATTGTCGACCGGTTGTTTCTACATACCGGCCCAGATTGCCGGAAAACACTGCATAAGGCGGCTTTGGATTTTGCCCATCGACACGCCTCCAAAAGCGGGCGTACCGCCCGGCAGTTTTTCAATACCTTCTCGGGCACGGTTTTTGAATAACTCAGTTTCAGCGCAAATTCGGTTATCTATCAGGCCTTATGAAGTTTTAATATCCGTTCGCCTGTCGAAAGACTTGTGTGCTTCGACTCGCTCGGCATTTATAACCTAGAGTTCACAAGCGTCCTTCGGGGTACGAACGGTTCAAACATTAAAAGGCCGGATAGATAAGATAAAGCGTTAATGAATCGATAACCATTTAAAGACGAGTTCTTAAACATGTTAATTAATTGTTCTGCTTATCAAGAAGGCAAGAAGCTTAAAGATATTTCCACGGAAGAAATCAGCGATTATCTCGATATGCCCGGTTGTTTCGTATGGGTTGCTTTGCTCGATGCAACGCTTGATGAACTGAAAATCATGAGCGAGGAATTTGATCTGCATCCCTTGGCGGTGGAGGATGCGTGGCAAAGTCACCACCGTCCGAAAGTCGAAGAATACGGTGATTCTCTGTTTGCCGTCATGCATTTAGTCAAGATAAACAACGATCGCTCAGAGCTCGGCGAGGTCGATGTTTTTGTCGGTAAAAACTATGTGCTGTCCATTAGAAACCGCAGTAGCGACGGTTTTTTGGGTGTAAGAGCCCGTTGCGAACGGGAGCCGCATCTATTGAGCCAAGGCTCAGGGTTTGTTTTTTATGCCTTGATGGATGCAGTCGTGGATCGTTATTTTCCTGTGCTGGACGAGCTTGAAACTGAATTAGAGGATATCGAAGACCGGATTTTCATTAAGGGTTCGGCCAGTTCGAACACCGAGCGCCTGTATGGGCTTAAACGTAAAGTTATGTTGCTAAAACACGCGGTTGCGCCGTTAATGGAAGATACCGGCAAGCTTTTCAGGGGCCGGGTGCCGTCGGTGTGCAGCAATTCGCAGGAATATTTCCGGGATGTTTACGATCATTTGCTGCATATCAATTCTTCTATCGATACCATGCGCGAAACGATCAATACGGCAATCCAAGTTAATCTGTCGATGGTGACAATTGAAGAGGGCGAAGTGAATAAGCGTCTAGCGGCGTGGGCCGGTATATTTGCCGTGGCGACCGCGTTTGTCGGGATATGGGGGATGAACTTTGAAGTTATGCCTGAATTACGCTGGCGCTTCGGTTATCCGGCGGCATTATGTATTATCGCGGTCATTTGCGGAATTATGTACAGGCGATTTAAGAAGTCGGGTTGGTTGTAACCGGTCTTCTTTCGCGCATTAAGCCAAGATCTACGGGGACTCTATAAGCTGCTTGGAATATTGGTCTCGTCTTTGCGGAACCCTCGATTCGTATTCTAAGATTTAAGGCAAAGTTTGATCGAAATCAATACAGTAGTGAATAGGTGAGACTATAGTATTGCCGTTCCGTTTAGGGAGTTCACGATGAAAATGCAACGATTGTTAATAATGGCGGTATGGTTAATAACTGCTGTATCAGGCCCGGTTTTCGCTAACGATTCAAGTGCAACCGGTCCGGTTCGGATGCTGGAACAAGGCCAAGCAGCGGTGAAAAACGATGACGGCCAGGATCCCAAATACGCCGGTTACACGATAGACGGATTTGCTACCGCTTCACAGTTAGCCGCGCAACGAAGCCACACGGTTGCCGGCAAGGATGAACGGAATTTCGCTATTTTTACCGGCATTACCGCGATCTTGATCGTCTATTTTTTTACTCAATTTACGTTTTTCGATAAATAGCTTAGATGACTTCCGTGTTTTTTATTACTGGCGATTCATACGTTAAAGGGTAAGCGGATCGTTCTTGAAGCAAAATTATTTTCGGGTGCTGGGTCCGCTGACCGGAACGCCGTTGCCCATGTAACTCAAAAAATATTCCAGATTTCTGAACTCAATGCTTTGCTCAGGTAAAGGTTTGGCTTTAATTTGAGTTAAACATTCGGAGAAACGGCGGTGCAGGCTGCCCATTTCACCCCATTTCAAACGGTAGACAGGCCAGTTGCTGGTGTGGCCCAAAGAGGCGCTTAGTATTTCAGCGCGTAGTTTTTTTCCGGCGTTTTGCACATGGCAGGTAGCGCAAGCGAAGTTAAATAGACCTTGCCGGCGGTAATAAAACGCCTTGCCGTGTTCGTAAGCCGACAGAGCGCGCGGGTCGTCTTCCGGAATTTCGACGGAAATGGCTTTGCCGCGGCTGGTATACGCCATATAAGCTTGCAGATAGACCAAATCGCCAGTTGAATAGGGTAAGCCGGGCTCTTGATTCAGCTCCCTGCATTCGTTAATCGCTTTGGCTAAAGTAACGACTTCACCCGTCTGTTTTCGCCATACCGGATATTTCTGCGCGATACCCCGGCCTTTGTTGGGAAAGCAATCGAAATAATGCTTACCGTTTTTAAACGGCGCTGCAAATAATTTTTGGCCTTGCTCGATTGCCGGTTCGTAAGGTGGAAATTCTTCAATCGCCCGCCAAGACTCCCTGGCGACCGGGTCGATGGCGTAAACGCCGTTACTATAGTCCGGTAGCTGAAGATCGGGAAAGCGTTGCCGGTAGTGTTCCCGGAATGCGGCTTGATCTTGTTCCGGCGCGGCCGCTAACGGAAATGGCATCAGTATTGCCAAGACCATTGCCGTTATTGATCGGGCCTTATGAAGTTTTAAGTTGCCGTTCGCCTTGAGTTTGTCGAAAGGCGGTGTGTGCTTCGGCAGGCACAGTACGAACGGTTTAAACATTAAAAGTCCGAATCTGTAATGTGCGAAATAAGTCTTTTGCAACATCATCCGCTACCGCCGAAAGAGACAAAGAGGTCATCGGAGAAAAAATAACGTCAGCTTATCGTATGCTTTTCTGAATCTTTATTACCTAAATTATCGGTCCAGTCAATAACGATTTCATCGCCCGGATTTCCGTCTTTAAGCAAAAAAGCAAAATAAGGGTCTTTGGATACGCCCGCGCCCATGTTGCAAGTCACCGCAATTTTACCGTTGTGTTTAACGGTCAATACCTGGATGAAATGCGCCGGAATCAATTGGTTGGTCGTTTTATCTTTATTACGGCCATGTTCCATTGGGTGCGAAATCAGGGTTCTGATTTGGGTATTGCCGTCCAGCCGTTTAGTGCGAATTTTAATGCTCGACATGTTAACCCCCGCAGCCGCCGATGGTGACTTTGACTTTTTTCTTGACGATGTAGCAGACCGTATCTGCTTCCGCGATAGCAAATACAAAAGACGAACTCGCAAGTTTTAACCGCGCCGACAAAAACGGCTCAATGCCGGGAGAAATGTTTAGTTGTAATGCAAGCGGAACGGGATTTTGTTCGGCAATCAAGGAAATGGTTTTAATATCCGTTAAAGAACTGGTGACAGTGACGGGGACAAGTGCGCCGTTTTCAGCAATTTCGGGTATTTCAAGGTTAATTTTAGCAGTCTCTACAACCGGCTTGCCTTTGGTAATTTGTTTTAACGTTTGGTCGAATGCGACTGGCGCGAAATCGGTTGCGGACCATTCTGCGGCTGCCGGTTGCGATTCAAGCAGGGCAAGACCCGCTGCCGATAGGCTAATTGACGTTTTCAGAAATGTTCTTCGATTCAATTTCATAACGGATTCCTTAGGTTAACGATTATGACGAGTTTTATTTTAACGTCCAAAGATAATCGACCAGTTGATCGATTTCGTCCTCGCTGAGAATTTTGTTCTTGCCGAACGGCGGCATACTGGTTTCCGGGTTAAACCGTGCAGGGTCCCAGAGTTGCTCCCTTAGTTGATGTTTATCCTTAAACCGGCTGGGCAGGTTTTTTAGGGCAGGGCCGATATTGCCGGGAAATTCTCCGTCTGCAATTTCGTGACAGGCCAAGCAATTGCCTTTTTCGCGGCTGAAGGCGATTTGTTTGCCATTGTTGTTAGGTGTTTGATTCGGCGCTATTACTGACGATGAGCAGGACATTAAAACGAATGCGGCGAGGGCGATTAAGGCTTTCATCGGTCCGGTTATCGCTCGAATAGGTGTTGATAAGCCCGTGCCGAATGTTCCGGATCATTGTCAAATACACCGCCGATGGCCGCCAAAAGACCAGCGCCTGCCGCAAGCAACTGAGCCCCGTTTTCCGGCAAAATACCGCCGATGACGGCAATGGGAAGCCGTATGGCTTGCTTTGCCTTTATAAGCGTACCGATGTCCGCGGGCGCGGCCAGCGGTTTAGAGTTTGAAGGAAAGAACCTGCCGAATGCGACATAGGTTGCACCCAATAATTCCGCCGTCATTGCCCGTTCGAGCGAGTTGTAGCAGGATACGCCGATGATCGCACCGTTTCTTAAACGTTTCCTGGCTTCGGTGATTTCGCCGTCGTCTTTGCCGAGATGGACGCCGTCGGCTTTCGCTTGAATAGCAAGCTCGACATCGTCATTGATAATGAGGGGTACGTTATATTGCCGGCAAGTATGGGCCAGTTCGCAGGCGATAAATAGCTTATCGGTTGAAGTTTTATCCCGGTATTGGATAACGGCTGCGCCGCCCCGGATAGCGGCTTTGACATCACGGATTATATCGTCCGGGAATTTATTTTCGCATTGGGTGATGGCGTAAAGGCCGCGCGCCGGAAACGGGTTCATTCATCGGTCGCCCAGAAAAGCCGGTCAGGATTGTGTTGGCCTTTGCCGGGCCGGTATGCGGAGGCTAAAGCATTCCAGGTGAATTCCTGAGCTTCCGAGACGGCGTCTTCGACGTCTAAACCTTGCGCCAGTAAAGCGGCAATCGACGCGGACAGAGTGCAGCCGGAGCCGTGATAACTGTGCGGCAAGCGGTTCCAAGAATAGGTTTCGAATAGTCCGCCAGCGTGAAAAAGCCGATTGCTGACTTGGGGCGTATTTTCATGGGTACCGGTAATAAGGACATAGGCGCAGCCTTTGTCGAGTAAATTCAGTCCGCAATCCTCAAGATCGTGCAACCCCGTGAGCCGCCGGGCTTCCTCGCTGTTAGGCGTCAGTATGGTTGTGCAAGGTAAAAGTAATTCGTTGATCAAAGCAATTAGATTTTCACTTGATAAATCTGCACCCCCGCCTGCGGCAAGCACGGGGTCGAAAACAACGGGAATACCGGGATGTTGTTTTAATAGCTTATGAATAACATAAACAGCGGCGGAATCTCCGGTTAAACCGATCTTAATGGCTTTAATAGGGACGTCGGCAAGCAAGGTTGCCGCTTGGCTGGCAATATCTTCCGGGTTTTGGGGAACCAGTTTTACGATGTTCCGGGTATCTTGTTCGGTTAGGGCTGTGATGATGCTAACGGGATGACAACGATGACTGATTAAGGTTTCGATATCGGCTTGTACGCCCGCGCCGCCGCTGGGATCGTGGCCGGAAAATGTCAAGACGTTAGGGTGCTGATTAGACATGGCCTTGTAGCTGCCGGAAAAGCTGAAGTTTTTCCGGCAGCTGTGTTTAATGTTGATTTGATTCTATCACGTAACGGGTACGGCGTTATCAAGCCGCTTTTTTAGAGAGTAAACCTAAAATTTTATCGAGCAACGGTCTGATGCTAGCGATGATCAATTCACGCTTCATGACCGCGATATAGCTCAGTAAACCCAAAATTAAACCGATGAAAAAATTGTCCGAAGCCGAAGACGCCTGGTTTTGCTGACCGTATTTCGAATCGCCTAGCGGTTTTCCGTCCGGTCCGGTTTGCGGTTTTTGAATTGCAATTTTTCCGGGCTCGTATTGTGCGGTTAAATCGGGCAAACCTAAGCTTCGCCACGCATCGTAATCTTGCCAGATTGGATATTCGCCTTTCCACATTTTTTTAGTGAAGTATGGTTCCAGGCTCATGCCATGCGCTTTAGGAATACCGCGTTCGTCGTAATAGCCCTTGTACACGATCAGACTGATGCCGCCGCCTTCGCCAATACCGTTGGTTGCGAATGTTTTTTCGACGTGGTCATGAAACATCCAGATGCCTTGCCCGTAGCTGTGCAGGCCGTCGTCAACACCGCTGAGTTCCAAATCGACCCGTTGCGCCGGTGTTAAGCCATGAACGTCTCGGGTAATGTAAGTGCCTGGGCCGCTATCGATACCGTCGTAATGGGTGCTGGTCGCCTTGTGACCGTGGGTATGTAACGCGAGTGTTTCCGTGTGTCCGTTTAAGACGCGCAGCTTGACTTTCTCATCCTTTTCCATGTGAATGAGGGATTCCCGTAATGAATACGGGAAAGATTTGCCATTAATCATGAAATAGTCGTCCGTGGCTTCGGTTATGTCGTATTCCGTGTTCATGTGCTTTGCAATCAAGCGCGGGTCGTTAGCCGATCTGGCGACGACTTCGTGCAATTCCTTGTCCGCCGATTGATAGTGCAAGTCGTATTCCCTTTTATATTTTTCTAGGACGGCGACGGATGGGTGACGCACTTGACCGGCGCCAACGTTAAATGTTTGCACCCAATTGTTCGGGCGGTTTTCTTCGATGATGAATATGCCTTGCAAACCCATCGGGATATGGGTGTGCGGCTGGACGTGGCAGTGATAATACATGGTGCCTGGCTGGCGCGGCTTGATAACGTATGTTTTGCTTTCGCCGGGCATGGTGTCCATGTTGCTGGTTTGGCCGACGCCGTCGTTCCCGGAGCCGCTATGGTCCATGTAGGGGTGGTCGATCCCGTGCAGGTGGATGGAATGGGGTAAATAATGGGTGTTTTGCAGCACAAGCCAAACGACGTCGTTTTGTTCTACCCGGATAACAGGAGAAGGCACCCGCAATAACGGATTGGCGATAGGCTCGTACAGGCTGCGGGTGGACATATCCCGGGTTTTAGGCGTAAACACCCAAAAAGTGGGCTGAATGCCAGGCGCAATATCGTAGGTCGTTATCGGCTCTTTAACATCGGGCGAATGTCCGTTAATTTCAACGACTTCAAGTTTAATGATAATTTTGTCGGGGTCGCCGTCCTTGTCCATGTCGTCGGTCATGGTGATGGCGTCGGAAGCTAATTGGGTCGCCATTAATGTTTCCATGGAAACATTGTTAGTGCCTTTAACGAAAGCTGCAATGTCGTACGGCGAATCGGGGTCGCATAACACCGATTCTTGAATTTTTACGCCGTCAATAGTTTGATCTTTGCGCCAATCGGCTTCCGAAACATTCGAGCAAACTTCTTCCACCGGTCCCAATTCTACTTTAGCGGAAGGGGGGAGGTCGGTTGCCGCATAAGCGGTAACGTTACTGAGAATTAAGGCGATAACGCCATAGCATTGAAGGGCGGTTCGATAATATTGCATAAGTTAACCTCGGCGGATCATGCTTTGTTGGGCGCTGCTTTCGTAGAGTTAGCAGCCCTTATAGTTGTGTACCGCTATTTTATCCTAATATCATTAATATGAAAGGGAAGACTGATGAATCTAAAACGAGATTGATCTAGGTCAAAAGCAATTAAATGCACAACTTGGTCATGGCGTCCAATAATCAAAGCCTGGTTTTGTTAAAGCATGGGCGGTTAGCTATCTAAGGACGGTTTTAATGCCGAGATCACAAAAATATAGGCTCTTTTCCTAAGCTAATGCATCGGCATTTAACGCTCAGAGTGATTACGACATATAAAGCTACCCAATGTTTGAGCTCACGACAAACTGGCTGCTCCATCCAGGACAGAAATGAATCAACTGTGTTTTTAAAGTTGAATACGAGCGAGTAAAGCTAAAAAACCATTAGCAAAGCATTTTTTTTTACGATAGCTTTGACATATAACCTGGTCTCGTGTTAAAAATTACCCGTTGAAAATACTTCGACAACTTACTCACCTCACTTGTTGAGTTTCTCCCTCGAAAGAGGGGATTAAAAAATATTAATAACTATAGAGGATTTTAAAATGGCTGATGCACAAGAAAAAGATAACACCTGGATTGTAGTTGGTTGCGCGATCGCTTCTATCATCTTGCTCGTCGTATTGTTGAAGAAAGATGAAACCAAGCATTTGGCAAGCGGCGCTGTTGCAGCTAGTAACGCTGAAGTCGATGCTAAGTTGTCACAAAAGCACAATTCACTTGCTGGTGCGAACAACGTTGCGAAATAAGAGTTAACTCTTAGAAAGCATGCTGCCCTTCAATAATTAGTCATTTTGAAGGGCAGTATATATTTTAGTCAACACATCCCCGAGTCTAACAATAATTTCATATAAGCTATTCGTTTCTTTGTTCAATCAAACGAATCTTAGCTTCCAAGTTTTTAATCAGAGTTATCAGTTCCGGCAATTTGCTAATTGCGATTTGTTCTTTATAAGCTGTTTTCTTGTTTTTTGCGGGACTGCCGAAAACCTGGGCGCCTGCCTCCACATTGCCCGCAACGCCGGATCGAGCCATTACCACAGCGCCTTGGCCGATAGTAACATGATCGGCGACTCCCGTACTTCCCGCCAGGATGGCGTAATCTTCAATGTTGCAGGAACCGGAAACGCCGGTAAGTCCGCACATAATGACGTGCTTGCCAACCTTGTTGTTGTGGCCGATTTGCACCAGATTATCGATTTTGCTGCCTAAACCTATGGTGGTGCTGCCTAATGCGCCGCGGTCGATACACGTGTTTGCGCCGATTTCGACATTATCCTCAATCACCACATTACCGACTTGCGGCACTTTGATATGAGCGTTTTTCCTGAATTTGTAGCCAAACCCGTCCGCGCCAATAATCGCGCCGGAGTGGATAATGACATTGTTGCCGATCACGGTGTTGTCGTAGATTACCGCATACGGATGGATGCGGCTGTTCCGGCCGATCTTGACATTATTGCCGATATAAACTCCGGAGAGTATCGCAGTGAAATCGCCGATAACCGTATTTTCGCCGATAACGGCATAAGGGCCGATAAACAATTCTAAGCCCAAGGTTGCCGTACTGTCGATAACGGCTTGACTGGCGATTCGGTTCCGGTAGATTTTATCCGGATGCAGGATTTCGACCGCTTTGATAAATGACATTTCCGGGTCGGCGCAGACAAGTAATGCCGTGCTTTCGGGTATCTCGTCTACTTTAAAATCTTCCGAAATAAAGCAAGCCGTCGCTTTCGAATGTTTAAAAAACCGGGCGTACTTGGCATTGGTCAATTGTGTAACTTGGCCTTTTTGAGCGGCGGTAATGTCCGCTGCCGAATGGATCTGTTCATCGGGGTTGCCGCCTTCGATACGAGCGTCGCACATACCAGCGAGTTCTTTTAAAGAGATAGACATAAATTTAGTTAAGTCAATTGGGTTGTAGGTAGTGTAACAAAGATTGTAGGCGGTTTTCCTGCGAAGTCTAAAAAACCGGTGTGATTTATGCGCCGGTTGCTAATGTGAAAACTACAACGAGCACGGGTATTTGTTGTTTTCCGGGTTGTAAAAGCCGACTAAAAACGATAACAAAGTTATTCGGAATCGATAGGCTAATTATTGAACCAATGACCCGATTTGCCGCCTTTTTTTTCCAGCAAGCGGACGGATTGTATCGCCATGCCGCGATCCAAGCCTTTGCACATGTCGTAGATGGTAAGCAGGGTGATCTGAGTCGCCGTCAGAGCTTCCATTTCCACTCCCGTTTGTCCGATGGTTTTGATGGTGGTCTGGCAGCGAACCCGGTTGTTTTCAAGTTCCGGTGTCAGGTCGATTTCGACGTGGGTTAACGCAATCGGGTGGCAAAGCGGGATCAAATCCGCCGTTTTTTTGCTCGCCATGATGCCGGCGATTCGGGCGATACTCAGAACATCGCCCTTTTTATGCTTCATCTCGACAATCGATTTGAGCGTTTCTGGTTGCATTTCAATATAGCCTTCAGTTACCGCAACGCGTTCGGTTTGCGGTTTCCCGGTGATGTCGACGATATGGGCTTCTCCCGCCTGATTAAAGTGTGGTGTATAGGTCATTTATGGGTAGAATTAGGGTGTATTTTTTATAAAGCTGTTGTCTGTTGCGGTTTATTGTGAGTCGGCGGGAATGTTTATGTCAATTAAAGTGCGTTATTTTGCAAGTTTAGGGGAAAACCTAGAGCGGTTCGAAAGCGATTTAGAGTTTTCTGAAACATTGACGGTCGCCGACGTTTGGAAACGCGATACTTCGGGGAAACCGATGCCCGGTAATTTGCTGGCGGCAGTCAATATGGAATATGCTGGACTCGATAGTCCCGTCCGGGACGGGGATGAGGTTGCTTTCTTTCCGCCGGTTACCGGAGGTTGAAATGAAGGTAAAAATTTGCCGTGAAGCATTCGACCCTTGGCGGGAAATCCAGGTTCATCAAGCTACACTCTCAGGAATAAATGGGGAAATAGGTGCGGCTAATATTTTTATCGGCACAATGCGGGATTATAATGAAGGGGTTGGCGTACAAAGTATGACCCTAGAGTATTATCCAGGTATGACGGAGAAGCAACTGGATAAGATTCTCGGTCAGGCTGCGCTGCGTTGGTGGCTTATCGATTCGCTCATTGTTCACCGCGCAGGCGAAATCAGGCCCGGTGATCCCATTGTTTTGACGGCAGTTTGGGCGTCGCACCGGGGCGATGCGTTCGACGCCTGCCGTTTTATTATGGAAGAGTTGAAGTCGGCAGCGCCTTTTTGGAAAAAAGAGTTACTGGAGTCGGGGCAGGCCCGATGGGTTGAAAAGAATACCGATGGTTACCGGAAGACCTAGAGTGACATTATTCGCCGACTGAATGTTATGTTTGCCGCTCCGGTCTGATTCGCTCTCCCTTTCATCGGCGCGGAGAGCGCGGCGAATCCGCGATAACTACTTTGCCGAAGCGGAGCGATACGGATTAAAAAGCCGGTTTACTGTCCAACGTTTTATAGCGATCGATGCTGGAGACGATTTCGTCCCGAGCATGATCTATACCGAACCACCCTTCGATGATGACCCATTTGCCCGGCTCTAAATCTTTATAGTGCTTGAAGAAGTGAGAGATTCTCGCCAATTGATCGGCAGGAATGTCTTTGTAAGTGCTGACGCTATTGTACGAGGGCGTCAGTTTTTGTACCGGAACGGCCAGTACTTTATTGTCTTCCCCTGCTTCGTCCATCATTTTAAGCAAGCCGATGGGCCGGCAACGGATCAAAGAGCCGCTCAAAACCGGATCGGGCGTAATCACTAAAACATCTACCGGGTCGCCGTCGCCGGACAAGCTTTGCGGAATATAGCCGTAATTGGTGGGGTATTGCATGGCGGTACCCATGAATCGGTCGACGACTAACATACCGGTGTCTTTGTCGATCTCATATTTGACCGGGCTGCTGTAAGCCGGTATTTCAATGACGACATTGATGTCCATGGGTACGTTTTTTCCGCTGGTGACTTTCATGAGGGTGGGTTATCCGAATTAATAAGGCGTAAAATTGGCCGATTATACCGTAACCCATAAAACATCGGGAAAACCCATGCAAGGACCGTTGAGAAAAATGCAAACCCAACTAGGCCGGACTGTTCGTTATGACTTGGTATTAGGTGAACAGGTCATGCCGTTAAATGCTCTTGTGGGTAAACCGGTGAAATTGCAACATACCGGAAAAATTGTCTGTGTGAATTGCGGACGAACGACCAGGAAAAGCTTCAATCAGGGTTATTGCTATCCCTGTTTCAGTACGCTAGCGCAATGCGACTTGTGTATCATGAAGCCCGAAACCTGTCATTACGGTAAAGGCACTTGCCGCGAACCTGCCTGGGGCGAGACCTTCTGTATGCAGCCCCATTACGTTTACTTGGCGAATTCCAGCGGTGTCAAAGTCGGCATTACCCGGCAGAACCAGATCCCCGCCCGTTGGATCGACCAAGGGGCTGTGCAGGCATTGCCCATATTCAAGGCGCAAACACGCCATATTTCAGGGTTGATCGAAGTGGTTATCGCCAAGCATATCAGCGATAAAACCAGTTGGCAGCAGATGCTGAAAAATAATGTTGAAGCAATTGACTTGATTGCTAAGCGGAATGAGCTAATGGAAATTTGCAACCAAGAATTGGCGGATATTATCGGACAATTCGGAAAAAATGCTTTCGGCTATGTACAAGATATGCCTGTCATAGATATTCATTATCCCGTCAATCGTTACCCCGAAAAGATCAAATCTTTTAATTTAGATACGAATCCTGTTGTTTATGGAATTCTGGAAGGTATCAAAGGCCAATATTTGTTATTGGATACGGGGGTGATTAATTTGCGTAAGTATTCGGGGTATGAGCTTGAGTTTTGTGCCCGGGACCAGGCTGATGAGTTGTTACTAACTAATGGCTAATTATAGTTAAAATCGTAGAACATTCGACGAAATACACCTTACGCCTTAAAGCCTTCTTTTCCGGTTTTGTCGTTAGGATTAAGATAGAATATTTATCAAATAATTAAGCGATGCGCCTTAATATGAGTCGATTACATTTTAATCCAAAAGAATGCCGCCATCAGAAGGTTGGGAATACTACAAGCTCTTTAAAAACGTTAAAGAGGCAATTTATAATGTTCCGCTCTATTTTCGGACAGAAACAAATATCGAAGGCATATCGGCCACTGATATTTTTACCTTAAATAGTGCATTGGGTGCCACTATCGAAAACCAAGTTGTCGATACCTTAAATAATATGCGATCACATTGGTACCCAAATGAAGAATACCGGATGTACTCATTTGTCCGTCAGTCACAAACCTTTCCCGACGTGCTTTTAAAAAAGATAGATGAAACATCCAAAAATCCTGAGATATTGCTCGGCATTGAGTTAAAGGGTTGGTATCGCATCGCCAAGGAAGGTGAACCAAGCTTTCGATTTCAAGTTACACCGTCAGCCTGCGCGACTCATGACCTGATTGTGGTTGTGTCGTGGTCTTTGAACAATGTTATTTCCGGCTCACCTAAATTATTTGCCCTTTACTTAGAATTATCGAAATTTGCGGCGAAATATCGCAACTATCACTGGCAACATTTGAGACAAGCGAAATCTGTGACAACATAACTTCACCAAAAGGCCTATCGCCATATCCGAAAAAGAGCGATCAAATAGCAGATAAACCTGAGTTTGACAGCGGTGGAAATTTCGGGCGTTTCGCCAGAACGGGACTAATGGATAGCTACCTTGAAAAAGCAAAAGAAGTGCAAATATGCGGCATCGCCGCTGAAAATTGGCGGTCTTTTTTCAAAGCCTTTCAAGACTAAAAAAGCAAATCTGAAATAACAGCGCAAATCGAACAGATTAAAGCGAAAGTTTTGGCGAAAAATAGAAATTGAGTAACAACCCTCATTCAATCATATTCAAGAAATCTTGGCGGCGCTTGAAAAAATGGTCGAGAACAATTGAATTTATTCTACTCCTGGGTAGAAGAACGGTAATATTTCTTTAACGATCCCACCAAAGGCTCAACTCCCAACAAAATGACGGATATAGCCATACCGCCATACCAATTTTTCGCAGAAACTTGTACAATAACCAGTTACGTACCCGCTAAGTAATCAGGAAAAGCGTCAATTTAACCTGATTTAGCAGAGTCAGAACGATTTCTGCGCAAGTTAGCAGGTCAAAAACAACTTTCCAAAGCAAAGAAATCATCAATATTGTTTGAGGTGAGCGTGGAGCTAAGCGGTGCAGAAATCCTGATCAAAAGTCTTGAAGACGAGGGCGTTGAGTATATTTTCGGCTATCCCGGCGGCGCCGTGTTGCATATTTACGATGCGTTGTTCCAGCAAGATGCGGTCAAACATATCCTGGTTCGCCATGAACAAGGAGCAACCCATGCTGCGGATGGTTACGCCCGTGCGACCGGCTTACCCGGTGTGGTGCTGGTAACATCCGGTCCCGGCGCGACCAATGCGGTGACCGGTATCGCCACCGCTTACATGGATTCCATCCCGATGGTCGTTATTTCTGGGCAAGTGCCGTCCGCCGTGATCGGCAGCGATGCCTTTCAGGAAGTCGATATGGTCGGCATCAGCCGCCCCTGCGTCAAACATAATTTCCTCGTCAAGGACGTTAACTTAATCGCGGAAACCATTAAGAAAGCATTTTACGTGGCGTCAACAGGCCGTCCCGGCCCTGTGGTCGTCGATATCCCGAAGGATATTACCGATCCTAGGATCAAAGTGCCGTACAAATACCCGAAAAAAGTCCATATCCGCTCCTACAATCCGGCGGTGAGCGGCCATAAAGGCCAAATTAAGAAAGCGGTTGATTTGATGCTGAGCGCAGAGCGTCCGATCATCTATTCCGGCGGCGGCGTAGTGCTGGGCGAAGCTAGCAAAGAACTCACCGAGTTCAGTCAACTTCTGGGTTATCCGGTCACCAACACCCTGATGGGCTTAGGCGCCTACCCTGCAACCGATAAGCTATTCGTCGGCATGTTGGGTATGCACGGCACTTATGAAGCTAATATGTCGATGCATGAAAGCGATTTGATCATTGCCGTTGGCGCGCGCTTCGACGACAGGGTGACGGGTAAATTGGATCAGTTTTGCCCGTACGCCAAAATCATCCATATCGACATCGATCCGGCGTCTATCTCAAAAACCGTTAAAGTTGATGTGCCTATTGTCGGTGAAGTGAAGCCGGTTTTAGAACAAATGATTGAGCTTATAAAAGACAGCAAAAAAACGCCCAGCAAAAAAGCGTTGGAAACGTGGTGGAAACAGATCAAGGATTGGCAAAGTATTGATTGCTTATCATACGACCGGGAAAGCCCGCAGATTAAACCGCAATTCGTGATCGAACAACTTTATGAAGTGACGAATGGCGAAGCTTTTGTTACCTCCGATGTCGGCCAGCACCAGATGTGGGCGGCGCAATATTATCGTTTCGATAAACCCCGGCGCTGGATCAATTCGGGCGGTTTAGGCACGATGGGATTCGGTTTGCCTGCGGCGATCGGGGTCAAGCTGGCGCATCCGAAAGCCGATGTTGCCTGCGTGACCGGCGAAGCCAGCATCCAGATGTGCATTCAGGAATTGTCTACGGCGTTGCAATATAAAACACCGATAAAGATCGTCAACTTGAATAACCGATATATGGGCATGGTAAGACAATGGCAGGAATTTTCTTACGAAAGCCGCTATTCGCATTCGTACCTCGATACCATTCCCGATTTCGTCAAATTGGCGGAAGCCTACGGTCATGTCGGCATGCGTAT
This sequence comes from Methylococcaceae bacterium UBA7658, assembly GCA_002483425.1. Taxonomy (GTDB): domain Bacteria; phylum Pseudomonadota; class Gammaproteobacteria; order Methylococcales; family Methylomonadaceae; genus Methyloglobulus. The sequence goes on from DLHW01000059.1 coordinate 35,927, forward strand.
CGACAAACCGGAAGAAGTCAGACCGGCTTTGGAAAAAGCCTTTGCCATGAAGGATCGCACGGTTTTCCTCGACATTATTACCGACCAAACCGAGAACGTGTACCCGATGATCGAATCCGGCAAGGCGCACCACGACATGAAGCTGCGCGTTACCGCGACAGGGACGACAACCGATAGGGAATTGGCCTGATGAGACATATCATTTCAATTTTGATGGAAAACGAATCCGGCGCTTTGTCGCGGGTAGCGGGTTTATTTTCGGCGCGTGGTTACAACATCGAATCGTTAACCGTTGCGCCGACCGAAGATCCCAGTTTATCGCGCATGACCTTGGTGACTCGCGGTAGCGACCAGATTATCGAGCAAATCACCAAGCAATTGAACAAGTTGATCGATGTGGTCAAATTGATCGATTTAGCGGAGTCCGCCCATATCGAACGCGAACTGATGCTGGTTAAGGTCAAAACCACCGAAGCCAACCGCGAGGAAATCCGCAGCATGACCGATATTTTCCGCGGCAGAATCTTGGATATTACCCCGGTAACTTATGTCATAGAAATGACCGGACCCTCCGAAAAGCTGGATGCGTTTATCGCGGCCGTCGATCCCGAGAGTATTATCGAAGTTGTGCGTTCCGGGGCGACGGGGATAAGCAGGGGTGAAAAGGGATTGCATTTGTAAATCGGGCAAAATGCGCAAAACACAATAATTTTTTAGAAACACAGGAAAACACATGCAAGTTTATTATGACAAAGACGCCGATCTTTCGGTTATCCGTTCGAAAAAGGTTGCTATCATCGGCTACGGTTCGCAAGGCCATGCGCATGCTTTAAACTTGAAAGAGTCCGGCGTTGACGTCGTGGTCGGGTTGCGTAACGGTTCGGCGTCTGTCGCCAAAGCGCAGGCGCACGGTTTGGCTGTGAAAGACGTGCCGGAAGCTGTTGCTGGAGCGGATATCGTCATGATTTTAACGCCTGACGAGTTTCAATCTCAGCTTTACAAAGATGAGATATTGCCTAATATCAAACAAGGCGCGGCTTTAGCGTTTGCCCACGGCTTTTCAATTTTGTTCAACCAAGTTGTGCCGCGCGCAGATTTGGATGTCATCATGATCGCGCCGAAAGCGCCGGGTCATACCGTGCGTTCCGAATTCGTGCGCGGCGGCGGCGTTCCCGATCTAATTGCGGTTCATAAAGACGTTAGCGGTCAAGCTAAAGCCATTTGCTTGTCTTACGCTTCGGCCATTGGCGGCGGCCGTTCCGGCATCATCGAAACCACCTTCCGCGACGAAGCCGAAACCGACCTGTTCGGCGAGCAATCTGTATTATGCGGGGGGGCAGTCGAGTTGATCAAAGCCGGTTTCGAAACTTTGGTCGAAGCGGGTTATCCGCCCGAAATGGCTTATTTCGAATGCTTGCACGAATTGAAATTGATCGTGGACCTGATGTACGAAGGCGGCATTGCCAACATGAACTACTCCATTTCCAACAACGCTGAATACGGCGAATATGTCACCGGCCCTAAAGTCATCAATGCCGAAAGCCGTTTGGCGATGAAAGAAGCCCTGGCAAACATCCGTAATGGCAGTTATGCCAAACGTTTTATTCAGGAAGGCGCGAGCAATTACCCAGAAATGACTGCCCAACGCCGCTTGAATGCGGAACATCCGATTGAAGTGGTCGGCGCAAAACTCCGTAGCATGATGCCTTGGATTAAGGCTAATCAGCTTGTTGACCAAGCAAAGAATTAAGCATATTTTTCCGGAAATAAAAAAAGCCCGCTTATTGCGGGCTTTTTTGTGTAAAGTTTTATCTTGGCTAAACCCATCTGGATGTTTGTACCCAAACACAGCTTTCTAGTTGAAAAACTGTTTAATATCAAGGCGTGCGTTAGCCATTTAACGCCGGTTCATAAGGCATATGCACGGTAGGGATATGACTGTCAAGCCAGCTTTTAACAAACTTAGTGGTGTCTTGTGTTACTTCGGCTTGTCCGGCATGGAATTTGGCTTGCAAATCGGCGCAAGCCGCCACTAATTTATCATGCTCGGCTTTATGAGCGGCATATCCGCTATAGCCTTTTTCCTGCATCAATTTTTCTTCGGTTTTAAAATGTTCGACGACAAAACTGATTAACGCATCCAATTTTGGCCCAATAGCTCTGGGGTCATCGCCACCGGCTACTTCATGTAACTCATTCAATAATCCGAACAATGTCTTATGCTGATCGTCGCAAATTTCGACCTTGGTGCCGTACTGCGCTGCAGTCCATGTGATTAATGCCATGTACTTACTCCTCGCTTAGATTTGGTTGATTTGTTTAGAAGCCTTCATAATCAAACTGTTGGCTTAAAGGCATCCTCTAGTTCTAGTTCTAGTTGTGTCGGTTTTGCATCTGATAAAATCATAAAAACTCTCTTTTGATAGCGAAGATTGTCATGTCTTTATCAAATAGCTGTTTTATTTAAGCGTCAATGGCAAAGACTATTTGATATAGATCAAAAAAGGGTGTTTTTAGAGATTATTTAATTGTAATGACGGATTCAACTTAGAATTGCGATAGCCAATGTATGGTGGGAATGCTTCCTAGCATCGCCTCCGCGGGTGGTGCGTGAATTGCCCGGCATGATGTAGTGAATTAAAGCTTATCAACGTAATTAATAAAGCCAAAGAACTATGCGCGTTCGAATTCGGCGCTTTTATGTTAAAAAGCCCTTTAAAAACGGGCTTTTTGTTTGATATATGTTGTACTCTTTAAAATAGCTTTGCGTTTGAATGGTAAGTGCTGAATTTAAAGCCGATTAATCCTTATCAAATAGGCAATTATCAAATGCGTCAAAAACTTCGCAGTTGCTGGCATTTTTAAGGAAAAATTAGCCGGTGGATCAATTTAACTGAACTAACCACAGTTCATGTCGGATACCTATAAATATTTTTACCTATATTTTCTGCAATATGAATTTGATAAAATTGGGTTGATCTAAAAATGCTAGGAGCAATAAATCAATTAATTTAGTATTGACGTGGCTTAAGCTGGAGTAAAGAAGTAAGAGCTTTTCTAGTTAGGGTGTGGGTTAATCGCTAGAAATTGATTTTTTAGATCGTTTTTGCAGATGTTAAGCTTATAACTCACTGATTCATAATCGACACTAACATAAGAGGATTTAAAAATGAAATTTTTAACTAAAGCAGCGCCAGTTATTTTAGCTGCTTCTTTTTGTTCAGCAGGGTATGCGGTAGGGACCGATCAATATGCTACTTCGGTTATTAGTTTTAGTTCGCAATGGAGCACAACAGGCTGGTCGGCCGCGCAAGCGCTCGGCGCGCCTAATGTTCTTGCATATGGCGATAACAGTAATGCGTGGTTAGCTTCCGTTGCCGGCGGCACTTTGGAGTTTATCGGGCTTGGGTATACCACGCCAGTCTATGCTTATGGCGCTACCATCCGTGAAACGTCAGGTGCAGGGATGGTCTATAAGGTGGACGTAAGAGATACCGGTGGCGTATGGCATACTGTTTGGCAAGGTAAAGATCCGAATCCGGAAGGTAAAATTGCCGATTTTTTTGTCACTTGGCCTGTTACAACCTATAGGGTGAACGGGGTTCGCGTTCATACTAATACCGATGCGACCACGACTTGGGAAGAAATCGATTCGGTACAACTGTCCGGCGTAACAAGCAACACATCGCCCGCGGTAAGCTTAGTTGCTGCCGATACTGTTGGCTCTGAAGCATTGGCTTCAACCGGTTTGTTTGTGATTTCTCGCAGTTTGACGCCAATTACCGCGCCGCTAACCATCCAATACAATATCACAGGCAATGCGCTAAACGGATCTGACTATAATTCGACCGCGCCTCTAACGGGTTCAGTAGTAATTCCAGCAGGCGCTAAATCGGTGGGGATATTTATAAAGCCAGTAAACGATACTAAGAAAGAAGCTCCTGAAACAGTCACTTTAAAATTGGTTACTAGTGCGAATTATCAGGTCATGACTAAATATTCGACTGGTACGGTAACAATTAACAGCGATGAATAGCTAAGGAATCTCTGATTAAGTCCTTCGACAGGACGGATGGTAAGTGTTTGATTCCGTTCCTGGTGCACTCGAAGGACATAAGAGCGAGCCGGATTTGTACCATCTGGTTATGAGCCGGAATCGACCTGTTCACGGTTTCCTTAAGTTTACGGTTATGCCAGAGTAATTTCCTTCTGGCATTCGACCCTGGGTTATTTCAAGTTTTCGGTCAAATTTGGCTCGATTAATTGATAGAGCATCTGGTGCATTTTCGGGCTGCCCGCAATCACATTGCCTGACGACAAGTAGTTGTCGTTGAAAGAAAAATCGGTGACCACTCCGCCCGCTTCCTGTATAAGTAAAATACCGGCCGCCATGTCCCATTCCATAATGCCGATCTCCCAGAAACCGTCGAGCCGTCCAGCGGCGACGTAAGCTAAATCGAGTGCTGCCGCACCCGCCCGGCGGATTCCCGCTGCTTGCATCGAAATCGCCTTGAACATGCCGACGTAAGCTTCTAAATGCAAATCGGTTTTGAACGGAAAGCCGGTGCCGATTAAGGCGCCTTTCATGCTGATTTGGTTGGTGACGCGTAAACGGCGGTTATTCAGCATCGCGCCGCCGCCGCGTCTAGCGGTGAACAGTTCGTCGCGCAAAGGGTCGTAAATGACGGCGACTTCCAGCCTTCCTTTGTGTTTTAAGGCGATGGACACTGCATATTGCGGAAAGCCGTGCAAAAAGTTAGTGGTGCCGTCCAAAGGGTCGATCACCCAAACGAAATCGTTGCCTTCGTGCTGTCCGCTTTCCTCGGCAAGAATCGCGTGGTCGGGGTAAGCGGTTTTGATGATATGGATAATTTCCCGTTCGGCGGCGCGGTCCACTTCGCTGGCGAAATCGTTTTTACCTTTCTGGTCGATTTTCAGGTGGCCGATGTTGTCGGATGAACGCAAGATGATGTCGCCGGCGCTACGAGCGGCGCGAACGGCAATATTGAGCATTGGTTGCATGGCTTGATTGTATAATGAGCAGTTAGAAAATCGAACTAGGATAACAAATCTTTTGTTAAACTTGGCGCTTTTTTTAGACCGCGTCTTTAGGCAGGCCGTATTGCTTTCACATATTAAGATCGTTCTGGTCGAGACATCCCATCCCGGCAATATCGGCGCGGTAGCGCGGGCGATGAAGAACATGGCGATGGATAATCTTTGCTTGGTCAACCCCAAGATTTTCCCTAGCGCAGAGGCGACCGCCCGCGCTTCCGGGGCGGACGACATTTTACACAAAGCCAAGGTATACGCCACATTGCCGGAAGCCGTCGCTGATTGCCAGATCGTGATGGGGACGAGCGCGCGTTGCCGCACGATCAGCTGGCCGGAGTTGACGCCGCGCGAATGCGCGGAAAAAGTGATGATACGTGAACCCGGCAATCATGTGGGCGTTGTATTTGGCCGGGAAAATTCAGGCTTGAAAAATCATGAACTGGACTTATGTCATTATTTATTGCGCATTCCTTGCAACAGCGACTACAGTTCCTTAAATATCGCCGCCGCCGTGCAAGTGATCTGCTACGAACTGTTTGTGGCGGCGGGTGTGCAGGAAATCAATCGCGTCGGCGACAAAGGCGAAATGCCGTTAGCGACGGCCGAGCAAATGGAATCGTTTTACAGCCATTTGCATCAAACCTTGGTCGATATTAATTTTATGCACCCCGGCAAATCGAAATCCATCATGCGACGGTTGCGCAGGATCTACAACCGGATACAACTGGACACCAAGGAACTGGATATTCTGAGAGGTATTTTGAAGATGTCGCAAGGCAATAAAACCAATAAATAAGCGGAATCATTACCATGTTAGAACGGATAAAAGAAGACATAACCTGCGTTTTCGGACGCGATCCTGCCGCCCAATCGGTATTGGAAGTCGTGACCGCCTATCCCGGCTTTCATGCCGTGCTGATTCACCGCCTCAGTCATCAATGCTGGAATACCGGCTTCAAATGGCTGGCGCGCTTTATAGCCCATATCAGCCGGTGGTTAACGGGTATTGAAATTCATCCCGGCGCGCAAATCGGGCGGCGTTTCTTTATCGACCACGGCATGGGCGTGGTGATCGGCGAAACCGCTGTAATCGGCGACGATTGCACCTTGTACCACGGGGTTACGCTGGGAGGCACGACCTGGAACAAAGGGAAGCGGCATCCTACCTTGGGCGACGGTGTGGTGGTGGGCGCGGGCGCAAAAATTTTAGGGCCTATCGAGATCGGCGAAGGCGCGCGGGTCGGGTCGAACTCGGTCATCCTTAAACCGGTTCCGGCGGGCGCGACCGTCGTCGGTATCCCCGGTCATGTCATCGACATGAAGTCCAGGGTAGACAAGCCGCAATACGGCTGGCTGGACGGTAATCCGGAACTGGCGAAAGAACCCGAAGCGCAAATGAAAAAAACCGAACGCGATAAAATCGCTAGCAAAATGGGCTTCGATCCCTACGGCGCCACCGCCGACATGCCCGATCCGGTCGCCTACGCCATCAATCACATGCTCGACCATATCCATTCGCTCGACCAGCAAATAGCCGCCATGCAAAAAGCCATCAACGACGCCGGCATCAATTGTGTCACTACGCCGATGTGTTCGCTGGAAGATTGCCAGATTGCGGATGGGTCCGGCGAACCTGAAGCAGCCGCGCAGTAGTTCAGAATCAATGGAGTCCCCCTTGAGAAGCCTGGAACCGTCTTGAATTCTGAATGATCGATTTGGTTAGTCAGGGTATGCAGCAATCGTTTGAACCGGTGGCGCTCCGAGTCGATGCCAAATCTTGCCACCAGCAACGTCAGAGCAATCGATTGTTTGCCGGATAGTTTCGCCGCACGGGTTTGGTTCAGGAATTTGCCGGGTGGGTCTAGTTTGCACTCTTGCAGCTGTTTTTGGGAAAAATTTAATGCTATACACTCAGTGAGAATGCGCAACTTTTTTATACCCTAAATGCCCTTACTTAGGGTTAAATTAAAGTTTCTTTTAAGAAATCCGTTCGGCATCAATCCGAATTGCGGTACGGATAAAATAAAGCCCAGGGGATCAACCGGTTAATAATCCGATAAGGTCTTGGGCGGAATAGCCGCTCTAAACGCATTTAAAATTGCAAGCACATCGATGAGTTCCTGAGCGATTGCGCCCACAACCGGACTAAGATAACCCAAGCCCGCAAAACCCATTCCGATTAAGCTCAAAAACATACCGCCTAGCGCGCTTTGTAATGCGATTCTACGCATTCGTTTGCCAATATGAAACAATTCGTCGACTTTCAATAACGAACTGTCCATGATAACGGCATCGGCGGATTCGCCGGTTATGTCGCTAGATTGACCGAATGCGATGCCGATGGTGGCGGCGGTTAGGGCTGGCGCATCGTTAATGCCGTCGCCAAGATATACTGTTTTAGCCGCGCTGGTTTCGGATCGTACGAGTTCTAATTTTTGCTCCGGGCTTTGGCTGAAATGGATGTGTTTAATGCCGACTTTTTCGGCTAAATACCGGACTTCCGTCTCCCGGTCGCCTGAAACAATCATCACTTTTCCGAAGGCGTGGCTTGGCTTTAAATGGTTGATAAACGATGAACTATCGGAACGAACCTCGTCCCGGAATTGTAAAAGAGCGGCGTAATTTCCGTCTATTATTGCGATACATTCCATGCCGTCGCTTAAAGGCGGAAGTTGTTGAGTGAGATCGGGGCGTTTAGCTGTGATGTGTTTACGGCTCGTGACCTGCACGGTCTTGCCGCCGACTTCGCCGGTAACGCCTTCGCCTGGCAGTTCCCTGATGTTGGCTACGGATAGAAAAGTTAATCCTGCGGCTTCCGCCGCTTTAACGATAGATCCGGATAACGGATGACGGGAATAACGTTCAAGGCTTGCTATGAGCGTTAAAACAGCCGTTTTATCCAAGTTAGCGCCCGGAACGATATGGGTCAGGGATGGCCGCCCGTATGTTAAAGTACCGGTTTTATCGAATATGGCCGTCCGGCATTGTCCGATGGTTTCTAAAATAGCCGGATTTTTGATGATAATTTCGCGTTTTGCCGCTAATGAAATCGAGCTGATAATCACGACCGGAATACCGATCAATAACGGGCAGGGTGTGGCTATGACCAGTACCGCTAAAAATCGCACGACATCACCGGAGAACCACCAACTGACGATAGCGATCATTAATGCTAAGGGCGTGTAAAGCGCGCCCAGTTGGTCGCCCAAACGTCTAAGTTGCGGGCGGTGCTGTTCGGATGCGCGCATGACTTCGGTAATTTTGGCGTAACGCGAATCGACAACCAACTTGTCGGCGCGAATGGTGAGCGCCGTATCGCCGTTAATTGCGCCGGACATCACTGGGGAGCCGGTGGTTTTTTCCATTAAATAAGGTTCCCCGGTCAAGTATGATTCGTCCATGCTGCCGGCGCCTTCTAGCACTGTCCCGTCCACCGGACAGATTTCATGCGGAAGTACTAATAAGGTATCGCCGATTTTGACTTGACCTGTTGAAATATCCGAAACGGTTTCGCCGGATTTTTTATGTGCGATCGAAGGCATACGCTTGGCGAGGGCCGCCAACACCGAAGAGGCTTTTTTAACCGCATAGGTTTCCAAGACCTCCCCGCTCGCGATCATTACGATCACCAAGCTTCCGGCTAAATGTTCGCCAAGTAAAATAGCGGTGATAATCGAAAGTCCGGCAAGCAGGTCGGCGCCGAAATCGCCGTGAAAAAATTTCCTGATAATTTTGAATACTAAAGGGATTCCACCGGCGGCTAAGACGAAGTAGAGGGGCGTTTCCAACAGGGAAATAGGCAATCGCAACTGCGATTGATAAAGATTGACAACGGCTGAATCGAGGAAAAAATTAAGGGTTAGCGTAAAAGTTTGGCCGGGTATCCTTAAAACGTATTGCATAACCAGGTAAATGCTAATACCTAGCAGGCTGAACACCAGAATAAATTTTTCTAAAGCCGTCTGTTGGGATTCCGGCATATTTCGAAACTCAAGCTCTATCCAATAATATCGAGCACTATTGTCGGTTATTTCATTCGTTAACCAAAACAATTTCGGCTAATTTCACCCAATAATCGGCTCCGGTAAGCAGAATATCGTCATTAAAGTCGTAGTGCGGATTATGTAATAAACAACCGTGTTCGGATGAACCGTTACCGATCCAAATATAACAACCGGGTTTTGCTTGCAGCATGAAAGCAAAATCTTCCGAACCCATGCTAGGCGCCGGATTGAGGTGGATATTGCCGGTACCCGCTACCGACGAGGCGGCTTGTAAAGCCAATAAGGTTTCTTTTTCGCTGTTAAAGGTTACGGGATAGCCAGGATTTTCCGGATTTAACGTCATGTCTCCGCTGATACCGAAAGCGGCGCAAGTCATATCGGTCAAATGTTTAATTTTACCGGCAATCAGTGTTTGAACCGAACTGTCGAAACAACGGAAAGTTCCTTTTAAAACAACTGAGTCTGGCAACGCATTCCAGGTATTGCCGGCGTGAATTTGGGTAATGCTAACCACGGCGGCATCGGCTGGGTTGACGGTGCGGCTGACAACGGTTTGCAGATTCGTGATGAGTTGCGCCGCGGCGACAATGACGTCATTGCCCAAATGCGGCATGGCGGCATGAGTGGCTTGGCCCTTCAGGGTAATTTCGAAACAATCGAAAGCCGCCATCATCGGGCCGGATTTAACGGCGAAATGTCCGGCCGGAATACCGGGGAAGTTGTGCATTCCGAATACGCAATCGGCCGGAAATCGTTCGAAAAGGCCGTCTTCTAGCATTGCTTGCGCCCCCGCCCGGCCCTCTTCGGCAGGCTGGAAGATAAAATAGACGGTGCCGTTAAACCGGCGCTGTTCGGCTAATTGTTTTGCCGCGCCTAGCAACATCGCGCTGTGCCCGTCATGCCCGCATGCGTGCATTTTGCCCTCATGCCGGGACTTATGGTCGAATGTATTCTGCTCCTGAATAAATAATGCGTCCATGTCGGCGCGCAGAGCAATTTTCCGGGAGCCGGAACCGGCGGATAAAATACCGACCACGCCGGTTCCGCCCATGCCTCGTTGCACTTCGATTCCGAATCCGGCCATTTTCCCGGCAATAAACTCGGCTGTGCCGTGTTCCTCAAAGGCGGTTTCAGGGTATTGATGAAGGTGTTTGCGCCACTGACGCATCGCGTCGTGCAATGATCGGCGTCCGGATGATTCTGTCACAGTTGCTCCAAGGCTTGAAGGAGATTGTTGCGGGCAATTTGTTCGTAACGTTCGATAAAACGACCGGTATTGAAGATAGCCGGTTGCGCTAGAAAATGCCGTAGAATTTCGGCGCGTTTCAGACGATAAACGGGTTCAGACACCCAGGCGTACTCTTGCCGGATTTGCACGGTGTAGTTCTTAAACCGCGCAGGGTCGGCTCCCAGAATGGCTAAATCGGCGTCGACTAAGATTTTAGCGTCAATGTGTTCAGGTTTAGCATGATGCTGGGTTGCCATGATGAGATCGTGAATACGGTCCGCAACCGTTTGATCCAAATCCGCTTCCAACAGGCTGGTTTGAGCCCATTGTGCGCACCGCAGCTCATTATCCTGTTGCGAAGGTTGATAAATAGCATCATGAAACCATAGGGCTAATTCGATTTCGGCAGGATAAATCGCTAAATCCTTAAGTTCCGCAAGTTTTACAAAGCACTCGTTTAAATGCGCCAGGGTATGATAATAACGGCCTGGTTCGTTATAGTTCGCAATGATGGTCTTATAAAGTAACTCGGGGACTTTACCAGCGGCTAAGCCTAGCGTTTGCCAAGTATTCCGCCATTGAATTAAAGAGGGTATGGTCATCGGGCGGAGTTTGGTTAGTGTGGACGGTGATCAGAGTTGCCGTTTGTTTTTAACTAACAGGTAATAGCCTCCCGATTGTAGCTTTGCCCAATGTTACAAGCAAGACAACGGACGAGGAAATAAATCCTAGTCCGGCCTGTTTTTATTGTAGCGTATGCGGATCGAAAACGGTTAAATCTTCCAAGGATTGCCGCCTGTTAGCACGATTGAGGTTTTGTATAAAATGGATATAGAGGACAAGCGTCCGGTTTGGCAATTAGCGGGCAGGCTAGTGCTAATGCTGGCGGAGCCGCTGACGACTTTCAAATAAGCGACAGCGCCGTACCAAGGACAGTCGGACATTGTAACCGGTAGCACGGTGCCGTCGGGAAGATTGATTTTCGAAACTTTTACATTAAGAATGCCGGGGCTAGCGGGGTAATTAGATTGATTGACGCTAGCACTGCCGGAGGGTTTAACGCCACCGATCACGACTAAAGCCGTTAAACCGGTGGAAAGTTTGGCGAAGATAGCATAAGCCGGAATCGTTGCGCCGAGCATAACGGCGAGTCCAATCGTTTTAAAAATCTGTTTAGCAGCGATACATGACGCCATGTTTTTCCTTCCTCGAATGGTTGAATAATTTGATCTCAGCTTAATCCGCTAAGATAGCCGCGAGCAATACGCCCTTGTATGAATTCCAAAATTACTCCGAAAGGTTCACAGGAATGAAAATGATTTTTATTTAAAACGGGGTTATGGGGGGGGGCTAGTAAGAAGATGACGTTATCTTAATTCAACCGTATGCTAATCAAGGGATATGCATACGATTTTTCTTTAAACCCAGAGCTATATTAAGATAATGATTTATAAATATTTTTATAGCATAGTCGATAATAACATAGACCGATTCACTGCGTCTTTAAGTTAAAAATATTAGCCGTGTGCAAGCTTTCAAGCCGTTATTTCATAACATAAAAGGCTCGTCATCGAGAGATTGAGTCAACAATCTCAAAAATTCCTGACTGGTGTTTGCAGCGATTTCGATGCCGTTCCGGTCTTTAATTAATCTTCGACGGTTTAACAGTTTACGTAATTGAATCTGTTGATTGACCGTAAAATGGAATTTTTTTAATAACGCCTGGAATTCATCTGAGGGTAACGGCGATACGATAGACGACAATTGCGTTAAAGCTTTTATCACGTCCGAAACCGCCGGTAGTTGCGCTTCGATCAAACTTGACACTCCTTTAGCTTCGATAGCCGATGTAGGAGATGATAAATTGTCGGAAACGATCTTTAAACATTGGATCAACTCCCCTGAAGAAAAGCGGGAAGCCGTTTCGTAAAATGCCGACGCTTCCATATCGCACAGATTTTCTTCAGGATAGTCCGCTTGCGGAATTGAAAACGTTTGCAGAGGCTGTGTAGGGCAGGGCGGTGTAAAAATCAATGGCGGATAATAACAACGTCCTGTGTCGCGGTCGGAAATTTTTTCGATCAAATAGCAACTGCCGACCGGATGATGCCGGTGTCCGGCTATTCCGATATTCAACAGGGCCGGATTTTGCGCCGGAGCATACCACGCTTGCGTATAAGCAATCCCCGCCGCCATCGCCGCTTTACCGATTCCGGTGACGGTTAAACAAAGGTTATGATTACCGTAGACGGCAAAAGCGTTGATTGCTGTGATCTTTTTCAGCCGGTAATGTTCAATAACCGGTTTTGCTTCGCAGGGTAAAGCGACATAAATAAAAAGCGTTGGCGAAAATCCGGTCATTAACGGAAGGTAATAAAGCGAAATAACTAAACTTTCTGTTATGTTGACTAAAATGTTGCTCTCCGGTCTACGGCGACGCCTGTAGACCGGAGAGCATCCGTTAGAAAAACTATCGATCTGGCCTTATTAAAGCTTAATTGTTGCGCCTGCTAATCCAAACATAAACGTTCAACGTATTGTCGGGGCCGATCGATATTCAGGCTCTTAAATCAAGGAATTTTTAAGACTTGGCCTACATTGATCCGGTCTGGATTGCTTAATTGATCCCGGTTGGCGTCAAAAATCTTCGGCCAGTCGTTAGCGTTTCCGTAAAATTGCTTGGCAATTTTCGATAACGTATCGCCCGATACCACGGTATAAGTTTTGGCTTGAGGGGGAGCCGCCGGAGTAGGCGAAACGCCTGCTATCGAGGTGTCCGTAGCAGCGGCGGTTTCAATTGCGGCGGCTTCGTCGTCATTGCCGAAGCGCGATGCAACGGCTTTGGCCGCCATCGTCGCGCCGGCAACGCCCAAACCGCCTAGAATGATTTTGGAAAGGGTGCCCAGTTTATGTTCTTCCGGTACTTCGCCGTCCGGCGTCATTTTATCGACTACCGCAGGCAATATTTGAGAAAGCGCTTCAGCGCCTTTGTCTTCGGGAATACCCGCTTCTTGGGCGAGTTCGGCGACTTTTTCCTCGCCCAGCGCTTCAACCAGCTGGGCGGCGCTGACCGGTTTGTTCTCGCCTTTCCCTACCCATGAAGCGGCGATATCGCCTAATCCCGATTGAGTAAATTTATCAACAAGGCCCGATATACCGCCAGAATTATTAACTAACATTCCTACGACACCTTTGACCAGATTTTGGGTTTGATTTTCTGCATTGCCGCCGAGGGCGCTTTGCAGGGCGGTTTGTACTAAACTATCAAAAAGACTCATCGTTTTTTCCTTAATTCAAGTAGTAAACAAAGTTCGCATCGCGGATCTACAAAAACTCCGTACACCGGATTGTAACAGCCGGATTTACGCAGTTCAAACAATAAACGGTTTAAGAAATTGTCCGGGGTTAATTCGATTTTACCGATTGGGCTTTTAATAGAGTTTGATCTGGGCGTCTTTTCTTGATGTGTGCGATAATTTGACCCCTTAATTTTTCGGACGTATTTTATAGGAGCAATAGATGGCAGCATTGGTTGGCGTCATCATGGGGTCCGCCTCGGATTGGGAGACTATGCGCTATGCAGAGGAAACCCTGGAACGGTTGGGTATTCCGCATGAAGTCGAGATTGTTTCGGCGCACCGGACGCCTGATAAATTGTTCGATTATGCCGAATCCGCCGAAGCCAAAGGACTGGAAGTCATTATCGCCGGTGCGGGCGGGGCGGCGCACCTGCCGGGTATGACGGCGGCGAAAACGGCAATCCCTGTGCTGGGTGTGCCGGTGCAATCCAAAGCCTTAAACGGCATGGACTCTTTACTCTCCATCGTGCAAATGCCCGCCGGAATACCGGTCGGTACGCTCGCCATCGGCAAAGCGGGCGCGATTAATGCGGCTTTGCTCGCCGCCGCCATCGTCAGCAATAAACATGAAAAATACCGCGGCGCATTGCAACAATACCGCCGTGAACAGACAAATACCGTGCTGGAAAATGCCGATCCAAGGATGATTAAGCAATGAAAATCGGTATTTTAGGCGCCGGACAGCTGGCGCGCATGATTGCATTAGCCGGATTTCCCTTAGGGCTGGAGTTCGTCTTTCTCGATCCGTCGGAGGACGCCTGCGCCCATCAACTCGGCGAGCATTTGGTCGGTGATTACGACGATCCTGCATTACTGACGCAATTGGCCGAACGCGCCGATGTTGTGACCTACGAATTCGAAAATGTTCCGGCCAAAGTCGCAAATTTTCTGACCGCGCACGCCCAAGTCTATCCACCGCCGCAAGCCCTTAAGGTCAGCCAAGATCGACTGTTGGAAAAGAGTTTCTTTCAAGAATTAGGTATAGCTACGCCCGCTTTCGTCCCGGTCGCCAGCATGGCGGATCTACAACACGCAACCGCCACCCTGGGTTATCCGGTGGTGTTAAAAACTCGCACCTTGGGTTATGACGGTAAAGGTCAAGCCTTGCTTAAATCAGAGGCCGATGTCGCGGCAGCGTGGGATGCACTGCAAGGTTACGCTTGTATCGCCGAGGCCTTCGTGCCGTTTAAGCGAGAAGTTTCCATCATCGCGGCGCGAAGTGTAAGCGCCGCTGTGGCGTTTTATCCCTTATCCGAAAATCAGCACCAAGGCGGCATCCTGCGCGTTGCCGAGTGCTGCGCCAACGACCCCATGCAAGCCCAGGCCGAAGACTACCTATTGCGCTTGCTCAACGCTTTGGGCTATGTCGGCGTTATCGCCTTGGAGCTATTTGAGGTCGAAGGCCAATTAATCGCCAACGAATTCGCCCCGCGTGTGCATAATTCCGGCCATTGGACGATTGAAGGCGCAGCAACCAGCCAATTTGAAAACCATCTAAGGGCGATTTTGGATTTACCGTTGGGTTCGACGGCAGCAATTGGACAAGCCGCAATGGTGAATTTCATTGGCGGCTTGCCCAAGGTAGAAGAAGTCCTCGCCATTCCCGATGTCCATGCTCATTGGTACGGCAAGGAACCGCGCAAGGGACGGAAAGTGGCGCATGCGACGGTTAGTACTGCAAATGGCGACAGTTATCGATATTCGTTGGATAAGCTGGAACGGTTGGCTAATCGAGTTAATAATTCTTGAATAAGATATGGCTTGTGGCGTGTCCATGATAGACCGTAAAAGCATTGGACTTTTCAACGCCGGATGCTTGTGTTATTCAGGGTTGTGGAATTGAAAGTGAATAAAACGATTTCCAAGGCTACAAATAGTTGCACGATGTGACCCAATTCGAATAGATGTGCTATGGTAATCGTCAGGGTTTCCGCGCTGGGGCGGACGGGGCGTTAAATCCGATGCTAAAAGAGGTAGTCCGGCTATGTCTTTGCCGATGGATGATCCAACAGTAATCCTTAAACAAAAAGCACTAATATTTATCTTAGTACTAATGTGCTTAGGAGGGCTCATTGCAGCTGTCCTCCATGCCTGCGAACCTAAACCTCATCTACTATCGCTGATTATCCCTCCGCTGACCACGTGCATCTGCCTTGGGCTTCTGTTTGAACTAAAGAAGCATCCTCGGCGAATTTATCGGATTATTCAATTTACCATAGGCTGGAGCTGTTTTACGGTAATCTTCCCTGAGTATTTTTTTGTGGTTGAAGCCTTTTTAGATCCAAGAAAACAACTCATTGATACCTTACCGCCGCTTTCGTCGTCAATCTTTCTGCTGACAACAGCCATGGTTGTTTTCCTGCGGCCGCGCCGGCTGGTGAGACTGGCATTGCTGCTTTGGATGACAATGGCTTCCCCAATCGTTGTTTATTTGATCTTTCACCCTGCTGAACTGAGCTCACCGAGAGGAATGGACTTGATAATGACGTTTGTCCCCGCAATGGCAATCAATATCGCCTTGCTGCTGTTTTATACGCGCTTACAGGATGCAATCGACAAGCTGTATATTGAGCGGCTTTATCTCAAGGAGGCATCGGAAAAAGATGCCCTAACGGGTATCTTTAACCGGGGCACCGGCGAAAGAATCATCCAAAATCTGATTAACCGGCAAGAAGCGCGGATCGGCATCATCTTGTGCGATATCGATCACTTCAAACGGATTAACGATAACTATGGTCACTTGGTGGGGGATCAAGTGCTTAAGTTTTTCACACAATGCTGTCAAAGCCATTTGAGACAGATGGATACGCTCATTCGTTGGGGCGGGGAGGAGTTTTTGGTGGTGGTGCTAGGCGATAACCGGGAAGAGCTCGTACACTTGGCCGAACGGCTCAGGTTCATTATCGCGGATCAGCCTATACCGGAAGTCGGTCAAGTCACCGCTTCGTTTGGGGCAGCTTCATGGCTTCCCCAAGAAACGCTGTGCCAGCTATTCGCACGGGCAGATCAAGCCCTTTATCAAGCCAAAGCCATGGGGCGCAATCAGGTGGTGTATTCGGGTTAAGGAAGCTTTAGAATAGAATCGTAGGGCAGAATAATTTGTGATGAGTTGAGTTCCATGAGCCACCAGCGGGCTAAAGACGGCTAGCCAATCAAGGTGATGATTCTTAAATTAATTATAGTAAAGCCTTGATGCCCTAGCGGGTGCAGCAAAGCATGGCCAAATTTATGTCAGGGTGCGTTTTACTCGCCCTTATGGACTATAGGAATGCAGCAAGTTTGCTCTAAGTGACGATTTTGGCTTTATAAAGGCATCTCTACTCAACGAGTTTTCAGTTTGCTAATAGTGAAAGTTTCACTATTATTTAACACTATAAAAACCACACAGAATTTCCACATGCCAAGAAACATCACCCTCAACGCCGACGAAGAAGCCATCGACACCGCCAGGGCGCTCATGAAGGCCGAAGGCACCTCGCTCAACGAACAATTCAAGCTTTGGTTGGATGCCTACATTGCTGAACACCGCCGTAAACAGCAGGTAGAAGAAGCCCTTAAAACCTTGGAAATGATGCGCGGCTCGATCAAGCTTGACCACAAGCTGACCCGAGAAGAAATGAATGAGCGTTGAGTTCTTCTTGGATTCCAATATCTTGGTTTATCAAGCCAGTAACCAGGATGACCAAAAGGCCGGTATTGCGGAAAAATTGGTCATTGATGCAGCCAAAGGCAGGGGCGCAATCAGCTATCAGGTCGTCCAAGAAACCATGAATGTCCTGCTGCGCAAAAACTTGCTGCCGGTGGGCGATGAAAAAGCAAAATTGTACCTGCACAACGTGCTCGCCCCTTTGTGCAAGGTGTATTTTAGTCCGGCCTTGCTGTCATCCGCATTGGAGATACGTAGCCGGTATCAATACGGTTTTTATGATTCACTGATAATAGCCGCCGCCTTGGAAGCCGATTGTAACGTGCTTTACACAGAGGATTTACAGGATGGACAGGTGATTGATGGGCTGGTCATTAAAAACCCATTTGCTTTGGCTTGAATTGATGTTGTGAGTAGAATATTAATTGAAAACAATGAGATAGAGCGTAATAGCGGAGCATATTGCGCCTTACGGTCTTCATCTATCCTAAGTACTTTTATTACCTACATATATTATCTCAATGAATACGTGCAAAGCATGTGTCAATCTCTCAGACGTTGAAGATTTATCTACCCCTTATGTAATAAGGGCATGTGATAAATGTGGGCGAAAAATATATCTAAGACCGATTGGCGATCACGGTCATGGCATCAAAGTAGATAAGGGCGATCAATTTGTAATACCAGAAAATTTTATTCAGATAGCAGCGAACCCATTAAAAGGTTCAGGGCATCTTTTTAAACCTGGATTAGCCTGGTTTGCACAGCTTATTTTTGTTAATGACATTAAGACTGAATCAGAACTTACAGAATTGCTTGAAAAAAACGAGAATGAGTTTGATCAAATCTTGCGTGGTTCACCTTTATTGACTGGATTAAATCTTGATATACAGGAAGACGCTGATAAAGCGATTAGTATCTTAAATGAGAATAAAGATTCCGCTGAATGGTGGGCTTTTATGGCCATCACTTTCAATTCGATCGTTAAAGAATCAGTTGCAGAAGGAAATATAAATAAAGCAGTTTGGGCTATGCGTGCAGCGGAAAGATTCCGATCAATGCATGTTTTTAAAACCCATCTTGAAGAGGTTGTCTGGATGGGTCATTCGGCACGACGAATAGTTGAAGTCATTCAAAAATGGCATGCCAATAAAAGTAATTCATTAGAAGAATTTTGGCAGCAACTATTTAATTCAAATCCTTATGTATTAACACAAATATTTTCCGTCCCTGTAGTGTTTATTCGAGATAAAGCTTACGTTGGAGGGATGAATATTGACCAAAAAAACGCAAAATTTGTTGACTACTTGTTTGTAAATGATTCTTCAAATGATGCCCTTCTTATCGAGATTAAAACGCCAGTTACAAAATTACTAGGAAACAAATATAGAAATATTTTTAAACCTTCATCCGAACTATCTGGTGCAGTTGTTCAGACTTTGGATTATCGGCGGGAACTCGCTAAGAATATTAAGCAAATAACAGAAGGAACGGACAAGTCTTTGGATATTTTTAATCCTAGATGCGTAATTGTAATAGGAAATGCGGCAGAAGAACTTGATTCTGATTTGAAGAAAAAATCCTTTGAGCTTTATCGAACAGCGCTAAAAGATATTGAAATCATTACGTATGACGAGCTTTTTAAAAAGGCAGAGACCTTAGCTACGTTATTTAAGTTAGTATGGAAAAAGACCAATTAGCAATGTTTTATCGTTTGCGTTCTACGTACCATTTACCCTTGAAAGGTGCGCCCAGCGCACCAAAAATAGAAGTTAATCAATGAAAAAACAACGAAAAGCCATTGCTCTTATCTCCGGCGGCCTGGATTCCATGTTGGCAGTAAAGCACGTAAGGCGGGTCATGACCCGCCTTNNNNGAGCATTTGCTAATATTTCGGTAAAATCTTGGTTAACGGCTCTGCTTGCCCTGGCTTGCAAATAATCTTCCGTTGCCAAGGCAGATATTTTTTCCGCTACCGCTGCGGCAATAAATTGGTTGATGGAAACGCCTTCACTTTTGGCAAATTCCTTGATGTGCCGATGGATGGAGTCGGGTAAACGCAAATTTAACGCACTCATGGTATACGCTCCAACAGGTTTTTAGGGGAGATAGCCTCCACGCCAAACTGTTCAATGCCTGAAAAATCTTTTAAATTATGGGTCACAATCGTATGGGTATTCGATGCCACTGCTAACTCCAGCAACAGGTCGTCTTTTGCATCCGGCAAATAAGGCCGCCAGAGGTAATGGATGCGTTGGTGCTGGCTTATCGCACATAAGTTGTCCAATAGTTTGTCAATGCTGTCTTCATCCAAGCCTAATTGGGCAGGATTACGTTTAAGCACGTCCTCATATTCAAACAGCAAGGGTGTGGATAACGCTAGACTCAGTTGTTTAGTAGCTAAACGTATCAACACCTGATGCGACGCACCATTTTTTGAATAAAGCCCAGCAAACAAGACATTGGTATCGATCACGATTCGCATGATACTATATATAGTACTATAAAATTTTTTACTCCGGTATTAGAATATTAATTTTGTTGGTAGCGATTAATTTTGATTTGGTCTTATATAAAATGAACCATCCCCGCAAAGCCATCGCCCTCATCTCCGGCGGCCTTGATTCCATGCTAGCGGCGAAGACCGTCATGGAGCAGGGCGTGCATGTCGAAGGCATCAACTTTTTCACCGGATTCTGTGTGGAAGGCCATACCCATGCCATCCGTGAAAAGGACAAATCCAAAGCCAAACGCAATAACGCCTTATGGGTGGCGGAGCAGTTGGGTATCAAGCTGCATATTGTCGATGTCATCGAAGAATATAAAAAGGTGCTGATTAACCCTAAACACGGTTACGGGGCGAATATGAACCCGTGCCTGGATTGCAAAATCTTCATGGTCAATAAGGCTAAGCAGTGGATCAGCGAGAACGATTTCGACTTCATCATCACCGGCGAAGTCATCGGGCAACGGCCGATGTCGCAACGCAAATGGACGATGCCGATCATTGCCGAACAATCGGGCGCGGATGACAGGTTGCTTCGCCCTTTATGCGCCAAGAACCTTGCCCCCACCTTGCCTGAGCGGGAAGGGTGGGTAGACCGGGAAAAACTGCACAGCATTACCGGGCGATCGCGCAAACCGCAGATGGCGATGGCGAAGCAATTCGGCCTCAATGATTACGCCCAACCGGCGGGCGGCTGTTGTTTCCTGACGGATAAATTTTATTCCGCGAAGTTGGTTGACTTGTGGAAAGCCCGGCAAAGCAAAGATTACGAGCTGGATGACGTCATGCTGCTTAAAGTCGGTCGGCATATTCGTCCCAAACCGCATTTTAAGCTGATTATTGCCAGGGAAGAAGGCGAAGGCCGCTTCATGCAAGGCTACAAGCGGGATTATATCAACATGGTTTGCACCAGCCATACCGGGCCGTTTGTCTTGCTCGACGGGACACCATCGGCGGAAGACTTGTATCTCGCTGCCAGCATTACCGCCCGTTACGGTCAAGGCAGACATGCCGAACAAGTTGATATGATGATTACGGAGAAAGACGGTTCGGAACGGACCATTCAAGTCAAACCCTTGGCCGGTGAAAAACTGCCGGAGGAATGGGTAATATGACGCGGGAAGTGCTAAACGTCCGGTGTTTACTTTGCCCCTTGCCGGTCATCCGAACCCAGGACAAAGTCAAGCAATTACAGCCCGGCGACCAACTGGAAGTGATCTGCACCGATCCCGGCGTAATGCAGGATATTCCGGCCTGGTGCCGGATTAACGGGCATAAGGTGCTGGAAACCAACTCTGCCGATCATGAATATGTGGTGGTGTTGGAAGTGGGTGGCTTAGATAAGGGATTGACATCTCATGGCTAAAGCGATTGAGCAGCTTGCGATGATATTAGATGCTAGCAAAGAAAGGGGATCTATAGAAGATCATATTGTTTTCGTAACTTCCCAATTCGATAAAATCTTGAGTTTAGCGAACAGCAGAGGATTTGCGGACGATGTCGCGATTGCTGTATTTGACTATATTCTAAATCATCATTACTTCGATATTGATCGTTACTCTACATTAGAAACATTGATTAATGTTGTATTTGAAATGATCTGCCCCTTTTGGGAAGATGATGAACGAAGTTGCATTTATTTGAAGTATTTAACAAAGCGGCTGCACGGAAACCACTAAAATAGCCCATGTTATTAAGCTTATTACTATAAATTTACCGAGAGAAGCGAAACGAATATGGCTGTAGGACAAAACGTATTTCCCAACATGCCGCCGATTAGCGGCATTAAACTCGGCACTTATAACGCTGGCATCAAGCAAACCGTCCGGGATGATCTGCTCCTTTTCGAGATGGTGGAAGAGGCAACTTGCGCTGCGGTCTTTACCTGTAACGCCTTTTGCGCCGCGCCGGTACTTGTCGCCAGGGAACATTTGAAGCATAAGCCGAAGTGGTTATTAATTAACTCAGGCAACGCCAATGCCGGTACCGGCTTGCAGGGTTACGAAGATGCGAAGGCCACCTGTTATGAAGTCGCTGTGGAAACGGGCGGTAAGTCGAATCAAGTACTGCCTTTTTCCACCGGCGTGATCGGTCAACGGTTGCCTGCCGATAAGATCAGGGCGGCAATACCGGGTGCTTACGCCCAACTCAATGAAGACAATTGGGCTAAGGCCGCGCGCGCGATCATGACAACGGATACGTTTCCCAAAGGCGTGACAAAAATCATAAGTCTGGGCGGTCAGTCCATCGCTATAAACGGCATCTCGAAAGGCGCCGGGATGATCCAGCCGGATATGGCGACAATGTTGGCGTTTTTAGCCACAGACGCCAAGATCGCCCAGCCTTTGTTGCAAAGCTGTTTGACAGCGGCAGTCGAGCAGTCTTTTAACCGGATTACCGTCGATGGCGATACGTCCACTAACGATGCCTGTGTGTTGATGGCGAGCGGATTGTCGTCAGCGCCGGAAATTACAGCGAATAGTTTTCATTATCAACAATTTGCCGATGCCGTTTTATCGGTTTGCAAGCAGTTGGCGGAATTGATTATTCGTGACGGCGAGGGCGCGACCAAACTAATGCGCATCGTCGTCGAACAAGCCCAAAGCGATGAAGAAGCGGTACGCGTTGGTAAAACTATTGCCCATTCACCTTTAGTGAAGACGGCCTTTTTCGCCAGCGATCCGAATTGGGGCCGTATTTTAGCGGCAGTCGGTCGTGCCGGTGTTGAGAAGCTGGTGCTGGTTGACGTACAAATTTATCTGGACGATGTTTGTATTGTTAGAAACGGGGGCGTTGCCGGAGATTACACTGAAACCGCAGGGCAACAGGTGATGAATCGGGACGAAATCACGATTACCGTCAAGCTGGGGCGTGGAAATGCCGCACAGGAAGTATTGACTTGCGATTTTTCTTACGATTACGTGAAGATTAACGCGGAATACAGGACATGATTTTTATTGCAGGCAAATTCATTAAGCCGCGCCAAGCTATTCGTTTTCAACATCCTGATAAGCACTCTGCTGAAACCTCGGCGAACAAATCGCCAGAAAAATAAGGTCGCCGCAACCTATGTTGGTAATCCGCTGACGGCATAGCGGCGGAATAATGACGACATCGCCGTAAGCAACTTCTTGCGGCGCTAAATCATCGACTTCAACCCGGCCGTTACCCTCCAAAATAACGTAACGCTCGGTTATACCGGGCAGCCGGTGCCAGCGGGTTGTGACGCCGGGTTTTACTGTCGCACGGGCGATGGACACGCCGGGATCGTTAGGGGTGTTAGAGAGTTCGTTAATGCCGCAAAGTTCGCCGGTATGGAATTCGGCGGCCGGGTCGAACGAACGGATTTCGGCTTTCATCCTAATATTAATTGCTGCGATAAAACTGATTTATACCACAAGGCCAAACGTAAAGCCGTGAAATTCCTGCGCCGCGCTATCCAGACGCTCAACGGAGAAGGCGGTATTGCAAGCGGAAAGAGAGGCTTGCGGAGAAGTCTCTCTTTACGTATCAAAGGTTCAGTTTGTGAAATTACCGGCGGCAAAATCCCAGTTGACTAGTGCCCAGAAAGCTTCCAGGTAGGCAGGACGGGCATTGCGATAGTCGATGTAATAGGCGTGTTCCCAGACATCGCAGGTTAATAAGGGTTTATGGCCTTCGGTTAATGGGCAACCGGCATTGCTTGTACTGACTAACGCTAATTTTCCGTCGGGTTTTTTTACCAGCCAGGCCCAGCCAGAACCGAATGTGGCGACTGCGCATTGGGTAAAAGCTTCTTTAAAGTTAGCAAAAGAGCCGAATTCTGCATTGATAGCATCGGCCAAAGCGCCGGCCGGTTCGCCGCCGCCGTTGGGGGAGAGGCTGTTCCAATAAAAAGTGTGGTTCCAGACTTGAGCCGCATTATTGAAGATACCGCCGGAAGATTTCATAACGATTTCTTCTAAGGTCATGCCTTCAAATTCGGTGCCGGGAACTAGATTCTTCAGGTTAGTAACGTAGGCCTGGTGATGCTTGCCGTAATGATAGTCGAGAGTTTCTTCGGAGATATGGGGAACCAGACGGTTTTTCGCGTAGGGTAATGGGGGTAATTCAAAAGCCATGTTTTTTCCTAAGTTAAAGTCAAAGTATTCGAGCATGCGCTCTGGATGATGCTTAATATTTGACCATTTTACACCGTCTTAGGAGCGCTAATATCGCTTAGGAGTAAAC
This sequence comes from Methylococcaceae bacterium UBA7658, assembly GCA_002483425.1. Classification (GTDB taxonomy): domain Bacteria; phylum Pseudomonadota; class Gammaproteobacteria; order Methylococcales; family Methylomonadaceae; genus Methyloglobulus. Next base: position 59,934 of record DLHW01000059.1, read on the forward strand.
GCTCTATTTAGAAAATAGCGGTAAATACGCGTTTTAGCTTACGGACAACGAAAGTTTTGCACCGGTTTTTTAAAGCTTGGCAGGCTGTGTTTTAAGTTGAAAATCAAGGCCGCGAAGACGCATACATCGAGCGGACTTCACGCAAGAAATATTCAGAAGGTGTTACCAGGCGATGAAACTTTTCGGGCTATCCGGGTACTAATTAGTGCATTATTTTAATTTCAAAATAACCGGCTGTAAAAAAGCTAACGGACTAACGTAAAAATGTTGAAATGGCTATTGTTTTTTATAAGCTTTTCCGTATCGGCGAGGACCTATGTCATCCCGCCGCCGAATTGGTTTTACGACAGAACTTGGCAGCAAGCTCAGATCATGCATATCCAAACGCAACAACAACTGCAAGCGCAGGATTTTTACAACCGTTCGTTATTGTTACACGATCAGGAACGGCAGTTGCAACGCATAGCCGACGAACAGCACCAGCTTGAGCTACGCCAGCAAAATATCATCATGCATCAGCATTCCGACCGGTTGCGGTTGTACGGTCAATCGCTAAAACGGAAATAAAAATTTCGAAGCAAACGCGCAAACGGCTTAATGGTTGGTTTGATAGGGCGTTATTTAGATTGAGCTAATTTTTTATGCCAATGCCTTTATGCAAAAGATATAGACTAAAGCCGGTCAGCAGCATGATAAAACCGGAAATCATAACTATGGCTAACCGGATATCCACATCGGTAACCCCGATCATGCCGTAGCGGAAGGCGCTAACCATATAGAGCATAGGGTTGCCCATGATGACGGTTTGCCAAAAGCCGGGAAGCATGTCCACCGAGTAAAATACCCCGCCCAGATAGCTTAACGGTGTGAGCACAAAGTTGGGAATGATGGAAATGTCGTCGAAGCTTTCCGCTAAGACCGCATTGATAAATCCTGCCAGCGAGAATAAGGTCGCGGTCAAACCGGCGACCAGTAACATTAAGCCGGGATGTAAAACGGCAATTTGGGCGAATAACATCGAGATTAACGCGACGACAAAACCGACGATTAACCCGCGGCAGATTCCGCCGCTGACGTAACCGCTGAGGATAACCCAATTAGGCACCGGAGCGACTATAAGTTCTTCGATATTGCGCTGGAATTTGGTCGAATAAAACGACGACACCACATTCGAATACGAATGACTGATGACCGACATCAGGATAATGCCGGGGACGATGTAATCCATATAAGTAGCCCCGCTGATGGTGCCTATGCGGTTGCCAATCAACTTGCCGAAAATCAGGAAATACAAGGCCGTGGTAATCGCGGGCGGCAAGAGGGTTTGCGGCCATATCCGAAGGAAGCGGTGGACTTCTTTTTTGACGATGGTTTTAAGGGCGATGCTGTAGTTCATTGTTGAATTCCCCCTCACCCTAACCCTCTATGAAGAGGGGTTTTTTGCGAAGACTTGGATTCGATCAAATCCATAAACAATTGCTCAAGCCGGTTGCTTTTGTTTTTCAGGCTTAAAACCTTTATATTTTGAGCGCTTAATTGGCTGAAAAGCTGGTTAAGCCCTACTGATTTCGGCACGGAAACTTCCAACACCTTCTCATTAGTCTGCTCAACATGACAGCCTTCAAGCACTGGCGTTAAAGTAAGCGGCTCAGCCAAATCCAATACAAAATGATCAATATTCAAACGCGCCAGCAAGCTCGCCATATCGGAGTTTTCGACAATCTTGCCCTGGTCGATAATGGCGATATTGCGGCACAAGCTTTCCGCTTCTTCAAGATAATGTGTCGTTAAGATTATCGTTGTACCCTGTTGATTGACTTCTTTCATCAATTTCCACATGGACCTGCGAATTTCTATGTCGACACCCGCCGTCGGTTCGTCGAGTATCAGCAGCTTGGGGGCATGCACCATCGCCCGCGCGATCATCACCCTGCGCTTCATACCGCCGGACAAACGCCTTGATACACTATTGCGCTTGTCCCATAAATCCATTTGCTTCAAGCATTGCTCGGTTCGTTGTACCGCTAATTTGCGTGGAGCGCCGTAGTAACCGGCTTGATTCATCACTATACTTTGCACCGTATCGAATTGGTTGAAGTTGATTTCTTGCGGCACAAGTCCAATGCAGCTTTTTGCTAGTTCGCGTTCCTTACTTAAATCGTGACCGAATATGCTGACCGAACCACTCGTCGCCGTTATCAAGGAGCTGATAATGCCGATAGCCGTCGATTTGCCGGCGCCGTTAGGTCCTAGCAAAGCGAAGAAATCTCCGGCTTCGACGTCTAGGTCGATGCCTTTTAAGGCTTCAAAGCCGTTTTTATAGGTTTTTTTGAGATTTCGTATGGATAACGCCTTCATGTCGTAACTAAATACTTAACGGGAGTTCTTAAATCAGTTAAATTAGGCCCGGTAACCGCAAAACCGGATTTTCGATATTCGCAAAAATTCGCCATTTTAGCAGATAACGCCCTTCTTCATTATAAAAAACCGGAACTTCCATGCACAAGAAACCGCCCCGAACCGTGGCCGCCGTTGATTTGGGTTCGAACAGTTTTCATATGATCGTTTGCCATATTAATAACGGTAAACTGCAAACCATTGACCGTTTGAAAGAAATGGTGCGATTAGCGGCAGGTTTGGATAAAAAAAACCTCATAGACAGCGACGCTCAAAAACGGGCGTTGACTTGTTTAGAAAGGTTCGGGCAACGGATCCGGGACTTTCCGCCCGACAGTGTCCGGGCGGTCGGCACCAACACGTTGCGAAATGCAAAAAACGCCCAGCAATTTATCGAGAAAGCCGAAAAAGCGCTCAATCATCCGATTCACATCATTTCCGGCGTCGAAGAAGCCCGCTTGATCTATCTTGGCGTTGCGCATAGCGTCGGCAGTACGGCGGATTTAAAACTCGTAGTCGATATCGGCGGCGGCAGCACGGAATATATTATCGGCAAAGAAGATCAACCCAAGAAAAAAGAGAGTCTTACCATGGGTTGCGTGACCATGAGCAACCGGTTTTTCGGTAAGGGCCAGCTTTCGAAAAACGAGTTTAACAAAGCGGTTTTATTGGCGGAACAAAAACTGGAACCGTGCCAGAAAAAATTCCACCGTAAACAATGGGATCAAGCCATCGGGTCGTCCGGCACGTGGCGTTCGATTGCAAAAGTTTTGCACGCCAAAGGTTGGAGTAATAACGGCATCACCATGGCGGGTTTGGATCAGCTTGTTAATCACATTAAACAATGCACTCATATTAGAGAATTAAATTTGCCGGATTTAGATAACGAACGCTTACCGGTGTTTCCGGGCGGTGTGGCGATTGCTTACGCAACATTTAAAAATCTCGATATCGAACAGATGAGCGTGGCCGACGGCGCGTTGCGGGAAGGTTTAATTCAGGATTTATTGGGCCGGATTTACGACCACGACATCCGTTCGGCCACGGTTCAGGCTTTGTCGGAACGCTATCATACCGACAAACAGCATTCCGCAAGAATTAAAACTACGATAAAAAAAATGCTCGAACAATTGGATAACGGCTGTTGTCTATCTAACGACCATGATGTCAGCCTATTTTTAGCGTGGGCGGGCGAATTGCATGAAATAGGACACGATATCGCGCATAGCCAGTATCACAAACACAGCGCTTATATCATTGAGCATGGCGATTTGGCCGGTTTTACCAATCTGGATCAAACGCTGCTATCGATTATCGTCCGTTATCACCGGCGCAAATTTTCGCGGAATCACTTTGACGATTTACCGGCCCCTTGGAATACGCAGGCTCCGCTGATGACGATCATTTTGCGTCTTGCCGTGGTATTGCACCGCAATCGCCAAGAATTCGATTTGCCGGAATTTAAAATTCAGATGAACAAATCGCGTATTACACTTTGGTTTCCGAAAAATTGGTTGCTGGAATCGCCGTTAACGCGCGCCGATTTAGGCCAAGAGGCGGATTATCTTAAAGCCGCGGGCTTTAAACTGGAGTTTTCCTGACGGATGTTAGCCGGGTTATTAAAGTTTTTTTTATCCTGCGCCGCCGGGGTTATTGTTGTATTGATTTTGCTGATCAGTTTCGGCGTCAGCGACCAGCCGGATAATCAACTCAATTGGTCGATGCGGCAAGGCGATGTGATCCGCGCCAAAAAAATTCTGCACGAAGGATCCAAAACCAAACCGGACGAAATCGGCAAGATAGAATTATCCCTGGCCGACCTTAATTTGGTGGGTAATTATTTATTAAACCGGTTTTCTTCCGGGAAAACGGTGATTGCTCTCAAAGACCACAAAATTCGCTTCGCCGTGACGGCGGCACTGCCGGACAATAGCGTAGGCAAATACGTCAATATCAGTTTCCGTTTGGGCCATGAAGACGGCAAACCCTTGCCGGTACTGACCAAATTTAAAGCGGGAAAATTATTGCTGCCGTCTAAAGTAGCGTCATTCATTATCGAAAAGGCGATTGAGCATACGTCGTTAAACGACTATTTTTTGTTAGCGACCGACCCAATTCAAGCTGTCGTTATCGATAACGATAAAATTACCATTACCTATCATCAAAGCCGGACTGCTCTGGAAAACGCCCGTGACTTGTTGACGCACGACCGTTCGATAAATCAACATGCTGGTCTATATCAGACTAAAATTGCAGAGATTGTTAAACAACACGATCCGAATTGGCGCTTATCCCTGGCCGATTTGCTAAAACCGATGTTTGCCCTGGCGCTACAGCAATCGACTCAAGCGTCGGCTATCGAGGAAAACCGGGTTGTTATCAATGCTATCAATGATTATGTGAATGCGTATCGAACCGGTAAGCTGCCGACTAAGCCATATTATCCCGCCTTTTTGTATAAACGGATCGATTTAGCGCAACATTTCATTGGCGCGGCGGCTATCACTGCTTCGGTTAACAGTCAAATCGCGCAAGTGCTGGGAGAAGAAAAGGAATTGCAGGACGCCCGGCGCGGCAGCGGTTTCAGTTTCATCGATTTAGCCGCGGATAAGGCCGGCGCCCGTTTCGGGGAGTTGGCCGTGGCGTCGCCCGAATCGGCTAGAAGGCTGCAGCAGGCGCTAGCCAACGTTAACGATTACGCTTATTTCATGCCCGATCCGACAAGCTTGCCGGAACACATGGACGAAGCAATGTTTAAAAAAAGATACGGTTCGATTAACAGCACCGCTTATTTAAAAGTATCCAAGCAGATAGACGCATTGATTGCGGTTACGCCGCTGTATAAGAAGTAAAAATAATCCCGGCTATTGAAACAACAGACCGGGATTATTGTAAGTGGTAATGAAAAAATATAGATTAGCTAACTCAACGAGTTAATTGAATGTGCTGCCTGGCGTACCGGGTAAGGTAGGCATGGTTTGCGACGGAAATTCGCCGGTTAACGCATTCAAGAACGCGACAATGTCGGCAATTTCACTGTCCGATAAGTCTTTATTCAATTGCAATTTAGCCATAACCTTGACGGCTTCGGCCAAAGTTTTAACCGATCCGTTATGAAAATAAGGTGCGGTTAGCGCAATATTGCGAAGTGTCGGGACTTTGAATTTATGTTCGTCGTCCGGTTTTTTGGTGACTTCCGCCAAACCTAAATCCTTATTGAAATGGTATTTCGCCTGATACATGCCATTGCTATAAACCGGAAATTTCTGGAACATCCCTGGGCCGTTGAAAGCCGGCCCGCTGTGGCAACCGGTGCAACCTAATTCAGCCACTTTATTCATGCCGCGCACTTGTTGTTCGGTTAATGCCGATTTTTCGCCACCCACAAATTTGTCATAGGGGCTGTTCGGGGTAATCAAGGTTCTTTCATAAGCAGCTATTGCCTTAGTCGCCAAATCTTTGGAGATTGGATTGCCGCCGAATGCATCATTGAATGCTTTTTTGTAACCGTCAATGCTCTCTAAACGAGCAACGACTTCATCCCAGCTTTTCATGCCCATTTCGATGGGGTTGGTGACAGGCCCTGCTGCTTGGGCTTCTAGGCTTTCCGCGCGGCCATCCCAGAATTGCACTGCATTAAACGCCGAATTCCACACAGTTGGCGCACTACGTCCGCCGGTTTGACCGTTAACACCCATAGCAACCGGGCGATTATCTTCACCGCCCAACATAACATTGTGGCAAGATGCGCAGGAAACCGTTCCCGTGGATGACAACCTTGGATCGTGGTAGAGCATTTTACCCAGCGCGACTTTAGCCGGTGTCGTCGGGTTATCGGCCGGCGCAGGCGCTTCGGCAGGCAAAGCATCCCACGCATTCGCCACCGACACCGAACCGGCTAACATGGCTGCTGTTAACAGTGAATTGATTTTCAACATAGACTCCTCCAAATGTAATTATTATTGATAGCCGGAACGCTTAGACTGCATTAAAGCCTATTCCGATAGTCTTATAAACCACCCGAATTGTAAAATATAAAACAGTCGAGGTACAATCAAATTACTGACAACCTTCCCCTCTTTCTGTGAGTATAAAAATGTTATTTGCCGAAAAGATAATTTTGACCGCCGAAGACTACCTCTTAGGGGAAGAAACGGCTGAAATAAAGCACGAGTACCAAAACGGGGAAGTCTGGGCAATGGCGGGGGCAAGCGATAACCATGTCACTATAAGCATGAACCTTGCCTTGTTGCTCAAACAACATCTAAAAAATACCCCGTGCCGAAGTTATATTTCAGACATGAAAGTGCAAGTAGAAAAAGCCAATGCCTTTTTTTACCCGGATGTCATGGTCACCTGCAATCCCAAAGACCAAACCCACAGCCACTACAAACACTATCCTGTTTTTATTGCAGAAGTGTTATCGCCCTCTACCGAAGCTTTCGATCGCGGCAACAAATTCAACGCCTACCGGCAATTGGACAGCTTGCTAACCTATTGGCTTATCGACACCCAAAGCCAGCGCATCGACAGTTTTACCCGCACCCAAAACGACGACTGGCTGTTGCACAGTTATACCCAAACGGATGAAACGGCTGAAATAAAAGATTTTGAATTTAAGTGCTTATTAAATGAGATTTACGAAGATGTGTTGCCTAACGAGCGCTTTACTGCATTAGACAATATTACCGAAACTCTTTAGTCCTCAATCATCCACGGATTTAATAATTCAACCCCGCTTTGCTTCATGTCGGAAACGTTTCTCGTAACGACAATGCAGTCATAAACAAGTCCTGAAACGGCGATCAACCCGTCAACAACGGCCATCGGTTTTCCAGCAACCTCGGCCATACCTTGAACGTTTCCCCAACTGCTTGAAACAGACAAGTCTATCGGAATTATTCTTCCTTCAAAACGTTGTTTTAAGTCTTGCTCCACCCATAACTTAAGCTTGGCTTTTCTAGCTAAATCCTGGGCTTTTTCGATACCTTTTTCTAATTCGCCAAATGTTAAAACACTGAGGTACAAGTCGTTCTCATTTTTGTTTTGAATCCAGGCGACCACATTTTCATCAGGCTGCGGTTTGATAATTTCGGAAATAACACAGGTATCCAAAAGATATTTCATAATTCAATATCTCTTGGAGGATTTTTATCTCTGGAAACATCCAATTCACAATTTACAAGGGGCGAGCTTCTCAAAAAAGCGACCAAATCCGATTTCGGTTTCGTTATTTCCCGATACTTCTCGTAGGAAAGAATAACAACGGCATTATTGCCATGTTTTGTCACAAATTGAGGGCCGCTACGTAAAGCTGCTTCAACAAGCTGGCTGAATTTACTTTTTGCATCTTGGAGTTGCCACGTATCTGGTTTAACTTTCATATCTTTACCCACAAAATAACCAGTCAGACTAGATATTATGATAGGTATTGTTTTTTGTCAAATTGGAACAGAAATACTTTAGATTTAATGAGGTAAAAGCCTACATAGCACCAAACAAATCTTCTGAACCGTTACACCTTGCGATAAAAAATCAATCACTGACAAAATTTGTCACATTGTGACGGGATCAATTCGCCGTTTGGGCTAAACAACGAGCGGCTTAACGCTGCCAACTTTATTTTGTTGGACTTAACTACGTTTGACCAACCAAAACCACAATTTATTTTACTTTATAATTCAATCGCTTAATAAATATAGATAATTACAGTGTCAATTTTTTAAGCTTTTTTGAAATAACTGGCACGTTGTCTGCTTTACCTTATGCGTAACAACTGATGTACGAATTTAGTTTTTTACACTCACCTTAACAACAAGAGGAAACTTACAATGAAACAAATGAAAAAAGTACAACAAGGTTTTACCTTGATCGAATTAATGATCGTGGTCGCCATCATCGGTATCTTGGCGGCGGTTGCGTTACCGGCTTATCAAGATTATGTGGTGCGTTCGCGGATTACGGAAGGTTTGGGCTTGGCTGAAGCAGCTAAAACAATGATAGCAACTGAAGTATCGTCTCCTGCAGATCTTCTGAACGTTACCACGACCTGGAATGCGCAAGCTGCAAACACTGGTGCTAATAGTAAATACGTTGATCGTATTTGTATCGGTGCTGATGCTGCCCCTTGTGCTGCGGGTGCTGCCGGTGGTACTGCTGAAATTTTTATAGACTATAATGCAGTTGCAGTTGGTTTAGGTCTTGAAGATACTAACGACACTATAAAATTGTCACCATACATTCGCGGTGCGGTGGCTGGCGCAGCTGATGCTGACGAATTACATACACAGATTGCGGCTGGGGTATCTGGTACTATCGACTGGGCATGTACATCTGAAACTGCTCAAGCTGCTTTGAATAAGCTAGGAACTGGTGCAGCTAACCCTACTAAGACAGACCCAACTTCACCAGGAGCCCCTGTATTAGCGCGTTTTGCTCCATCTGAATGCCGTTAATTTAGTGTAGTGGCTTGATGTTTATATTTATTTAGAAAGCTTTTATATTGTTTAAACCCCTGAAAGATTCTTCTAACAGGGGTTTTTATTTCCAATAAAATTTAATGATAAGTTGTATTGGAAATAAATTGATAAGGTTATTTTTTGGAGATGTGGTTTTTAAATTAATGTTACCTATAAGGTTATATTTAGGTTGGCCTTAATATTTTCAAACAAATTTTATTCATCTTAAAACATAATTATTTTGATACTCACTGTTGTGAGTGTAAATTTGATATTTACCAAAATTAGGAGTCTTTGATTAAATCCTTTGACAGGTTCACGACAAAGGGAATCAACTCGTTCTGAGTTGCCCATAGATCTAGTCAAATTTTTTTCAAGAACAATGTCCTTTTGTAAATGTTGAGAACTTTTGATTTTGAAAACTAAATCTAAGAATCATTCATATGGCGTATTCGGATGAGGTTATGATAAATAAATCGCGAGAGCAAAAAGGTTTCACCCTTATTGAATTGATGATAGTAGTTGCTATTATAGGCATTTTGGCTGCGGTTGCCCTGCCGGCATATCAGGACTACATTGTTAAGTCTAGAGTTATTGAAGGTTTAAATCTTGCTAGTAGCGCTAAGCTTATAATAGTAGGTGACGGGTCAGCTTCATTACTTGGGTTACAATTATCGGCAGATTCATGGAACGCGCAAGGTGCTAACTTGGGGGCAAGCAGTAAATATGTTGAGCACGTTTGTATTACAAATATTCCGCCATCAGGTGCGGCGTCAAATTGTGGTGGAGCTGTAGCGGCAGGGGATCCAAATAGCGGAATTATAACGATCAATTATAACGCTGCTGAAATCGGGTTACCGGCAGGTTCTAATCAATTGCAGTTACATCCCTATGTACGTTCGCAAACCATTCCATCTCCAACATTAATAAATGATTTAATAAACGGACATAATTCAGGCTCCATAGATTGGGCTTGCGTGTCTTCTACTAATGCAACGGCATCGGTGCGGTTTGCTGGCAACGCGCCATTAGCTTTAGGCGCAGCAGGTGTGCCTGACCGCTTTGTACCTGGCGAATGTCGTTGACCTATATTTTTTTAAAGCCGGGTAGGGTACGCATCGCGTACCTTTTTTTGTTTTGATTAATCGGGACGCTTTGGAAATGGTACGCAGTGCGTACCTATATGAGTGCATAGGATGCGTTGAACACAGTGAAGAGCGATTGATGCGCCTCGTTACCTTGGTGCATCGTATTTAAGCTTAAATTTCATAATATATAATGAATCATCAACCTGATCCGCCAGCATCCTAACGGGCTAGCACCCCTACCCATCCATGCATTAGAAATGAATATCGCTACCTTACAAACTATCCAGCATCGCTGATGTATTACGGTTAGTTACCCGTTATTTTTGCTATACTGCGACCTGTTAATACTTATCGGTTATTGTCATGTCAACCATTACATTCGATACCCTAAAGTTTGTTGAGAAACTCATTGCTGGCGGCGTTCCTGAAGCGCAAGCTGAAGCATTGGTGACCGCTTTTTCTGAAGCAATGGATTCGCAGTTAGCGGCAAAATCAGATATCAATCGCATAGAGCGCGAATTGCTAGTCATCAAATGGATGGTGGGCTTAGTGCTGGGCGGCATTTTAACCTTAATTCTCAAAGCTTTTTTTCCGGTTTAACCCACCCACCAAGCACATAACACAATAACCCAACGTGCGCTCGTGTTTTTCAATTGATGCGGTTCGCTGTGTTCACCGCGTCCTATCGGGCTAGGTGGCTTTTGAAACTATCAGTAAACGCTATGAACAATAATTTGAAAGACCGTTTTAATGCATTCTTGATCCATCTCGGTATTTCCGCTGCAATCGCCGCCTTAGCTTTGGTAGTGGTATTTTTTATCTGGTACCCGGCGCCGCTGCATACTGCGGTGGGCGTTACCCAGATATTTCTGATTCTCCTGGCGGTGGATATCACCATAGGCCCGCTGCTAACGATGATCGTTTTTAAAAAAGGTAAGAAATCCTTAGTATTCGACCTAACCGTCATTGCATTTTTGCAAATTGCGGCCTTAGTCTACGGTCTGCATACCGTGTTTGAAGGCCGCCCGGCCTTTGTGGTTTTCAGCGTGGATCGGTTTGAAGTCTCAAGAGCTTATGAAATCGACCCGAAAAGCGTGGAGACCGCAACAAAAGCCAAGAACGAGACGGCAAAAATCAGCTGGCTACAACCCAAATGGGTCGGGGCGCTTCCCGCCAAAGACCCGGATCGCCGCCAAAAAATAATGTTCGATTCGGTTCAAGGCGGTAACGATTGGCCGCAATTGCCGGAATTGTTTGTGCCGCTGGCCGACGTGAAGAAACAAATTCAAGAACGATCGAAAGCGCTAGCAGCTTTACGAAAGCTTCGCGGCAAAGACGCTCAAGCGTTAGCTGAGTTAAATGCTTGGAAAGATAATGAAGTCAAGTGGCTGCCGTTGGTCAGTAACGCTAAAAACATGACCGTTTTAGTAGACGCCCAAACCGGCGAAGTCGTTAAAATTATCGATGTTAATCCTTGGGCGGATTAATCTATAGATTCGACAAATTATTGATTTTGTTTATGAGGTTTTAACTTCCGTTCGCCTTAAACCGGCCGGAAGGTTAACTTGATTCGACTTGCTTAGCATTTATAATCGATAGGGCGCTTGCGGCCTTGAAGGTATTTATAAAATTAACTTAACATGGCTATATACAAATCGCAGGTTTAACAGTTTTAAATTTAATGAAACTCTGTGAAGTTGATTCCGTTCATCCTGAGTCCTTCGGCTACGCTCAGGAGTGCCTTGTCGAAGGACTTAATCGGAGTTTGTTTAAGTGTCAAAGCTGTTGAATAAAAACAACTTGGTTAAATTAACCGGTGATATATAGAGCCATGTTAACTTAATTCGCAGATACCCTTTAGGTTACGAGGGCGTAACGGAAGTTAAACCCTCATAAAGCCGAATCGATAAGCTGAAATTAGCAACACTTTCCGGCTTGAGTCGCAGCCGGTACTTCAATTAACCGGCCAGTCGAGCAATCGTAAATGTAACCGTAAATTGGGATATCGCCGGGAACTAAGGGGTGGTTTCTGATTCTGGAAACGTCTTCGGTAACACTTTCTTCTTGAGTTTTAATCGTTAACCAGTTGATGTACTTACCTTCATTGCAACCGGGGCCTTCGCAACAGTCGTGCCAGCCGTTTTCGTCGATGGACGCGGTTTTAAGGCTTTTCGATAACAAATCGCTCATGATTTCGTTGGTGAACAATTCCATGCCGCAATTGGTGTGATGAATAACAAACCATTCCTTGGTGCCCAGAAGCTTGTAAGAAATCACTAAACAACGGATCGCGTCGTCGCTGGCCCGGCCGCCGGCATTCCGGATAACATGGGCGTCGCCTTCCGATAAACCGGCGTATTTGGCCGGATCCAAACGGGCGTCCATGCAGGTCAATATTGCAAATCGTCTCGCAGGCGGCAACGCTAAGGAGCCTTTATCGCCAAAATTGTTTACATAGTCTCTGTTTGCTGACAATACTTCATTAAGAATAGTGCTCATATCTTGCTCCGTTTATTATTGTTGGGTGGATAATAAAAAGCCGCTTGGCCCTGCCTACTATAAGACATAAACCAAACGGCGTTAACTATCTCCGCTAATAAGTGTATACTCAAAGTATGAGGTTTGGAATAGTCCTTTATATTTATAAAATATAAAATTTAAGTTTATAGTATGGACAAACTAAATAACATGCAGGTATTTTGCCGGATTGTGGAATTAGGCACGTTCGCGGCGGTTGCCCGCGAGATGGATTTGTCGGCGATGATGATTAGCAAATACATTGCGCAATTGGAAGAATCCTTGGGGGTAGCGCTCCTGAATAGAACGACCCGTAAAATCAGCTTAACGGAGGCGGGAGAAATCTACTATCATCGGAGCAAACAACTGCTTGACGACTTTTCCGAGTTGGACGAATCGACCTCCCAGCTTGGCAGAAATGTTAAAGGAACTCTAAAAATAAGCGCTTCCATCGATTTCGGCGGACTGTATATGGTGCCGGCAATAGATGCTTATCAACAGTTGTATCCTGAGGTTAAGATCATGATGATCTTAAATAACAGCTATGTTAATTTGAGCGAGGGCAGTATCGATTTGGCTATTTTGGTTACCGATACCTTGGATTTAGGTGTTGTCGCCAGAAAAATTGCCGAAACCCGGTTATGTACTTATGCGTCTCCAGATTACATTCGACAATACGGCGAACCGCGTTCGATTGAAGATTTAAAGCATCATCACTGTTTATACAATACCGATACGCCGCATAAGGATTATTGGATTTTTAAAGTCGATGACGATGAGGTAAAAGTGAAAACCACTTGGACTTTCGCTTCGAATAACGGCCGGGCATTGTGTCAGGGGGCTGCTCTGGGTATGGGGATAACGCAAGCGCCTGAGCTTTCGGTGGCTACTTATCTTGCGCAAGGTAAGCTTGTTGAAATCTTGCCGGAATACCGGATTCCGTCCCTGAATGTCTACGCCACTTATTTACCGCGCCGGTTTATGCCGGCCAAAATGACGACGTTTGTGGATTTTTTGATCCGGCATTTTACCAAAATCGATATGCACGATTCCGCTAAAGCGCGTAATTTGCAATAATAAACTCACCGGAATCTATAGACCGGTGAGTTTATTTTGTTAGTCCTTTATTTTTCTTCGCAAGCGCACCCTAAATAACGGTAGATACCAGCGCCGAATAAAGCGCCGATAATGGGTGCTACCCAAAACAGCCAAAGTTGCGCGATTGCCCAGTCGCCGACATAAATGGCTACGCCCAGGCTTCTAGCCGGATTGACAGATGTGTTTGTCACGGGAATGCTGATCAGGTGAATTAAAGTTAGACCCAAGCCGATTGCAACCGGTGCAAAACCTTGCGGTGCGCGAGCATCGGTTGACCCTAAAATAATCAGCAAGAACATCATGGTCATGACGACTTCGGTAACCAAAGCCGATGTTAAGGAATAGCCGCCGGGGGAGTGATCGCCGTAACCGTTCGATGCAAATCCGGCGGTGACATCGAAGCCGGCTTTTCCGCTCGCGATAAGGTATAACACACCGCCCGCGACAATTGCGCCCGCTACTTGAGCAACGATGTAAAAAGCGATTTTACCGGCGGGAAAGCGTCCGCCCGCCCATAAACCGATAGTTACAGCCGGGTTTAAATGGCAACCGGAAATATGTCCGATAGCATAAGCCATCGTCAGCACGGTTAACCCGAAAGCAAACGATACGCCCAACAAACCGATACCTACGTCAGGAAATGCGGCCGCCAGCACTGCGCTTCCGCAGCCGCCCAGAACTAACCAAAACGTCCCGAAAAACTCTGCTAAATACTGTTTCATAAATGTCCCTCTCGTTTTGTTAAATTATTACCGGTGCGAAATTCAGTTGCACCAAGTCGAATCATATCATCCGTTAATAGGGCATTCAATTAAGAGTTATCCTGCCTTTGAGCCGGGCATAAAAAAGGCAACTTGAAGTTGCCTTTTATTGTTCTCGCTGAAAATAAGCGTTTTATAGCTTTTCTTTGATACGAGCGGCTTTTCCTGTCAGATCGCGCAAGTAATACAGCTTCGCCCTGCGAACATCGCCGCGGCGTTTGACTTGAATTTCGCTAATCAATGGGCTGTGGGTTTGAAACACCCGTTCTACGCCGGTGCCATGGGATATTTTTCTGACGGTAAACGCGGAATTCAAACCGCGATTACGTTTAGCGATAACGATGCCTTCGAACGCCTGAATCCGCTCGCGGTCGCCTTCTTTAACTCTGACTTGCACAACCACGGTATCGCCCGGACCGAAATCCGGCACTTGCTTAAGTTGTTCTTTTTCTAATTGATCAATGATGTTACTCATAATTCTACCTTCAATTTAATCCAATTCTGTTTGATGTATAAATTCATTCAGCAGTTTTTGCTGCTCGTCGGTTAATTGTTTGTTCGCCAGCAAGTCCGGCCGTTTCCGCCACGTTTTACCCAAAGCTTGCTTCATCCGCCATTTATCGATACTGGCATGATTACCGCTAAGCAGAATAGCCGGCACCGCAACGCCGTTCACACATTCAGGTCTCGTATAATGAGGACAATCCAGCAAGCCGTCCACATGCGAATCTTGCTTTGCGGAGTCTTCGTCGCCCAATGCGCCCGGCAATAACCGCGTCACGGCGTCTATCACAACCAGCGCCGCCAATTCGCCGCCACTGATGACATAATCGCCAATCGACCATTCTTCATCGCAAGCCGACTCGATAAACCGTTCGTCAATGCCTTCATACCGGCCTGCAATCATTATAAGTCGCGGCAATACGCTTGTTTCGGCGAGTAATGCTTGGGTAACCGGTTTGCCTTGCGGACTTAAATACACAACTTTCGCGTCAACAGGGTTTGCTAGTCTTGCGGCGGTCAGGGCGTCGCGTAACGGCTGGTATTTCATTACCATGCCAGGCCCGCCGCCATAAGGCCGGTCATCTACCGTCTTATGCTTGTCGTAAGTGTAATCTCTTGGATTCCACGCCGACAGCTCAATAATTCCTTGTTCTTTAGCTTTACCGGTTACCCCAAAACTGGCTACAGACAGCACCATCTCAGGGAACAGGGTAAGTACATCAAACCGCATGACGGTAATTAAAAGTCAGCGTCCCAATCGACAACCATTTTCTTTAGCGCAAGATCGATGGTTTTAACCGTTTGACCTTGTAAAAAAGGGATTGCGCGCTCCCGGTCGCCTTTAATCAGCAGAATGTCGTTAGCGCCTGTTTGCATTAAGTTTTCCACTACGCCCAGGTGCACACCGGTCATATTTTCTACGCTTAACCCTATTAAATCGGCCCAATAAAACTCGTCGCGACCGGAAGGCGGCAATTGCGCGCGCGTTATGTAAATCTCCCAGCCGGTCAGTGTTAACGCTTGGTTCCGGTCGGAAACACCATCGAGTTGAACAATCACCCCTTTGCCTTGAGATTGACCGCCGGTTACCGTAACCGTTTTTTCTTGGCTATTTCTTTTGATTAGCCAATGCCTATAACTCAGAATGTTGTCTTTCGGCTCGGTATATGAAAATATTTTTAACCAGCCTTTTATGCCGAAAACGCCGGAAATTTTGCCGACGTTAATCAGTTCTTGCTGTGACAAACTGCTTAAGCAGCGGCTTTTAACGCATCCTTTAACAGCTTAACAACGCGTTCCGAAGGTTGCGCGCCTTTAGATGTCCAGTAAGTTACTCGTTCCGTATCTAAAGATAACCTTTGTTCCTTACCGCGAGCGATGGGATTAAAAAAACCCACGCGTTCGATATAGCGGCCATCGCGTCCGTTTCTGCTGTCGGTAACGACAACATGGTAGAAAGGGCGGTTTTTAGCGCCGCCTCTGGAGAGACGAATTGTTACCATCTTATGTCCTCAAAAACATTTAGCTAAAATTTAATCGGCCTATTGTACGCGAAATGCCGAATAAGTGAAGAATAAATTGAATTTTAATGAAAAAACATTTGAGACCGCAAATTTTATTTTATCGTCTCATGCCCCTGACATTATTTTTAATGCCGCGCACCATGTTCGCTAAATTGCCGGTTTTCATTTTTTTCATCATCTTTTGCATCATAAGAAATTGCTTGAGCATCCGGTTGACATCTTCCAATTTTTGACCGCAACCGTCGGCGATCCGTTGTTTGCGGTTACCTTTAATAAGATCCGGGAAGCGCCGTTCCTGTTTGGTCATGGCTTGAATGATGGCGATTTGCCGCGCCAGCATTTTGTCGTTGACTTGCTCTTTCATCGCTTTCGGCACACTGTTGATGCCGGGCAGTTTATCCAGCATGGAGCCGATGCCGCCCATGCTCTGCATTTGTTGCAGTTGTTCAAGGAAGTCGTTGAAATCGAAAGCTTTACCTTTTTGGATTTTCTTAGCGAATTTCTCGGCTTTTTCCTTATCGACTTTTTGTTCCATCTCCTCGATCAGGCTGAGCATATCGCCCATGCCTAAAATGCGCGAGGCTAACCGGTCGGGATGGAACGGTTCCAAGGCGTCGGCTTTTTCCCCCACACCGATGAATTTAATCGGTTTGCCGGTAATATGACGAATTGACAATGCGGCTCCGCCCCGGGCATCGCCGTCGGCTTTGGTTAGTATAACGCCGGTTAACGGCAGCGCATCGTTAAACGCTTTAGCAGTGACCGCCGCGTCTTGCCCGGTCATGCTGTCGACAACGAATAAGGTTTCTACGGGTTTGATAGCCGCATGCAACGCCTTGATTTCGGACATCATGTCGTCGTCGACATGTAAACGGCCGGCCGTATCGACGATAATGACATCCAAAAATTTCCGTTTGCCCGCATCGATCGCCTGTTTCGCTATATCGAGCGGATTTTGGGAGGGATCGCTATCGAAAAAATCTAAAGATAAGCTGTTTGCAAGCGTTTCTAATTGTTTGATAGCGGCTGGACGATAAACGTCAACGCTCACCACGCCGACCTTCTTTTTTTGAGACTCTTTCAGCCACCGGCCAAGCTTTGCCACGGTAGTTGTTTTCCCTGCACCTTGTAAACCCGCCATCAAGATGATAGCAGGCGGAACAGCATTGAGATTAAGCTTCTCGTTAGCGTTGCCCATAACCTTAACCAATTCGCTTTGAACCAGCTTGATCATGGCTTGACCGGGCGTCAAGCTGCCTTGAACCTCCTGACCGAGTGCGCCGGTTTTGACGCGTTCAATGAAATCGGTAACGACAGGGAGGGCGACATCGGCTTCAAGCAACGCCATCCTGACTTCGCGCAACGTTTCTTTAATGTTATCTTCGGTCAGTCTGCCTTGGCCTTTNNAGTTCTTCAGTCAGTCTACCTTGGCCTTTGAGCTTTTTAAGGGTACTGCTTAATCGGTCGGTTAAGTTATCGAACATAGTGTGATCTTTACAAAAGGAATAGTCATGCCAGACGCAAATGCGCTAGGGTTAAAATTCGGTTATATTAGCATAGCATCTCTTGCTATTACATCTACGCTTAATGCTGATGCGAAAGGTTTTTTGTCCGGACGTTAACGGTAAATTTTTAGGCGGCGGAAGTTTATTATGAAACAACTCGCCAAAGAATAGGTTATTGGTCCGGCCTTATGAAGTTTTAACTTCCGTTCGCTCTTGCACCCTTTGGGTATTGAGTCTGTCGAAAGGCTTGCTGTGCTTCGACTCGCTCAGCATTTATAACCCAAAGGTCACAAGCGCCCTTCGGGTACGAACGGTTCAAACATTAAAGGGCCGGAGCAATAGTAAGAAACTTCCGAAAGGTTAATTAATTCAGAATCCAATATTTCGATGAACGCCAACTTATTTGCAATACTCGCGATTTGCGCCTATTTCACGAGCACGGTTAAATTAGCTAAGCCGATACTCCCGGATAAAAATAACCAATCCTCGATCAAGTGGGCTTGGGGCGCGGCGGCTTTGCAGACCGTCTATACGGTGGTTACCGTTGCTGAGAACGGCGGTTTCAATTTTAGTTTTTTGAACATGGCCGCGTTGGTTTCTTTAATCGTTACGGTGCTGTTGTTGCTGGCGGCTCTGAGTAAACCGGTTGAAAATCTCGGCTTGTTTCTTTTTCCCATGACGATTTTGATGCTGACGCTGGAACTAAGTTTTCCTGAAAAGCAACGTTTTTTAAATACCCATAATTGGCAGATGAATCTTCATATCCTGTCGTCCGTTATTGCCTTCAGCTTGTTAAATATCGCCGCGCTTCAAGCTGTTTTGTTAGTTATTCAAAATCAGCAATTAAAGAGTCATCCGCCCAAACGGTATATTCAATCGATGCCTTCATTGCAAACCATGGAGTCTTTATTGTTCCAAATGATTGGGGCAGGGGTTGTTTTTCTGAGTATCGCGCTCGGCAGCGGATTCATTTTTATCGAAGATATTTTCGCAAAACACCAAACCCATAAAACTTTTTTTTCTATTCTTGCATGGTTGATTTTTTCCGGATTATTGTTTGGCCGGTACCGCTACGGCTGGCGGGGTCAAACGGCGATAAGGTGGACGTTGTCCGGATTTATGTTGCTGTTATTGGCTTATTTTGGCAGCAAGTTAGTCAAAGAGTTTATCTTGGATCGCTGATGCGCCGTTATCCGGAGTTAAACCCCAGAACTGTCCTGCCGTATCAATAGCGGCATTATTCCTCTTGGATTAGACCCAAACTCCGCCGTTTTTTCATCTTTACTAACTGTTCAATAACATACCGTTCATGCTCGCCAGCCTTATCCGGTTTTCCATTCGTCATTACGGTATTGTGATTGCTCTTGCCGTTTTGATACTGCTGGTCGGCAGTTACCGGTTCGCGACAGCGGGATTGGATATTTTTCCGGAATTTTCTCCAAAACAGGTCATCATCCAAACCGAAGCACCGGGATTGTCTTCGGAGCAAGTCGAGTTACTCGTTACTCAGCCGGTCGAAATAGCGCTTAGCGGGACGCTCGGTTTGCAGTCTATCCGGTCGGAATCGATCCAAGGCTTATCGATTGTCACGGCAGTATTCCCGGAAAATAGCGATATTTACCGCAACCGGCAGCTTATTAACGAGCGGCTGGTTCAATTACCGGGGCGCTTGCCGAAAGGCGTCAGTCCGGTTGCTGTGCCTTTATCGTCGTCGTCAGCAACGGTTTTAACTTTAGGCTTAAGTTCGGAGATTGCCGGCTTGATGACTTTGCGCAGTCTCGTCGATTGGACGATTGTGCCTCGTCTCCTAACCGTACCCGGTATCGCCGACATCAATGTGTTTGGCGGCGAGATCAAGCAATTGCAGATCCAGGCCGATCCGCTTAAGTTGCAACGTTTTAATCTGTCGCTCGACGAGATTATTGCGGCTGCAGCACAAGCCGGAACGATTCACGGCAGCGGATTTATTGAAAACTTGAATCAGCGGTTTACCCTTCAGGTTACGGGCCGGCCTAATTCGCCGGATTTGGTAAGCAAGATCATTGTCAAACGTGAAAACGGTCATCATCTGACGCTAGGCGAAGTTGCGAATATTACCTACGCGCCAAAGCCGCCCATAGGCGCGGCACAGATCATGGGTAAGCCGGGCATTGTGATTATGGCGATTGCTCAGTACGGTGCAAATACGTTGACTGTTTCGAAGGCCTTAGAACAAACTCTGACCGAATTCAAACCCATTTTCGAAAAACAAGGGATTGTTTTTTTTCCGCATTTATTTAAGCCCGCCGACTATATCGAACGGTCGATAGGCAATCTTTCGAAACATTTATTGATCGGAGGGTTGTTTGTGTTAATTATTCTGTATGCTTTTTTATTGAATGCGCGCGCCGCGATTATTTCGGCGCTGGCGATACCAGTGTCTTTACTAGGTGCGATTATGGTTTTACAGTTGGCTGGCGTCAATCTCAACATCATGGTACTAGGCGGATTAGCCATAGCTCTGGGCGAAGTTGTCGACGACGCCATTATCGACACTGAGAATATTTTCCGCAGATTGAGAGAAAGCCGTTGGTCTTTGCAAGCACCCAATTTAGCGGAAGTGATTTATTCGGCCTCACTTGAGGTTCGAAGTTCCGTTGTTTACGCCAGCTTCATTGTGGCGCTCGTGTTTGTTCCGTTATTGACGCTGGACGGGGTAGCGGGACGGTTATTTGCCCCGTTGGGGGTTTCTTACATACTGGCTATATTATTATCGTTATTGGTGGCGTTAACGTTAACACCGGCGTTGTGCCGTGCGCTTTTAGCCCGGTATGATTTCACAGCCGCCGACCCGCCTGTGATAAACAGAATCAAAACGGTTTATACGCAATGGCTGCGGACGGCTGACCGGCATTTCAAGCTGCTATTCACCGCTAGCCTTATTATTTGTGCCGTAGGATTGATGGCAAGTCTTAAGCTTGAGCATAAGTTTTTGCCTGAATTACGGGAAGGGCATTATATCGTCCATACCGCTAGCCTGCCGGGGACTTCATTAGCCGAATCCATTCGTATCGGCAGTCAACTTACCCGGCAAATAACCGCGATTCCCGGCGTAGAATCCGTATCCCAATGGGCCGGACGGGCAGAGCGGGGCGCCGACACTTACGGCAGCTATTACAGCGAATACGAAGTCCGGCTTAAGCCTCGTCCGGGCGCGGAACAACAACTGATATTCGACCGGTTGCGTAGCGTTTTAGAAAATTTCCCCGGCATAGCGTTTGAAGCCAATACCTTTTTAACCGAACGCATCGATGAAACTATCTCGGGTTACACCTCGCCGGTTGCCGTTAATATTTTCGGAAACGATCTAGGCGATCTGGATGCTAAGGCGCAGGCGGTAGCCGGAATTTTAAAATCCATTCCAGGCGCCGCTAATGTGTTAGTCCGTTCGCCGCCCGGCACACCGCTCGTTCAAATACATTTGGACATGGACAAACTCAAACTTTGGGGGATTACGCCGGAGCAAGTGATGGGTAGTTTACAGGCAGTTTATGAAACCGCGTCTGTTGGTAAGCATTATGAGGGCAATAAGGTTTTCGATGTAGCGGTAACGGTATTGCCCGAATATAAAGATAATATTCTTGCGCTTAACGATCTTCCGCTCAAAACCATGGGCGGCGCTATGATTCGGCTGGAGCAAGTGGCTGATATTAGACCTGGCGCCGGACGTTACAATATCTTACATCAAAATTCGCAACGCAAACAAACCGTCACAGCAAGCATTACCGGCGACATGGATGAATTTATACAAACTTTGAAAACGCGGATTTATCAAGCCATCGATTTTTCCGCCGATACCTATCCGGAGTTTGCCGGCGCCGCCCTGGAACAAGCCGAGGCGCGCCATAAGCTGATCTTTCATTCGTTGCTGGCGGGTTTCGGCGTACTTATATTGATTTCAATTGCAATTGGTAACCGGCGTCATGTTTTGCTTACCCTGGCGAATTTACCGTTTGCTTTAATGGGTGGTATCGCCGCGGTTTTCCTGACCGGAGCGCCGTTATCGGTGGGTTCGATTGTTGGGTTTGTCACCTTATTTGGCATTACGGTCAGGAATAGCATCATGTTGCTATCTCATTGCTGCTATTTAGTCGAACAGGAAAATAGACCGTGGAATTTCGATACCATTGTGCTAGCTGCGCAGGAAAGATTGCCTTCGATCTTAATGACTGCTTTAGTTACTGCCTTAGCCATGTTTCCTATTGCGTTTAATAGCGATAATCCCGGTTCCGAAATCATGGGGCCGATGGCGGCTATTATTATCGGCGGTTTATTTTCCTCGACCGTATTCAATTTATTACTATTGCCTTGTACGCTTAACCGTTACGGTAAGGTTTAAGCTTTTACGGATAAGTTCTAGGTCTTTATAAAGCACAAAATGACAGCTTCTGTTATTGCTATTTTTGTAGCTCCCGTCAAACATGGCGAGCAAATTGCCGTTGAAGCCGTACAGTTAAAACGGGGTAAGGGAATCGTCGGTGATCGTTTCTTTGGTTTAAGAAAAAGCCGCCTAGGCCTTAACCTGAGCTTGATCGAATGTGAAGCCGTCGAGGAGTTTAACCAATCCAACCGGTTAAGCATTCCGTTAAATGCAACCCGGCGTAATTTGATCACTTACGGAATCGATTTAAACGGATTGATTGGAAAAACCTTTATGATCGGAAAAGTCTTATGTTACGGCGTAGAGTTGTGCGAACCTTGCAAAGTCATGGCAAGACAATTTCCTAGGATCCCGCTATCTCAAGACGAAATTATTCATGCGTTTATGCGCAGAGGCGGAATTCGGGCGGCGGTACTGACCGACGGTCAGGTAAAGTTAGGGGACACTATAACAATGCGTTGAAATTGGGGAGCGATAAATAATCACTGCAGTCCAACCGAAGCTATCCTGAATTTGACAGCAAGGATATTACGCATTTCAGTTTTGCCGGTTTTTCTTATAGTCTGCTGATGCAACTAAAGTGTCATTCGAGGAAACCCTGAAAAAAGTTGATTTCAGTAATACTCAGGGCGGGGGTAAGTAGTTCGTTAAAGTCCCCGCTAGGCAAGTTAACCAATATCAGTTTCTCTTAAGCTTATCGAAGGGTTTAGTCAGGGTTTCGTTAATGATCGCGTTCTACCGGAATTTATCGCCAAATGAAAAAAGGATTAAGTCAAGAATCTATTGAGATTATCAACGCCATTCTGCGCCGGATTAATTTTCGCGCAGAAGTATTTTATCGCGGGCAAGTTTGCGATTCTTGGGCCTTGGATACCTCTGGCAGCGGGAACGTCAATTTTCACATGATTTGTCACGGGGACTGCTGGCTGCATTTTCCCGGAAAGCAAGAAGTAACTTATTTACGCGGCGGCGATATCGTGGTTTTTCCGGAAGATGCCGTTCATGTCCTCAGTTCGTCTAAATTACCGCCTAAGGCATTCGGTATTCAGGACATTTCAGCTGAGACTCCCTTGAGCCGCGAAAATCGCGGAACGGCTTTGCTTTGCGGTTATTTAATAACCGATCCATTAGTTCGGAAATTATTACTGCAAAATTTGCCTAGCTTTGTCGTCATCAGTGCGAATACGCCGAATATGCCCGCTGCTTCAATCAATATTCTTTTAGACTTGCTGTTCACAGAAGCGAAATTTAATTTATTGGGGGCTACCGCTATACTAGATCGATTGGCGGATGCTTTAATGTTTTACGTGGTACGGGATCTCGCAATCAATCAATTGGAATTTCCGGGATTGTTAGGTGTTTTATCGGATGCCTATCTAGGTAAGTCTGTTCATGCTTTTACGCTTGATCCTGCCAAGGCGTGGACATTGGAAAGTTTAGCATCCGTGGCCTGTTTATCGCGCTCGGTGTTTGCGGAACGCTTTCTAAAAGTCTGTAAAATTCCGCCCATGGAATTTGTCGCTATTTGGCGTATGTATCTAGCGAGACGCTGGCTGGAACAGGACAATGCGAATGTTGTGGATGTCGCCGAGCGCTGCGGTTATCAATCCGCGGCGGCATTCAGCAAAGCTTTTAAAAGGATTATCGGTGTCGGTCCAGGGCAATGCCGGAAACTTAGCGTTAAACATCAATAAATAGCCGGTTAGAGAGTATTTGTTCTACCCGCTAACCGGCCTTTGAGTTTTAATAAACCGCTAAACCGTTTGCGCCATTGGGTAAGCCATTCAAAGTGTCAAGTAAGCTAAGTTTACCGTTAAGCGTGACGGCAAAACTGCTCAGCGTATCGCTCCCGGCATTTAAGGTATACAGAAACCGGCCGTCCGGACTTACCGACATATCAATAGGACCTGAACCCGGCCCAGTGTTGCCGGCAACGCTCTCTTGTAATTTAACCGAACCGTTAAACCCTAACTGAAATGAAGAAATAGTTCCGCTTGCAGTATTCGTGGTAAAAGCCAAACGGCTGTCCGGGGTTAAAGCAACCCAACAGGCGGCAGTTTCACCGGTTGCAACTTCAGTGCTTCGCGGATTTAATTGACCGGATACCGATAAGCGGTAGGATGATAACGATGAAGCATCCGGCGCTCCGCCCTCCGCATTGGAGACAAAGAACTGATTACGTTTTCCGGCGGCAAAGCCGAACGGCGTGTTACCGGCGGCTGCATTGAGCGTAGGGTCGCTGGGGTAAATGTGATATTTCAGCCGGTAAGTCAGAACCAAGTTGGTCGCTTTTTCGGTTACAACTAATTGCTGGCCGTCACTTGAAAAAGAAACCTGAGCTGCGCCGGTACCCGCTGTAAGACTACTTAAAGGTTTAGTAGCAAAGGGAATTGGCAAGATGACGCCGTTCGGTAATACATAAAAGCCTTTAATATTGCCGGGTGCTGTACTGCTGCCAGCATTTAATACAAATAACCTGCCGTGGTTTTCGCTTACGCTGACAGGTACTTGGCCGCCTGACGCTTTGGTAGAAATCAACTTAAGACCGTTCGACGTAATTCGAAACGACGATACGCTATGGCTGCCGGCATTTACCGCAAATAAGAAACTTCCGTCCTGGCTTAACACGACGGCGCCTTGATTGCCCAAACCGCCGCCCGATCCCTTGCCGCCGGTAGCCACTTGGTCAACTTTGACAACCGTGCCATCGGAAAGACGGTTAAAAATCATAACGGCATTCCCTGTGCTGCTGTTGCTCAGGGTATAGAGTTTACCGATAGGATATGCGGCAAACGACGAACCTGTAAAGGTTATGCCTAAAAAAGCCGCTAAAAGTAACATTTTTTTCATAATAGACTCCGTAGTTTGTCAGTGGATCCGGCTATAAATAGCCTCGATTCATAGTACGGCTATGCTCCAGAATCAACTATGTCCATTCTTACGGAATTAATGCCCGTTCATCTTAAATTAAATAAATTTAGGGTTTGAAAACCTATCCACTACCGTTTGCTCGGGCTATCAATCGAGGATCATAATGCGTTGATCTTCTCCCTTTGTGCTTGCAAGTTGGTTAACGATGACTGCATTTCCGCCAGTTTTGCTTTTTCCTTTTCGATAACCTCAGCCGGCGCTTTATCGGCAAAAGCGGGATTATTCAATTTGCCTTCAACACGAGGTAAATCGTTTGAAATCCGCTGAATTTCCTTTTCCAGCCGCGCCAATTCGGCTTCTTTATCGATTAATCCCGCCATCGGTATAAGGATTTTCAAATTGCCGACCAAAGCAATCGCCGATTCCGGAGCAACGTCCTCTGAAGCCAGTGTCGTGATTGATTCCAAACGCCCAAGCTTTTGTAG
>DLHW01000059.1:85593-86506 GCA_002483425.1 Methylococcaceae bacterium UBA7658
CCGGGAGCAATATTCATTTCACCACGAATACGACGGACGCCGAGAATAAAACTTTTTACCCATTCAATTTCGGCTTCTGCGTTTGTATCATTTCGGGAATCGACGACCACCGGATACGCTTGCAGCATAATGGTTTCGCCCTGTACACCTGCAAGCGGCGCAACGGTCTGCCAGATTTCCTCGGTAATGAACGGCATGATCGGATGGGTTAACCTTAACACCGTTTCCAGCACGGTTAATAAAGTATGCCGTGCGCCGCGCTGAATCGCTTCATCGTCAGATTGCAAACTGACTTTTGACAGCTCTATGTACCAGTCGCAAAACTCGTTCCAAGTGAAATCGTAGATCGCTTGCGCGGCATGGTCGAATCGGTAATTGTCCAGCGCGTTTCTGGTTTCGCCGATTACCTCATTCAACCGCGACAGAATCCATTGATCGACCTGGGTTTGTTGGTAAGGATTACCAGAAAAGCCGCAATCGTTATTGACGGTATTCATTAACACAAAGTTCGCTGCATTCCACAGCTTATTGCAGAAATTGCGGTAGCCTTCAACCCGACCCATATCGAATTTGATGTCGCGCCCAGTCGATGCCAGGGAAGCAAAAGTAAAGCGCAGAGCGTCCGTGCCATAAGACAAAATTCCCTCCGGGAATTCCTTGCGGGTACGCTTTTCGATCTTTTCCGCCATCTGCGGCTGCATTAACCCACTGGTGCGTTTGGCAACAAGCTCATCTAAGCTTATCCCATCGATAATATCAAGCGGATCTAACACGTTACCTTTGGATTTAGACATTTTCTGGCCTTCGCTATCGCGCACCAGTCCGTGAACGTAGACAGTTTTGAACGGCACTTGCGGCGTGCCGTCTTCGTGTTTCATGAAGTGTAGGGTCATCATGATCATCCGCGCGACCC
>DLHW01000059.1:86563-86730 GCA_002483425.1 Methylococcaceae bacterium UBA7658
AAAGCGGAGGAAAACCAAGTGTCCAGTACGTCTTCATCCTGACGTAACTCACTTTCAATCGCCAAGCCGTATTTGCCGCGCACCTCGACTTCATCGCGTCCGACATAAACATTGCCGTGGTTGTCATACCAAGCTGGGATTCGATGCCCCCACCACAACTGGCGGGA
>DLHW01000059.1:86775-87712 GCA_002483425.1 Methylococcaceae bacterium UBA7658
ACGGCTTTGATTGCCGGTTTCGCTAGTTCTTTGGCGTTGACATACCATTGATCGGTGAGCCACGGTTCAATGACCACGCCGGAACGGTCGCCGCGTGGGACTTTTAAGGTATGAGGGTCGATCTTTTCCAATAACCCTAAACTTTCGATTTCGGCGACAATCTTCTTGCGCGCTTCAAAGCGATCCAATCCAGTATAAGCTTCCGGCGCTTTTTCGCCGTGCGTTCCGGCATAACCTTCAAACGTCAGTACGGTAAATTCGCCGATGACTTTGGCGTCGCGGTCAAAAACATTGATAAGCGGCAAATTGTGGCGTTTACCGACTTCGTAATCGTTGAAGTCATGCGCAGGGGTGATTTTGACGCAACCGGTGCCGAATTCAGGATCGACATAATCGTCGGCNNATTTCGCGGTTGGTGATCGGCAATCTTACCGTCTTGCCAATCAAATGTTGAAAGCGTTCGTCGTTCGGGTTAACCGCCACGGCAGTATCGCCCAGCATGGTTTCTGGGCGGGTCGTTGCAACCACCAAATGCCCGGAGCCATCAGCAAGTGGATAACGGAAATGCCACATCGAGCCCTTTTCTTCCTCGCTCACCACTTCCAGATCGGAAATCGCCGTGTGCAGCTTAGGATCCCAATTCACCAGGCGTTTGCCGCGATAAATCAGGCCGTCGTCGTAAAGCTGCACAAAGGCTTCCTGCACGGCTTTGGATAAGCCTTCGTCCATGGTGAAGCGCTCGCGCGTCCAATCCACCGATGAACCCAAACGCCGCAACTGCCGGGTAATCGTGCCGCCGGATTCGGATTTCCATTCCCACACCTTTTCCAGAAATTGGTCGCGGCCTAAATCGTGCCGTGTCTTGCCTTCGCCCGCCAATTGCCGCTCCACCACCATTTGCGTGGCAATTCCGGCATGGTCGGTGCCGACCTGCCAT
>DLHW01000027.1:0-18994 GCA_002483425.1 Methylococcaceae bacterium UBA7658
GTGTGCAGCCTGCACACCCCCTATAGTTATACCCAACCATTTGGCAATTTCGCCATTAACCAATGGTATCTAAGCCTCATTGTTTCTTTTGGATAGTCGTCTTAAGCGTTGCTTAATGCCGTTTATAAGCTTCTTTCGAACTGTTACTGGCTTGTTTTGGTTGTTGTGGGCTTTCATTCATGATTAATCCCTGTTGTTTGGCTTCATCGGCCAATCGGCGTTGTTGTTCCCGCTCCCGTAATTGGCGGTGAATTATTGCTAAATTGGTGATAGGGTAAACGCCATCTTCTCGTAATTCCTTGCTTGCCCATGCCAACCATGCGGACGGGTTCTTGATAGGATTCTTGCTGGACGGTAGCATCCGTGCGGCCAGTTCATCCAACAAATCTTGTTGATGCTCAACAGGGCATTTGCGTAAAGCTTGCCAAGATACCCACCGGGCATCACCTGTTAGCATACTTGGCCAAATCAAGTTAGGGTCTATCGCTTGTTTATGGAACTTGGCTTTATCATTTTGGTTAATTTCAATAGGGGGTGAGGTAGTAGTAGTTTTAATATTTTTATTTATACAACTACTACTACGCACTGGATTCGCCGAGTCTAAATTTTTATCTTCCGCGTCTAATTTTTGGGCATGCTTAGTAAGGGATTGTTTTTTTGTGTTTTCACTATCCAAGTCCAAAAAATGGACTGGGGCATTGTCTGAGTTCAAATTTTGGACTGGGTACACTGAGTCAGGTTTTAGGACTTGGATGTCATTCTTGTTGTTGGTTGGCGATAATGCTGAACCATCAAGGAAACGGGAAATGACCGATCCGTGATGGTTACCTATTAACTGATCCGGCTCTTCCTGGTTCAACACGGTGCGTAAGTTTTCCAAAACGGCATAGGCCACCATTCGCACCCGATGGTGCTTATGGTTTTTTTCCATGTCTTCTAACGCTTCTATGTATCGTCCATCCAGCAGCATGGCCTCCTGGATACTCAGCACTTCATCATGGATGGCATAGATGTTTCCTTTGAACCTCCCGGTGGTATCGTCACGGAGTGCATTACATAGCGTGATCCACCGGGCTGCTCGAAGAATATGTAGGCATCTCGCAATGGTTCCACGGCTTAGGCCGAGCAACTGCCCAATTTCATCATAGCTGGGCATCCTGCTGGCACCCAGTGCTGACATATATGTCCGAAGCAACAGGTATACGCATTTATCCGTGGATTGCAGGATAGGGTCGAGAATAAGCGCCCGTGGTATGGCATCATGCCAGTTACCCATGAACAATAAGTTGTCAGTGTTGGAATCGAATGAGTGTCCAGAGGTTTGGGCTTGGGTGCATTTAGAAATGCGTTCACGTAGGCGTTGAGTGAGGGAAGTATCAAGAGAGTTACCAGGCATCGAAGTTACCATACCAAAGGTTAACAATTTTCAATGCTGTTGACGCTGAAAGTTACTGCTTTCCTTAAGCTCTACTTTCCGAAGTGTCGTAGTCTCATTTGGAGAGATTGGTTCCGGCGTTAGGCCGGTGCTTTTCCATTCATTAAGTAAAGCCCAAATCGCCCGAATTTTAACGTGGGTTGCTTGATGTACTGCCAATAAGCGTTGCTTGTCATCCAGAACCTCGTTAAGTAGCCAAGTTGACCAGATCAAACGCTGAGTAGCCATATCAGGCAA
This sequence comes from Methylococcaceae bacterium UBA7658, assembly GCA_002483425.1. GTDB lineage: Bacteria > Pseudomonadota > Gammaproteobacteria > Methylococcales > Methylomonadaceae > Methyloglobulus. Next base: position 1,673 of record DLHW01000027.1, read on the forward strand.
CTCATAACGGCCAATATCTTGTGCCGAAAGATTTAACTGCCGTCGTAATTGGACAAATTCGGGTTTATTTATTCCGTATAGTTGAGACATGACTGGGAATGACGCGCCGGCCTTGATCATAGCAAGAGCCTCTTGGCGTTCCTGGGATCTACGTTGATGAATATCAAAGGCGGTGTCCAGTATCTTGGCATCAAAGGCAATCTTGAGCATGTGGGTACGCATCGACAGTGCCAATTCATGTAGCCCTTCCAGGGACATGGTTCCGATCCGTTGGGCTTGTTCCTGAGTCAAGCCTAAACTGGTTACTTGGCTGTAATCGCCTTCATTTATCAAGCGGCCAATATAGAATAGGGTTTGCAGCATGTACTCGGAATGGGTCTGGGAGTTTTGCGGGTTACTCATTATCTTCTTCTCCATCAGCAGTGGATTGAGGCCCAGTTAACTTGGCGATTTGGTCACGCAACTGGATCTGTTCTATCGTGATACATTCAAAGATGTCCGACTCCCGGAATGCAAACCGGATCTGACGACAAACTTGAATCAGTTTGAATAATGTCTCCAAGGCGGTGTCTGGCAGTTTTTTGGATAATAAGACACCGTGACCAAGGCTTGCGAGTGGCGCAGGGGTACCAACTATCCCATAGGCACTGAGTTCTTGGCCTTCAAGAAGTAGTTGGGCAAATTTCATCTCCTGTGCCAGTTTGATGCGCTCGCTGGAAAGTTGTTGTCCAGATAACCCCACCATAAGCCAGAACAAGAGATATACAATCTCATCTTGTATCGGCTGATCAGGGATATCCAAATAAAAGCCGTACCCCTGGCACCAAGTCTTTATCGGCAGGGGTAATGGGATCTCGGTTGATAGTTGTTGGGCTAGCTCGCAGCATCTTCTTCGTAGCGGAAGGAGGTCAGATAGCTTCAGCGAAGTTTTAGTTGCCGGATCAAGACTAAATGCATGGGTAATATCTTTCTTCGCTACGATGCCATCGCCAGGGTTTGCAGGGTTTGTTGGCTGAACGCTATTATCCCCGCTGGGTTCTTTCTGTGTCTGCCCTGGCGGGGTTAGCGGGTCAGGACTTGGGGTCGCCGCAGACTGGTGAGTGTCCGCAAGTGTCGAATCGGGATTCAAAAATGGGGCAATTACAAAGTTTGACTTGGTGTGATGGACAATCTCAGCGTTGCCGGTATTACTGTCTGCTAAGTTTGTCAGCTCTGTGAATTCTGATTCCTCACTGTCCAAGGTTTCAAGCATCAGGGCATCTACCTGTAATCGGACGCGGTTGAGGGGCTGTCCAGTGCTATTTGCGATGAAATTATCCAGGGTGCGTTGTAGTGAATCCATGTCAATGGCTTCACCATCATTGCTTATCAAGGCCTGGGCAAACATTGGTTCGAAATGTTGCGTACTTCCGAACTCGGTGAGGCATTTGCTATAGCCAGCTTCGATTTTACGGAGTTTCTCTATGGAATAACCACCTAGGCCGGCAGCTAATGCCATTGGGATTAAGGGTTCCAGAAAATCTGCGGCATACTCGAATCGGATTAATTGCCGCCGTGAAGTCGGATAACCCATCTGTTTAAGCCGTTTGCAAAATTCATTGCGGGAAAGCATCTGGCCGCTTTCATTTTCAAACTGAATTTTGAGGTTCCGCAATGCCACTGCCTTGTCAATCAGGGTCATATCCCCGCGCAGTTCATTTTCGATGAGGTGGGCGCTTATCACATGGCTATCTGATTGCCAGGGTACAATTAAGCAATCAGTCTTATAAAAGGTTTCGAGCTGTGTCTCTTGCCACAGCTCCTTGAGGATCTCAAGCCGGGTGTTGCCGCCCGACTCTACCATATAGTGGGATTCGCCAGGCCGACGGGTCACTGTGAGCAAATTGTTCAATTTTCCAGCCGCCCTGATCGCGTCCTTTATTTCATCAAAGCGGGGATTGACCGTCCTTCTTGGATTGCGGTCATAGGGCATGATCTGGTCTATCGTCAGGACTTTGTGCTGTGCGGACACCAGTTCCGTGCCGACGTCCACTGCCGGGCGCATCAATGGCCGCCCTTCATAGCATAAGGGACACTTGACGAGCGAAGGAGTTGCACTTGTGCTAGAGTAAGGCAACTTAGCGCGTAAGCTGTTAACTTGTTCATTTTACAACCATTATTTGAACCTTGGATTGTACTAATGAAAATATTCAAAACTGTAAATAAATAATAACAACAAATAGATACAAATGTAAATACTTACTAAATATTATTTTGCATCGTTATGGAAACATTATATGCCATACCCGGAACAAACTGTTCGGTGATCAAGTTGGGTTTTGCCGAATGGTTTGGTTTGGAAGAGCCGGACTTTTTTAATCTCATCGAGACTGATGACCCTGAGCACTGGCTTCAATTGCAAGCTATGCCGTTCTTGGCTTCATATACCAATTCGGTCACCGTGTTGAGGGTAGGTGACAAGATGTACAAAATGGACGGCAAAATTCGTATTGACCTTTGGTCATCCGGGAAATGCCAAAAACCGACCGCTATCCTTGCATGGATGGTCGATATTACCGATACGGAACTTACGGAATTTATCCAAGAGACCCATACCAAATTCAAGTCATCGCTGCAACCTAATGAGGTAATTAAGAATACCTATAAAGAACATGGTTTGACTTTCGTATCACCCCGGATAAAGGAAGGTTTTCTCTTTGATGCCATTAACACTGCGCTGCGAGGTAGGCCACGACCACTACAAGATAAGCGCTTGAAACAAGAGAAGGAGGAAATCAATCTAAACAAAGCAATATCTGTTTTACAAAATGAACTGAAGTTAATCGACGAACTTAATCCAAACCCGGAAGTGTTTGTCAGCGGAGTTATCGCAGCCTGTTTAGTCATGCTTGGAATTAAGAAAGATATACATGTGTTTTTAGAACGTTTGAATAATTATCACGGGGAAAGCAAAGATGGCATGGATGATCCGGTTGCCGGACTTTTGCGGGCATTGGAGAGTTATAGGGTCCAGCATAAAGATACTTTCGCTTATATAACCGTTGAATTATTTAAAAAAACCATCAATGCAATCATGCGCTGGGAAGAAGGGCCGGAATCGCCCAAATATTGGCGTCGAAACACGATGCCAGGAATTGACCCGCAACCTTTTATCGAATCCATGAAACGGTTAAAAGGGATTCATGGCCAATCCGATTTGTAAGAGCCTTCTGATTTTATTGGTAGTCTATGTCAGTGCGGTAACTGGCAAAGAACCCGAAGTTGCTGTCGTTTATCCAGATGTCGACGAGCCTGAGTCGGCTATATACAGTGAAATGATCAAAGGTATTAAAACTATCAATCAAAATGTCGAGCTAATAGCATTTGATAAGTCAGTTACAAATCGCCTGCCTGAATTGGACAAAATAAATCCAGAAAGAATAATTGCCATCGGCCCTAGAGCATTAGAAATTGTACATTTAAGTTCTTTAAATAAATTGATTATGGTGAGCTTAGTCTATTTTAAGCCCGGTCAATATGTGGGTGTTAGCCTTGCCATCGAGAGTAATTTAATGGTTGAAAAGTTATCAAAACTTATTCCTGAATTGGAGCGAATCTTGGTTTTCCAAGACAGCAATCATCCGGCTATCCATTTACAACCTGACACCGAAAACTTACGTATAAAAATGGAGGTACGAGAAGGCAATGGACAGTTACCTACAATTAGATTGCTTGGACAGTTTTTAGAAAAGGAGGCAAATCGGACTGATGCTGTAGTCTTGCCAGCAAATTTGCCTATCGACCTCTTATTCGAAGTAGCTAAAGTTGCATGGGACAAAAAAATTATCTTGGTTTCACCCAATCTAACCGATCTAGAAAATGGTGCCTTACTGGCGTTTTATCCAGATTTATTCGCTATGGGCCAACGTTTGGGATTTTTGGCAAAAGAAGGGAAATCAGTTTCCGTAGGACAGGAATCGGTAAGGATGGCGTTAAATCGCCGCGTCGCACAACATCTGAATCTAGAAATGGACGAGCCAACCCTTCGACTCTTCAAGGTGATAATCAATTGACTCGATTCGAACGGTTAGATTTACGCCGACGTTATGAGCTTACAATATTACTAGCCATCTCAGTTGCTGGTTTATTGTTGTTAATTAGTATGTATTATGTCATAGCGACATATGCAAACGCCTATACACGTCAACACTGGCAGGAATATTCAAAAACATTAGCGCATTCAATCAAATATAGCGTCTTGATTGGCTCTCTTTCAGCTTCCGAAGAAGTTATTCGAAATTTTTCAGATATCAAGGGTGTCCAATTAGCCTCGCTCTACTCGGCTGAGCATAAATTATTGGCTTCATCCGGTAATGCTTTTAGCTGCAAGCCGGCAATTAAAGCCGATTATAGACAGCCATTTAATGAAGAAATCCATCAATGGTGGTGTTTCTATGCCCCAATATTCCAAGATCATGAATATTCTGGGCATGTTGAGTTGGTGGTGGCAAAATCTGATTTAAATGCAGCGTTAACCCGAATCTTGTTTTTGACGCTAACGATCATCTCGCTGATTCTGGTCTTTATATTTTGGATAGTTAAGCGTGTTTCAGGTGTGTTTACCCAAACATTAGTTGAAATAGTGCGGGTTTTAGATCAGGTAAGCCAAGGCCGTCGTGGGGAGAGATTGTATTTTGTCGGTATTCACGATATTGAAGCCATGGGCAAATCATTCAACACTATTCTGGATAAAATTGAGCGGTATGAACAAGGACTGGAAACTGAAATCAGTAAACGTACCCAGGAACTCAGGGTCGCTTTACATAACAGTGAATCGGCCAACCGGTATAAAAGCCATCTCATGGCGACGGTCTCCCATGAAATGAAAACCCCACTCCACATCATTCAGAATTTTATGGAAATAACCGCTGGATATTTCAGCGTTGATTCAGATACTGAAGATATTCACGAAATGCATCGTCGGACGACAATGAGGGTCAATGAACTGGGTATGCTGGTCAACAATATCCTTCTTCACGGAAAACTTGAATCGGAGAAGATTGACATCTTTCTTGCCGAAGTAGCGGTAAAACCGCTCATGCAGAAGTGTACTGACAAACTAACACCCTACCTAAAAAAACGAAGGAATCATATCAAAATTTCGGGCTCCGAGTGCACAATAGTCACCGATTATTCCATGTTGGAACATATCGTCGATAACCTCCTCAACAATGCTTGTAAATTTACAGAGGATGGCGAAATTAGCTTATCATGGGGAGTGAGCACGAATAATTCAGGTTGTTTTTTCGAGGTTCGTGATACCGGATGTGGAATTCCCGATGAAGATAATGACAAAATATTTGAATCATTCTGGCAGGTCGATATGAGCCTCACCAGAAACTATGGCGGCACAGGTCTCGGGCTAACTGTCGTCAAACAATTCGCCGATTTGTTGGGCTGTCAGATTTCAGTGCAATCAAGCATCGGCAAAGGGAGTGTTTTTACAGTTATATTTCCGCCGAAAGTAGTTTAATCTGTTCTTCATCGGACAGGTGACAGGGCGAAATAGATTTCAATGATTGAGTAATTCGTCTTGCATTAACGATATGATTATTGTTCAAAGACCGGTCTAATAACCATACCAAGTTGGCTATTTTTTTGAATCGGATTTCTGCGTAGTGATCTTGATAAATAAGCTTTGCGCGGTTAATTATCACTTCACAGCGTTTGGCTAAGGTGTCGATAGAGAATGGTTTACATAAGTATTCGCTGGCACCGTTCAGCAGGCAGTCCCTACTGTTGCCCGGTGTATCATGCCCCGTCATGATGATTGCTGGCTGGTTGCCGTCTATAGCCATCATTTGATTGAGAACCTCATACCCCAATACTTTTGGAAGCATCAGATCTAATAACACCAAATCATGATGTTTAGATTGCCAAAGCGATAACCCAGCCTCACCATCAAAAGCAATATCTACCTCATAATCGTGTTTCAGCCCGTTTTTTGCAAACAATACCGCATCTTCGTCATCTTCTATAATCAGTATGCTAGATTTTAAGATTTTCGAGCCGCGGCGATAACCTGTTCTCTGATTGTTTGTATGTTCTGCAAATATATAGTGTGTTAGGTCATCTATAGGAACAACTTTGAAGGCATGTTCTCTCGCTAATATGTGGGGGATATCGATTTCGCAGCTCTCCTTTATCAAGAACAAAGGCAAAATATGGGCGGCTAACTGCGTTGAATTGATCAATTTCGCAATATGCCAAATATCGGAATCTTCCAGAAAATAGTCACAGACTATGAAATCATGTTTATTCGTTTTCAACTCTTTAATTAGGTCGTCAACATTGTTGACAAATGTAATCTGGTCAAAATGAAGCTTCGATGATTCGAATCGTTGTTGGATTAAGGCTTTCGTTTCAAGGAAGTTTGATGCGATCAGTAATTTCATGGCTGTACTCTCATAATCTAAAAAAACTTCATGGCTATATACAAGTTACAGGTTGCGCAGAATTTATTTCAGTCAATACTTTGAAATTGCTGCACGTTGGTTTAACAAACCTGTGCTTTGTATATAGCCATGAAAAACTTTAATTCGTGCCTAAATTTAATTTTTTTAATTTCCAAAGGGTTTAGATCTTATCCATATAAAGATAAATATCTTGATTTGGTTTCAAAGTTACACTAATTGCCGGTTGGATATCAATATCGGTCTTGAAACTGAATTGTCGTAATAAAGCGACTATCACTGTCATCATGACCCGTTCCGCAACATGCCGGCCAATACAATTATGGATGCCGCCGCCATAAGGAAAGAAAGCGTATTTGTGCTTTGATTTATGGTTGGCTGTCACCAGAAAATGTTCAGGATCGAATTCGTTGGGACGTTGCCAAAGAGTTGGGTTACGGTGGGTTGCGAAAATATTTAGGATAATCACCGTGCCTTTAGGGGCTGTATTTCCATTGACAGTAATATCTTTAACTGTCTGGACACTGATGCCAGGAATTGGTGGGTAGAGCCTTAATGTTTCATGCAACGTAGCCCGTGTGTAATTGAGTGTACCTAGTAATTCAAATGTTAATTCCTCATTAATACAATTTTTGATTTCTTCGGTTAGCTTACAGTGTATTTCCGGATGTCTGCCGTTAAGGTAGAAGAACCACTGCAATACATTCGCCAACGTGTCGAAGCCGATGATAAACAAGGAAAGTATTTCGTCCGTGACGAGTTCCTTCGACATCCGATAGCCGGTTTCAGGATCATGGGCAGATAACAAGAGGGAGGTTAAATCATTTCCAGGATAGTTTTGCTTCTGGCTAACAATATCTTTAAAAAATTCAGTAATTTTACTAACGGAAGTGTCATGATTTTTTCGGAATGACGGTATAAGTTTCGTGAGCATGCCTCCAGTGGCGATTTGCGAAACAAATTTTAGCAGCAAATCTTTGTCGGCTTTTTCTATAGCCATAACCAGATCATCCATTTCAGTTGATACCTTATCAGAGTCGCCCAGTAATATTTTAGAAAGGATACGGTATGTGGTGAACCTGATTTCACGAGAAATATTGACGTATCCTGAATAGTTGCCTTGTAGGGAATCGCTTAACCTCATGGCTTCATCAAAAATTGCTGCCGTACTGAAGTCCATCAATTCCTTGGTTATCAAGCTAGCAATTAATTTTCGCTGAGGCTTCCAGACAGCTCGTTTGCTGTTGTAAAGCGAATCGCCGAACAGTGGTTTTTTTGTACCATATAAAAAGTCACGGTTTACCCTGCCCATGGCTTCTTGCTCACATATTTCTTGTATATGTTCTGGCGAGCGTACAAAGATGATTTTTTTAAATAGCAATCGGGTAAATACAACATCGTGCTGATGAGCGTGAATAGCGGTTAACAGCCCAATTGGATTAGCCAAGGCATGAAGGAAAGGCAGGAAGGATATCCTGTTCGGATGGTATTTTGATAAATGATCTAGTATGACCATGTGAATTGTCCAAGGATGGATCGATCGGTCACGGGCACATCGCCCGGCAAGAGGATGGGATTCAGGCTAGGTTCTTTTGCATTCGTGCCAAATAAATTATTGGCGCGGAGAGAAAAATCCAAAGGCTCCATTATTTTCGTCCTGAGAGTTAAGCCTACGATGAAATAATCGTCCAGGTTTGGCCGAGGATCATTGGCTGGCCGTCTGCGTTCCCCAATCCAATTTAATTGGGTTCCGATCCGCCAATCCTCCGCAAATTCCCAATCGACCAGCCCTTTGATCATGTGTTCCGGCAACAAGCCGGTCTGGTTTTTGTCGCTAACCCCATGATAACTGTAATTGACGCTAAGGCTCAATTCATCATTAAAAGCGTAACGTAATTCGCTCTCAAGACCTGCACCATTGATTTTGGCGACATTAGAAAAGGCCACGGGATTTGGCGAAATGGCCGCAAGGGAAGTGAGGGTTGAATCACTGGCTGAGGTGATCAGGTTATTAAATTCAAACAAATATGCGTTGGCAGACGTGGTTAACCTCGGCGACCACCGATTCTCGATTTGAAATTCAACGGTGTTCACAGTTTCCGGTTTGATGGTTTTACCACCTGCCGAGCCTATATCTTTTTCCAGGAACGAGGGTGGCCTGAACGAACGGCTATAAAGAAGCTTTGCGGTGAGATTTGAATTGGCATTCCAGACTAAAGAAATCCGTGGGCTAAAGCCATCGGTTGTGTCAGAGTAATAATCATAGCGAAGGCCCGTCGTAAGAAAGAAATCGGGCGCAATAATCCATTCGTCTTGAAACAAGGTGTAAAAATTCGTCCGGTTCAGGCTGGTCAGGGTCGCGCCACCTATTTGAGAAACCTCTGTCGGAGGAATTTGTTGGATGAATGTTGGAGTAATCAGAAAATTGAGTTTATTGCTAACATCGGTTACCCAACTATAAGCCAAGCCAATGCCCAAGGAAAGATTGTGCTTTTTGATCCCGGTGTAATCGAATTGGGTAGTGATGCCGGTTGAACCCTGAAAGTTTTGCGGTTGACTGATTGCGCCTTGAGGCAACAAACCTCCAAAGGTGTTGGGTGGCAATAATCGGTGGTCAGCCTGACTTTCTTGCCCTATAAAATATAACTTTGAAGTATTTTTAAATTCATCCGTTAAATTATAGGTTAAGGTCAAGTCGGTGTTGTACAGATCTACCGTGCTGCTACCCCAGTTATCCAATGCCAAAGCTATGCCTTGGTTGGTCTGGACATCCCCAAAGCGCTGGTAGCCGACCCTGAATCTTAGCCAGTCCTTAAAACCAATATCAATCCTGGCATCAATATCATTGCGGCCATTATTGGTGAAGCCGGGAGCCTTGGAAGCACGAGAGCCAAATTGTTGATCCAAAAATGACTGCGTATCTCTTTCTACCCGGTCTTGGCTCCCATGGGATGTGCCACCTTGCAGGCTTATGGCATATTCCCAATCACCTTCTTTGCTGCCATATTGCGTCCAGCCTTCGTAAGTATCTTGGCTACCAAAAAAACCACCGGCTTTCCCGTTTTTGATTTCACGTCCGGTTTTAGTGATAACATTGATCACACCCGTGGTGGCATCGCCACCATACAGCATGGAACCCGGGCCACGGATGATTTCAATATGGGATATGTTTTTGACCGGCATATTCCAGGCCAATGGTTTTCCGGCTATGGCGATATCCCTTAAGGGAATGCCATTGACCAAGACCAAGACCTGGGCATTGGCTTCCGAATAAATTCCGCGAAACCCGATCACATTAGCTCCACCCCTAGCGGTACTAATGTGGATACCAGGCAAGTACTCCAGCACTTCATCTAAACGACGTGCACCGATTTTTTCGATGTCTTGGCTGGTCAGGACGGACGTGACGCTGGGGCTGAGATTTTGGGGCAGGGGATGGCCAGTGGCAATGGAGCTTAACATTGCCTCTTTTCCGAATAGACCGCCAAGGTTGTCGCCTTGGTCGGATGCTTCGACTTGCAATGTGACCAGAATTGAGAGAACAAATCCAGGGAATTGCAGGTTATTAACAAAGTTTGCCATTAGTCTCCTCTTCTAAGTTGCCCCTGAAGCCTCTTTGAGGCGGCTTTCTTAGATTCGGGTTATCAAGGCTATGCTTGACTGGAAACGCCAATCCTGATGCGCATAAGTTTTAAGTGTGTACCTAAGTTAAAAACTTTAAACTATTAACGTTAAATTTTAATTAATTGAATCCAGATACTTTTTTGGTTAACTAACCAAAATTTATAAAGATAGGATTAGTATAGCAATAGGTATAGTAACAATATTTTGTTGTCTAAAATATTATATTAATCAATGTTTATATGCTGCTGCATCATCGGCGTATGCGGATTACTGTATTTTTGTTCTATACTCATACGGCTTATTTTATCCGAACTCCATGGAGTCTACAGCATGGATAACACGTTATTCGTATTGGCGGAACGGCTAGGGCGAAGCTTATTTGCAAAAGGTCATAAAATAACCACGGCAGAATCTTGTACCGGCGGTTGGCTTGCGCAGGCCATAACCGAAGTGCCGGGCAGTTCCGGATGGTTTGATAGAGGTTTCGTTACCTACAGCAATCATTCGAAAGAACAGATGCTCGCGGTAAAACCTGAAACACTGTTGAAATACGGCGCTGTGAGTGCCGAAATCGTTCAGCAAATGGCCGAAGGCGCATTAGCAAGGAGCGAAGCGGATTGGGCCGTTGCAATTACAGGTATAGCGGGACCGGAAGGCGGGAGTCAAGCAAAACCGGTGGGGACGGTTTACATCGCTTGGCAACGGAAAAATGAAAAGCCCTTGATTGAAAAACTACAATTAAACGGGAGCCGTCATTCGATAAGATTGGCGACGGTCAAAAGATCCTTGGAAGGTTGTTTGGTGTTGATCTAAGCGGGTTAATTAACAGAATAAAAGAAACAGCATTTGACGTAAATCCTAATACTCTATATCATTGACCGGTTATGTCGGATCGCTTGCCAAAGTTTATAGACCCATTAATCTTAGCCGATAAAAATGCTCATTTGGCGGGAAAAATACCGTTAAGTTCGTTGAGCCGGTTGCATGAGTTATTGGTTAATAACGTTGGCGAGGTTACCGTAAGCCTGTTCTTCGGCAAAGAAGGCAAAACCGCCAAAATCGAAGGCAAAATCTGTGCTGTGTTGGCCGTTAAATGCCAACGATGTTTGGAGCCGGTTGAGTGGCCTATCGAAAGCGACATTAAATTAGGCATCGTCAGTTCATTGGATAAAGCCGGTAAGTTAACTGGAGATTTAGAGCCTTTGATATTGCCCGAAGAAAACAAAATAGCTTTAACAGATATTATTGAAGATGAGATACTAATCTTATTGCCCGACATCCCAAAACATTCGAATAACTGCGCGATAACTATTCCTGCTAACAATAGCGCATTATTGAACGAATACCGTCAACCGGCGGTAAATAACCCTTTTTCTATCTTAGCTGAATTAAACATACAGGAGACATCCGATGGCAGTACAAAAAAGTAAGGTTTCACGTTCAAGACGCGGTCAACGCCGCTCGCATGACGCCTTAAGCGCGCGCACATTATCTCAAGACCCTTTAACAGGCGAAACGCATTTGCGTCATCACGTTACCCCCGATGGTTATTTCAAGGGCCGTCAAATCGTACTGACAGAAATCGAAGACTAATCCGGTTTCGTAATAGTTACGGCAATTCGGAGAAAATTTTTCCAATGGGATTTTCTTAAACGTGCATTCGACAATCGCTATTGATGCAATGGGCGGCGACTTCGGTGCTCAAGTTACTGTTCCGGCTTGCTTGGACTGTTTGAGCGACAATCCGGAGCTTACCCTAATATTAGTTGGGGATACTGCTATCCTTGAGCCATACCTGGGCGAGAAGGTGTCTGCTTGGCAAAACAGGCTGATACTTCAACATGCGTCTCAACAGGTTGAAATGCACGAGTCTCCCTCGAAGGCCCTTAAAAATAAAAAAGATTCATCGATGCGGGTAGCCATTAATTTGGTGCATGAGGGAAAAGCAGACGCTTGCGTGAGCGCAGGCAATACTGGTGCGCTTATGGCGACCGCCCGTTTCGTATTAAAAACCATACCTGGAATTGACCGCCCCGGCATCATATCCATCTTGCCTTCTGTTTTCGGACATACTCATGTTCTTGATTTGGGCGCGAATGTGGACTGCACTGCCGAACATCTTTTCCAATTCGCCGTAATGGGCAATGAATTAGTAAAAGCTGTTGAAAACATTCCTAACCCAAGCGTCGGCTTACTGAATATCGGCGAAGAGGAGGTTAAAGGCAATGAACAAGTCAAAACCGCAGCAAAATTATTGGAAAGCTCTTCGCTCAATTATATCGGTTTTGTAGAAGGCAACTCTCTCAACGCCGGAAATATCAAAGTCGACCTTGTGGTTTGCGACGGCTTTGTAGGGAACGTTGCTTTAAAATCAATTGAAGGCGCGGCAAAAATGATAGGAACTTTACTAAAGGAATCTTTTAGTAAAAATCTTCTAACAAAATTAGCAGGATTAGCCGCCTATCCGGTGCTTAAATCCTTTAAAGACAGAATCGATCCCCGGCTTTACAACGGAGCAAGCTTTCTCGGTCTTAAAGGCTTGGTCATCAAAAGCCATGGCGGCGCCGATGCGCTTGCCTTTAAGACAGCGATTAAGCTGGCCGAACTTGAAATTAAACAAGATGTCATTAAAAAGATAAGCGAACAAGTCGAAAAATCTCTCGCGCTGAGCAAAAGCGCATGATGAAGTTTTCTAAAATATTAGGCACCGGCGGTTATTTGCCGAATGATATACGCACCAATGACGATATATCCCAAACTGTCGACACTTCGGACGCTTGGATTTTCGAGCGAACTGGAATAAAAAGCCGGCGCATTGCAAACCCGGAAGAAACCGCGTCGAGCATGGGCGAAACGGCGGCAAGGCAAGCCATTGTGACCGCAAACATTGGTCCCGAAGAAATCGATCTGATTATTGTCGCGACCGGCACCCCTGATCGCGTTTACCCTAGCACAGCCTGCTTGCTTCAACACCGCTTGGGTATCAAAAAATGCGTGTCTTTCGACATCCAGGCGGCTTGCTCCGGTGCGATTTACGCGCTGAGTATTGCCGATCAATATATAAAAAGCGGTATGGTCAGAAACGTGCTGATTGTCGGAAGCGAAATCTGTTCCCGAATCGTTGACTGGACGGATCGAAGCACTTGTATTTTATTTGGCGACGGGGCAGGGGCTTTGTTGCTCGGCGTTTCACCTGAACCGGGAGTCTTATCGACCCATATCTTTTCCGATGGCGGTTACGAAGATATGCTTTATTGTCCTAATCCGCAAGCGAGTACGGAATCTCGTAAACACGAAACGGGATATATCGCCATGCGTGGGAACGAGGTTTTTAAAATTGCAGTAAATACTTTAGAACGGATTGTTGACGAAACGCTGGACGCTAACAATTTGCAAAAAAACGATGTCGATTGGCTGGTGCCACACCAAGCCAATATAAGAATTATTGCCGCTACGGCGAAAAAATTGAAAATGCCCATGGATCAGGTTATTGTTACCCTTGAAAATCAAGGCAATACGTCTTCCGCTTCGGTTTTATTAGCCTTACATGCAGGTATTAACGATGGCCGGATTAAACGCGGTCAAGTCGTTTTACTCGAAGCGTTCGGCGCTGGATTTACGTGGGGTTCTGCGCTAATTAAGTATTGATTAAATTTTATCTTTATCAATGACAACCATAAAAAAAAGATTAGCGTTTGTATTTCCCGGACAAGGATCCCAATCCGTCGGGATGTTAAAACAAATGGCCGCCGGTCATGCGGAAATCAAACAAACTTTCGATAAAGCTTCCATGGTTTTGGGTCGAGATCTTTGGGATTTGGTCTCTAACGGTCCCGAAGCAGAGCTTAATTTAACGCAAAATACCCAACCTGCCATGTTGGCGGCGGGCGTCGCCGTTTGGGCGAGCTGGTGTCGTCAAACCGCGATAAGACCCGCTTGGATGGCTGGGCACAGTTTAGGCGAGTATACGGCAATGGTCTGTTCCGGCGCATTATTGTTCGAAGACGCCGTCAAACTGGTCGAGGCGCGCGCGCGTTATATGCAAGAGGCCGTTCCCGAAGGTCGAGGAGCCATGGCGGCGATATTGGGGCTTGACGATGACAAAGTGATCGAAATTTGCAACACAGCGGCGCAAAATGAAATTGTCTCTGCCGTTAATTTTAATGCGCCTGGTCAAGTTGTTATTGCGGGTCACACTGCTGCGGTTGAACGAGCCGCCGTTGCGGCAAAAGAAGCCGGCGCAAAAAGAGCGATTATTTTGCCGGTCAGCGTTCCATCGCATTGCGAATTGATGAAACCCGCGGCGTATAAGCTCAAAGCTTGTTTAGACGCAATCGCTATTACTGCCCCAAGCATACCTTTAATCCATAATGCCGATGTGGCGTCGCATGGTTCCTCGGACATTATCCGCACGGCATTGCAAGAGCAATTGTTTAAACCTGTCCGTTGGGTCGAATCCATAAGCTTAATGCACCAAGAAGGTGTTACTTGCTTTATTGAATGCGGTCCAGGTAAAGTTCTGACGGGCTTAGACAAACGCATTGCAAAAGCTGCCGGGCACTTGGCGGTTTACGATTCCGAGACCTTAAAAACAGCATTGGAGACTATAAATGACTAACCGTGTTGCATTAGTAACAGGCGCTAGCCGCGGCATCGGCAAAGCCATTGCTGAAAAATTAGCCGAGGACGGTTTTTTTGTTGTGGGCACGGCAACCAGCGTCAACGGTGCAGAGGCTATTTCGGCCTATCTTGGCGATAAAGGCAAAGGCTTAAAACTTAATGTTAGCGACCCTGCTTCGATTGATGCGGTCATCAAAACGGTAACCGATAATTACGGTTCCCCCACTGTCCTAGTCAATAATGCCGGTATAACGAGAGATAATTTATTGATGCGGATGAAGGATGAGGAATGGGACGACATTATCAACACTAATCTAACCGCTATTTACCGCATGAGTAAAGCGGTTCTACGCGGCATGATGAAAGCTAAAGCAGGGCGAATCATCAATATTTCATCGGTGGTAGGCTCGACCGGCAATGCCGGGCAAGCTAATTATGCGGCGTCTAAAGCCGGTATGATCGGGTTTGCTAAATCGTTGGCGAAAGAAATCGGGTCCCGCAACATTACGGTTAATACCGTAGCGCCCGGTTTTATCGATACCGATATGACTAAAGAGTTAAGCGGCGATATTAAAAACGCACTTTTAGAGTCGATTCCGCTTGCCAGATTAGGAAGCGCTCAAGAAGTAGCGCATGCTGTTGCGTTTTTAGCGTCAGAACACGCCGGTTACATAACAGGAGAGACTTTACATGTTAATGGTGGCTTATACATGCCGTAATATTGTGACATTATTGTAATATCAAGTATAATTCCCCCGCCGTCTGGAACTGCCGGAGACGGGATTCCTAGTAAAATTTATAACAAATGCATTGTAAGTGACTGACCATAAAACTAACTTACATTGATTGAGGATAATAATATGAGTAATGTTGAAGAACGAGTAAAAAAAATTGTAGCAGAGCAATTAGGTGTCAAAGAAGATATCGCTAATGATGCTTCATTTGTCGATGATCTTGGCGCTGATTCTCTTGATACAGTTGAACTCGTCATGGCTCTTGAAGAAGAATTCGAATGCGAAATTCCAGACGATGAAGCTGAAAAAATCACAACAGTTCAACAAGCAATTGATTATATAGTAAAAAACGCATAATCACGAACTCCGGCGGACGAGCGAGTTAAAGAATGGCTCGTCCGCTATAAAATTTCGTTGTCGCTTTGCCCCACTTTAATTCTTAATTTCCGGAAGCACTAAATTGAGCGGTCGTCGTGTTGTTATCACAGGCTTGGGTGCGGTAACGCCTTTAGCAAATACAGTCCTCGAAACCTGGGACGGTATCATCAACGGCCGAAGTGGAATATCGGACATCGATTCGTTCGATATATCGCCTTTCGCTACCCGGTTCGGCGGTGTCATTAGAAATTTCGATATCACTCAATATATACCAGCTAAAGATGCACAACGTATGGATGGGTTCATCCATTACGGAATTGCAGCAGGTTGCCAAGCTTTTCAGGACTCTGGTATTGAAGTTACCGAAGATAATGCAGAACGTATTGGTGTTGCAATTGGTGCCGGTATTGGCGGCGTTACCGGCATAGAAGATTGCCAGACATTGTATGAAAAATCCGGGCCGCGCCGGATATCGCCTTTTTATGTGCCGGGCCATATTATCAATATGATTTCCGGTAATNNGAGGCCAAATTTCGCCATTGTCACGGCTTGCGCCACCGGCACCCACAATATCGGCGATGCGGCGCGCTTAATTAAATACGGCGACGCCGATGTGATGGTGGCTGGCGGTTCCGAACGTTGCACATCGTCGCCGACGGCGATGGGCGGATTTATTTCGGCTAAAGCTTTATCCCGCCGCAACGAGTCTCCNNCAATTAGCAAGCAGGCCATGGGATAAAGACCGTGACGGATTTGTTTTAAGCGACGGCGCCGGGGTTGTCGTGCTTGAAGAGTTAGAACACGCTAAAGCGCGGGGAGCAAAAATTTATGCCGAAGTAATCGGCTATGGTATGAGCGGAGACGCTTATCACATGACGACGCCCGCCCCTGGCGGAGAAGGCGCGGCGCGCTGTATGAAAAATGCCTTACGGGATGCCGGTATCAATCCCGAGGCGGTTGATTATATCAACGCACACGGCACGTCAACTCCGGCTGGCGACGTGGGCGAGACTCAGGCAATGAAATCGGCGCTAGGCGATTATGCCTATAAGGTTGCTGTTAGTTCGACCAAATCCATGATCGGGCATATGCTCGGTGCAGCAGGCGGTATTGAAGCGGTGTTAACCGTTTTAAGCATCAAAAATAAAATCGCTCCGCCAACGATAAATTTGGATAATCCCGATCCGGAATGCGATTTGGACTATGTGCCAAATGTTGCCAGAAATATGAAAATAAATATCGCCATGTCGAATTCCTTTGGATTTGGCGGCACCAACGGTTCATTGGTGTTCCGGCGTTTTGAATAGCCGCTAACCGCCCTTACGTGCTATGTAAGCCCTCGTTATGATCCTGGTGAATGGATGTGTGACGGAATACATAACGGTTAACGATCGTGGCTTTCAATACGGTGACGGTTTATTCGAAACCATCCAAATTCTTGCAGAGCAACCCGTTTTTCTGACCCAACATTTACAGCGCTTAACGGATGGCTGTGCGAAATTGGGTATTCCGGC
>DLHW01000027.1:19018-33372 GCA_002483425.1 Methylococcaceae bacterium UBA7658
GTTCTTAAGATAATTATATCCCGTGGTATCGGCGGACGAGGTTACCAGCAACCTGAAAACATTATCCCAACTCGCGTCATAAGCCTGCATCCATTTCCTCATTATCCGCAAAACTTCTACGAAACGGGCGTTAACGCCTGCTTGTGCAAAACTCCTCTGGGTTTAAATCCTATTTTAGCGGGTCTAAAGCATATCAACAGACTGGAGCAAATTTTGGCGAGGGCCGAATGGAACAGTAACTCCGGTATTCAAGAGGGCATTATGCTCGATTTTAACAACCGTGTGATCGAAGGCACGATGACCAACCTTTTTTATGTCAAAAACGATATCGTATACACTGCCGATCTAACGTACTCAGGTGTTAAAGGGATTATAAGGTCCATCTTAATTAAGCTGCTGATGGAAAATAATCGTCAGGTGGTCGAACATAACTTTGATAAGGCCACATTGTCGACAGCCGATGAAGTCTTTGTATGTAACTCAATTATAGGTATATGGCCTGTCAAAAAAATTGATTCCACACATTATCGGGTAGGGGAAATAACCCGTCAGCTTCAAAATTGGCTGACGCAATTGAAGGGAAAGGAGGTTGAACATGCGTCGTAAACTATTCTTTGTGTTAACCTTGTTTTTTTTTATAGCCGCAGGTTATTTCATCTTGGCGTATAAAAACGCGGTTAGCAAACCGGTCATACAAAATACATTACTGTTAGAAATTGAAAAAGGCGATTCATTTACTAAAATAACTCGAAAATTAATTACTCAAGGCGCAACAATCGACCCGTTATGGTTTAAGGTTATCGCTTATGGGCAGAATGTTATGAATAAACTGAAAGCCGGTGAGTACGAACTAACGCCGAATTTATCGATGCCGCAAATATTAACGATGTTTGCCGAGGGTAAATCCAAAAAGTATTCGATTACTTTTCCTGAAGGGTGGCACTTTAAAGAAGTTTTAGAAGAACTCAAAAATAATTCAAATATAAAAAAAACATTAACCTCATTAGCGCTCAATGAAGTTCCGGGATTAATCGGCATGGCTGGAACAAATCCGGAAGGCTGGATTTTTCCTGATACTTATTACTTCGAAAAAAATGCAACCGACAGTTCGATATTGCAGAGGGCGTATCACAAAATGCAATCTGTATTGGCGGAAGAATGGCAAAATAAAGCGCCAAACCTGCCCTATAAAACACCTTATGAAGCACTCATTATGGCTTCAATTGTGGAAAAAGAGACCGGCGCTCCTCACGAACGGCCGATGATTGCGGGAGTATTTACCCGGAGGCTTGAAAAAGGCATGCTGCTGCAAACCGATCCAACCGTTATTTACGGCATGGGCGACCAATACAAAGGTAATATAAGAGCTTCCGATCTTACCGCACCGACACCTTACAACACCTATGTGATACAAGGCCTGCCGCCGACTCCGATCGCCATGCCGGGCCGGGAAGCTATCCGCGCCGCATTAAACCCCGATAAGGCCGATAAACTCTATTTTGTGGCAAAAGGGGACGGTAGCCATCAGTTTTCCGCCACGGTATCCGAACATAATAGAGCCGTTAATCTCTTTCAAAAGCATAAACGATGAGTAACAAAAAAGGGAAATTCATTACGTTAGAGGGCGGGGAAGGGGTAGGTAAGTCGACCAATGTGCCTTTTATCAAACATTATATTGAAGCCAGAGGCGTTAACGTCGTTACAACCCGTGAACCGGGCGGAACATCTTTGGCCGAAAAAATACGTGATTTACTATTACAGCGGCACGATGAAGCGTTAACAAAAGAAGCCGAAATCTTACTGGTTTTCGCCGCAAGAGCACAACATCTCAATCAGGTTATCAAGCCGGCATTGGCGCAAGGTTCCTGGGTGTTATGTGACCGTTTCACCGATGCAACCTATGCTTACCAAGGCGGCGGACGCGGCATAGAATCGGATGCTATTAACTGGCTTCAACGATTTGTACAAAACGATTTAAGTCCCGATTTAACCTTATTATTGGATTTGCCGGTAGCAGCGGGCATGGCTAGAGCTAAAAATAGAGGAGGGGAGGCAGACCGTTTCGAGGCGGAGCAAATTCAATTTTTCGAACAAGTTCGCAGCAATTATCTGCACTTGGCGGCTGCATTTCCCGGACGGATAAAACTTATCGAAGCAAATCGCTCCTTAGAAACCGTTCAGCAGGAAATGGCTAAGCACATCGATATTATGCTGGAAAAATGACGCGCGGCACTTCATTACTTCCTTGGCAGAAAAGTCATTGGGAACTGCTTTGCAAATACCTGCGCTACGACCGCATTCCGCAAGCATTACTGATCACAGGCGCGGCTGGGTCCGGGAAACACTTGCTCGCAGGGCAATTCGCTTCGGCTTTATTATGCTCCAATCGCACTAATGATGGAGTATCTTGCGGTAATTGCCGAAGTTGTTTACTTATCAAATCGGACACGCACCCCGATTTATTCAATATACAACCGGGTGATGATAAAACCACTATTTCCGTAACCCAAATACGCTCAATAATTTCCGATACCTGTTTAAAGCCTCAATTTGGAGGCTATCGCATTATTATCATTGCCCCGGCCGACGCCATGACCTTAGCGGCCGCGAACGCATTTTTAAAGTGTCTGGAAGAACCCGCTGAACGGACAGTGTTTTTGTTGTTAACCAACAAAGCGACTAAACTTCCTGCTACGATCATAAGCCGTTGCCAGCGTATAGTAATCAGCCTAGCTGACAGAATGTCGGTACAGGCTTATATCGAAAGCAAAAACGCCAGCGAAAACACCGGAACACTCGCAAACTTATTAATGAGTTCGATAATAGACACTCATCAACTTGGTAACAATGCGATGTTAAAACAACGTTCCGAATGCTACGAAGATTGGTTGTCGATTGCAAAAAGTACCGCGCATCCGGTTCTGGTTTCTGAAAAATGGCTTAAAATTCAAGAAACAACTTTAATGAATTGGCTTGTTTCATGGGTTACCGATCTGATTAAATGTGTGTTTAATCTAAATAACCCAGGATTGATTAATACGGACATGCTGTGTTCGTTACAGGACATAGCAAGGAACCTGTCATTAAAACCACTTTTTGAATTATACGATTTGTTAATTGCAAGCAGACAACGCATCGATACACAAGTGAATTATCAATTAATGCTAGAAGAAATTCTTGTAAAATGGCAACAAATTAACGCGAGATACTGACATGGCGGAAGCATCACCCCGGCAGGGGATATTATCTATATCGATTAAAGATAAGAACACCTTATATCAAGCCTATATGCCTTTTGTGATCAATGGCGGTTTGTTCATACCGACTGATCGCGAATATCAAATGGGACAAGAGGTTTTTATGTTGCTCAATTTGATGGAAGAACCCGAGCGGCTGCCGATAGCCGGTAAGGTCGTTTGGAAAACGCCGCCCGGCGCCGGTTACCGTACTTGCGGTATTGGAATTCAATTCAGCGATCAGGACGGCGGTTTGGCACGTAGTAAAATTGAAAATTATCTGGCCGGCCATGCGGGCGAGCGATCAACGCACACAATGTAAACATTATGCTAATTGATTCGCACTGTCATTTAGATCGTATCGATCTTAAACCGTATCACAACGATTTTGCCGTTTTTATGTCGGAGGCTAAGCAAAATCAAATCGAACATTTATTGACAATAGCTATCGATTTGGAATCTTATCCTGACATGATGGCGCTGGTCGCGGATTATCCGCAAATCTCCGTGACTGTAGGCGTTCATCCGAATGTACAAAACGGTAAAGAACCGTCGGCCGACGAACTTGCCAAGTTGGGACGTTCAAAAAAAGTGATCGGAATAGGCGAAACCGGCTTGGATTATTATCGTAACGGCGGCGATCTAGAGTGGCAGCAACAAAGGTTTAGAAATCATATCGAAGCCGCTAGAATTCTGAAGAAACCGTTGGTCATACACACCCGCGACGCCAAATCGGATACGCTTAGAATACTACGGGAACAAAATGCACAAGATATTGGCGGCATTATCCATTGTTTTACCGAAGATTGGGAGTTTGCCGAAGCAGCGTTGGACTTAGGATTTTATATCTCTTTTTCCGGTATTGTGACCTTTAACAACGCCAAAACAATCCAAGCCGTCGCCCAAAAAGTTCCGTTTGACCGGTTTTTAATTGAAACCGATTCGCCTTATTTGGCACCGGTTCCGCACCGCGGTAAACCGAATTATCCGGTATACGTGCGTTATGTCGCCGAATGTATAGCGGATCTTAGAGGTTTATCGTTCAACGCAATCGCTGATCAGTCGACCGATAATTTTTATAGATTGTTCAATATTAATTAAAACATATGACTTCGCATAATGTATATTATGTTAAATAATAAAGAAAGTAAGTTATTATTGTAAAAAGCCTATCGGTGCGCTGAAATCAGCGTTGCCGCCGCTTTAAAACCCAAACTCATACAATTACCCCATCTTCCATATGCAATAGTCTCCCCATTTTTCCCGCTAGTTCATGGTCGTGCGTTACAATCAAAAAACTTACATTCAATTCCTGATTTAATTCCAGCATTAACTGAAACACATCTTCGGCGGTTTTGCTGTCCAGATTTCCGGTCGGTTCGTCGGCTAGCACTACATCCGGTTTATTGATTAAAGCCCTAGCAACCGCGGCACGTTGACGTTCGCCGCCCGATAGTTCGCCAGGTTTATGCTCGACGCGATGACCTAGACCAACTCTTTGCAATAAACGCGTCGCATCGTGTTTCGCTTCCGCAACCGTCTTGCCTCCAATTAATAACGGCATGGCGACATTTTCAAGTACGGTGAATTCGCCTAATAAATGGTGAAATTGGTAAATAAAACCTAATGAACGGTTTCTCAACGCGGCCAGCTTAGCGGCGTTGACGTTGTCTAGGTCGGTTCCGTTCAGTACTACTTTCCCGCCGGTGGGTTTTTCCAGTCCGCCTAATAAATGTAATAAGGTACTCTTACCTGAACCCGACGCTCCCATAATAGCAACGCGTTCGCCAGCATTGATTTTTAAATCGACGCCTTTTAATACTTCAACATCCAAGCCGCCTTGGGTATAGCGCATGGTTAAATTTTCGCACTGTAAAATAATTGAATTATTCATAGCGCAAAACTTCCGCAGGATTGACTTTCGACGCTTGCCAGGCCGGATAAAGGGTGGCCAGTAACGACAAGACAAAAGCCATCATGGCAATCGTTGTTACATCCGACCACATAAGTTTGGACGGTAAATCGCTGATATAATAGACATCTGCCGGTAAAAACCTGACTTTGAACGCTTTTTCAATATCGTTGACGATATTTCCAGCATTAAGGGCGAGCAAAACGCCGCCGAGCGTACCTAAAAAAGTCCCGACTACACCGATGATTGTGCCGAGCACTATGAAAATGCCCATGACCGAACCTGAAGTCAGCCCCTGTGTTTTCAGAATGGCAATGTCGCCGCGTTTATCGGTCACCACCATAACCAAGGTTGATACGATATTAAATGCCGCTACGGCTACGATAAGCAACAAGATAATGAACATCACGGTTTTTTCGGTTTTAATGGCTTTGAAAAAGTTTTCGTGCGCCATCGTCCAGTCGCTGACGACATAATCGTTCGCAAGTTCATTGCTGAGTTGTTGAGTGATGTGCGGCGCATTAAAAACATCGTCGAGTTTAATCCGTAAGCCGGAAACGGCGTTTTCAAGCCGGAATAATTTAGCGGCATCGTCGATGTGGATCAGCGCCATGTTCCGGTCGTATTCATACATCCCGACTTTAAAGATTCCTATCACCGTAAACCGCCGCATTCTGGGGACAATACCGGCCGGAGTCGAATTAACTTGCGGACTGATGATCGTGATTTTATCGCCGGTAAAAGTCCCTAAATATTTAGCCAGTTCCGCGCCTAAGACTATTCCATATTCGCCCGGAACCAAATGGCTTAAACTCCCCTCCTCCATGTGATTGGCAACTTCGGAAACTTTAGATTCGCTTTCCGGCATAACACCGCTCAGCATAGTGCCGCTCACCCGTCGGTCCGCATTAATCATGACTTGGCCTTGAATAAAAGGGGCTGTGCCCACTACATGGGGGGTGTTTTTAACCCGGTTCTCCGCCTCCGGCCAATTTTCTAACTGGCCAAATTGCCCGGTTAACGTTGTGTGCGCGGTCATGCCGAGAATTCGTTGCCGAAGTTCCGCCTCAAAACCGTTCATTACCGATAACACCGTAATCAAAGCGGTAACACCCAAAGCAATACCGAGAACGGATGTCAAGGTTATAAAGGAAATGAATTGGGTGCGCCGCTTTGCCCGGGTGTAACGCAATCCGATATAAAAAACAAGAGGTTTAAACATGAAAACTGAAAAAAATAATAATCAGGATTTTTTGCATTTCGGACAAAAACCGTAAAGATAAAGTCCGTGCGCGGTTAAATCATAGCCCAGCCGTTCGGCAATTTTCTTTTGCTGGGATTCGATAAACTCATCCGAGAATTCATCGACTTTCCCGCACTTAATGCAGAGAATATGATCGTGATGATCGCCGTCGGACAACTCGAAAACCGAATTGCCGCCTTCAAAATGATGACGTGTTACTAACCCTGCGGCCTCGAATTGCGTTAAAACACGATAGACTGTCGCAAGCCCTATGTCTTCATCTTCGCTAAGCAATATCTTATAAACTTGCTCCGCCGTTAGATGTCTGTCGGTCGCTTGATTTTCAAGAATTTGCAAAATTTTGACCCTGGGCAAGGTCACTTTAAGACCGGCATTCCGTAGATCGTGAGTTTCCACAGTTATCTCCAATCAACAAACGGGGATTCGATTAAGATGGTAATTGCACATTGTAGCCTTTTTTCCTGGTTCACGCTGAGCCGTATTATAGTATTATCTAAGAGCATCCTGTATGATTACATATTTTAAGGAATTCTCGCCCGAAAAATGCGAAGCTTGGTTTTTATTAGTGTTCTTTTTATGAGTCTGTTATTGGTCTCATGCAGTTATATTTTAAATAATTTACCCGGCGTTTACACGATAGACATTCAACAAGGTAATATCGTAGACCAAGACATGGTGGATCAACTTCGTCCCAATATGACCGAACGGCAAGTTTTGTATATTCTCGGGTCGCCTATGTTAGTCGATACATTTCATCAAAAACGCTGGGATTACCTTTATTCAAATCAACCGGGCGGCGAAGACCGGCAACAAAAAAGAGTATCCATCTTTTTTAACGAAGATAATCTCGTTAGCGGTATTCAAGGTGACTTTAAGCCCAGTAGCGAACCTGTTACCAAACCCTCGCCGGAAACTACCGTTGACGTACCTAAGCGCGATATCGAACTGACGATGTGGGAAAAAATTAAGAGCGTACTCGGATTCGACGATATCGACGACTCGCCAACTCGTGATCCGGATGCAAAACCTGCCGAAACTGGTTCGCAAATTAAGCAATCGCTGTAAACTGTTATTGATTATTCACGCACGCGCTCTGCCCTCATTTTTTGAGCGCTCGCTGCCGTCTTGCATCTTTAGGATCGTGTAGCAAAGACCGGTAAATCTCTACCCTGTCGCCTTGCCTCAAAATTTGATCCGGTTTGCATATTGTGCCGAAGACACCGGTTTTAAGCTCACTAAGATGAATTTCAGGAAACCGTTCCAGCAATCCGGACAAACTAAGCGCTTGTTCTACAATACTACCGCCGGGCACTGTTAGTTTAACGAGGGCTTGTTCATCCGGTTTAGCGTAAACAACTTCAATCTCGATCAAGCCGTTGCGATCAATCGGCTCGTCAACCATAAACTTCTTTGGCGCGTCCGGTGAACGAAGCCACCATGGTATTGCAAATTTGATTGAACACCGCGCCGAAGGCTAAACTGACCAAGGCGCTCGACATCTCGAACTCCAAATCGAGGGATATTTTACTGGCGTCAGCGCGTAGCGGCATAAAATCCCAGACACCTTCGAGGTGAGAGAACGGCCCGTCCAACAACGACACGGTAATTCTGCCGCCCTGCTCTATTGTGTTTCGGGTCGAAAACGACTTCTTAAAGCCCCCTTTCGATATCATCAATTCGGCTTCGACAAAATCCCCTTCGCGTTTAAGAATCTTGCTGCCGGTGCACCAAGGCAGAAATTTCGGATAAGCCTCGATATCGTTAACCAGATCAAACATCTGATGCGCCGAGTATTTGACCAGCGCGCTTTTCTGAATCAGCGTCATGCTTTAAAGGACTCCAACGACATTCAGGAATACCAAAAACACGGCGGCAGGCGCGATATAACACACCAGAAACTTCCAAATCTGAAAGCTCACGTGTTCGCCTGGTAAATCCAACTCTTCTTTACTGTGCTCTTGTTTCATAATCCAACCGGCAAAGACGGCAATGCAAAACCCGCCGATGGGCAACATCAAATTAGCTGTCAGATAATCGATCAATTCGAAAAAATTACGCTCAAACAATTTTACACTCGACCAGACATTGAACGAGAACACCGTGCCGAAACCAAGCAACCACGCTACCAGCCCCGACCAGAGACATGCTTTTTCGCGGCTAAAGCCTTTGTTTTCAATCAGCCAAGCGACTGCCGGTTCGATCAAGGAAATCGAAGACGATAAGGCTGCAAACACCAAGGCGATAAAAAATAACACACCGAATAGCCAGCCGCCGAACATATTGCCGAATGCAATCGGTAAAGTTTCAAACACCAGCCCCGGCCCGGAATTCGGTTGCAAACCGTTGCTGAACACAATCGGAAAAATAGCAATTCCGGCAAGTAAAGCGACTATCGTATCCGCGCCGGCGATAATCATGGACGACTTAGCAATCGAGACATCCTTAGGCAAATAAGCGCCGTATACCATAATCGCGCCCATTCCCAGGCTTAAACTGAAAAAGGCTTGTCCCATAGCCACCAGTGCGGCGTTAGCGGTCAATTTACTGAAATCGGGCTTGAACAAAAAATCCAACCCTTTAAAGTAACCGTCCGTCGTCATGGCATAGCCTACTAGCAGAATCATCAATGCGAATAAACCGGGCATTAACAGGCCGATCGATTTTTCAAACCCCTTTTCTATTCCTTTCGCCACTATCAACATTGTTGCCAACATAAATGTGGTATGCCAAAACAGTAATTGCCTAGGGCTGGCGACGAAATCATTAAAAATCGCTTTGACTTCGTCAGGACTAGCGCCGGAAAAGCTACCGAAAAACGATTTAACGGCATAAGCCGAGGCCCAACCGGCAATCACGCTGTAATAAGAGAGAATTAAAAAACCTGCCGCCACACCCATCCAGCCGAGATAATGCCAATTTTTATCTGCGCCAGCTTCGGCGGTTAGAATTTCCATCGTATGGATAGGGTTTTCTTTACTGCGGCGCCCGAGCATGATTTCCGCCATCATTAAAGGAATCCCAATGATCAGTACGCAAAGCAGATAAACTATCACGAAAGCGCCGCCGCCGTTCTCGCCGGCAATATAAGGAAATTTCCATATATTGCCGAGTCCGACAGCGGAACCCGTCGCCGCCAATATAAATGCAACCCGCGACGACCATTCTCCGTGTTGCGATTTCTTATCAACCCTTTTTTCTTCCGTCATAGCCGCCTTATAAGCCCTTAATAAAAAGCCATTATTATTAGCATATCGAGTAAAATGGCAAGCTTAACCTTAGACACCGGAAAAATTTCGCTATCACTGAGTATGGCCGATAAAAAGCCCAATAAAAAGAAACCGGCGCAAAACGCCAATATTGCTGTTAACCGCCAAGCCACACATGAATACCATATCGAAGAGCGCTTCGAAGCTGGCATTGTCCTAGAAGGTTGGGAAGTCAAAAGCTTGCGGGAAGGCAAAGTGCAGCTAAAAGAAAGTTACGTCACCTTCAAGCGCGGCGAAGCTTGGCTGGAGCGCGCGCATATTTCTCCCCTGCTCTCCGCTTCCACGCACATTAATCCCGACGCAATTCGCAAAAAAAAACTGCTACTCAACCGCCACGAACTCAACAAACTGCTCGGCTCGGTCGAACGCAAAGGCTATACGTGTATCCCACTATCGATGTATTGGAAAAACGGTCGCGCCAAACTGGAAATCGGCCTAGCAAAAGGTAAGCAATTGCACGACAAACGCGCCGCCTCGAAAGACCGCGACTGGCAGCGGGAAAAAGCCCGCATTATGAAACACGGTTGATTTAACTGAAACACTGCAAAGAAAAACCATGGCTTTAAACCAATTTTTAGAACGAGTAAAACGCGGCGGCCAGGTCAGCTTTCAAGATACTATGTCTATTATTGCCGAACATTACGAGTATCAACCAACCGGTTTCAGCAACGGTTTAGACGAAGATCGTTTAAACAACGCCCCCGGCGTTAACGAAGGTTCCTGCAAAATTCTCGCCTTCGCCAAATTGAATCAACTGACCGAACAGCAAACTTTAAACTTATTCGGCGACTATTACCAAAAAGATGTTCTGGGAAACCCGGACGGAACGGATCATCGCAATATTAGAAATTTTATGAAGTATGGCTGGAAAGGCATTGAGTTTGAAATAACGCCTTTACGATGCCTTTAATAATGGCTATTATTGCCCATCCGCCGAAATTGTAAAATCAGCCTAATGATGGCTCTTGTTCGTCTTTTATTACCCTGCTCCAATATGCAGGGTAAGCAAAGTAAGCAACCATAGCGGCACTATCAGTCTATAAAATCAAGTATATACAAGGTGCGAAATATATTTTCAAGCTCCCATAAGGCTTTCTTGGTTTTATTTTGTCTGGCATAACTGGCGAGTTTACGGATTATCGTGGCCTGTGTTACATCCTTTTGTGCCAACGAAGCCATAATACGCTGTACAGTAGGCCATTCATCTACAACCAATTTTTCATAAACCTTTCTTGCCGGTTTGATCAGGAAATTACTATACTCACTGGGTTGTTTGAATCAAACCAAACCATCCATTCTCTTGTGCAGATCACGGTAGCGAGGGGCATAGTGGTAGCCGAAAGTGTACAAACAAAAAAAGTTGACTTGGTTGGTACCGTGCGTATCGGTAGAATGCCGATCCGGTTTGATGTCGGAGGTATTGTTATATAGCAAATCTAACACGTAATGGCTTTCGTGTTCATGCGTACCGATAATCTTGGCATTGATAGGAACATGGTTTGCCACTAAGGTATACGCGCTCACACCCTTTTGCAGTCCAAAATATTTCGGCGAGAACCGCGCATTGACCGTATTTATCTGGGTTTCCATTCGCTGTCCGTCGCTGCTTGAATGCAGCGTATCTTGAATATTGTAAAGATTAAATACCGGCAATTTCGCAATCTCATTACTGATAACATCATTGGCTGCATGTAATGTTTCCAATCTTAGGTAATTACGTGCTGTCGTTAGCAACGAGGCATGTCCAAGACCTGAGACCTCAGCCATTTTCCATAAACCCATATTGGTGCCCATTGCAACTAGACAGGCAAGAATCTCTCGAGGATCAGGGTCATTTTTGACATAACGGTCAAGAACGTGGACGAACTCCCCAAGAAACCCAGTGCCCCCTGCCACAAACCAAAGCAAGTCAGCGATACCAACCCCAGGCAATTGACCGTAAAATGGATTGTTGACGGGTTCTTCCGCACTGGGGTACACCAGCGACCAGCGACGCTTACCTGCTTTACCGGAGACTTTGATATGTTCGTTTAGGTTATTATTGATGCGCTGGTTGACTGTCTCGAATTTAGTTTCCAGTTCGTCATAGAGCGCAGCTAACGTATCTTTGATCGGTGTCAACAAGATTGGTGAGCCTATCTCACGTAACACCGCGTCTTTGTCCTGCCAGCGAATATCACTGATCAAATCATCCTCGAAACGGCGGAACTCCAGACTATCCTTTACAAAAACATCACCTGCTTCGAGTGCATTGCTTAGCAGCCGATAAACTAGGAACTCATAACGATCCACCTCTAACTGTTTCTTTTCACCCTTTATCTTGGAAAACAAATAAGGCCGCACACTTTTGGGAATAATCTTAATGGGGAAAAGTGAAGGGTTGGTTTGCCGTGGTGATTTGCCTTGCCTTAACAAGTCCTGCAAGAAAACAATAGCTTCCAATAGCGGCGCATCTTCGACCCGTCCGGCAAAATCCAGGTCGGAAAACAACTGCCGTAAATTACGTTTAAACGTCGGGGACAACTTGGCATAGTGTTCCCACTCAAAACCAATCTTGTCGAATGCGATTTTACGCATGTAATTGGACACAATCGGAAATTTTTCGGGTTCAAGCAGGTTGAACGCTTTTTCTTTGACGCTTGCAAACGAAGCCTCGTCGGGTATTGAACTATCGACAAACAGGGCAAGTACAGCACCCGCCGCACTTAGGTTGTCACCCGCTTCGGTAAGTACGTGTTGCATGGCATCAAACGCTGACTGTTTGGCTTGTTTTGCGTAATGGCCGACCAAATGAATGAAGGCTTCGATCAGGTTGTCATTAATCTGGCGAAAACGATGGTAGGCAAAGCATAGTAGATACAAACGTGTTGTGGACAGCGGCATACGTTGCAGTTTGTAGACCGTATAGAACTTTACCAGCGAAGCGTAATACTTGCCGCTTTCATTGGAAAGACCTGCTTCAGCTAGAAAACTTCTGGCGAATTCATACAATGGTTCAAAAAATTTCCGCCGCCCGACTTCACGGCGTAGTTCGTTGTAGCTGAAATCCTTCGGCTCCCGCTTCAATGCGTTGATCCGATATACTTGCTCATCAGCGGTCAATAAAGCATCAAGTTGAGTTTTAAGTAAAGGTGTTAACGCGTGGCTCAATAGCCGGGTGACCCGGTTGCGTTCATGAGTCACAACCTTTCCGACCATATC
Organism: Methylococcaceae bacterium UBA7658; assembly: GCA_002483425.1. Taxonomy (GTDB): domain Bacteria; phylum Pseudomonadota; class Gammaproteobacteria; order Methylococcales; family Methylomonadaceae; genus Methyloglobulus. The sequence goes on from DLHW01000027.1 coordinate 31,898, forward strand.
CTGTAGAAACGTGTACGGAGGGACAACGGTACGTTGATTCTCCAGATACTTTAATGATTCACGCAGGATATAGAGGGGTTGGGTAGAAAGCATGGCTACCCGTTGAGCCTTGCGCTCCAACTTGTCTTTAGCGTCACTGTCGCAATTATGGTAGTCGAACAGTTTTAGTATGGCTTGGTGCTGGGAAAACCGAGTAGGTCTGGACGGCATTTTCAGGGATGTCTCACGCACGCCTGGAAAATACCTCGCTTGGATATGATGGAGATCATTTCCTGCATTATCCAGCGAATAATTGAAAAACTGCTGCTTGGCCTTGAAATAGCCTAATTGCAAAATCAGATGTGCGGCGACCGATGGCGTATGTACATCCACGGCTTCGCGTTCTGGAAGGCTTAAGCCAAAATATAAATGGCGGTCTTCATCAGTAAAACGCGGCAATCCGTATAAATCATCAATGTCTTCGTCGGATAATATCGACAATCGGTGTGAATCAGAAGCTATACGTCGCATTCAATCGACACCAAATACAAGGAAGTATTTGTCATAATTTATTCTCGAATCAACACTACAAGCCCGGTTGCGACAAAGGCAAACAGGCCAGATACCATAAAGGCCAGGGTGTAATTCCCCGCCATTTGGTGAAGGTAGCCTGCGCCATAAGACGCTATCGCAGCTCCGACCTGATGGGCAAAACATATCCACCCGAACACCACACCGACATTTTGCTTGCCGAACAAATCGGCGGTGAGTGCGGATGTGGCCGGTATGGTCGATAACCAATTAAGCCCATATACGACAGAAAAAGCCATCAATTGCCCGGTCGATTCGACATAAGGCAATAGCAGTAAGGTTGCTCCCCGAAGCAAGTAGTAAATTGCTAACGGCCAGCGTTTACCGACGCGGTCACAGAGCCAGCCGGACAATATCGTGCCAAAGACATCCGTAGCACCCATCAAACCCAATGACACCGCCATTGTCATTTCGGGGAAGCCATGTTCGATGCCGTGGGTGATTAAATGGGTCTGGAACAGACCCGACGTGGTCAGGCCGCAGATGCCAAAACTTAGGGCTAGTAACCAGAATTGCGGATTAGCCATTGCTTTACGCATTGGGTTTGGGTCTGGGCTAAGGCTTTTTTCCGTATGCCCGTTTGCTCCATAAGGGCGCATACCCTTTATACTAGGAGTATCGGCCATAAGCCAGATCACTAAAGGGAGTACCACCAAAGCCAGTAGTACGACGATGAACAAGGTTGAAGTGCGCCAGCCTTCGAGGATATTCAGCTTCATCAGGACTGGCGTAAATATCAATTGCCCGGACGAAAACGCCGCGCCCAATATTCCCAACGCCAGCCCACGGCGCTTGTGGAACCAGCGATTAACGACCGCAGACCCCATGATCATGGAAGTTCCGCCCGAACCCGCACCAATGACGACACCCCACAGCAGGTACAATTGCCAAGGTTGTTGCATCAG